>DATFSE010000138.1:0-20785 GCA_035262745.1 Casimicrobiaceae bacterium | reverse complement strand
GCGGCACTCGACGACGGGGACGGCGCTATTCATAACGCAGAGCCTCGGCTGGATTGACCTTGGCCGCACGCCAACTCGGATACAGCGTTGCTAGCAGTGCGAGCGCGAGCGCGATTACGGCGATCAGCGTGATGTCGCCGCGTTGCAGATCGGACGGCAGTTCGCTGATGTAATAAACGCTCTTGTCTAGAAACTGAATGCCGAAGGTGCGCTCGATGAACGGCACCACCGTGTCGATGTTGAGAGCGAGCAGGACTCCGCCGACGACACCGATCAGCGTGCCGATCACCCCCACCAGCGCGCCCTGGATAATGAAGATGGCGAGGATGCTCGAGGGCGACGCCCCCTGGGTGCGCAGGATCGCGATGTCCGCCTGCTTGTCGGTCACCACCATCACCTGCGCCGAGACAATGTTGAAGGCAGCAACCGCAACGATCAGCGTGAGAATGATGAACATGACGCGCTTCTCGATCGCCACCGCGCGGAAAAAGTTGGCGTGATCCATGGTCCAGTCGCGGATGCCGGCGTCGACCGGGAGCGTCCTCGCGAGAGAGCGAGCGACCGACGGCGCCAAAAACATATCGTCGAGCTTAAGCCGCACTCCGCTCACTTGATCGCCCAGGCGATAGAGCTTCTGCGCGTCGGCGAGGTCGATGAGGGCGAGCCCGCTGTCGAATTCGTACATCCCGATCTCGAATACACCGACCACGCGGAAGTTTCTTACTCGTGGCAGCGTGCCGGCCGGCGTCACGGTACCTTGCGGCGTGATGAGCAGTACCGAATCGCCGACGCGTACGCCCAGCGCGTTTGCGAGCTCCCTGCCGAGAACGATGCCGAACTCACCCGGCCTCAAATCGGCAAGGGATCCCGCACGCATGTGCTTGCCGATATCGGCGACGGTGTCCTCGAGCGCGGGGTCGACGCCGCGGACGATCGCACCGCGATTGGAGTTGCCCGCGGAGAGCATCGCCTGCCCGACGACAAAGGGCGCAGCTGCGATGACGTGCGGATCGGACTTGGCGGTGCGCGCTGCAACCTGCCAGTTGTCCAGGCCGCCGCCCAATCCCCGCACCTCAATATGCGAAGCGACTGAAAGAATCCGGTTGCGCAGCTCCTCCTGAAACCCGTTCATCACTGAAAGCACGACGATAAGCGCTGCTACGCCAAGAGCGATGCCGAGCATCGACACCGCCGCAATGAAGGAAACAAAGGCGTTGCGGCCGGAGCCACGCCGCGCGCGGAAATAGCGCAGGCCGACGAGGAGTTCGTAGGGAATCGACACTGACAGGGATGTTTTGCGAAGCCGCGCCAGTGTGCCACAAGCTACCGCGTGGCTCTAGGGTGATTGGGCGCGTGCTAGACTCGACCGGGCGCCGCGTGCGCACGTTGAAGCTGCGTTCGCTAATGGACGTTACTTTGGTCATTCCCGGACTGCTCGATGCCCCAGCGTCTTCACTCGACGCCGCCGATGCATACACGCCGGCCCTTGCCGGGCTGCTCGCGACCGCGCCATCACCGGTGTCCGCCGGCGACAGCGTCGCGTCGGTCATCTGCGGCGTGCTGGGGATTGCGCGTCAGCGCGATTGGCCCGTGGCGCCATGGCTCGCGCGTGCTGCCGGTATCGAAGACCGGGCCAATTATTGGCTTTGCGCCGATCCGGCCACTTTCGCTATAGGCAGTACCGACGTTCGCATGCGTGGTCTGGTGCGCGATTTGAGCGAGGAGCACGGCGCAACTCTACTCTCGGCACTCAATGAACATTTCGCCAGCGACGCGATCCGCTTTTTTGCGCCGGCGCCCTCGCATTGGCTCATCGGTGCCGAGGCAGCGCAAGCTTTGGAGACATTCCCGCCGGACAACGTCGCCGGCGAGCCCTTGGCCGACTTTCTAACGATGGGTCCCGACGCACCACGCTGGCGCCGCTGGCAGAACGAGATTCAGATGCTGCTCTTCGAGCATCGAGTAAACCGCGAGCGCGAAAAGGCGGGCCGCGCCGCGGTGAACGCTGTCTGGCTGTGGGGAAGCGGCACGCTTGCGCCCGTAAACGGACTCGCACCGACCGCGGCGCTCTATGCAGACAGCTTCTTGGCCCGAGAGCTTGCGCGCGCGCGGGGTGCTGAGATATCGCCGCTTCCGCCGTCGTTTTCGTCGCTACGAGGCTCGGCTGCGCAGCGGCCGGCCTGGATATGCATGAAAGAGCTTGAGGTAACTGGTGAGAGCGATGTGGTCTCGCGCCTGCGTGACGTCGATCAGGAGTGGTTGGGACCGTTGATGGAAGCATTCACCACGCGCGAGGTTAGCAAGCTCCACATCGTGGCGACCGGCCGGCGTGGAGCGCTGCGCTTCGATGCAAGGCGCCGTTCGTTCATGCAACGCTTCCGCCTGGGTCGCCCGCGGACGCGGCTGGCTGCGACGCTTGCAGTTCATCAGGCGAGCTAGGGCCTGTTAACGCTATGGACGCATACGCGAACGGGCGCTCTAGCCCATTGCGCATCGTTCGCCGTCCGCTGGAACCCAGCGCCGCGCAGGCGCTCGCCGCCGCCGGCGTCCCGCCGACGCTCGCGCGGATCTATGCAGCGCGCGGCGTGCGATCGATCGACGAAGTCGAGCACGATCTCGCCCGGCTGCCCTCATGGTCCGCATTCAAAGGCATCGAAGACGCTGCCAAGCGACTCGCCGACGCAGTAACGCGCGAAGAGCGGATATTGATCATTGCCGACTACGACGCCGACGGAGCGACTGCGTGCGCAGTCGGCATCCGCGGGCTCAAGGCGATGGGGGCGAGCGTCGACTTTCTGGTCCCCAACCGATTCGAGTTCGGCTACGGGTTGACTCCCGAGATCGTTGCGCTCGCCGCGCAAAGGCAGCCGCGTCTCATTATCACCGTCGACAACGGCATTGCGAGCGTCGAAGGAGTCGCTGCAGCGCATTCGGCGGGTATCGACGTGCTCGTCACCGACCATCATCTTCCAGGCGATGCGTTGCCGAGTCCCGCATGGATCGTCAATCCGAACCAACCAGGTTGCGCATTCCCGAGTAAGAATCTCGCGGGTGTCGGCGTGATTTTCTACGTGCTCAGCGCGCTTCGCTCCGAGCTTCGTTCGCGTGGGCACTTTGCAGGTACGGCGCTTCCCAACCTGGCTTCGCTGCTCGATCTGGTTGCCTTGGGAACCGTCGCCGACGTGGTCAAGCTCGACCATGTCAATCGCATTCTGGTCGAGCAGGGGTTGCGCCGCATCCGGGCCGGCCGCGCTCAAGCGGGAATTCGTGCGCTGCTCTCCGTGGCGAAGCGCGATGTGGAACGTGCCAGTGCCTACGATCTGGGATTCGTCGTCGGGCCGCGCCTCAATGCCGCGGGTCGCATGGCCGACATGTCGGTGGGCATCGCCTGCCTCACGACCGACGACTCCGCCGTTGCTCAGAGCCTCGCTGCAGTGCTCGAACAGCTCAACGGCGAGCGCCGCGAGGTACAAGCCGTGATGCAGGAACAAGCCATGGCAGCGGTCGATTCCATGGTTGCCGGCGACACTTACACGCTTTGCGTCTATCGCGCCGATTGGCATCAGGGCGTCGTGGGCTTGGTAGCGTCGCGCCTCAAGGAGCGCTTCCACCGGCCCGTCGTGGCATTTGCGCCAGCGTCTGGGGGTGAGCTCCGCGGTTCCGGCCGGGCGATCGACGGATTCCATCTACGAGACGCCTTCGATCTTGTCGCCAAGCGCGCACCGCGAACAATCGAACGCTTCGGCGGCCATGCTTTCGCCGCGGGCCTCACCCTCACCGCGGCCGCGCTGCCGCGCTTTGCCGCCGAATTCGAAACCGTGGCGAGGGAACGGCTGGAACCGGCCGCGTTGGCTCAGAGCATCGAAACCGACGGCGAACTCGAGGCCGACGAACTCGGCTTCGATCTGGCGAAAGCGCTGGCCCGACCGGTATGGGGCCAGGGATTCCCTGCCCCCCTCTTCGATGGAGAGTTCGTGGTCTGCGATCAGCGCATCGTGGCAGACAAGCACCGGCGCCTGATCCTCGCTTGCGGCGGGAAGCGCTGGGAGGGCATCGTCTTCAACGACCTCGCTCCGCTACCCAAGCGAATCCGCGCGGCTTATCGGCCCGAGCTTAACTACTATGGCGGTCTTGCGGGCCTTCAGCTGGTCATCGCGGCGTGGTACCCACCCGCAGAATAGGCACGCTTCCTGCTGCCGCTATCCTGCGAAGCAGCAACGCGCTCGTCAACGCCTTCCATGTCGGCGCTAACCATATGATGTGTAAGATATTGCCAAAAATACCACACTTGGTGGCTGGTATCGCCTTCAATTGACTTTTCCGCATTGTGCATCGCAATCAAAAACGGCAGAATCGCTGCGGTGCAACAGGGCATTTGATCCTGGACCGACGACGGGGGCTCGAGAGGGAAACCATGGGGCTTAACGGCAATGGTCACAACGGGAACGCTTTGAACGGCAACGGCGCCGGCAGGCTGCACGGCAAGGTCGCGATCATCACCGGCGGCGGCCAGGGCATCGGGCGCGCTACGGCGCTCAAGTTCGCCAGAGAAGCCGCCAAGGTCGCGGTGTGCGACATCAACATGACCGCGGTCGCGGAGACGCTGGCTGAAATCCGCGCTTCGGGCGGTGAAGCACTCGGCTTTCAGGTCGATGTAACCGACAAGCAAAGCATTTCGCGAATGGTCGAAGGGGTTATGTTCGCATGGCAGCGCATCGACACGCTGGTCAATAACGCGGGTATCGTGCAGGACGCGCGTTTCAGCAAGATGACAGACGAGCAGTTCGAGCGCGTCATCGACGTCAATCTCAAAGGCGTCTACAACTGCACCAAGGCCGTCGTCGACATCATGCTGCAGCAGAATTCGGGTTGCATCCTCAACGCCTCCTCGATCGTCGGCATTTACGGCAACTTCGGCCAGACCAACTACGCCGCGACCAAGTTCGGCGTCATCGGCATGGTGAAAACCTGGGCGCGCGAACTGGGCAGCAAGGGCATCCGAGCCAACGCGATCTGCCCGGGCTTTATCGAGACGCCGATCCTCGAATCGATTCCGGAAAAGGTTCTTCGCGCCATCGAAGAGAAAGTGCCAATGGGGCGCCTGGGGAAGCCCGAGGAGATCGCCAATACCTACGCCTGGCTCGCCTCGGACGAAGCGAGCTACATCAATGGCGCGGTGATCGAAGTCTCCGGCGGTGTCACGATCTGATTCGAGTCGGCCAGGACTCTACCCAGGCGCCGGGCGACGGCCCTCTCGCCGCCGGAATCGCCGCTTCTGCAGGGCTGACGATTGTTCCTGCCTAGCTTGAGGCACGGCAGCACGCGCGGTAGTATGGCTGGCCCCGTTCATCTGTCATCGCTCATGCGTATTGCCGCGTCGATTGCCGTTGTCTTTGTTTGCCTTGCCTTGCACTCCGGTTCTGCGCGCGCCCTGGACAAGGTCAACACTTATATCTGTCCGACCCAGTTTCAGGGCAGCGGTATCGATTGTTTTCTCGAGGCTGTGCCGCAAACCTACACCATGTGCCGCCACATCAAGCACATCGAGATCATCGAATTCGGCATGGCTGGCGCCCAGGAAGGCGTCAACGGTGCCAAGACCGAATCGTGCATCGATAAGCACAAGCTCTTGCTCACGCTCCCGTATCAGGCCGCTCTGCGCGAGGCCGCGCGCAACAAGGAAGAAGTGGAGGGACTGCGCAAGCTCTACGACACCTGGCTCGACAGTCTGGCCAAGCTTATCCCGCAGCCCGCCGAGACCAATGAGGTGTATTTAAAGCGCGTTTCGCTTCCCTACGTACAGTTCAACGAACAAATAGCGGCGATCCGTGCGCTGGACAAGAATCCCGTTGCGGCCGAGACAAAGCCACCACCCAAAGCGCCGGCGAAAAAGAAGCCGACCTCATGAGGCGCGGCCACGGCCATCAACTGGCGCGGTGAGCTCCGGCGCGTGATCGCGGCGTGACCGTCGGCAATACCGCCGGAAGGCTTCCTGGCGGCAATTCCGCAGACTCGAGCGACCTGGAGCGGATTTTCGCTTCTGGTGGTCCGCTGGCGTCGAAGCTTCCGGCTTTTCGCTTCAGGCCGCAGCAGCTGGGCATGGCCGCTGCGATTGCCAAAGCGATTCAAACGCGCGGACAGCTTCTCGCCGAAGCTGGAACCGGAACCGGCAAGACGCTCGCCTACCTCGTGCCCGCACTGCTCTACGGCGGCAAGGTCATCATCTCGACCGGCACCAAGACTCTGCAGGACCAACTCTACCAGCGCGATCTGCCCCTGGTGCGCGAAGCACTGCAGGTTCCGGTCAGCGTCGCGCTGCTGAAAGGGCGCGGCAACTACATCTGCCGACACCGGCTGGAACGCGCTTCGCAGGGTACGCTTGCGTCGCGTGCCGATGTCGTCCATTTGAAGCGCATCGAGTCGTTCACTCGCACTTCCGTTACCGGCGACAAGAACGAGCTTGCCGATGTGCCGGACAACGCCACGATTTGGCCCGACGTAACCTCGACACGCGACAACTGCCTCGGCGGCGAATGTCCACACTACACCGATTGCTTTGTGATGAACGCGCGCAAACAGGCGCTCGCCGCCGACGTCGTCGTAGTCAATCATCATCTGTTCTTCGCCGATGTGATGCTTAAGGACGAGGGGCTCGCGGAGCTGCTCCCCGCCTGTAACACCGTCATTCTCGACGAGGCGCACCAGCTCCCCGACACCGCGACGCTGTTCTTCGGCGAGGAGCTGGCCGCGGGAAGCTTGAGCGAGCTTGCGCGCGCTGCCGAACTCGAAGGCTTACGCGCTGCCCGCGATTACCCTGCGCTGCCCGAAGCCGCGCAACAATTGGCCAACGCGGTTCGTCGGGTACGTCTCGCCGCAGGCGAGGCGCCGGGCAAGTGGCCGCGCTCCGATGCGATGCGGCGTCCGGGGCTCGAGCTCGCGCTCGACGGACTGGGGGTCGCCCTCGACGCTCTCGAGCGCGAGCTTGGGCTGCAGGCGGAGCGCAGCGAGGACCTGGCGCAATGCGCTGTTCGTGCAGCAGACACAGCACAGCGGCTCGCGCGCTGGCGCGACCGAGAAGATCCGGCGTGGATTCGCTGGATCGAGGTGAGCGCCCACGGATGGCAACTTCGCGCCTCGCCGCTCTCCGTCGCGGAGATCTTTTCCAGACATGTCACCGATACGGCGCGGAGCTGGGTTCTTACTTCGGCAACTCTGGCTGTCGGCGGCGATTTCGGGCTGTTCCGGCGCGAGCTTGGCCTCAAAAATGCCGAGACGGGTTATTGGGAGAGCCCATTCGACTACGCGAGCCAGGCGATGCTCTACCTGCCGCGCGGCTTGCCCGAACCGAACAGTTTCGAACACACCGATGCAGTCGTTGCCGCTGCGCTTCCGGTGCTGCGAGCTAGCCGCGGCCGCGCTTTCCTGCTGTTCACGAGCTTGCGCGCACTCGCTCGGGCGCGCGAAGCGCTGTCCTTTGCGGCGGCAGCGGGCGAATTCAGCTTTCCCCTGCTCGCTCAAGGCGACGGCTCGCGCACTGAGCTGCTGACCCGTTTCCGGCGCCTCGGCAACGCCGTGCTATTGGGAAGTCAAAGCTTTTGGGAAGGCGTCGACGTGCAGGGCGAGGCGCTGTCGCTGGTCGTCATCGACAAGCTGCCGTTCGCACCGCCGGACGATCCGCTGTTCGCCGCTCGCCTGGAGTTTATCGAACGCGAGGGAGGCAACGCCTTTCTCGACTACCAGCTGCCGCAGGCAGCCATCAATCTCAAACAGGGTGCGGGCCGGCTCATTCGCGCAGAGACCGACCGCGGTGTGCTGATGATCTGTGATCCGCGGCTTGTCGCCAAGCCCTACGGTCGCCGAATCGCCGAGGCGCTGCCGCCGATGCGTCGAACCAGGGACCTCGACGACGTGATCGCTTTTTTCGCCGAGCCGTGCAGGAGAGGCGAGACCGAATCCCAAAACCGATAATCAGGGCGGCGGGATTCCGACGTTGTCGGCCTTGGATTTTGGAACGGCGTCTTTCTTGAGAGTCTGGATGACTTCGTCGCGACCCCAGAACTGCCACCAAGGCTTCGGGCCCGGGACGAAGTATTTTCCATCGGGATACGTGTTCTGCAGGACGCGATGGGCGTCGTCTCGAAGCTGCGGCATGCCCAGCTTGTCGTAGCTGTACACCAGCATGATCAAGGCGTCTTCGTTGGCCGGGGTCTGAGGGAAATTGACCAGAGCCTGTTGCGCACGGTTCGCCGCCGCGAGGTAGGCACCGCGGTTGTAGTAGTACTGCGAAACATGCACCTCGTACATGCTGAGCGCATTGACGAGATAGCGCATCCGCTGGATCGAATCCGGAGTGTACCGACTGTCCGGAAAGCGCGTTACCAGATCCTTGAACGCGTTGTACGATTCCCTCGACAATTTCGGATCGCGCTCGGACAGATCCTGCTCGATCACGTAGCCGAACAGCCCCTGATCTTCGCGGAAGTTGACCAAACCTTTTAGGTAGTACGCGTAGTCGACGTTGTTATGGTTGGGGTACGTCCGGATGAACCGGTCGCAGGCCGCGACGGCTGCAGCGGTCTCACCCAGCCGGTAATTGGAATAGGCGCCTTCGAGGATCGCCTGCTGCGCATGCCTGCCGTAAGGGAAGCGTCCCTCCAACGTGTCGAACAACTTGACGGCGCGGGTATAATTTCCCGTGACCATCATGGTGTGCGCCTCGTCGTAGAGCTTTTCGGCAGTCCAGTTGGCGGTTTCGTCCTTGACTTCGGGCAACCAGCCGCAGCCGGCGAGCAGCAGCATCAGCACGGCGCAACCCCAACCGATTTTCGACATCTTTCGCTTTTCCTTGGCGAGTCCGAATTATAAACCACCCGCGACGGGTGAACTCGGGACCGCAAACATCGCTTTGACGATCCCGGAGGAGTGTGCGGGTCTGCGTCTCGACCAGGCGCTTGCACGATTGTTGCCTGCGCATTCGCGCAGCCGCATACGAACCTGGATCGACGCCGGCGGAGTAAAGCTCGCCGGGAGCGTAGCGCAAGCCAAGCAGCATGTCGCCGGTGGCGAAGCAGTCGTCGTCGTTCCACTGCGCGATGAGCGCACACTGGGGCTCGAGCCGCAGTCGATCCCGCTGTCGATCGTTTACGAAGACACGGAGCTGATGGTCATCGACAAGCCCGCAGGCCTGGTCGTGCACCCGGGCAGCGGTAACTGGAGCGGAACGCTCGCCAATGCTTTGCTGCATCATGTGCCGGCGCTGGCCGATGTCGCTCGCGCGGGGATCGTGCATCGATTGGACAAGGACACTAGCGGGCTCCTGGTGATTGCCAAAACCCCAACGGCGCAGACCGATCTGGTGCGTCAATTGCAGGCGCGTAGCGTGCACCGCGAATACTTGGCGCTCGCCATCGGCGACATTGCTCGGAGCGGCATGATCGACGCGCCGATCGGGCGGCACCCTCGCAAGCGCACATCGATGGCGGTGGTCCACAGCGGAAAGCCGGCCTTGACGCGTTACGAGGTGCGCGAGCGCTTTGGCGACTGTACCCTGCTCGCCTGCCGGCTGGAGACCGGCCGCACCCATCAGATTCGTGTGCACCTTGCTTCGCTGCATCACCCCTTGGTCGGAGACCCGATGTACGGCAAGCGCAGCGACATCGATTTTCCGCGTCAGGCGCTGCACGCCTGGCGCCTGAGACTCGTGCACCCGGCGACGCGCAAGCCGGTGCAATGGGAGTCCCCGTTGCCGCCTGACTTTGTCAAGCTGCTGAATGAGTTGCGCCGCCGCAAGCCAAGCAGCCATGGGTGACAGCCTCGTTGCCTCGCGCCTCGAAGCCGAAGGCCTCGACTGGATTACTCCTGAATGGCCCGCGCCGCCCAATGTTCACGCAGTGTCGAGCACGCGCAACGGCGGTGCAGCGGGAGAGATCGATTTCTCGCCGCGCGCCCCTTGCATCGAGGTCGCGCGCTCCGTGTTGCGCCGTGTCGTGCCCGCCGAGCCACTGTGGCTCAATCAAGTCCACGGAAGCGCCGTCGTCTCGGCGGAAACGTCGTACAAGCTCGCACCCCAGGCCGACGCCGCGTTCGCACGCAGCGCAGGGATTGCATGCGCGGTATTGACGGCTGATTGCCTGCCGGTGCTGTTTGCCGATCGCGAAGGCAGCGTCGTGGCGGCGGCGCACGCAGGCTGGCGCGGCCTTGCGGCAGGCGTGCTCGAGGCCGTAGTCAAAGCAATGTCCGTTGCACCGTCGTCGGTATTGGCCTGGGTTGGGCCCGCCATAGGCCCGGATGCTTTCGAAGTCGGCGCCGACGTCTACGCCGCTTTCTGCGACGACGACCCCGAGGCGCGCAAATGCTTTGCGGCGCATCGTCCCAGCAAGTGGTATGCCGATCTCTACGCTCTCGCGCGGCAGCGTCTGGCGCAAACCGGCGTGACGTCGATTTACGGTGGCGGGCGCTGCACCTTGACTGAGCGCGACACCTTCTATTCGTATCGACGCGGCGGCGCCAACGCGAGCCGCCGCATGGCTACGCTGATCTGGCGCGAAGAAGCGACGGGCTCGTACGTATAATGCCTGCGGGCTCGCCATGACCTCCGCGCTTGCACCGCTTACTGCGATCGTCATCGCCTGCATTGCCGGAGGAGTGCTCGCCATCGTTGCGGCAGCGGGCACCCTGGCTCTGCACCCGCGCTGGATCTCGCGACTCATCAGTTTTGCGGTGGGTGCGCTGCTCGGTGCGGTATTTTTGGAGCTGTTGCCGCATGCGCTCGAGCAAGGCGGCACTGAACGGGTGATGGTGACCATGCTCGCCGGCCTGCTGCTGTTCTTCCTGCTGGAAAAGCTTGTCCTGTGGCGGCATAGCCATGACTCCGCCGAAGGGCTGGGGCACGGCAACGGCCCCGCCGGCCATACCCATAGCAGCGCCGGCACGCGCCCGGGGCTCATGATCGTGATCGGCAATAGCGTCCACAATTTCTGCGATGGAATCGTGATTGCCGCCACCTTCATCGCCGACTTCGCGTTGGGAACGACCACGGCGCTCGCCATCGTTGCGCACGCCATTCCGCAGCAGGTCGGGGATTTCGCAGTGCTCATGCATTCCGGCTACACACGACGCCGCGCCTTTGTCTACAATCTGGCAACGGGGGTAGCGACCCTCGCCGGAGGTCTCGCCGGTTACGCAGCGCTGGCGGCGATGCAGCACATACTTCCGACAGTGCTCGCACTGGCGGCAGCGAGCCTGCTGTATGTCGCGGTCGCCGACCTGATCCCAAGCTTGCACCAGCATCCGGCCCCGACACAGACTGCGATCCAGCTGCTCTTGATCGGAGTAGGCATCGGCATCATCGGACTGGTTCATGTCGCACTCGAACACTGAAGCTGTCACCGACTCCGGTACAGTGATGAAGGAGTGGCAGGCCCTGGCCGGGCAGTGGCAGACGCTCGCACGCCAGTGGGCCGAGTGGTGGGCACAGGCCGCGGCAAGCCTGCCTGCCGCTGCGGGCGTTACGCCCGAAATCGGTAACTCCGGGCTTGCCATGCCGCTGCCGCCGGCGGTATGGATCGATCCTGCGGCGGCGGCTGCGGTCACCGATCGCTATAACCGCAAGTTCGAGGCGCTATGGATGCACGCGCTGCAAGGAGGCGCGGTCCCGCAGGACATCGAGCATCGCGATCGCCGCTTCTCCGGTCGGGAATGGCGCGACCAGCCTTACTTCGCGCTACTGAAGGACGGGTATCTACTGTACGCCGACTACCTGCGCGAGCTTACCGATCTGGCGCAGGCTGACGACGCTGCCAAAGAGAGGCTCAAGTTTCTGGTGCGTCAGTACATCGATGCGGTTGCGCCGTGTAATTTCCTCGCCACCAACCCCGAGGCGATCAGACTCGCGCTCGATTCCGGTGGGGCGTCGGTGGCGCAAGGTCTGTCGAACCTCGCTGCAGACGCGCAGCGCGGCCGCATTGCGATGACCGACGAAAAGGCTTTCGGCGTCGGGGTCAACTTGGCGGTTACGCCGGGAAGCGTCGTGTTTCGCAACGAGCTGATCGAGCTGATTCAGTACGCCCCCGCTACCAAGGAGGTCTTTCGTCGCCCGCTGGTCATTATTCCGCCGTGCATCAACAAGTACTACATCCTTGATCTGCACCCCGACAACTCCTTTGTGCGCTACGCGGTGGAACAGGGCCACACTGTGTTCATCGCGTCGTGGCGCAACATCTCGCCGGAACTGGGGAAGTTCACCTGGGACGACTATCTCGAGTCCGGAGTCCTCAAGGCGATCGAATGTGCGCGAGAGATCACTGGGAGCAAGAACGTCGACGCGCTCGGGTTTTGTGTCGGCGGGACGCTGCTCTCGTGCGCGCTGGCGGTGCTCGCGGCCCGCGGCGAAAGCCATGTCGCCAGCGCGACGCTCCTCACGACCATGCTCGACTTCTCCGAACCCGGAGACATTGCCGTCTATGTGTCTCGCGAGGCTCTCGCCGCGCGGCTGCCGACGCTGCTGGCCGGCGGGCGAATCCACGGCAGCGAGCTTGCCAGCGCGTTTGCCAGCCTGCGTGCGAACGAGTTGGTGTGGAACTACGTCGTGGGCAACTACCTCAAGGGCCAGACTCCGCCGGCATTCGACTTGCTCTACTGGAACAGCGACTCGGCCAATTTGGCAGGACCGATGTACGCCTACTACGTCGGCAACATGTACATCGACAATCTGCTGCGCGAACCCCGAGCGCTGACCATGTGCGGGGAGGCGATCGATCTGGGCCGGGTCGCTATGCCGACGTACATCTATGCTTCGCGCGAGGATCACATCGTGCCGTGGCGCTCGGCGTATCGGAGCGTGGGTCTGCTTGGGGGTGATCTGACTTTTGTTTTGGGAGCGTCAGGGCATATCGCCGGAGTAATCAATCCTGCTTCGAAGAACCGCCGCAACTACTGGACCAACGAATTGCTGACGGACGACCCCGACGATTGGCTCGCGCGAGCCCACACCCATCCGGGCAGCTGGTGGACGCACTGGTCGGCGTGGCTGGCTGAACAGGATGGAACGCATCGCCCATCGCCGCGACATGCCGGCAACGCGCGCCTCCGCCCCCTAGCTCCAGCGCCGGGGACCTACGTAGTCGAGCGAGTTGACTGAAGCGACCGCTCTCGCTCCGTCGCAGCGCTTGCCCCGCCATGCGTTAGAATAGCAACACCAGTAAGGCATGCGCTTCTCCGGGCGAAAGGCGCGTGCGATCAACCCCCAACGGAGACATCCATGACCGACATCGTCATCGCCGGCGCGGTACGCACCGCTATCGGAAAATTCGGCGGAACGCTCGCCAAGACATCGGCGCCCGAGCTGGGCGCCACAGTGATTCGCGCGCTGCTCGAGAGCGCAAAGCTCAAGCCCGAGCAAATCTCCGAAGTTATCCTCGGCCAGGTACTCACCGCCGGAAGCGGCCAGAATCCGGCACGCCAGGCGCTGATCAAGTCGGGGCTGCCGGCCGCGGTTCCGGCAATGACCATCAACAAGGTCTGCGGCTCTGGACTGAAGGCGGTGATGCTCGCCGCACAGGCAGTGCGCTGCGGCGACGCCGACATCGTCATCGCGGGGGGCCAAGAAAACATGAGCGCCTCGCCGCACGTGCTGCTCGGGTCCCGCGACGGTTTCCGCATGGGAGACGCCAAGCTGGTCGACAGCATGATCGTCGACGGTCTGTGGGACGTCTACAACCAGTACCACATGGGCATCACCGCGGAGAACGTTGCCAAGCAGCACTCGATTTCCCGCGCTCAGCAGGACGAATTCGCTGCCGCCAGCCAGAACAAGGCGGAGGCGGCACAGAAGGCGGGGCGCTTCAAGGACGAGATCGTTCCGGTGATGATTCCACAGCGCAAGGGCGAACCCGTCGCGTTCGCGCAAGACGAATTCATCAAGGCAGGCACGACGGCCGATTCGCTCGGCAGCCTCAAGCCTGCCTTCAGCAAGGAAGGCACGGTGACCGCCGGCAACGCGTCAGGGATCAACGACGGTGGCGCAGCGGTTCTGGTGATGAGCGCCGATCGTGCGGCGGGCCTCGGACTCAAGCCGCTCGCCAAGATCAAAGCTTTTGCCTCCTCCGGGGTCGATCCCTCGATCATGGGGATGGGGCCGGTGCCCGCCTCGCGCCGATGCCTCGAAAAGGCCGGCTGGAAAGCATCAGAGCTCGATCTGATGGAGATCAACGAGGCCTTCGCCGCGCAAGCCTGCGCAGTGAACAAGGAGATGGGTTGGGACACGAGCAAGATCAACGTCAATGGCGGCGCAATCGCGCTCGGACACCCGATTGGCGCGTCGGGATGCCGCGTGCTGGTAACGCTCCTCTATGAAATGGCGCGCCGGGACGCCAAAAAAGGATTGGCGTCGTTGTGCATCGGCGGCGGAATGGGAGTCGCGCTTGCGGTTGAACGATGAACCGCTGCGCGCTTTCCGCAAGTATTGTTCGCCGCATCGAGAATCGGCATCGGCAATAACATCACGGAGGTAAGAACATGGCACAGGACAAGCATCGCATCGCGCTGGTCACCGGAGGAATGGGCGGCCTGGGCGAGGCAATCTGCGTCAAGCTGGCCGCATTGGCATATACGGTCGTTACCACCCACTCGCCCGGCAACACGAAGGCGCGCGAGTGGCTCGAGACCATGCGCAAGCAGGGTCTCGCCTTCCACGCGTATCCCTGCGATGTGGTTGACTGGGATTCCTGCACGGCGTGCGTCGCTCAGATCACCAAGGAAGTCGGCCAGGTCGACGTGCTCGTCAACAACGCGGGCATCACTCGCGACATGACCTTCAAGAAGATGGACAAGGCCAACTGGGACGCAGTCATCCGCACCAATCTCGATTCCTGCTTCAACATGACCAAGCAGGTCTGCGACGGCATGGTCGATCGTGGCTGGGGACGAATCATCAATATCTCCTCGGTCAACGGGCAGAAAGGGGCCTTTGGCCAGGTCAACTATTCCGCGGCGAAGGCCGGCATGCACGGCTTCAGCAAGGCGCTCGCCCTCGAAGTTGCAAAAAAGGGCGTGACCGTGAACACCATCTCGCCCGGCTACATCGGCACGAAGATGGTCATGGCGATCCCCAAGGAAGTTCTCGACTCCAAAATCATTCCGCAGATTCCCGTCGGGCGCCTGGGCAAGCCGGAGGAGATCGCCGGACTGGTCGCGTATCTTTCGAGCGAGGAAGCAGCGTTCGTCACTGGTGCCAATATCGCCATCAACGGCGGGCAGCATATGTTCTGATGGTCTGCAACGCCCGCGCACGGAGCCACTGATATCTCAAGGACCCGACCTTTGCAGACTCCTTGAATTCGTAGGACCGGGGTTCCCCGCACCCCGCACTTCTGTTCCCCTCGCGCTTGTGCGCCTCAATGCGCCCAGGACCCATGCGTGAAGCCCGGCGCCTATTAGCTCGCACCAATCTCTTGTCACATCCTGTTACATCTGGACGGCGCATCGACTGCCAATTGTCAGACAATGGACCTCTAACCGACAGGTTCTTGTCGCTATGCTTGATGGCGCGCGGCCTATGACTTCGAAGACAGCCATGGCTTCCAAATATCCCATCGCCGCGCAGCCTTCGAACGGTGCACGGGGCAGCATTCCCGTCCCTCTAATGTCTAGCGCTCAGCGATGGAACGGCGTCTGCGTCGAGCTCTATCGCGTTCGCGACATCGATATTGTTCGGGACGTTCCCGATCACGTCGTTACTGTATTTCTGCGCGGATCGGTCAACTTGTACCAGCACAGGAGCGGTCGCTCGTGGCATAAGACCATGCAAGCGGGCGACATCATCGTTGCTCCTGCGGGTGCACCGAGAATCTTGCGCCACAAGGAAGAGACCGAAGCGGTCAAAGTTATGTTGGCTCCCACTCTCGTCGATGCGATCGCTAAGACCATTGTTCCCGAGCGTGCAAGCCAGATCGAGCTAATGGACAACTTCGGCACGCGCGACCAGCACATCGAAGAGCTGGTGCGACGATTGTTCGCGGAATTGCGTGGCAACTATCCGGGAGACCGCCTCTGCGCCGAATCGCTTGCGACCGAGCTTGCGGTGCACCTCATACGCAACTATTCGACCGTAAGCAGGACGGCCGCTAGCTCGTACAGCATGTTTCCGCGCTACAAGCTGCAGCGGGTCACCGACTACATCCAGGACAACCTTAGAGAGGAATTGAGCCTTGAAAAGATCGCGCAGACATTGTCGATGAGTCCGTATCACTTCGCTCACGCCTTCAAGCAAGCGGTAGGGCTTGCGCCGCACCGCTACGTAGTCAAGTGCAGGATCGACCGCGCCAAATCGCTACTTCGCGACACAGACCTTTCAGTCACCGAAATAGCGCATCAGGTTGGGTTCGCAAACCAGAGTCATTTCTCCGTAGCGTTCCATAAGCTCACCGGGCAAACGCCGCGTCACTACCGCGACGAGGCGTAGCTCGCTCGCTGATCGGCTTCTCTCACGCCGATCCGTTCGGCGTTGTCCGTTGCCTCGCCCAGTTGGAATGCGTGAAATACCCGCTTGCGGCTCGCGGGATTCACCGAAAGAAATCGCAAGCCCAACAACGTTTCAGCAAGAAAACGAAAGCGTTTGCGTTCGCGCGTGACCTACATTTCTACCTGCACGCCACATGTCGTATGTCGTGCACGGTATACCAGGACAGCTACAACAAAATCCAACCGTGCTCAGGGGGACAGGTTGGGCAATCCGCCGGTCGAAGGCGGTCATCTGGGAAGGAGAAACCATGAAACAGCATCAGTCCCGCCGCGCACCCGCGCGGTCGTTGTTATACGTGTCGATGACGCTTGGCGCAGCCGCACTGGCTTCCAGCGCCATGTCGGACGGACTGAAGAGTCCGGACGCCGACAGCATGAGGTTGCTTGGGCACAACGACATGCAGAACCGTCCGATCTATCAGCCGACCGTGCACAAGTATCCGAGCCAAACGGCACAGATGGGTGCCACGCCCGCGAACGCCTATGCCGGCAAGACGATCTTCTTTGCTGGCTTGCACGCCGCCACCGGCGGAGGCGGTTGCACGGGGTCACTACCAAACCCGTTGAACGGCGGTGCGTGTGAAAACGACGGCACGCTGATTGTCGATGCCACGGATCCCTCGAATCCCGTAGTCATCAAGCATCTCCCGCCGGCGAATCCGCTCAATAACTCCGGCCAGATGGTGCGGGTTTGCGACGGACAGGACAAAATCCTTGGCCAAAGCGGCCACGTTTACATGCTGCGCACGGATGGCTCGGGCGGCGGCAACGGCCAGCACGATGTCTATGACGTCACTGATCCAGTCAACCCGAAGTTGCTTTCGGTGCCAGTATCGGGGTTGACTGCGACCCACAAGTCTTGGTGGGAGTGCGAAACTGGAATCGCCTGGATCGTGGCCGGGGATGGCAAGAGGACGGGTCACCCAGGTGACGGCTGGACCACCAATCAGCATATGAAGATCTTCGACTTGAGCGACCCGGCCAATCCGCATTACATCCGCGATATCGGCCTCCTCGGACAGAACCCAGGGTCGTCCGTTACGACCGCGACGTCGGGCGTTCACGGGCCGTACATTGGACTCAAGAACCCGCTAACGGGCGAAGTAATCAACCGTGGGTACATCCCTTACGGCACGTCGTCGAACGGAGTGCTGCAGGTCGTCGACCGCAACAAGGTGCTACCCAAGAATTACGTCACGACTGCTGGCCAGGCGGTCGGCGGGTCATGGGTTCCCGCGACGCCCAACTCGGCGGTTGCGCCGACCGATCAGGAGATGAAGGACATCGTGATCGGATCGATGGACATGACGCCCACCGAAGGGGCGCATAGCGCGTGCCCGTTGTGGAACATCCCGCTGACACACTATCAAGGCTTCACGAGCTACAACACACGGGACTACATCCAGCTGATCTCGGAAGAGACGGACAACCATTGCTCGGGCGCCCCCCACTTCGGGTACATGGTCGACGCCACACGCAGCGTCGGACAGGGCGCCGCGTCATCCGGCGAACAGCATCCGATGGTCGTCTCAACGATGCAGGTGTTCGAGGACGCCGATTCCACCGGGGGTCAAAGCAGCGCCCGGCCGGATTACTGCTCCCGCGGGACGCGATTCGGCACGCATTCCTGCAACGAGTCGCTAGCAAGCATAGCCTCGACGTTCTTCGCGCCGGACTTCGGCAAACTGACGTACGTCGCGTACTTCGACGGTGGCGCCCGTGTGTTCGACATCCGTGATCCGTACCACCCGGTGGATGTCGCTCACTACGTGGCCGCTGTCCACCCGCTGCCGTACGGCGAGCAGCCGCCGAACATCGTCAACGGCGTGCTCGTGCATGACGTCTCGCACAACAACCTCGAGGAAGACAGCAACGGGCTGATCTACAGCGTCGACCGCGTGGGCTACGGCATGGATATCCTGATGCTGATGCCTCCGGCGGCGCTGATCCGCAAATAGTCTGACTGATTGATTCCGCTGGACGACGCCAGCGGGTCAGGGCTGTGCATCACGCGGCTACATGCCGCGTGATGGAACAAAGAGGCCCGGCGCATTTCCGCCGGGCCTTTTCTTTTATCCACAGGAATCGCCAACTTCAGCTAGGACTACCAAACCAGCAGTATCATGTTCAGATTTTGTTAATCGTCATAGGGCTGGTCATGAACCCGATTCGCTTCACGTTCTCTCATATGGCTACCGTCGCTCTGATGATTGCTACGCTGCTCGCCTCCAGCGTCGCGGAGGCGCAATGGGTTCTGGTCGCTCGCCGGGCCATCGGCCGAATCGAGCAGATGTCCCAATCGCAAGCGAACGGTCCGAGCTACGATTCGGCGGCGGTCATGATCGACGCGCCGGCCGACAAGGTTTACGCCGCGGTCGTACGCGGCGTGAAGAACGCGCAGGGCATCAGCGTCACGAGTGAAGATCCGACGCAGCGGCTGATTCAGTTTACCAACGGCCAGCAGATTGCAGGAATCAAGGTAAGCGCGCTGAGCGACGATCTGAGTCACCTCCTCGTCTCCTCCGCGCACACCGGCTCCCAGCCCAACGCTGCAGCGCTGGTGTCGGACAGCGTTCTGCGCGTGTGCAAGGACATGAACGTGGAATGCTCGCGCGCGCAGCAATGAGTCAAAGATCCCCGCGGTTGCTCCGTGATGACGACCAGGGACCCGCGAAGAACCGCCACGTCACGCTGGCGCCGTTCTAAGTCGGACGAGGGTTCGAACCTACGGGGGAACGCCTACGACGCCTTGAAAGGGCGATCGTGGATCCATTGTGAGAGGATGAATTTCTCCCCTCGCGTGACGGGGTTCGCGCCGTGCAGGCTCTTAGAGTCGGGCTTGCCGTCGCGCATGCTGGCGAAGAAAAGCCCATCACCCGCGCGCCCCTTGTATGAGAAGCCGACCTTGACGAATTCCAACTCGCCGCCTTCGTAGTCGTCGTTCAACCACATGAGGAAGGTCGCGAGGCGGTCGCCGCGATACGTCCCCTCCGGCCCGTAGCCGTGCGTGCCGTCATAGAGCGAGTCGTAGTGCGGCTTGATCTCCTGGCCGAGCGCGTAGTGGAAAATCTGCGGTGGCTCCATCTGCTCGATGCGCAGTCCCGTGAGCAGCATCACGCGGATGCGCAGCAGCAGGAGTACGATCCCGCCCTCGACGACCCCGAACGAAAAATCGCTGCACGTGCGACTCGCGAGGAACACGGGCCGCTTGCCGTTGAACATCATCGAGGCGGTGAACTTGCCGAGCGAGCGCCCGACCAGCCACTTGCAGAGCTCGGGCGTCGCAAACTTTTCCGCGGTGTAGACCTTGGGCCAGTCCCACACCTGCTTGGCGGACTGCGGAGTGACCCACTTCTCGAAATCGAAGCTCTTGCGCAGACGTTGCCAGATACCCGTGGTCGTCGTGCCCTGCCGTGCTTCGGCGGCAGGCGCCGGGTCGCCCGCGAGAATCAGGAGCTGCTCACGCGCATCGTCCGACCCGCCTTCGGCGGCGCGCCCGAGCAGGTCCATCGCTTCGTCCAAGTTGTGCGGTACCCAGGCCCCAGCGGCCTTGAGCGTCGCCATGACGGACATGGCTTGTGCGTCGCCCCGCTCGATCGCGGACGTAATCAGGCGCACGCCTTCCTGCGGCTCGAAGGGCGCTTCACGGCCGACGAGGAGGCTCGTGCCGAGCGCGGTCATCGCCGCGACCTCGCCCGATCGCGCCCTCGCCCAAAGGTCCTCGAGGTCGTCGCGGCGATCGGGAACGATTGGTGGAGCTAGTGCTTCGTCCGGGTTCACGGGCTGGAAATCGTGTTGGGCGACGATGGTACCATGCGACGCTGCGTCGTCGTTAGGCGATCAAGAACATCGCAGCAGGTAATCCTCTAAGGAATGATGCCGCGCATTGTGCAAATGGTAAGACTGCACAAAAAAAGGCCTTCCGTTGCCGGAAGGCCTTAGGCTGTATCATTTAGGAGGAGGAAATGATACAGAAGGAGACGTCAGTTTTGACTTTGGGTCCGTTCCTCCGGATTCAAGTTTCTCGTCTTGTCACTTAGGCTGCGCGGCGGCCCTTGGTCGATGTCGCTACCTTGGCGGCATTGGCCGCATTGGTCGTCGCTGCACGCACCGAGGCGTCGGCAAAGCTGACCACTTGCTTGGTCGCCTTGGAGAACTGGTCGAACGCAGCCGTCGTCGCCGCTACCGTCGATTTGAGCGCCGTCACCGCTACATCCGAACCCGCCGGCGCATCCTTCGCCGCCTTCTCCACCCACGCCGCCACACC
>DATFSE010000137.1:0-5045 GCA_035262745.1 Casimicrobiaceae bacterium | reverse complement strand
CGTGGACAAGGTGATCGTGGCGATGGCAGGCCAGACCTTCCAGGCACCGGACGGCTTCACCATCAAGATGGACGAGAAGAATCACCACCTGTGGAAGCCGGTGTTCATCGGCGAGGTCCAGGCTAACGGCCAGTTCAACGTGGTGTGGAAGACGCCGGGTCCGATCAAGGCGACGCCGTGGAGCCCGTACATTCCGGAGGACAAGGGCAAGAAGGACGAGCCGGAGAAGAAGTGACGAATCCGTCCAAGAGCGCAAGGCGAAGCCGCGGCGCGATTGGAAACGGATTCGTCATCCCCGCGAACGCGGGGACCCAGTGGTGGTTGCATGCACGACACTGCGTTCCCGATGGAGCCTGCCCCCGAGTGCTTGAATCGGGGGCGGAAACGACAAAACAGGTTGTATCTCCCGGCGAGCGGTGTCGGCCCGTGATCACCCGCCGTCGCTCGCCGGGTTCCTTCGCAGTAGCGTGACCCAACGATGATCGCTTCGCTGACACGCGCGCTGTGCGCATGCTCGCTGGCCATTGCCGCCCTGGTGACTCTTCCTGCCGCGGCGGCGCTCGACCCTCAACTCGTGCACGACCTCGCGTTTGGCGAGAGCGATGCCAAGATCAAGGCGATCGATGCGCTCGCGGCAAGCGGCGCGCCCGAAGCGCCGGCGCTGCTGCAGGCTCTGCTCGACGGAAATGTGCAGACCGTTGGCCAGGAGCGCGTTCTGCTCGTTAACGGCGAGAGCGCAACCGACCCGGCGACGGGCAATGCGGTGACTCCGCTTCCCAAAGATCGCGAAGACGTGATCATCAACAACCGGGTGCGCAAGCAGATCGACACGGCGATGGCGACGCTCAGGCTCGCCGCTTCCGACCGCGCCGTGCGCCTGGTGGCGGTGAAGCAGCTCCAGGTCGGCGCTGGGGAGGACATGCTTCCCGCGATCGATCGCGCGCTGGCGAAAGAAAGTGACCCAGAGATCAAGGACCTGCTCATCATCACTCGCGCCTCGGTTCAGCTTGCGAGCAACGACAAGGCCACACGCGTCGCCGCCATCCGGGCGCTGGCGGAAAGCAACAACCCCAGCACCAAGACGCTGCTGCTCGCCATCCTGGAGAAGAAAGGCGATGTCTATGTCGAGCCCGACGCCGAGGTGCGCGCCGAGGCGGAGAAATCGCTGCGCGCCGTGGAAAGCAAGCTTTCGACCGGCGAGATGATCGGGCGCGTTTTCAGCGGAGTCAGCTTGGGCAGCATCCTTCTGCTCGCCGCGCTGGGGCTGGCCATCACCTACGGCCTGATGGGCGTCATCAACATGGCCCACGGCGAGCTCATCATGGTCGGCGCGTATGCAACCTACGTGGTACAGAATCTCTTCCGCAAGTATGCGCCCGGCGCGTTCGATGGCTATTTGCTCTGTGCGGTGCCAGTGGCGTTCGCGGCCTCCGCGCTGGTCGGCATGGCGCTCGAGCGCAGCGTCATCCGTTTTCTCTATGGACGGCCGCTGGAAACGCTGCTCGCCACTTGGGGCATCAGCCTGATATTGATCCAGACGGTGCGCACCATTTTCGGCGCGCAGAACGTGCAGGTCGAAAATCCTTCGTGGATGTCCGGTGGCGTGGAAGCGGTGACCGGCGTCGTTCTGCCTTGGAACCGTATCATCATCATCGGCTTCGCCGCGCTCGTGTTGCTCGCGATGTGGCTGCTGCTTACTCGCACGCGCCTCGGGTTGTTCGTGCGGGCAGTGACGCAGAATAGGGCCATGGCGAGCTGCAACGGGGTTCCCACGCGGCGGGTCGATACGCTCGCATTCGGCCTCGGCTCCGGCATCGCAGGGCTCGCCGGTTGCGCGCTTTCGCAGATAGGCAACGTCGGCCCCGATCTCGGTCAGGGCTACATCGTCGATTCCTTCATGGTCGTCGTGCTCGGCGGAGTAGGGCAGCTGGCGGGCACCGTCTACGCCGCGCTGGGGCTCGGCATCGTCAACAAGTTTCTCGAGGCGTGGTCGGGCGCGGTGCTGGCCAAGATCGCCGTGCTGGTGTTCATCATCTTTTTCATACAGAAGCGGCCGCAGGGCTTGTTCGCCTTGAAAGGCCGCACCGCTGAGGCATGATGGGCGCCTCGTTCGTACCTCTGGCGCCGGCCGGCGGCCCCAGCCTGGTCCGCCTGCTCTCGCCGGGCGGATGGTCGTTCTACGTGGCGGCCGCCTTCGTGCTGTTCGTCGCCTTCCCGATCCTGCATCTGGTCGTTCCCGCCGACAGCGCGCTGCATCTATCGGACTATTGGGTGACGCTGATCGGCAAGATCATGTGTTACGCCATCGTCGCATTGGCGATGGATCTGATCTGGGGCTATACCGGTATCCTTTCCCTTGGCCACGGCCTGTTCTTCGCGCTCGGCGGCTACGCAATGGGCATGTATCTAATGCGCTCGATCGGCCGCGACGGCGTGTATCAGAGCGATCTGCCCGACTTCATGGTCTTCCTCGACTGGAAGAAGTATCCCTGGTACTGGAGCTTCACCGATCACTTCGCGTATGCGGCGCTACTGGTGGTGCTGGTCCCGGGCCTGCTCGCCTTCGTCTTCGGTTATTTCGCTTTCCGCTCGCGCATCAAGGGCGTGTATTTTTCGATCATTACCCAGGCGCTGACCTACGCGTCGATGCTGCTCTTCTTTCGCAACGATACAGGCTTCGGCGGCAACAACGGCTTCACCGACTTCAAGCGCATCCTGGGCTTCCCCATCGCCGCACCGCAGACGCGCATGGCGCTATTCGCGATCACCGGCGCTGCGCTGCTCAGCTTTCTTCTGCTCGCGCGCTGGATCGTGACTTCTAAGCTCGGTCGCGTGCTCACTGCGATCCGCGACGCCGAGAGCCGCGTGATGTTCTCCGGCTATGATCCGGTCTATTTCAAGCTGTTCATCTGGACCGTCTCGGCAATGATCTGCGGCATCGCCGGCGCGCTGTACGTGCCGCAGGTCGGCATCATCAATCCGAGCGAGATGTCCCCGGCCAATTCGATCGAGATCGCCATCTGGACTGCGGTGGGTGGCCGCGGCACTCTGATCGGGCCGGTGATCGGCGCGGCGGCGGTCAACCTGGGCAAGAGCTGGTTCACCAAGGCGTTGCCCGAGTACTGGCTGTTCGCGCTGGGGCTTTTATTCATCCTGGTAACCCTGTTCCTGCCCCGCGGGCTGGCCGGGCTGCTCGCCCGACGCAAGAAGCCATGAGCGACGCCGCGGCGGTGCGCGAGCAGTGGGACGATCCTGTCGCCAGCGGCGCGCGTGTGCTCGGCGAAGGCGTCGACACGACGCACAAAGGAATTCTCTACCTGGACGGCATTTCGGTGAGCTTCGACGGATTCAAGGCGCTCAACAATCTGTCGCTCGTTATCGACGCCGGGGAATTGCGCTGTGTCATCGGTCCCAACGGCGCGGGCAAGACAACTATGATGGATGTCATCACCGGCAAGACGCGTCCCGACACCGGGACGGCGTTCTTCGGCCAGACCATCGATCTGACGCGGATGTCCGAGCCGGAAATCGCCGGCGCGGGCATCGGGCGCAAATTCCAGAAGCCGACGGTGTTCGAACAGCACAGCGTCTTTGAGAACCTCGAGCTTGCGCTGAAAGCGGACAAGCGGGTATGGCCAACACTGCGCTCGCGGCTCAACGGTGCCGCGCGTGATCATATCGCTGCAACGCTGGAGACGATCAAGCTTCTGCCTGAGTCGACACGTCCCGCCGGATTGCTCTCGCATGGCGAGAAGCAATGGCTGGAGATCGGCATGCTGCTGATGCAGGAGCCGCAACTCTTACTCCTCGACGAGCCGGTCGCCGGCATGACCGACGACGAGACGCTGCGTAGCGCAGAGCTTTTCGTGTCGCTCGCGGGACGCTACAGCCTGATCGTGGTCGAGCACGATATGGATTTCGTCAGCCGCATCGCACAGAAGGTCACCGTCCTGCACGAAGGCAGCGTGCTCGCCGAAGGGTCGATGGACGACATCCAGGCCAACGAGCAGGTGATCGAAGTGTTCCTGGGACGCTAGGACAGACAAGACATGCTCGCGGTCAAAGCGCTGAACCAGTACTACGGCGGCAGCCACATTCTTCGCCAGGTCGCTTTCGACGTTCCGGCGGGCGCCTGCACGGCGCTGCTTGGCCGCAATGGCGTCGGCAAGACGACGCTGCTGTTGACGATCATGGGGTTCACGCGCCTTGCCTCCGGCGGCATCCGTTGGCGCGGGCGCGATATCGGCAGGGCGGCGCCGCATCGCCGCGCACGCCTGGGCATCGGCTGGGTCGCGCAGGAGCGCGAGATCTTCCCGTCGCTCACGGTCGAGGAGAACCTGACCGTCGCCGCCTGTGCCGGCCGCTGGGATCTCGCTGCCGTCTATCGGCTGTTTCCACGACTGGCTGAGCGACGGCACAACATGGGCAACCATCTCTCCGGCGGCGAGCAGCAGATGCTCGCCATCGCCCGTGCGCTCATGACAAATCCAGCCTTGCTGCTGCTCGATGAGCCGCTGGAGGGACTGGCGCCGATCATCGCCGAGGAACTTGTCGATGCGATCGGCCGGATGATGACGGAACAGGGGATGGCGATCGTGTTGGTCGAACAGCACGCGGAGATTGCCCTGGCACTCGCGCGCGAGGCTGTGGTGATCGAGCGCGGCAGCATCGCGCTGCGCGGAGCATCGCAAACGCTGATGGCCGATCAGACAAGCCTGGAGCGGTTGATCGGGCTCAGTCTGACCGCGCAGGAAGCTGGGCGCTGACGCTCACCCGCCGCGGCGTGCGATGAAGTCGAGCGTCGCATCCGCGGCGCGATCCGCATGCGTCGCCGCCACGTGATACGAATCGCCAGGCAGGACCAGCAGTTCCGAATCGCGGATCTGCTGTTGCCAGTCCCGCATTTCCTCGACTGTGCCGAGCCCGCTCCGCTCGGTGGTGATCACCAGTGTCGGGCAGGCGATCTTCGGCAGGTCAGCACGGATATCGGCGCAGGCGATCGTGCCCATGAAGCCAAGCTGCGTGGAGACCGCGGTGTGACCCAT
>DATFSE010000136.1:0-18705 GCA_035262745.1 Casimicrobiaceae bacterium | reverse complement strand
AGACCGATTAGGTCCGCCGCGGGCGCAGGATAGATCAGCGCCAGTCCGCTGACGATCATCACCCATTGCTCGACGATCGATAGTTGCCTGATGAGCCACCGCTGGACGCCCACCGCCAAGGCCGCGATGCCGAGGCACGCGGTGAATGCGATCCACGCAACGGCAAACCAGGAGCCTGCGGGCGGCGCTTTGAGCAGCAATCCGACACCCGCGGGATCGAGCACGAATACAAACGGAACCACAAATGCGGGCAAGGTGTACTTCCATGCCTGCATAGTCGTCTTGTAGGGGTCGCCTCCGGTGATCGCCGCGGCTGCGAAGGGTGATAGCGCCGTGGGCGGCGAGACTTCCGACAATACGGCGTAGTAGAAAATGAACATGTGCGCGGCGAAGTCGGGAACGCCCAGCTTGATGAGCGCAGGCGCCGCGATCACCGCGCAGATGATGTAGCTCGCGGTCACGGGCACCGCAAGCCCGACAATCCAGACGATCAAGGCCGTGTAAAGCGCAGTCAGCATCAGGCTTCCGCCGGCATAGTCGATGACGATTGCGCTGAACTTGAGTCCCAGCCCGGTCTTGGCAACGACGCCGACGATAATCCCGGCGGCGGCGCAGGTTGCCGCGACGGTGAGCACCTGCAGCGAGCCGTCCTTGAGCGCTGCGATCAGTCGTCGCGGAACGAGCGCGGAGTCGCGATCGAGAAAGCTCACCACGAAGGTCACCATCGTCGCCCAGAAGACGCTCGAAACGGGAGAGAAGCCCCATAACAGGAAGGCGAGGATGGCGACCAGCGAAAGGAAATGAAACCAGTAGCGGCGAGTCAGCTGCCAGACCGATTGCAACATCTCCACCGCAACCGGCGGCATCCCGAACTTGCGCACGTCCAACTCCACCATTACGAACAGCGAGAGGTAGTAGAGGATGGTCGGCACCGTCGCCATGAGGATCACGTCGAGGTAGCTGATCTTGAGGAATTCGGCGATCAGAAACGCCGCGGCGCCGAGCACCGGCGGCGAAATGATGGCGCCCAGACCGCCTGCGGCAAGCAGCCCGCCGGCGGCCTCCTTGCCGTAACCGGAACGCGCAAGCATCGGGTAAGCCACCGATCCAATAGTCACGGTCGTGGCAACGCCCGACCCGGAAGGACCGCCGAGCAGAAAAGAAGCGAGAACGACAGTGCGCCCTGCCCCGGCGTGCTTGCCACCCATGGCGGCGAAGCTGAAATCCAGAAAGAACTTGCCCGCGCCCGAGTGTTGAAGGAAGGCTCCGTAAATCGTGAACAAGATGATCAACGACGACGACACGTCGACGGTGGTGCCGAAGATGCCTTCGAGGGTCTGGTATAGGAAGCCCGACATGCTCGACACGTCGTAGCCGCGATGCGCCCACTGCCCGGGCAGCCAGGGTCCGGCGAATGCGTAAGCTAGGAACGCGACAATGACGCCGCCGATGATCCATCCCGAGGTGCGCCGGCACGCCTCGAGCACAAGCAGCACGAACGCGACACCGAAGAAAACGTCCATCCGCGTGGGAACAACGTTGCGGTCCCAGAAATCGTCGCCTCCCGCAAGGAGGTAGACGATGGTCGCCATGCCGAGCATGGCGCAGATAACATCCCACCACATCAGCCGGTCGCGAAAACGCGGTGCGATGGGAAAGAGCAGATAGACCAGCAGCAGCACGAATCCGACGTGGACCGGGCGCAACACCTGCGCCGGCACGATCTCGACCGCCGCATACAGATGAAACAGGCTCATTACGACGAGTAGAGCCGTCGTTGCTGTGTTCAGCCAGCCGCGGAAACGGCTGACCGCACCCTCTTCTTCTTCGATAAACTCCTCGGCCTTCTTGAAGGCCTCGTCGGTGACGAGGGGCTCCTCAACAGGCCGAGCGGGGACGTTTGGGTCGGGCACGCGAACGTTCCTTGAGAAGTCGCCGCACCGTTCTTGCACGAATGGTGTGTCAGCCGGCCCTCATCCTATTGGACTTTCACGCCATGCTCCTCCAGGTATTTCTTCGCTCCTGGATGGAACGGCACCGGCGAGCCGACAGCCTGGTTCTTCATATCGATGTTCTCCGCTTCCCGGTGCACGGCGACCAGCTCAGGCTTTTTTTCGAACAGCGTCTTGACGATGTTGTAGGCCATCGCATCGCTCATCTTGTCGTCGGTAACTAGGATGTTCCAGATGTCGATGATGGCGACCGGCTTGTCCTGACCGGGGTAGCTGTTGGCTGCAAGCGTTCCCTTGGCATAGAGCGGCCCGTATTTCTTGTTCATGGCATCAGCGTATTGCGCATGATCGAGCAGCTTCATCTTGATGCCAGGCGTCGCCGCGAGATCGGTGAGTGCCGCAGTCGGCACGCCGCCTATCCAGAAAAAGGCGTCGATCTTGCGATCCTTGATGGCGTTCGCAGATTCGGATGCGCCCAGCCGCTCTTGCTTGAAATCCTTCTTGGGATCGAGCCCCATCGCCTCGAGCAGCCGCAGCGTTACCACCTCGACGCCGCTGCCCGGCGAGCCGGTCGATACACGCTTGCCGCGGATATCGGAAAGCGTGTTTATGCCGGTTCCCTCGATAGTGACGATCTGCATGCGATTGGGATAGAGCACCATGAGCGTGCGGACGTTGACCTTGGCGTCCTTGAACTTGTCTGTTCCATGAGCCGCATCCCACGCCGAGTCGACCATCGAGAAGCCGACTTCGGACTTGCCGGAACCGATGAGCCTCAGGTTGTCCACCGACCCGCCCGTAACCTCGGCGGTCGCCTGCAACCCCGGGACGTATTTCGACAGCAGGTTGGCCATCCCGCCGCCCAGCGGGTAATAGACACCACCGGTGCCGCCGGTCGTGATCGAAATGCGCGCTGTGTCTGCACACGCAGGCGCCGCCAGCAACAATCCAGCCAGTAGCGCCAGCACGGCGCGGGTGCATCGATTGAACATCGGATCCTCCAAGCGCCGGTCCACTCGCTGCCGCAGAATTCGTTCGATCTGTGCGGTCGACGTCGAGCATGACCACCCGAGGGACGATCACCAGAGTGTACCGGAATTTCTGTGCGAGGCGCCTCAACCGGCGCCGAGCAGTGAGGGATCGCGCTGGGTGCGCCGCTCGATCGTGCTGACATGTAACGGCATCGCGCCGAGCTTGCGATCGAGAAAGTAGTTGCGCAGCGTGCGCGTGATGGTGCGGAAGGCAAGCTCGTCCCACGGCACGTCTTCCTCGCTGAACAGACTTACTTCTAGGCTCTCGGGCCCGGGCCCGAAATCGAGCGAAGCGAGCCGCGCGCGGAACATCATGTAGACCTGGCTGATGTGGGGCAGGCTGATCACGGTGTACAGACTGCCCAGGTCCACCTGCGCTCGCGCCTCTTCCATCGTCTCGCGCAGCGCGCCTGCCATGAGCGTCTCTCCGTTTTCCAAGAACCCCGCCGGCAGCGTCCACAGACCCTGGCGAGGCGAGATCGCTCGCTTGCACAGCAGGACCTGCTCCTGCCACTCGGGCAGGCATCCGACGACGATTTTCGGGTTGCGATAGTGGATCGTCTTGCAGGCCGCACAGACATAGCGCGGGAGCGTGTCGCCCTCGGGAATCCGAATCTCGATCGCCGCAGCGCCACACTGGCTGCAGAAGTTCATCCCCAGCGACCTGGGTTCAGCACTTGAGAAAGTGGTCGCGGTAATACTTGAGCTCCTCGATGGATTCGTAGATATCGGCAAGCGCTTCGTGCTTGCCCTGCTTCACCCAGCCCTTGGCAACGTCGGGCTGCCAGCGCCGGCACAATTCCTTGAGCGATGACACGTCGAGATTGCGGTAGTGGAAGTAGTCCTCGAGCTCGGGCATCCAGCGCGCGAGGAAGCGTCGGTCCTGGCAAATCGAATTACCGCACATGGGCGAGGCCCTGGCCGGCACATACTCGCGCAGGAATGCGAGCATCTGCGCTTCGACCACTGCTTCGTCGTGAGTCGACGCCTTGACCTTGTCGACCAGTCCCGAGCGGGTGTGCGTCGACTGGTTCCACGAATCCATTGCGGCGAGGGTGGCGTCGTCCTGGTGAACGACCATCACCGCCGCCTCGGCGACTGTCAAGAGCGCATTGTCTGTCACAACCAGCGCGACCTCGATGATGCGATCCGTCTCGGGTTTCAGCCCCGTCATCTCCATGTCGATCCAGACGAGATGGTTTGCGTCCTGCGGCATGGCGGCTCGGATGGTCTAGGGAAACCCTGATTGGCGTAGAATGCAAGGATATTCTCGCATACGCGTGCCGCAGCGCATGTCCTCCGCAACACTGTTCTCGAGCATCTTCCTGGTTCTTCTTGCCGTTTCCGTGGCGTTGCAGCTGTGGCTCGCGCTTCGGCAGGTGCGCTATGTGCGTTCGCACCGGCAAGCGGTGCCAGCGCACTTTGCATCCCGGATCACCGCCGATGCGCATCGCAAAGCCGCCGACTACACCATCGCACGCACCAAGCTCTCCGCCGTCGACACGTTGCTAGACGCCTCCCTCCTCCTGCTCCTGACGCTCGGTGGTGGTGTCGCTTGGATCGCTGCCGCGATCGGCGGGCTCGGCCTGGATTCCTTGTGGCGCGACGTGTTGCTGGTCGTCAGCGTGGCAGTCGTCTGCGCGGTGGTCATGTTGCCCCTGTCGTGGTACCGGACCTTTGTCATTGAGCAGCGTTTCGGTTTCAACCGCATGACGTTCGGACTCTGGATAGCCGACTTGGCCAAAGGCGCTCTGGTCGGTGCCTTGCTCGGTATTCCCCTGCTCACGCTGGTGCTCTGGCTGATGGCGCGCGCAGGAGCTATGTGGTGGCTCTACGCCTGGATCGCCTGGGTGGCGTTCCAGGTGCTGGTACTGGCGCTTTATCCCACGTTGATTGCTCCCCTGTTCAACAAGTTCGAGCCGCTCAACGACGCAGTTGTTCGCGAGCGCATCGAGCGGCTGCTGGCGCGCTGCGGTTTTGCGGCAAAAGGACTGTTCGTCATGGATGGATCCAGACGCTCCAGCCACGGCAATGCGTATTTCACCGGCTTCGGTGCCGCGCGCAGGATTGTGTTCTTCGATACGCTTCTGTCGCGACTCCGCGCTGACGAAGTCGAGGCAGTGCTCGCACACGAGCTGGGGCACTATAAGCTCAAGCACGTGCTCAAGCGCACCGCGTGGTTCTCGGGCGGAAGCCTCATATTGCTGGCGTTGCTCGGCTGGCTGATCGGAGAGCCATGGTTCTACGCGGGTCTCGGCGTTCCGGGCGACGCACCGCGCTACGGAGTCGCGCTGGTTCTTTTCATGCTCGCGTTGCCCGTGTTCACTTTCCTGGCGGCGCCGATCTCATCGCTGTATTCGCGACGTCACGAGTTCGAGGCTGACGCCTATGCTGCGCGCAACGCATCGCCTGTGGCGCTGATTGCGGCGCTGGTCAAGCTCTACGAAGACAACGCCAGCACGCTCACCCCGGACCCGCTGCACTCCGCGTTCTATGATTCACACCCGCCTGCTGCGGCGCGTATCGCGCGTCTCGAAGCTGCAGGCAATTGACGCGAGCGAGTGGCCATGGCTCGGTCCGCCAGTTCTGCGTCCGAGGATCTTCTTTCGTTGAGCTGCCGCCCCGGCGCCGGGCTCCTTGCCGCGGCCGATCTGAGGCAACGCCTTCCGGCATTGCCGGGCTGGGAGCACGTCGAAGGCGAGCTGCGCAAGACCTTCCGCTTCTCCGACTACTACCGAACCATCGGCTTCGTGAATGCGCTCGCCTGGATGGCCAACCGACAAGACCACCATCCCGACCTGTCGGTGCATTACAACCGCGTCGAGGTCACTTGGTCCACGCACGACGCCGGCGGCGTGACGCTCAACGACTGCATTTGCGCTGCGAAGACCGATCAGCTGGCGCTGTAGCCGCGCGAGAGCCCGGCGCGGGGTCCCACTACGGCGCCCAATACGCCAGCGTTATGAGCAGCAGGAGCACCAGCCACACCAGCAGCGCGCGCCACACCAGCCCAATGGCGCTGGGCATGATGTCGGGATCGGCAACGTCGCCCATGCCCAGCTCAGGGCGAAACTCCGGCTCGCCAGTCGGCCCGGTCAGCGATCCGCCAATGGTGCAACCAAGCGCCCCCGCTCCGCTCGCGAGCAGGATGCCTTCGTGCCGCGAAGGCCATTGGCCCGATTGCGTACGCCAGCAATAGATCGCATCTTCGAAGTCGCCGACCACAGCGAAGGTCATCGCCGTCATCCGCACCGGAATCCAGTCAAGCCATTCGAGCAGCTTCTGCACCGGTCGGCCGAAGCGAGCGAGCTGGGTGCCCATCGGCGTGACCTCATCTCCTCGCCATTGCTCCGCGAGCAGCGTCGTCAGCCGATACAAAACGACTCCTGCCGGCCCGGGAAGCAAGACGAACCAGAACAGCGTGCCGAATACATAGCGATACGAGTCCTTCAAGCCTTGCTCAATGGCGAGCTTGGGAAGCTCGTCCGCAGTCGCAGCGACGGCGTCGGTTCCGCGCCACGCCGCCAAGCGACGGCGCGCAGAGATGGCATCGCCTGCCTTCAGGGCTTCGGCGATCGAGCTGAAAGCGTGACTGAAATGTCGAAACCCGACGAACAAATAGAGAATCACTACATTCCAGGCAAGGCTCAGCAAAGGGCTCGCCGCGTCGAACAGCCAGTAAATCGCCGCGCTTAGCCCTACGGGGGGCCCAAGCGCCAGCACCGCCGCGGCCACGCCCTGCTGCGGCGTGCCGGCGTTTAAACGCCGCTCCAGCGCTCGGGCGTAGCGGCGAAATGCGTGCCTGAAGCTGCCACGCCAGTGGAAGGTCCTCCACTGCTCGAGCGCGAGCGCGCCAAGAATCGCGATCAGGTTCATGGCGCTACGATAAGCATCGGCTCATCAGGCTTTGAGCTCGCTGCGGTCTCGAAACTGCTCCAGCGCCTCGGGATTGGCCAGTGCTTCGATGTTCTTCACCGCTTCGCCATGCACCACGTTGCGTACCGCCAGCTCGACAATCTTGCCGCTCTTGGTGCGCGGAATGTCGGAAACCTCGACCACCTTGGCGGGAACGTGGCGCGGCGTGGTGTTGTTGCGAATCTGTCGCTTGATCTTGTCGATGAGCGCCTGATCAAGATTGACGCCGTCGCGTAACCGCACGAAGAGCACCACGCGAACATCGCCCAGCTCTCCCGGAGGCCAGTCCTGACCGATCACTAGGCTTTCGACCACCTCGTCGAGCTGCTCGACCTGACGATAGATCTCGGCGGTACCGATGCGCACACCGCCAGGGTTGAGCGTGGCGTCAGAACGCCCGTAGATGATCATTCCATCGTGCTCGGTCAGCTCGACATAGTCGCCGTGGCACCAGACGCCGGGAAAGCGCTCGAAATACGCAGCGTGATACTTGGCTCCGCCTGGGTCCTTCCAGAACCCGATGGGCATCGATGGAAAGGCTTTGGTGCAGACAAGCTCGCCCCGCCGTTTGTTCCCAGCAGGGATCGGCTTGCCTTGGTCGTCGTAGGCCTCGACCGCCATGCCCAGCGCGCGACATTGCAGCTCTCCGCGCCACACGGGACGCGTGGGGCACCCCAGCGCAAAACAGGCGATGAGATCGGTGCCACCGGATATCGACGACAGGCAGACATCGCTTTTAATTGACTCGTAGACGTAGTCGAAGCCTTCCGGCGCAAGCGGGCTTCCGGTGGAGAGGATCGTCCGCAGCGGTTGCAGAGCGTAGTCGTTGCGTGGCACGAGGCCGGATTTCTTGAGCGCATCGATGTACTTGGCTGACGTGCCGAAGTGCGTCATGCGCTCCTGCTCGGCGAGATCCCACAGGATCCTTCCCTGATCGACGAACGGGGAGCCGTCGTAGAGCAACAGTGTCGCGCCCGAGGCCAATCCCGAAGCGAGCCAGTTCCACATCATCCAGCCGCAGCTGGTGAAGTAGAACAAGCGGTCCCCGGCATTGATGTCGCCGTGCAGGCGGTGCTCCTTCACGTGCTGTAGCAACGTGCCTCCAGCGCCGTGAACGATGCATTTGGGAACACCGGTGGTGCCGGAGGAATACAGGATGTACAGCGGGTGAGCGAAAGGCAGGCGCTCGAAGGCGATTGCATCAGCCACGTGCGGAGCGACAAAGTCGTTCCACCATAGTGCCCGCGCGACGCGACCGACGTCCGCGCCTGCTTCGAGATAGGGAGCGACGACGACGCGCGAGAGCGTAGGCAGACGCGCGGCAATGTCCGCAACCTTGTCCAGAATGGGTTGCGGCTTACCGTTGTACCAGTAGCCGTCGACGGTGAAGAGCACCTTGGGCTCGATCTGCCCGAAGCGGTCGAGCACGCCCTGCACGCCGAAGTCCGGCGATGCCGACGACCACATCGCTCCCAGCGACGCTGTCGCGAGCATCCCGATGATCGCTTCCGGCATGTTCGGCAGGAAACCGGCAATGCGATCGCCGGCGTTGACGCCGGCGGCGCGCAATGCCTGTGCAACGCGCGAGACCTGGCTGTACAGCTCGGCGTGCGACAAGCGGCGCTTGACCTTGTCCTCGCCCCAGAACAACAGCGCATCGTCGGCATCATCGCGAGCACGGCGGCAGAGCAGATTCTCCGCAAAGTTGAGACGCGCATCGGGGAACCAGCGCGCGCCAGGCATGCGATCGCCATCGAGCAGGGTGCGATCGCCGGGGTCGCCCAAGATGCCCGCATATTCCCAGAGCTCGCGCCAGAAGCTCTCGCGGTCAGCGACCGACCAGGCATGCAGGTCACCGTACTCGGCCAGCTCGACCTTGTGCCGGGCGGCGATGCGGGCAGCAAAAGCGGTCAGGTTGGCACGGGCAACCCGCTCCGGCGAGGGCTGCCACATGAGCGTGTTCATGACGCGTGTTCGATCATGCGTGCAATGCCCGGAAGTGCTCCGGCAGCGGCGCCGAGCGTTGCGTTTTCTTGTCGATCCAGACCAGCTTTGCTGCACCCTCCGCGTGCTTGCGTCCGTCTTTCCACAACTCGTAGCAGGTTTCGATGCTCGATCGACCCGGCGCCTCGAGGAACATGCGCACTTCGACGTTGCCCGGATATTCCAGGGGAGCGATGAATGTGCAACTTGCGTTGACGATCACCTGTCCCTGGCCTGGAAACGGTCCTGCGCGCTTCCGCACTTGATCGAGCCACTCGATCCGCGCCTGCTCCATGTAGCGAAAGTAAACCGTGTTGTTGACATGGCCCTGCGCGTCCATGTCGCCCCATCGGATGGGAATGGTGGTCGCGTGAACGCAGGTGCGCGCGGCTTTCATCTTGAGCGTATGGACTGGTCGGCGCTCGCAGAAATGGAATTATAATCGACGCAGTCCATCACCGTCCGCTGGAGAGTCTTACTCGTGCAACGCGAAGCGATGGAATACGATGTGGTCATCGTCGGCGGCGGGCCGTCAGGTCTTTCCGCGGCGATCCGCTTGAAGCAGCTCGCGGCGGTGGACAAGCGCGAGCTTGGCGTGTGCCTGATTGAGAAAGGTTCCGAGATCGGCGCACACATCCTCTCCGGCGCGGTGATCGATCCGCGCGCGCTCAACGAGCTCATGCCCGAGTGGCAGGCGCAGGGCGCACCGCTGAATACCCTGGTCAGCGAGGACCGCTTCCTGGTGTTGGGCGAGAAAAGCGCGAGGCGCTTGCCGAATTTCCTGATGCCGCCGCTGATGAGCAACCACGGCTGCTACATCGTGAGCCTCGGCAATGTGTGCCGCTGGCTGGGTCAGCAGGCCGAAGCGCTGGGCGTGGAGATCTATCCGGGCTTCGCGGCAGCGGAAATTCTATATACCGATGACGGCGCCGTGCGCGGGGTCGCGACTGGCGATGTCGGCGTGGCGAAGGATGGCGCGCATAAGCCGAGCTATCAGCCCGGCATGGAGCTGCACGCGAAATACACGCTGTTCGCGGAAGGGTGCCGCGGCTCGCTTTCTGAAGAGTTGATCCGGAAGCTCGATTTGCGGCAGGGCGTCGATCCGCAAAAATACGGGATCGGGCTGAAAGAGCTGTGGCAGCTCGCTCCCGACAAGCACCAGCGCGGCCTGGTGATGCACACGCAGGGTTGGCCGCTCGATCCCAAGACCGGCGGCGGCTCGTTCATGTATCACCTCGACGACAACCTCGTTTCGGTCGGATTCGTCGTGCACTTGAGCTACGCCAATCCGCATCTTTCGCCTTTTGATGAGTTCCAACGCTTCAAGACCCATCCTTCGATTCGTGGTTTCTTCGAAGGAGGCAAACGGCTCGCCTACGGCGCGCGGGCGATCAGCGAGGGCGGATTGCAGTCGATCCCGAAACTGACTTTTCGCGGCGGCGCGCTGATCGGCGACGCCGCGGGCTTTCTCAACGTGCCGCGCATCAAGGGAACCCACAACGCCATGAAAAGCGGCATGCTCGGCGCCGAGGCCGCGTATGCGGCGCTGGTCGAGAATCGGCAGCACGACGAGTTTGCCGCCTATAGCGACGCGTTTCGCGCTTCATGGGCTTATCGCGACCTTTACAAGGTGCGCAACGTCAAGCCGGGCCTCAAATGGGGCAACACGCTGGGTACCCTGCACGGCGGCCTGCATATGTGGCTCAACGATCTCAAGCTTGGCGCGCTGGTCGGTTGGACGCTGCACCATGGCAAGCCTGACAACGAGTGCTTGAGGCCTGCCGCCGAGATGCCGAAGATCGACTATCCGCCGTACGACGGAGTGCTCACCTTCGACAAGCTCTCGTCGGTGTTCGTCTCAAACACCAACCACGAAGAGGATCAGCCTTCGCACCTTCAACTGCGCGATCCCAAGGTTCCCGTGGCGGTAAATCTCACCCTGTACGACGGACCCGAGCAGCGCTACTGCCCGGCGGGCGTGTACGAGTTCGTCGATGCGGAAGGCGCTTCAGGCAAGCGGCTGCAAATCAATGCGCAGAATTGTGTGCATTGCAAGACTTGCGACATCAAGGACCCACGCCAGAACATCCACTGGGTGACGCCCGAGGGCGGTGGCGGCCCGAACTATCCGAACATGTGACCACGGCGGCGCGGGCTTTGCGGCGGCCCAGTATTGCGAGCGCGTAGGCGCGGCGACGCCTGAAGCTCGCCCGGCCGCTCGCGACGCGACGCTTCCCAGACGTACGCCGCGCCAATCACGCAAAGCAGCGCGGGCACGATCCAGAACGCAGGAATGAGCCACGCGAGCGGCAACGCGCAAAAGATGACCGCCATGGGGCCGTGCCCGAAGACCCGTTGCGGAAAAGCCCAGGTGGCAACGACGATCAGTGCGGCGTGAAGCGCGAGCGCCGCGAACGGAAGGGCAATGAGCCACGGTGCTTCAGGTGACATGGCCGGCGCATCCCGACTTGCCTGTATCAGCGCGAGCGCAAGCATCGTGACCCACAGCACAAGGCAGCCGCTGAAATAGAGAAGCACGACGCGTTGCGGCGTGGCCTTGAATCCGGGCATGGTTCTCCTTGTTTTTCTCCCAATGCTACGCCTCGTCGCCCACGGGCCACAACCACGCAGCACCGCGGACTCCGCTCGAATCGCCGTGCCGGTGCGATACGAGCCGTGTATCGACCCGATCGGAGAAAACCCAATCACCCCACTGCGCGGGCACGCGGGTGTACAAGCGCTCAATGTTTGACATGCCTCCGCCGAGAACGATCACATCTGGATCGACGATGTTGATGACATGCGCGAGCGCTCGGGCAAGCCTGGATTCATAGCGGGCGAGCGTCGCTTCGCAATCGTTGTCGCCCGCTGATGCGCGAGCGACGATTTCCTCAGCGCTCGTAGAGCGCCCGGTTGCTTTCGCGTGGTCACGTTCCATGCCCGGCCCCGACAGAAACAATTCGATGCAACCGCTCCTGCCGCAGAAGCAGGGTGGACCGGGCCGTTCGTCGTCGGTGGGCCAGGGCAAAGGATTGTGGCCCCACTCGCCGGCGATGGCGTTGGCACCAGTCAGCACACCCCCATGAACCACGATGCCCGCTCCAACGCCAGTGCCCAGGATTGCACCGAAGACCACTCCCGCGCCGTCACCCGCGCCGTCGATGGCCTCCGAAAGCGCGAAGCAGTTCGCATCGTTGCTCAAGCGCACCTCGCGTTGCAGAAGCGACTCGAGGTCGCTTTTGATCGGCTGACCGTTGAGGCACACCGAATTCGAGCCACGCAGCAACGCGGTCGCGCGCGACAACGAGCCGGGCGTGCCGATGCCGACGCTTCCGCGTGCGCCCAGATTCCGCTCGGCGTCAGTTACCAGCGTTGCCACTGTTTCCAGCGTGGCGCGGTAATTGTCTCTTGGGGTCGCAACGCGATGGCGTAGAAGCTCCCTGCCCGCGTCATCGAGCGCGACGATTTCGATCTTGGTGCCGCCCAGGTCGATGCCGAAGCGAATCACGAGTCGATGCGCCACCCTCGAGTGGCGTTCAGCGGCGCAAAACGATGGCGCTTTCCGCGTCGAAGCTTAAGCCCACCGCTTCGTCGCGCGCGCGCGGTGTGCGCCCCTCGCCGTCGAATACCAGCAGGTCGCCCCAGGCGGTGGCGACGACATATTCGATGCGGCTGCCGAGATAGGCAGCGCGCTTGCAGACGCCGGGCAACAATCCTGCCCTTGGCACGACGATGCGCAGCCGATGCGGTCGCAGGGCAAGCGTGACAGGACCCGTAGCAAGTCCGTCCGCGAGCACCGGTGCACTGACGCCCCCCGCGGAAAACGTCGCGCGGCCGGAAGCGACGTCGAGGTCGCCGTCGACCAGATTGGCATCGCCGATGAAGTCCGCCAGAAAGCGCGTCACCGGCTTTTCATACAGTTCGTTGGGCGTACCCTGCTGCGCGATGCCTCCGCTTTCCATGACGATGATGTGATCGGAGACAGCCAGCGCCTCTTCCTGATCGTGTGTCACATAGATGACCGTGAGCTTAAGCGCCTGCTGTAGATCGCGGATCTCCTGTCGAACACGCCGCCGCAGCTTGGCATCGAGGTTCGACAATGGCTCGTCGAACAGGAGCACGGCCGGCTCCAGAACGAGCGAGCGCGCCACGGCGACGCGTTGCTGCTGACCTCCGGACAATTCCGACGGAAGCCGCTGTTCGAGTCCGGTCAGTCCAAGCATGGCGAGCTTGGCATGAGCGAGCTCGCGCGCTTTCGCCTTGTCCTGCCGAGTCGACAACGGCCCATAGCAGACGTTCTCCAGCACCGTCATGTGCGGAAACAGCGCGTATGACTGGAACACCATGCTGACGTCGCGTTCGTTGGCCGCCCGCTGCGTCACATCAGTGTCCCCGATCAATATGCGTCCGGAAGATACCGGCTCGAGCCCAGCCACCATGCGCAAGGTCGTCGTCTTGCCGCAGCCCGAAGGTCCGAGCAGCGTCACCAGCTCCCCGGGGGCGACCCGAAACGAAACATCGTTGACGGCCGTCACGTTCCCGTAGCGTTTGCTCACCCGCTCGAAAACGACGCCGCCGGAGCCCTTGGCCATTGAAGGAACCTAGTGCCCGGCCACCAGCACGTCACTCTCGCGGCGGCCGAGCCGCGCTTCACCAATAGACTTCTGCACCACTAGCAGCACGGCGAGCATGAAAATGATCAGCACCGAGGAGTAGGCGATGGCGAGCGGATATTCACCCGCCTCGACGCGGTTGACGATGTACACGGTTGCCAGATTGTATTTTGCCGTCGCCAGGAAGATGACTGCGCTCACCGCCGTCATGGCGTGGGTGAAGCTGAACACCAGTGTGGCGAGAATCGCGGGCCGCAGCAAGGGAAGTATGATCTGGCGTAGCGTGCGCAGCGTGGAGGCGTGCAACGTCGCCGAGGCCTCGTCGAGACTCTTGTCGATCTGCGCCAGAGCGGCGACGCCGGCGCGCACACCCACCGGCATGTTGCGGAAGACGAAGCACAGCACCAGGATCGCCATGCCGCCGGTAAGCTCGAGCGGCGGCACGTTGAAGGTGACGATGTAAGACACCCCGATCACCGTGCCCGGAATGGCGAAGCTCACCATGGTCAGGAATTCGAACGCGCGGCGTCCCGCAAAGCGATGCCGCGTGATTACGTACGCCGCGAGCAGACCGATCAGCGCAGTGAGCGGGGCAGACACCGCTGCCACCTCCACCGTGGTAAAAAAGCTGTCCCAGGCCGAGCCGCCGAAAAACACGCCGCGCGTGCCCCATTCGACGCCGAAGCCCGCGGCAAAGTGCGAGAAGGTCGCTGTCATGTCGCCACGGCCGATGTCCTTGACGAATCCGCCGATGAAAATGACGACGTAGCAAACCAGCGTGAACGTGATCCACAGCACAGCTGTGACGAAGCAGCCGAGCCACAGGCCACGGGGAAGCTGTGCTGGAATGCCCGCGTCGCCCTTGCCGCTGACGGTCACGTAGGAAAGATGCCCGAGCCAGCGCTGTTGCAGCCAGAATGCGACCAGAGTAAAGCCGAGCAGCACCATTGCCAGCACCGCCGCGCGTCCCGGATCGTGTTGCGCCCCGGCGATGGCGAAAAATGTCTTGGTGGAGAGCACCTCGAAATTTCCCGAGAGCACGATCGGATTGGCGAAATCGGCGAGGCTCTCCACAAAGCCCAGCAGAAACGCATTGGCAAGCGCGGGGCGTAGCAGCGGCCAGGTCACGGTGCGGAACACCCGCGCGCGCGAAGCGCGCAAGGTCTGTGCCGCTTCTTCCAGCGTCGGGCTGACAGCGCTGAGTGCACCATGCACGATCATGAACGCGATCGGCGAGAACGAAAGCAGTTGCGCCAGTGCGACGCCCGGCAGGCCGTAGATCCATCGCGAACGCGGGATGCCGACCCAAGTGTCGAGCCATCCGGTGATGAGGCCGGTGCGTCCAAACAACACCACGATGGCCAGCGCGATCACGAACGGTGGCGTGACGATGGGCAGGACCGACATTAGTCTCAACAGCCCGGCATATCGCCGGCCGCCGCGCTGGACAAGCAGGGCGAGCGCGAGCCCTAGCAGCGTCGAGAACAACCCGACGACGATCGCGAGCAGCGCAGAATTGATGGCGACACCGCAGCGCGTCCCCTGCCCGAAGCAGCCCATGCCCCAGATATCAGCACTGAACAGCCGCCCGGTAATCAGTGCCGGTGCAAATCGGCCCTGGGCATCCTCGAGCGCCGAGAACAGCGCCCGCGCCACCGGGAAGAAAATGAAAATCGTCAGAAGCACTGCAATGATCACCACTAGCGTTGCGACCGTCGCATCGCCGGCGAAGTAACCCCGCCGCGCGACGGCGCGCGCAAAGCAAACCGTAAGCGCGGTCAGCGCTACCGCGGCGCCCAGCCCAAAAGCAGTGCCGGCAGCGCCTGCGGCGAAGCCCGCGCCGAAGGTCCACGCGACTCCCATTGCGGCGAAAATCGCGGCCAGCCCGTCGCGCCCGGATGCTGAAGCAAGCAGCACCGCAGCGATGGCCGCCGCCAGCGGCCACGGCGCCCAATCGCCGGCTAACGCTCGCGCGAGCCCAGACGCCCCGCCGCCGGCTCCCCAGGGGAGCAGCGCCAGCGCGATCAGCGCGACAAAGGCAACGATGACGCTCGGCCGGTCGCGCGCTGCCGGCGCGAAGACGGCCGGTGCGATGGCAGAGGTCACTTAGGGCTTAACGCAGGCCCGAGGTCCGCCTACTTGGGCAAGGAGGAGACTTCCTTGTCCCACTTGTTCAGCAGCCGCGTGCGCTCGGCGGACGATCCGTACTTGGCGAAATCATAGTTGATCAATTTGATCTCGCTGAACTTGGGCGCCTGTGGAGGCGCGCTGGCGTTTTTGTTCGAAGGCACCTGGTAGGAGACCTTGTTTTGGGCGCCGATGCTTTGCGCTTCCGCCGTGAGCGCCCAGTCGTACCACTTTTTGGCGTTGTCCATGTTCTTGGCGCCTTTGATGATGCTCATGCTGCCGATTTCGTAGCCAGTGCCTTCGCAGGGCGAGACGATCTTGACCGGCGCCCCGGCGATCGCCTGAACCACGGCATCGTGCTGGAAGGTGATGCCGACTATGCTTTCTCCAGTGGCCGCCGCACGCGCCGGCGCGGCACCCGACTTGGTGTACTGGCTCACGTTCTTGTGCAGCGCCTTCAGATAATCGAACGCCTTGTCTTCGCCCATGAGCTGCACCAGCGTCGCGAGCATCGTATACGAGGTTCCAGAGGAATTCGGATTGGCCACCTGGATCTCGTCTTGCAACCTCGGGATGAGCAGGTCCGACCAGCACTTGAGCTCGGGAATTCCCTTGTTCTTCGCCTCGTTGAGGTTATAGCTGTAACCGAGCGCCCCCGCGTACACGCCGACGGTGCGGCCCTTGGATTGCTCCCATTGCCGCACCGCCCAGTCCTGCAGCTCGGCCATCTTGGGCGACTTGTAGGCTTCCGTAAGACCCTCCTCCGCCGCCTGCAGGTGCGGATCGCCGGTGCCACCCCACCAGATGTCGCCTCGCGGATTCGCTGCCTCGGCTTTGATCTGCGCATAGAACTCGCCCGAGCTCTTGCGCGTCATCAGGACCTTGATACCGGTTGCTTTTTCGAAAGCCGCCACCATAGGCCGGCACCATTCTTCCTGCACCGTGCAGTAGACGACGAGCTCACCTTGCGCTGTGGCAGTGAGCGGTGCGGCGAAGGCCAGTACAGCGATCGTGCGTGCAAGCCAGTTGCGCCAATCCATGAGTCTCCTCCGATGAGCTTGTTGTAGCGGCCGCGCTTCGTCGCCGGCAAGCATAGCGCAAAGCGCGTTGTGATTGCGCAGGAGGGAGCGCACGCGAGCTCATCCGGGAGCTTCCGTATTCGGCCAACACGGCTGGACCGAACGCGCGCACAATGAGCCAGTCGGCCGACCACGTTCCGCGTTGTCGCGGGATTGGACAATCGCGTCCCGGACATCGACGGAGTCCGGCGCACCCCACCTGCAGGAGGATCACCTCATGAGTCATCGGATCGAAAAGGATTTTCTTGGCGAGCGCGAGATTCCCGATTCCGCCTATTACGGCGTGCAGACACTGCGCGGGAAGGAGAACTTCTACATCACCGGCATTCCGATGTCGCTGGAGCCGAACTTCGTCAAGGCTTTCGGCTATGTGAAAAAGGCCGCAGCGCTGGCCAACCGCGACCTCGGCGTGCTTGATCGCAAAATCGCCGACGCGATCGTTGCAGCCTGCGACCGGCTGATCGCGGGCGAGATGCGCGAGCAATTCGTGACTGACTTCATTCAGGGCGGCGCCGGCACGTCGACCAACATGAATGCCAACGAAGTCATCGCCAACCTCGCCCTCGAGCGCCTCGGCCACAAGAAGGGCGAGTACCAGTACGTCAACCCTAACGATCACGTGAACTTCGGCCAGTCGACCAACGACGTCTATCCGACGGCGTTCCGGCTGGCGCTGGCGCTGCGGCTTACGAGTTACGCGGAGGCGCTCAGGGGACTGCAGGAAGCGTTCTACGCCAAGGGTAAGGAATTCGATCGGGTGCTCAAGATGGGCCGTACGCATCTGCAGGATGCCGTGCCGATGTCGCTGGGCCAGGAGTTCCACGGCTGGGGGACGACCATCGGCGAGGAAGTGCAGCGGATCAGCGAAGTCCGCCAACTGCTGCTCGAGATCAACCTCGGCGCCACGGCGATCGGCACAACAGTGACGGCGGCGCCGGGCTATCCCGAGCTTGCGACACGCCATCTATCGGAGCTCACGGGGTTCAAGTTCATCCTCGCCGGCGATTTGATCGAGGCGACTTCCGACACCGGCGCCTACGTGCTGCTTTCCGGGGTGCTCAAGCGAACCTCAGCCAAGCTCACCAAGATCTGCAACGACATCCGCATGCTCGCTTCCGGACCGCGCTGCGGTCTGAACGAGATCAACCTGCCGCAGATGCAGCCGGGCAGCTCGATCATGCCGGGCAAGGTCAACCCGGTGATTCCTGAGGTCGTCAACCAGGTCGGATTTCTGGTGATCGGCCTCGATACCACAGTAACGTTGGCCGCCTCTGCAGGGCAGCTCCAGCTCAACGTGATGGAGCCGGTGATCACCTTTGCGCTGTTCACGTCGATCGCCACGATGGAACACGCGGTCGACAGCCTGCGCGTGCATTGCGTCCAGGGCATCACCGCCAATGCAGAGCGAACTCGCGACATGGTGCTCAACTCACTCGGCATCGTGACGGTGCTCAAGCCCTCGCTCGGTTACAAGCAATGCGCGGAAATCGCCCGCGAAGGCTACGAGACCGGCAAGTCCCTGCACGAGATCGTGGTCAAGGAGAGGAAGCTTCTTACGCAGGCAAAGTGGGACGAGGTGTTTTCCTTCGACAATCTGATCAACCCCAGATTCGAGCAGTGAGGTCGTCAGAACTGCTCGTCCGCGAGCGCCAGCACCGCCTCGCTGCCGCCCGCGATCGAGCGCGCGAGTGCGCTCGCCTGCGGCAGAATCGATTCAGCGTAGAAGCGGGCGGTGGCGATCTTGCCGCGATAGAACTTCGCGTCGCCTTTGCCCTGGGCCAGGCGTTGCGAAGCGATCTGCGCGGCGCGCGCCATTTGCCAGGCGCCTGCAACCAGGCCCCACAGCTTCAGGTAGGGGACCGCAGCGGCGTGCGCGGCTCGCGGCTTGTCGCCGTACGAGGCGACGACCCAGTCGACGACGCCCGAGAGCGCCTGCGCCGCGGTCAAAAGCTCGGCGCCGATTCTCTTGAGGTCGGCGTCGGCAGCCTTCGACAGCTCGGTTGCG
>DATFSE010000135.1:0-6704 GCA_035262745.1 Casimicrobiaceae bacterium | reverse complement strand
TCGCCGACAAGGTTGTCACCTACGACTTCGCACGCCTGATGCAGGGGGCGAAGCAAGTCTCCACCTCCGGCTTCGGCCAGGCGATGATCGAAAGGATGTAGCGGCCTGAGCAGCGAGCCAGGTCCCGCGCGCGAAGCGCGTGGGGTGCGAGCGACCGCGAATGGCCGCGGCGGCCGACGCGCGGCGCGTCACGGTGCGGTACAGCTGCAAGGAGGGCGCGGCTAGGAGCGCCGACGCGCGGCGCCGACCGAGCAAATCCCACTGCGGCGCTAGGAGATTCCCGGCGTCGATCCGGACGCTCCAAAAACAGAAACCCGCCTCGCGGCGGGTTTCTGCTTGCCTCTAATTTGTCGAGCGGGGGTTGATTCAAGCGGCCTGTATATTTGAGGCTTGCTTCCCCTTGGGTCCCTGAGTGACCTCGAAGCTTACCTTCTGGCCTTCCTTCAGTGTCTTGAAGCCGTTCATCTGAATCGCCGAAAAATGCGCGAATAGGTCTTCTCCGCCGTCGTCCGGCGTGATAAACCCGTACCCTTTAGCGTCATTGAACCACTTGACCGTTCCGGTTGCCATATACCTACTTCCCTCCAATTGATATAGATGGTGTTTGGACAGCAAGTACTACCAACGGCCAGCGCTACGGCGCACCGGGACAGCAGACATTGTTGGAGCCAAACGATACTTTTTTACGCGCCTGATCCCGGCCAAGTCAAGAACTAGACGCCAAAACGCACCGCCACTTGATAAATCTGTTGCAATCATCAAACATAGACCCATCTAGAGGGAGGTTCTGCCGGCAGGGCCATGGCGATGCACCAGCAGGAAGGCAACGTTCTCGAGGTCGAGAAGACCCGGCTCAAACCCCCGCCGCTGTACAAGGTGATTTTGCTCAACGATGACTACACACCGATGGACTTTGTCGTCGTGGTGTTGCAGACTGTGTTTGCAATGAGCCGGGAGAAGGCGACCCAGGTGATGCTGCAGGTTCACCGCGAAGGCATGGGTGTATGCGGAACGTACACCCGCGAAGTGGCCGCAGCCAAGGTCGATCAGGTGCTGAACATCGCCCGCAGGCATCAGCACCCATTGCAGTGTACGATGGAGGAAACGTAAAGACGTTTTGATGCAGCAGGTGCGCCGCCGTGGCGTCACCACTGCGTTTGAAGCCGGGACGAATCATGATTGCGCAGGAACTCGAAGTCTCCCTTCACATGGCTTTTGTCGAAGCACGGCAGAAGCAGCACGAGTTCATCACCGTCGAGCATCTGCTGCTGGCGATGCTCGACAATCCTTCCGCGGCGGAAGTGCTGAAGGCGTGCGGAGTCGACCTGGACGAACTGCGCGGCGTGCTGACTGACTTCATCAACGAGCACACTCCGCGTCTCTCGCCGCACTCGGACGCAGACACTCAGCCGACGCAAGGATTCCAGCGCGTGATACAGCGCGCGATCCTGCACGTGCAGTCGTCCGGCAAGAAGGAAGTGACCGGCGCCAATGTTCTGGTGGCGATCTTCGGCGAGAAGGAGTCGCACGCCGTCTATTTCCTGAATCAGCGTGGCGTGACGCGTCTTGATGTTGTGAACTACATTGCTCACGGCATCACCAAAAAAGAGCCGCAAAAGCACGACAAGTCGGAATCTTCCAAGGAAGACGGCGACGGCGAACAGCAACCAGCCGGCGCGCTCGACGCCTACACCCTGGATCTCAACCATCTCGCCAAGACCGGCAAGATCGACCCGCTCATCGGGCGCGATCTCGAATTGGAGCGCGTGATCCAGGTGCTCTGCCGGCGGCGCAAGAACAATCCGCTTCTCGTCGGCGAAGCTGGCGTGGGAAAAACCGCGATCGCCGAGGGACTCGCCCGCCGCATCAACGAGGGCAATGTCCCCGAGATGCTGAAAGACTTCACCGTGTACTCGCTCGACATGGGCGCGCTGCTCGCCGGGACCAAGTACCGCGGCGACTTCGAGCAGCGCTTGAAAGCGGTGCTCAAGCAGCTCACCGAGAATCCGAAGACGATCCTGTTCATCGACGAGATCCACACCATCATCGGCGCGGGCGCCGCGTCGGGCGGCACGCTTGACGCGTCGAATCTGCTCAAGCCCGCGCTCAACAGCGGCGCGCTCAAGTGCATCGGCGCGACGACTTATAACGAGTACCGGGTGATCTTCGAAAAGGACCACGCGTTGTCGAGGCGCTTCCAGAAGATCGACATTCCGGAGCCTTCGATCGCCGAGACGGTGGAGATCCTCAAGGGATTGAAGACGCGCTTCGAGCAGCATCATGGCGTGAAGTACGCGCCGGCCGCGCTGACGACTGCGGCCGAGCTCGCCGCGCGCTTTATCAACGACCGTCATCTGCCCGACAAGGCGATCGACGTGATCGATGAGGCGGGCGCGGCGCAGAAGATCCTGCCTAAGTCGCGGCAGAAAAAAGTGATCAGCAAGACTGAGATCGAAGAGATCGTCGCCAAGATCGCCCGCATTCCGGCGAAGAGCGTTTCCAGCGACGACCGCAATGCGCTCAAGACACTCGATCGCGATTTGAAGAACGTGGTGTTCGGCCAGAACCAGGCGATCGATGCGCTCGTTGCGGCGATACGCATGGCACGCTCAGGATTGGGCAACCCGCGCAAGCCGATCGGCAACTTCCTGTTCTCCGGTCCCACGGGAGTTGGCAAGACCGAGGTCGCGCGCCAGCTCGCATACTGCATGGGTGTCGAGCTGATCCGCTTCGACATGTCCGAGTACATGGAACGTCATGCGGTGTCGCGTCTGATCGGCGCACCACCCGGCTACATCGGCTTCGACCAGGGCGGGCAGTTGACCGAGGCGATCACCAAGCATCCGTACAGCGTGCTGCTGTTAGACGAAATCGAGAAGGCGCATCCCGATATCTTCAACATCCTGCTGCAGGTGATGGACCACGGGACGCTGACGGACAACAACGGACGCAAGGCGGACTTCCGCAACGTCATCATCATCATGACGACCAACGCGGGCGCCGACATGCTGGCCAAGAGCTCAATCGGCTTCACCGACAGCAAGCAAGCCGGCGACGAAATGGAGTCGATCAAGCGCATCTTCACTCCGGAATTTCGCAACCGGCTTGATGCGACCATCTCGTTCTCCTCGCTCGACCACGAAGTCATCCTGCGCGTGGTCGACAAGTTCCTGCTCGAGCTCGAAAGCCAGTTGCACGAGAAGAAGGTCGAGCCTTCGTTCACTCAGGAGCTCAAGGAATTCCTGGCGGAGAAGGGATTTGACCCGCAGATGGGCGCGCGGCCGATGTCGCGGCTCATCCAGGACACGATCCGCAAGGCGCTGGCGGACGAGCTCCTGTTCGGCCGGCTGGTCAACGGCGGCAAGGTGACCATCGGCATCGACGGCAACGAAAAGATCACGCTCGAATTCGACGAAGCCAAGGAAGCCGAGCCGGTCGCTTAAGACTCGTCACCGAATGTCGACAACGGGAGCCCGAGTGGCTCCCGTTTTTTGTGGGCGCCGCGTTTCAATCGACCCGATAGAATGTGATCATGAGAGCTCGAATGCTGCTGTTTGTCGCGGTAGCGGCGATCGGCATTGGCTCGGCGCATGGCGCCGATCCCAACCTCGGCCGGGACGTCGCAGCGAATTGCGCCAACTGCCACGGAACCAATGGCAGGAGCCGCGGCGGCGTCCCGAGCCTTGCCGGTCGCGACGCGGCGTCCATCGTCAAGCAGGTCCGCGAGTTCCGCGACGGAACGAAGAGCTCGACGATCATGCAGCAGCTCGCCAAGGGCTATACCGACGCGCAGATTGAAGCCGCGGCGGCGTACTTCGCGGCACAGCCCGCGGCCGACGCGAAGTGAAGGCAATTCTGCCCGCGCGCTGGACAAGGCGCCGATTTCTCAAAGCGGGAGCGGCATCGCTTGTCCTGCCGCTCGGTGGCCGTGCCCGTGCGCAATCCGCCGCTGCGAAGGTGGTCGTTGTCGGCGGCGGCTATGGCGGCGCAACGGCGGCCAAGTACGTTCGCATGTGGAGCGGCGGCAAGATCGATGTTGTGCTGGTGGAACGCGAAGCCGAGTTCGTCTCCTGTCCCGTATCCAACCTCGTCATCGGCGGCAGCCGCCGTATTGCAGACGTAACCGTTGCGTACGATGGGCTCGATCGCTGGGGCGTGCGCAGACTTCGCGACGAAGCGATCGGGATCGACCCTGGAGCGCGAGCGTTGCGTGTGGCCAGCGGCGCGAGCCTTCCCTACGACCGACTCATTCTTTCGCCCGGAATCGACTTCATGTGGGAAGAGATTCCATCGTTCGACAGCGCCAGTGCGCGCGAAAAGGTGCTCCACGCGTGGAAGGCCGGTCCTCAGACGGTTGCCTTGCGCAAGCAACTCGAGGCGATGCCCGACGGCGGCTTGTTCGCCATCCATGTTCCCAGGGCGCCTTACCGCTGCCCGCCGGCTCCGTACGAGCGCGCGTGCCAGGCTGCGCTTTATTTCTCGACGCAGAAAAAGAAATCGAAGGTGCTGATCCTCGATGCGAACGAGGACGTGCAATCGAAAAAGGCGCTTTTTACCGCCGCGTGGAACGGGCGCTACAAGGGCTACATCGAGTACCGGCCCAACAATACCCTAGTCGACGTCGATGCGTCGACGCTCACCGCGAAGCTGGATTTCGAGGATGTGAAAGCCGACGTGCTCAATGTCATTCCGCCGCAATACGCGGGCGCTATTGCGCGCCAGCTCGGAATGGCGAACGCCAATGCGCGCTTCTGTCAGGTCGATTTTCTGACCTACGAATCGACCGTGCAGAAGAACATCCACATCCTGGGCGACTCGATCCAGATTGCTCCGCTGATGCCCAAATCTGCACACATGGCGAACCAGCACGGCAAGATCTGCGCCGCGGCGGTTGTGGCGCTGTTAGGCGGTGGCGAAATCAACTCCGCGCCGATGTTCGCCAATGCGTGCTACAGCTATATCAGCGACAAGGAAGCCGTGCACGTCGCTACCGTCCACGCGTATGACCGTGAGCAGAAAACCATGGTGGTCGTTCCAGGCAGCGGCGGTCTTTCCAGCGCACCCAGCGAGCAGGAAGGCGCGTTTGCCGACGCCTGGGCCCGCAACATCTGGTACGACAGTCTGGGGTAGCGGCGCGAGAGCCCGGCGAGGGGCCCCACGAGCGGAGCGAGGCGGGGATCGACGGGGAATTGCGATGTAGCCGCGCGAGCCCGCAGCGGGGGACCCGCGCGTAGCGCGGGATCGCGCGTGGCGAGTCGCGAGCAGGCGGCCGACACTGGGCCTGTGCAGATTGATGCCAATACAAAGAGGCCGACGCCGCTTGCAACCGACACGCAAGCGCGTCGCGTGGAGGCCGCGGGCCGCGAGTGATGCAGGGTTGGGGCGAGGAGCGCAGCCCCTAGCCACCCGCGTCACGAGCTCTTCGCTTGAGCTGCCTGCTTAGCTTCCGCGGCGGCCAGCGCTTTCTTGGGATTGACCAGCGTACGCCTGCCGTCAGCGGTCTTGTCCGCAGTGTCGCGGATGATCGCGATGACTTGCGGCGGAGTGAGCTTCGGGTTGACGGCGAGTATCTTGGCGGCAAGATTGGTGACCTGCGGCGCGGCCATCGACGTTCCCGACTCGGCCAGCCTTTCACCGCCGGGGATCACGCTGTCCACCTGGTAGCCGTTCGCATGCACCACCACGGTGGGACCGTAGCTGGTGAAGCTCGCTTCGTCGCCGGCCTTGTCGACCGCTCCAACCGCGATCAGGTTGGGCGCCGAAATGTCCGCCGGGATCTCCTCGGCAAAGGACGCGTCGCTGTTGCTGTTGCCTGCGGCTGCGACGAACAGTATGTCGGGTGCGCCGGCGATGGCCTTCACGAGGGCATTCTTCTCGATGTCGAAGTATTCGCGTGCCAGCGCCTTGCGCTCTTCCGGCGTCTTGCCGATGTGGCACAGCTCGAGCCCCTGCTCCTCGTCCTTGACCGTGCCGCCCCAGCTCATGTTGACCACGCGCACGCCTTGCTTGCGGAAGAAGTCGACGTACGCCTGTGAGGCACGCGCCGCGCGCTCGGAGAGCTCCTTGCTGGGACATGGATCTGGCAGAAGATGCCAATCGAACTCCAGACGTCCGACGACGAGCCGCGCATACGGATCGCCTGCGACCGAGATACCGGCAACATGGGTGCCATGCATCCATTGGCTGGCGAGACGAATTTCCTCTAATGCGGCTTTGTATTCTTCCGGCTTGAGTGTGGAAAAGTATTGCTTGACCGCCGAAGCCTCAGGACTGTCGATGTTGGACTGGAGATCGGAGAAGCCCTTCAGTCTGGCTTTGAGTTGCGGGATGCGGTCGCGCAGATCTGCCGGAATCGGTGCAAGCTCGCCCGTCGCGGGGTTGTTGAAGCGGTCGAAGGCGATGACGGCCGGCTGTCCAGAATCCTTCACCACCGCGTTACCGAACAGCTTGGTATCGACGCCGCTGTCCCATATGGCGACGACCACCGGCTTATAGTCACGTCCGGCTGGAAGTGTTGCATCGCGTGCAGCCCAGATGTCTGGCTTGTCGACCTTGTGCGCGTTGAGGTACGTGCTGTAAGTGTCGATGAACGTCTGCTTGAGGGGAAGCGCAAAGGTCAAAACGTACTTGGCCCCCACCATGTTGGGCGCGAGGTCCGAGGACAGCGAGCCGTTCTTGTCCACGACGGGCTGCAGAATTTCTCG
>DATFSE010000134.1:0-9556 GCA_035262745.1 Casimicrobiaceae bacterium | reverse complement strand
CTCGCTCGGAAGGCTGCCGTAGTTCGAGTGGCGCCCGCCGGTGGTTCCGGCCGCGAGCACGCCGAAACTCCAGAGATCCGTCTTCGCGTAGTCCGCCTCGACCTGCCAGCGGGTGGATCCGTCGCCCGCATCGACCAGCGCAAAGGCCGTCAACTCCAACTTCGGCACGAAGGCATCGACCCAATCGGTGCGCACGAACACAGAATTCCGTTGCATCGGTTCCTGCTGACCCGCCGCGTAGTCGCGGATATACCAGAGTCCGCGAACAATCGGCGATGAATCGGGCCGGCCCTCGCCCGCGGCGAACCATCGATCCCAGTCCGAGCGCGAGAAACCGGCGCCGTTGTAGTGATACTCCAGGTTGAAGGTGATCTTCGATTCAGTCGTGTAGGAAGCGCCTACTGCCACCTGGCTGCGAAAGCGCTCGTTGTTGCCTTGCATGAACACACTGGGCGCGTCGGACGGAATGGTGCCGGTCGTTCGCGCGAACGCGAGCGCTTGCTCGGCGATGCCGAGCTGCCGGCCGCCCGACCACTCGAGATAAACGACCGTGCTCTGGCCGACGCTCTCGGCGATGTTCGCGCCCAGCTGCCACTTGCCGCTCTCCCAGTAGGCGAGCAGCTCCGGGTTCACGCCCTCGCCCAACTGCGCGCTCGCCTTCACGAGCCAGCGCTCCGTGCCGTTGGTGCGTCCCCAGAGCGGGTTGAATCCGCGATACGGATCGACGGCGACGGGCGAGGGATTGGTCACGCGCGGCGCATAGGCCACCGTGAGCGATGACGCCTCTCCGACATGCTGGCCGCGGATCATCAACGTGCCAAGGCGGTCCTCGCGCAGCACGCTGGGGTCGGTGGTTAGCGGATCGACCACCGCGCGCGTCTTGAAGAAGTCGGTCGGATTGAAGCCGAGCGCGACGCCGCTCTTCACGTTGATGCGGCCGGCGTCGAAATAGTTGCGCGGTTGCGGCTCGATGCTCGCGTAGACCTCGCGCAGGTCGTTCGTCACGTTGCCACGGTTGGGAAATCCGAGCCCCTCCTGCGCGACGAAACTCAGGCGTCCGCTGTAGGCAACGTGGGCGTTGGAAGCCAGCGGCCATTCGATCCGGGCATCGCCGAAGAAGCGCTCCTCCCAGCGCGGCGGAAGCGGCGGAGGGAAGGGGACCAACAAGTCATTTCGCACCGCGGTGGAAGTCAGCGCGTTTTCGACGAACAGGCGACCCTCGCCGCCGAAGAGCGAGCCGGATTTTGGGGCGTCGCTCTTCTCGGGGCGGCTGGGCTGACCCGGGATCAGATCGAGGTCCTTGTCCTCATCCGCCGCAAGCGCCATGCCCGCGAATGCAAGCGTGGCGAGAGCGAGACCCCATCCCTTCATCGAACCTGCAGCCGCGGCAGGTAATCGCGCTGGAACCACGCATCGGGCACGTCCTGGAAGCGCGATTCGCCGAGGACCGAGATCGTGGCAAGCGAGCTGTCCACCGCGTCGATGATTACGGCTTCCGCGGGCCGGACGGCACCTAGGCGCTCGACGAAGTTGCGATAGTAGATGATCTTGAGCAGCCGCCCGCTGTCGGAATAGAACTTGCCCTTCACGGGGCGGAACGATCCTTGCTCGACCCAGTACTCGACGCGGTTGTACACCGCAATCTCGGATGCGGCCTTGAGGTCGAGGTGCCAGCAGTTGCGCTTCTGGCGCGCGGCGTCGTCGATGCTCTCCGTGCCGGTGAGGCTCGCCGAATAATCGGCGGCGAGGTTCACCGTGAGCACGTCGCCGATGGCGGCCTGTCCCGTGAGCCGCTGCTGGGCCGAGATGCGCACGCTCGCCTGCGAGGCGGGATCGAAGAACCAGAACGAGCGGCCGTCGAGGAGCACGCGCTTTCCAGCGTCGCGCGGCGGCTCGACGTACTGAAGAAGGTTCCTGAAATGCCCCGAGCCATCCTCCTTCGAGAAGAGCACGAAGCCGCTGTGCGACCGCTCCTGTCCGGAGACGTACTCGGTCAAAGTGAGCGTGGTGCGGAACGGCTGTTCGGGATTGCGGATTTTGTCCGAGGCCGCGACGATTTCCTGCGCGCTCTGCGCGAGTGCGAGCGCGCCGTGCACGGCGAGCAGTACGCCGAGGACGATTCCGATTGGCCTAGACATGGCGAAGTGCATCCACGACGGAGAGCCTCGCGGCCCGGTTGGCGGGAATGACGGCAGCGGCCATCGCCACCACGGTGAGCACGATCCACGTGCTCGCGACAAGCAGCGGATGATTCAGCACGTCGACCTTGAACGGCGTCGGACTCGAGTTGCCGGGCGGGATCCACGTGAGGCCCGCGTAGTTCACCAGTGCGGCTACGCCGAAGGCGAAGAGCGCGCCGACGGAAGCCCCGATCGCGCCGATCAAGGCTCCTTCGAGGATGAACTGCATCCGCACGCCGCCGCGTCGCACGCCCATCGCGCGGATCGTGCCGATCTCGTTGATGCGTTCCATCACGTTCATCGTCATCGTGTTCACCACTGCGAAGAGCACGATCACGCCCATCACCAACGCGATGAAGATGAAGATCGCGCCGAACATCGCCCTCACCTGGACGTAGAAGGGAGACAGGTCGAGGAAGTCGCGAACCTCGAGGTCCAGGTGGTTATCGGCGATGAGCTTCTGCAGCCGCGTGCGCACTACCGGCAGGTCCTCGGTGCGGTGGAGCTGCAGCACGATTCCGGTCACCTTGTGCTCGCCGCGGCCGTACACGAGCTGCTGCGCGAGGCCCAGGTGCATCGCGATGTAGTTGTCGTCCAGCTCGCGCACGCCCTGGGACTCGGCGCCGGCGACCGAGAGGCTCACCACGTTCGGCGCGCCGCCGGCGGTGGCGCCGAGAAGCTCGAGGTGCGGCGCGGTGGGTTCCCCGGTAGCCACGGTCGCGTCGAGCTGCGCGAGCCCGACGAGGTCCTCGCGCGGCCTGGCTTGCGGGGTATCTCCCGTCCGCGCGGGCGCCGGCGGACAGGCTCGCAGCTCGAGCGGTCCGCACAGTCCGAGGATCCGTGCCATGCCCACGCCGATCAGCCCGCGCGTCTCGTCCTCGTCGGAAAGACGATGGTCGGGCTTGAAGGTGTTCCCGGTGCTGTGCTCGTCCCATTGGCGCATGCGGTCGCGCGCCGAGGGGATGACGCCCACGCCGAGGAAGGTCTTCGAGGCCTCGTTCCCGTCCGAGAAGTTGCCGGCGATGCCAACGAGCGATTGCGTCGGCGTGAGCACGTTCAGCCGCGGGCGGATTAGCTCGTCCTGGGCGATGAGCTGCATCACCCGCTTGTAGTCGTCGATACCGTACGCGGCTGGGTTGCCGCTGCCGAAGAGGAAGTAGCCGTTGCGGAAGACGCTCAAGTGCCCCACGCGCTGGACGTTTATCGTCTCGAGGCCCGAGAAGATATAGAGCACGAAGCCGCCGAAGAGCAGCATCGCGATCGCGCCGGCGGCGACCGCCGAACCCGTCATGAGCGAGCGGCGCGAGTTGCGCAGGATGTTGCGTGCCGCGGTCTTGTAGAGAAGTTTCATTGCAGGCTCCCCGGATGGCGATGCTCGATGAGCATGCCATCGCGAATCACGAAGATCTCGTCGGCCGCCGACATGAGCTGGGGGTCGTGGGTGGCGAACACGAACGTCGTGCGCGATTGGGTTTGCACGCGATGCATGAGCTCGATGATCGCGGCACCGGTTTCCGAATCGAGGTTCGCGGTGGGCTCGTCGGCGAGCACGATCTGCGGCGCCTTCACCAGCGCCCGCGCGATCGCCACGCGCTGGCGTTGACCGCCCGAAAGCTCGTTGGGCCGGCGATTAGCGTGGGCTGAAAGGCCGACGGCATCGAGCACCTCGTTCGTCCTGCGCCGACGCTCGGCTTCGGGGGTGCCCACCAATACCAGCGGGTACTCGACGTTCTCGTAGGCCGAGAGCACCGGCACCAGGCTGAATGTCTGGAAGATGAAGCCGATGTTGCGCGCCCGGAAATCCGCAAGGCCGTCGTCGTCGAGCTCGCCGACCGCTTCCCCGCACACTTCCACCGTGCCGCGGGTGGGCGCGTCGATGCAACCGATGAGGTTCAGCAGCGTCGACTTGCCGCTCCCCGACGCGCCGATCACCATGGAGAAGCGGTGGTAGGGGATGTCGATCGAGATGCCGCGCAGCGCCGGCACCTCGACATCGCCCGTACGATAGGTCTTGGCGGCATCGTCGAGCCTTACCGCCCTCGTGTTCGTGGTAGTCGCCAGGGGAAGGGCCAGTGGACTCATCGCATCGTCTCCGGTACTATTGGGTACCATGAAAGCGAAGCGTACGGTACCAACGGGTACCATGTCAACCCCCCTGTCCGCCCGGGATCGGATCCTCCAGGCCGCCATGGGGCTCTTCGTGGAGCGCGGCTTCGCCGCGACGACGACGCTCGAGATCGCGACGCGCGCCCGCGTCTCGAAGCGCGAGCTCTACGCGCTGGTGGGCAACAAGGACGAGATGCTCGCTCTCTGCATCGCCAGGCGCGGTAATCGCATGCGGCTCCCCGAAGGCTTCCCGGAGCCGACCGACAGGGCGAGCCTGGAGGCGGCGCTCAGAAAGTACGGCGCGACGCTGCTGTGTGAGATTACGCAGCCGGCCGTGCTCGAGACTTTTCGTCTCGGCATTGCGGAGGCGAAGCGCTCGCCCGCCATTGCGCGCACGCTCAGCGAGCGCGGCCGCGAGCCCGCGCGCTTCGCACTCGAAGCACTGCTCACATCCGCGCGTGCCGCGAAGCTCCTTGCCGACGGAAACATGGACGAGATGCTCCACGACTTCGGTGCTTTGCTCTGGGGCAACACGATGGTCTGGATCCTTCTCGGGCTCGAGAAGGCGCCGGGACCAAAGGAAATCGAGCGACGTGCGGAGAGGGCGGCGCGGCGCTTTCTCGAGCTTTACGGTCGTTAGTTGCGCCGTTCAAATGCGGTGTTGTCCGCTTTGGGTTGTGGATTCAACTGGTCAGCGCAACACGCGCCAGTTTAGGAGACGCAACTGCAAGTGCCTGTCAAATCGGTACTAGTCGCGAGTAGCGCTGTTTCCTGGTCCCTCTCGCTCGTGCTAGTACAACCTCGGATCGTCACTAAGCCACGTCGTCGGAAGGCCATGAGGCTTCAAACCCTTGTCTGTAAGGATGGACGATGTTGCGTCGACCGGTTGAGCCCGCAGTCGACAGCGGCGTTCAAAGTCCGCTTACTGGCGCACGATGTAGGACGATCTTCGGCTAGAAGGGACACCCGCAGCAGAGCCACTGCTCCGCTTTTGCACTTTCAGTCCTGACCCCGATTTCGAGCTTTATCTTCGCTTAGGAATAGATACATTTTGTTAGGTGCCATTCTTCGACACGCACCGCTCTACCGGGGATAGATCCATGCCCACTCCAATTGATACGGTCAATGAACTTGTCGATGCAATTAATCGAGGCGATCTTGAGGGGGCGCTCGAGCTTTACGAACCTAACGCTGTATTGGTTGCTCAACCCGGCCAGCTAGCGCGTGGTCGGACGGAGTTGCGTACGGCACTTAGTGGATTCATCGCGCTCAAGCCCGTGCTTCGGTCTCAGACCCAGAATGTCATTGAGGTTTGACAGCATCGCGCAGGTAGGTGAAGGCGTCGACATCCATGACCTCGAGCACTTCGCCCTTTATTGAAATGCCTTGCGGAGCAGACGGATTGCCCTGCGCCCAGCCGGTGCGGACGAGGAACGTCGCAAACAGAGCAATCACGACCAGAAACAGTCTCATCGTTTGCCTCTCTCGGGCAGATTTTGAGCGGAGACGCCACGCGTTGCCCGACAGGCGCAACTGTGGCACAGAACCGTCTATTGACTTTGACCTAAGTCACTCGGAGAGTGGATCGCACGTCCACTTTTGGGCTCAATGCTGATTGTGCGCGTTTAGCGAAGCAGACGCCTATGAACTTCTCACTGCGGCCAGCAACCGCCGTCGATCAACCGGCTCTCGAAAGCGGTCGACCGGATCACGGCTATTCCGATCGCGGCCCTCGTTAGCGATCTGCGTTGCGTCTGTGCCGGTGAGCGGCCTGCTTGGCGCGATTACCGCATATCGCCATGCTGCACCAGCGTCGCGCCCGGCCCCGGGTCCGATCTGCAAAGAATAGCGTGCACGTAGGTCCCTCGCACGCCTTAACGTAAGTGAAGTTCTCTGAGCACACAAACCGTGCGAGGGCTTCGGCGATAGGAAGCAGCAGCACTTCGGGTGAGCGCCATCTGCGCATCACGCGCAATTCAAACGCGTGGCCCTCTTTGCTTGTTCCCGGCGCGACTTGACTGAAGGAATCGTCGCGCTCGAGCAGACGATTGAGGCGCTTCAGCTTGCTGAAGTCATCCCGAGTCAAGGGACGTCCCCGTTCCTTTTCCACGAAGCCACGGAACCACTCGCGCAGATTCCGTGCCTGCTCGGCCACCTTGTCCAACTCGTCGGGTCGAGACTGCGATCGCACCTCCTTGAGCAGCGGCGCCGGCGCGAGCTGCGCTTGCCGCAGCCAGCTGAGCAGCCCCTCCCCGTCGTCCAGCCAATCGACAGCAACATCGACGGGTGTTGCCACTGAATTGAGGAAGTCCAGGGCCGGGTCGCCGGCAATGAACATTGCAGAGGTGTGCTGCATAACGAACCTATGGGCGAGTGCTTTAACCAGACCGTAACCTAACAATAGCTCCTTGACGGGTTACTAGCAAGAGCATAACCTCTAACAATTTATCAGTGCGGTTACGTCATCCGTAAGCTCTGCAATGGAGGGCTGACAATGGGCACGAGTGAGGTGAGTGTGGTTCTCGCGCATGGCGCCTGGGCCGACGGATCGAGCTGGGCTAGGGTCATGAGTCCCCTGATCGCGTCAGGTCACAAGGTGTTGGCGGCATCGCTACCCCTGACATCGTTCGAAGGCGACGTCGCGGCGGTCGAAAGAACGCTGGAACGACTACCGGGACCGACGGTGTTGGTCGCGCATGCCTACGCGGGCGCCGTGATCGCGGCGTCGAGCAGTGAGCGCGTTGAGGCGCTCGTATACATAGCCGCTTTGGCCCCGGACGAGGGCGAGACGGTGGCCGATGTGTTCTCTCGGGCGCCTCCTCATCCCAAGGCGCCAAAGCTCACGCCCGACAATCATGGGCTGATCTATCTGCCAGAAGCAGCGTTCGCCGAGGCATTCGCGCCCAACGCTACCTCCGAGCAGCAGGCGCTGCTCGCGGCTACGCAGCGACCGATTGCCCCCTCCTGTATCACCACGCGCGTGGGTCGCCCCCGCTGGCGTGACCTGCCGAGTTGGTTCCTTGTAGCGGAACAGGACTACATGATCCTGCCGGAGACCCAACGTTTCATGGCACAGCGGATGCAAGCCCGCGTGCGTGCACAAGAAGTCGACCACACGCCGATAGTTACCGCACCGACCCTAGTAGTCGAAATCATTCACGAGGCAATCGCCGAAGCCGGCATGGGTTAGGCCGAGCCATGCCGGTGCTCGTAGTGCAAATGATCTGACACTTGCCAGAAGGAAGTCGCTTATGAACTCCGTCCGATATCGCAGTATCCCCGCTGAGGGCACGAAGATCTTCTACCGCGAAGCCGGCCCAGCAGGCGCCCCCAAGCTCCTCTTGCTCCATGGCTTTCCGACCTCCAGTCATATGTTTCGCGATCTCATTCCGATGCTGGCCGATCGTTTCCAGATCGTGGCACCCGACCTGCCCGGGTTCGGTCTCTCCGATTCGCCAGGTCGCGGCCTCACCTTCGATGGAATCGCGCAGACGATCGACCGCTTCACCGAACTGATCGGCTTTGATCGATACGCGCTCTACGTATTCGACTACGGCGCCCCGACCGGCTTTCGACTTGCCGTCAAACACCCCGAGCGGGTCAGCGCCATCATTTCGCAAAACGGCAACGCCTACCTCGAAGGCCTGAGCGAGGGCTGGAATCCGATCCGTGCCTATTGGAAAGACAATTCGCAAGCCAATCGCGAAGCGCTCCGTCAATTCCTGGCTCCCGAGACCACCGTCTGGCAATACAAGCATGGCGTGCCGGATGCGAGCGCGGTGTCTCCCGACGGCTATTCGCTCGACAACTTCTACTTGAGCCGGCAAGGCGCCGCCGAAGTGCAGCTCGACCTGTTTGGCGACTATAAGACCAACGTCGCCCTTTATCCTGCGTTTCAAACATACCTGCGTACCCATCGCCCTCCGCTATTGGCCGCATGGGGAAAGAACGATCCATTTTTTCTTCCGGCCGGGGCAGAGGCGTTCAAGCGCGACGTCCCAGAGGCAATCGTGCGCTTTTTCGACACCGGCCATTTCGCTCTTGAAACCCACGCAGCGGAGATCGCTGCAACTATTCGCGAGTTTCTGGAACGCTCGGCAAAGGTTCTCTAGCGGCGACGCACCGGGTATTCACTTGCCAAACAAACCGCGTGCGGCGGTGAGATACGGGGCGCGACTAACGCCTCCCGAAGGAGACTGCGCATGAGCAACTCGGTAGCCCTTATCACAGGTGCCAGCCAGGGCCGTGACTTCCGCGCCGTTGGCAGAGATTCGCGACCCGAAGCCCGGGGTCCACGTCCTCAAGTCGGGAGCCATGCACCCGCGTGACCGACCATAGCCCGGTTTGAGCGAAAGTGCTCCGATGCGGCCCGTTCCCGGAAGAGCAAGGTGAGGCAACCGGCTGCATCGCGCCGACCCGCACTGTCGTCGATTTAGCGAATGACCGCTTCGTGGACAGGCAAAGGGCCGCTACGGTCGTCAGCCGTCTTTCCAATGACCACTTTGGGAGATTCAAGTTATCGGGTCGGCCAATCGAGCGACCGCAGCCGATCGCAACGCGGCACTTGAAACATCATTTGCACCAAAGCGTGCGGAACGCTCAGGCTCCACTTCGGCTGTCCTGAGTCCAGTTCCACGAAAGTTCCAGAACTCGCCAAAACTCCGGTCCTTTCTATAAAATTGCAGCCTGCTCGCTAAGAGTGAAACAGGCGTGCGCGACGGACTGTAAGCCCTCTGTTAATCCGTCGCTCTCCAAGTGTCCTATGTTTCTATCCGCTCGGCCGGGAGACCCCATTCCCAGTTATTCCCTGTTCCCGGGAAGAGACTTTGGGTGGCCGGCCTTTTCGCGGAGGCAGCTTTGCGAGGTGCATCGCATCAGCAGTTCGAGTTGTAGGGACCAACGTCGCTAAGATTTGCCTGTAAAATTCACTGTTATAGGCAATCTGGCCTCAGAGACGGGTTCGCACCGGACTGCGCCCACCGCCATGTAGTCCTTGTTTGCCAGCAGAAGTCGAATGTTTCGGCCGCGACCCTGGTTTTGCCCCAGAGCAGCCCGCCATTGACTTAGTCTCTGTCGGCAGAAATTCGGCCTGAACCGCGTTTTCTCTGTAAAGCGGTGGGCATTTCTCTGCGGCAGTTGTCCGGGGTACCAGTTTGCCCGAGCGACTTTTCGTAATCCTTTGTCGGCGTTGCTAAGACATGGTGAGTTCGTTGGCCTTCAAGACGCGGAGCTAGCGTTGCTCAAAGCTGTCATTGGGAAGACCGGTGACG
>DATFSE010000133.1:0-86032 GCA_035262745.1 Casimicrobiaceae bacterium | reverse complement strand
TACGGCTGCTTGCACTGCGGGCACAGCGTGCGCACGAGCCGCTGCGCCTGGATGCCGACGATCGTCGAGGTCAACAGGTAGTCTTCGACGCCCATGTCGAGCAATCGGTTCACCGTCGACGGCGCATCGTTGGTGTGCACGGTGGACAGTACAAGGTGCCCGGTCAGCGCCGACTGCACCGCGATCTGCGCGGTCTCCAGGTCGCGGATCTCGCCGATCATGATCACGTCCGGGTCCTGGCGCACGATCGAGCGCAGCGCATTGGCGAAAGTGAGATCGATCTGTGGCTTGACCTGGATCTGGTTGATTCCCGGCATTTGATACTCAACCGGGTCCTCCACAGTGAGGATTTTCACGTCAGGCTTGTTCAGCCGGTCGAGAGCGGTATAAAGCGTCGTAGTCTTGCCACTGCCTGTCGGGCCGGTGACAAGCAAGATGCCGTGCGGCTCGTCGAGCACGTCGAGAAAGACCTTGAGCGTGTCCTCCTCGAAGCCCAGCCTCTTGAAATCGAGCGCCACGCCGCCCTTGTCCAGAATCCGCATCACCACCGACTCTCCGTGCATGGTAGGGACGGTGGAGACGCGCAGATCGATCTCCTTGCCTTGTACGCGCAGTCGAATCCGTCCGTCCTGCGGCAGCCTCCGCTCGGCGATGTCCAGGTTCGCCATGATCTTCACCCGCGATATCACCGCGGCAGAAAGCCTTCGCGGTGGCGATTCGACTTCGTGCAACACGCCGTCGATGCGATTGCGCACGATCAGGCGGTTCTCAAACGGTTCGATATGAATGTCGGAGGCTCGCGTATCGAGCGCGTTGGTGATGATTAGCGACACCAGTCGTATCACCGGAGCCTCGGAAGCGAGATCCTTCAACTGCTGCACATCGGCGTCGAAACCGACGTCGTCACGCGGCTCTACGTCGCCTACGATCTGGCCCAGCGCCGACTTGCCTGCGCCATAGAGGCGTTCCAGCGCCGCCTCGAGCTCGGTGGGGATTGCAACGAGCGGCTTGACGCGCCGGCCGGTGACCATTTCGAAGGCGTTGACGGTGTAGCCGTCGGTCGGGTCGGCCATCGCCAGCGCGAGCTCTTCTTCGTCTTCGGCAAGCGGCAACGCGCGTGACTCGCGCAGGAATCGCGCGGAAACGCGCTCTTCGAGGATCGGAAGCTCGGGATAACCTGCGGCCTCGACCAGGGGAAGCCCGAGCTGCGCGGCAAGCGCCTCGGCGACGTCGCGCTGCGCGACCACGCCGAGCGTAACCAGTAGTACGCCGAGCTTATCCCCCGACTCCTGCTGCAGCCGAAGCGCGCGTTCCAGTCCCGCTTGGTCGAGCTTGCCACGCTCGATCAGGATTTCACCGAGGCGCTTTCGCAATGCGTCGTTCACTCGCTCATGGCGTAAAATTTAACCGCGCGATTTTAGCATAGCGACTGCACCCTACTTGCCGTCGCGCCGCTCAAATCAAGACCTTGTGTTCGACTCCTCATCGGAACTGTCGTCTGCGAACGACGCGGCGCGTCTAAAATGTCGCCTTCGCCCGACGTTTTTCAGTGAACTTCCTGGCATGAAGCTTACGTGTTATGCGCTTAAACCTGACCCTCCGGTGATCCGTGCCGCGCCGACCACACGCGCCTGGATGGATCGCATCCGCGACAATCACGCCTACCGCTGTCTGCCGCTCAATATCGCCAACAGCCACGGCTGGGAGATTCTCTCCCCCTGCGCGCTCTCAATCACTTGGAACGGCGGCATCCATGCGCGCGACATCACTCTGGCCGCGCTCGACGGCTGTGCGCAGGTATCCCAGGTCGCTGTCTCACATTTCGCCTACGGCATCGTCACCTTCCATCTGTGGTATCTGTTTCGCACCGAGCCTGGATGGGACCTGTTTGCTTCGGGGTCGCTCAACACCGTGAAAGACGGAATCGCCCCGCTCGCCGGCGTCATCGAAAGCGACTGGCTGCCGTACCCGTTCACCATGAACTGGCAGATGACGCGGCCTGGAACCGTGCGTTTCGACAAGGATGAGCCCTTGTGCATGATCTTTCCGGTGCCCCATGGAGCGCTGCAGAGCGTCGAGCCGGAGATCGTCGATCTCGACCAAAACCCGGAATTGAAGGCACAGACCATGGCGTGGAAGGAGCGGCGTGACGACTTCATGCAGAGGTTCAACGCGCGCGACGCGGCGACGCTCAAGGAGGCGTGGCAGCGTTTTTATTTCATCGGAAAGATGCCGGACGGCTCGCAACCTGTGCAACACCTGCACAAGCTCAAGCTCGCTTCGCCCGTCGACAGACGTCGCACGGGTGGCGCCAAGGATACGTCGTCTTAGAACCTGCTAACAACCCCCGGACTCGACCTGGGCCGAAGGCGGCTCAAGCGGCGGCGGATGTCCAAACGCGAAGCGCTTGCACGACGGTCGCGACCACCTGAGTCCACTCGCCAAACGCCGGCTGCCTGAAAATGCGAAGAGACGGGTACCACGGCGCGTCGCTTCGTTCCGGGCCCCACCGCCAGCAAGAGTCGAAGCGGTTGAGCATCCATACCGGCTTGCCTAGTGCGCCGGCAAGATGGACCACCGAGGTGTCGACGCTGATCACCAGATCGAGTTGATCGATCAGTGCCGCGGTGTCGGCGAAGTCTTCGATGAGCGCGGTGTGATCGACGATGCGAGATGCGAATTTCGAATCGGCGAGCACGCGCGCTGCGGCGCCCTTCTGCAGCGAATAAAAGCTCACGCCTGGAGTCTCGAACAACGACTCGAGCAGCGGCAGCGGTATCGATCGCCTGCGATCGAGCGCGCTGATGCGCGCTTGCGCAAGCCGTGGGTTGCCTCCCCAAACGATGCCGACGCGGCGCAGCGAGTCGCCGCGCAAGCGCTCGGCCCAACGCGCGCTCAATTCGCGGTCGACGGCTAGGTACGGCACGGGCACCGGCGTCGCCGCCAGCGACGCACTGAAAGTGTAGGGAAGACTGAACACCGACAGGCACGCGTCCGCGGTGCGCAGCGCATCCGGATTTAGGGTGATCTCGTCGACGCCCTCGAGGGTTTGCAGCAGCCGCTCGAGCGGCCGATAGTATTCCTGGAGATACAAGACGAGGCGGCCGACGCGCCTGCGCGTAAGCGGCACGAGTCGGCAGAACTGGATGACGTCACCCAAGCCGGCTTCGCCGAACAGCGTCACCGTGCCTTCCAACATCGGACTGCCATTCCACAGCACAGGCGGCTGCTTGCGACCCGAAAGCACGCCGAGCGCACGCGACAGCTCGTGACGCCGCCATCCCTCTTCAAATCTGCCGCTCGCGAGCAATGCATAAGCGAGCCCGGAAGTGGCTTCCTGTATATCCGGCTTGAGCGCCAGTGCTCTGCCGAATTCGGCAATCGCTGTTGAATAGTCCTGCCGCCACGTCGCAATCGCGCCGAGATTGGCATACGCGCCCGCGTGCGCACGATCTAGCCGCAACGCCTCACGCGTGACGCGCTCGGCTTCGTCCAGACGTCCGACGAGCCCAAGCAAGCCGCCGCGCACATACTGTGCGTTGGTATCGCTCGGGAGCGCCGCGACCGCCGCATCCGCGGTCGCAACAGCCGCGGCCCAATCGCCCTCGATGAGATAAAGATCGCACAGCCCGATCAATGCGTCGGTCAGATCGGGCTTCATACGCAGCGCGTCGCGATAAGCCACTATTGCGCCGCTGTGATCTCCGCTGCGCACACGCGCTTGGGCAACGCGCAGATGCGCTTCCGCCGACTCACCTTGGCTCATCGCTGGAGCGATCGGTCCCATGTCGTCCGACACTTCGCTAGCTCATCGCCCCCATGTTCTCGCCGGCGAGATGTGCAGTGCGGTCGATGTCGGCTTCACTATGCGCGGCGGACACGAACCCCGCCTCGAAAGCGGACGGCGCGAAATACACACCGCCATCGAGCATGCGATGGAAAAAGCGATTGAACGCTTCCTTGTCGCACTTCATCACCAACGCGAACGAATCGGGTGGAGTCGCCGCGAAGTAGATGCCGAACATGCCGCCAACCGATTGCGCAGAGAACCCCACGCCGGCCTTGCGTGCCGCGGCCGACAGACCATCGACGAGCGCACGCGTTCGCCCGGCCAGGCGCTCGTAAAAGCCAGGTGCCTGGATCGCCTTGAGCGTGGCCAACCCTGCCGCCACCGCGACCGGATTGCCTGAAAGAGTTCCTGCCTGATACACGGGGCCCAGGGGTGCGATGCGCTCCATGATGTCGCGCCGGCCTCCGAACGCACCCACCGGCATGCCGCCGCCGACGACCTTGCCCAGGGTCGTGAGATCGGGCCTGACGCCGTAGAGGCCCTGCGCCCCCTGGAGATGCACGCGAAACCCTGTCATCACTTCGTCGAAAATGAGCACCGTGCCGTGCTTGTCGCATAGACTGCGCAGGCCTTCGAGAAACCCGGGCTGCGGCGCGACGAGGTTCATGTTGCCGGCAACCGGCTCGACGATGACGCCGGCGATTTCGTCCGGATGCGCTTCGAACGCGTCGGCCACCTGGTCGAGGTCGTTATAGGACAACACCAGCGTCTCGCCCGCGATCGAAGGCGGTACACCGGCCGACGACGGTTGCCCGAAGGTGAGCGCGCCAGAGCCCGCCTTCACCAAAAGACTGTCGCCATGTCCGTGATAGCAGCCTTCGAACTTGACAATCTTCGACCGCCCCGTGAATCCGCGTGCGAGGCGGAGCGCGGTCATGGTCGCCTCGGTCCCGGAAGATACGAGGCGCACCATTTCCAGCGACGGCAGCAGCCGGCACAGCGTCTCGGCCATTTCGATTTCGGCTTCGGTGGGCGCTCCGAAAGAAAGGCCACGAGTCGCCGCCTCCTGCACAGCACGCACCGTGTCGGCATGTGCATGGCCAAGAATCGCAGGGCCCCACGAGCCGACGTAGTCGATATAGCGCTTACCGTCGGCGTCCCACAAATACGCCCCCTCGCCACGGCTGAAAAAGCGCGGCGTTCCGCCCACCGAGCGAAAAGCGCGCACCGGTGAATTGACGCCGGCAGGAATGGTTCGCTGCGCGCGCGCAAAAAGATCGTCGTTGCGACTCATCTAGGGCCTATACACGTCTCGCGATCGAAAAAGTGCGCTGAACGCTCGCGCCGCGGACGCAACGCCTTCGGCATTCGCGGCGTCGAAAAGCGCAGAGATCACCGCAACAGCGTCAGCCCCCGCGGCAACCAAGGCTGCCGCATTCGTTGGCGTAATGCCTCCGATGGCGACGATGGGAATGCTCCACCGCTGCTTTGCCGCGGTGAGCAGCGAGATCCCGGGGCGAACTGCGTCCGGCTTTACCCTGGAAGCAAAAAAGCTTCCGAAAGCGATGTAATCGGAGCCCGCGCCGATTGCAGCTTCGGCGCGGTCGAGCGAGTCATAACACGAAGCTCCTATCAGCGCCTTGTCGCCCAAGCGGCTCCGCGCCGCCATGAGCGACACATCGTCGCGGCCGAGGTGAACGCCGTCGGCGGCACTCGCTATCGCCAGATCGATGTCGTCGTTGACGATGAACGTTGCGCTGCGATCGGAGCAGAGCTTGCGCAGCGCGCGCGCCTGTTCGAGCCGCAATGCTGCTCCTGCTGTCTTGTTGCGATACTGGACTGCAGCAGCGCCTCCGTCGAGCGCCGCCGTTACGAGCGCGACGAGCCGGCGCGTGTTCTCGAGCTCGGGCGTGAGCGCATAGAGTCCTGAAATCGACACGCGCCGCGCCGCTTGCGCTTCGACCATCGGTTCAAACGTCAGTGGCGATGAACGCCGTGAGATTGCGATGATTCGCCCGGTTCACCGCGCGGTTCCGCCTGATCGCTATCGCGCGCCCAGAACAAGCGATCGGGTAGATGCTGGCCCATGCCAGGGCGATATGCTTTCTGCAGCGCGTGCCAAGTGTAATCCTGCGCTTCGCGCACAGCTTCGGCGAGCTCGAGGCCGTTGGCAAGCATGGCGGCAATCGCGGAGGCCAGCGTGCACCCCGAGCCATGATAGCTGCCCGATAGGCGCTGCCAGCTGTCGCTGCGCACCACCCCACTCTTGCCATACAACGTATTGACCACTTGCGGCGTGGGCTCGTGCGTGCCTGTGATCAGCACAAATTCGGCACCCGCGCCGATCAGGCGCTCTGCACACACGGCGAGCGAGGGTTCTTCCTCGTCGTCGCCCGCAGCAAGACGCCGCGCTTCCATGCTGTTGGGCGTAACGATGGTCGTTTGCGGAAGCAGCAACTCTTTGAGCGCATGCAGCATCTCGTCAGTCGCGAGCTCGTCGCCGCGACCTGAGGCCAGCACCGGGTCGAGGACCAGGGGAACGTCGGGATAGTCGGCGAGGATTTCGGCAATCGCGGCGATGTTCTCGACGCTGCCCAGCGCTCCGATCTTGAATGCGTCGACCGGCATGTCCTCGAGCAGGCAGCGCGCCTGATCGGATACCCATTCGGAGTCGATCGGTTGCAGCGCTTCGACGCCGAGCGTGTCCTGCACCGTGATGGCAGTGATCACCGAAAGCGGATGACACCCCATGCTCGCCAGGGTGAGAAGGTCTGCCTGGATGCCAGCGCCACCCGAAGGGTCCGACGCGGCAAAGCTCAACACCAGCGGAGGAAAAGCGGGATCCTGATCGGTGGGGGGCATCTTCACCAGTCTGTTGGGTCCGACGCTTGCAGTCCAGGCCCCGACGGGCTTGCTAAAATGCGATCTTACCTCCAATCGCTGCGCCTCGAATGAAAAAGTACATGTGCCTCATCTGCGGCCACATCTACGACGAAGCCGTCGGCGATCCGGACACGGGCATTGCACCGGGGACCAAATGGGAGGATGTGCCGCCCAATTGGACTTGCCCCGATTGCGGCGCGCGCAAGGAAGACTACGAGCTGCTGGAATTCTGAGGTTCCACAAATGAGAATACTGCACACCATGCTCCGCGTCGGCGACCTGCAGCGGTCGGTGGCGTTCTACACCGATGTGCTCGGGATGAAACTCCTGCGCACGACCGATCGCCCGGAGCAGAAGTACACGCTTGCGTTCGTCGGTTTCGGCGACGAATCGCAAGGCGCGGTACTCGAGCTCACGTACAACTATGGCGTCGAGCGCTATGATCTCGGAGCGGGCTTCGGGCACGTCGCCATCGAAGTGCCCGACGCCGCGAAAGCTTGTGCTGCGGTGCGCGCCAAGGGAGGATCAGTCACACGCGACGCCGGCCCGGTGAAAGGCGGCACGACGGTGATTGCCTTCGTGCAGGATCCCGACGGATACAAGATCGAGCTGATCGAGAACCGCCGATCGGCGTAGTTGCTCGAGCTTAAGCGCTCGCTTTCAGCAGAAGCGAGATGTCATGCGCGAAGACTTCGGGCCCCTGTCCATAGCTCACGTAGACGCGCAAGCGTCCCTGCGGATCGAAGATGAACGTTCCCGCAGAGTGATCCATGGTGTAGCTTCCGGGCGTTGTTCCTGGCTGCTTCTGGTAGAGGATCTTGAACTCCTTGGCGACTTCCGCCGTGGCCTGTGCGTCGCCGCGCAGTCCGAGAAACGTCGGATTGAACGCCGGAACGTATTGGGATAGCAGGCTGGCCGTATCGCGTTCCGGATCGACGGTTATGAAAAGAACCTGCACGCGCTCGGCATCGGGTCCCAGCTTTTGCATCACAGCCGCGAGCTCGGACATGGTCGTCGGGCACACGTCGGGACACTGGGTGTAGCCGAAAAAAAGAACCACTACCTTGCCGCGAAAATCCTGCAGCGTGCGCGGCGTACCGTTGTGATCGGTGAGCTTGAAGTCGCGGCCGAATCCAACGCCGGTCACGTCCGAGCCCTGGAACTTGGGGCCGTCGGGTCCGCAGGCGGCGCAGACCAGAGCGAGCAACGCCGCGCTGAAGAGTTGCAGGACCGCCTTCACCGCCAATAGTGATCGAGCAGCAGCGCCGAATACAGCGCTGCAAGATAGAAAATCGAATAACGGAAAGTGCGGCGGGCCAGCTCGTCGCTGTAGCGCCGCCGCAGCGCGACGGCGTAGCCGATGAACGTCGCGCCCAGCGTCATCGCGGCGGCGAGATAGAGCCAACCGCTCATGCGGATGGCGAAGGGAAGCAGCGTCACGGCGAACAGCGCCACCGTATAGAGGACGATCTGCAGCCTCGTATATTCGCCGCCATGAGTGACGGGCAGCATCGGCAATCCTGCCTTGGCGTACTCGCGCGCCCGGTAAAGCGCCAGCGACCAGAAGTGCGGCGGAGTCCACACGAAAATGATCAGGAAAAGCAGCAGGGCTTCGGGCGCGACGTCGTTGGTGACGGCCGCCCATCCCAGCACCGGAGGCATCGCGCCGGAGGCCCCGCCGATGACGATGTTCTGCGGCGTGGCCGGCTTGAGAAGCACCGTGTATACGACCGCGTAGCCGAGGAACGTCGCCAGCGTCAGCCACATGGTGAGCAGGTTCACCTTCGCGTAGAGGATGCACAGGCCGGCCGAGCCCACGATCAGTGCAAAGAGCAGCGTCTGCAGCGACGAGATCTCGCCGCGAGGCAGGGGGCGCGTACGGGTGCGCGCCATTATGGCGTCGAGCTTCTGTTCGACCAGGCAGTTGATCGCCGCCGCTGCCCCTGCGACCAGCGCGATTCCCAGAGTTCCGTAGATGACGACGTGCGCGGGCGGCAGGCCCGGAACCGCCAGAAACATTCCGATGATCGCGGTGAACACGATGAGCGATACCACGCGCGGCTTGGTAAGCGCGAGGAACTGGCGCAGGCGATTCTCGGTGAGGGTTGCGACGCTCATTGGCGAAGCCCGAGACGATCAGGGCTGAAAAGTGATTTTACCAGCGCATCAGCCGATCTGCGAGGCGCGCAACACGCGCTCAAGGTCTTTTGACAGACGCTTGATGTCGGGGTCGGCCTCGTAGCGCAGCACCAGGTTTCCATGTGGATCGATGAGCAGGATCCCGTCGGAATCGGCGCTGATCGGCAGCCGGCCAAGCTGCCCGCGATCCACTCGCGCAGTAACTAGCCCTGGATGGGGAGCTAGCATTTCGGCCGAAGGCGACGAAGCGTCGGCAGGTCGCAGCCAGACCCTGACGACGCGTTCCTGTTCCCTCCCCTGCATCGTCCTCGCCTGCCTCGTCGCATAGAGCGCGCGCAGGCATCCACCTCCGCATTCGCCCGTGGTGACGATGACAAGCAGCCAGCGGCCGCGCAGTTGCGCGAGCCTGAATGCCGTTCCGTCGGCATTGAGGCCGGCGATCACCGGCGCCGGGCGCGCCTCGAGCAGCTCGCCGTAGTTGATTCGCTTGCCAGGAGCGACCCAGTAGTACGCGATGTATGAGGCGACGATGGGCGACAGCGCGAAGAGAGCGAGCAACAGCAGCTTGCGCCGCCCCTTGCCTCTATCGGCTCGCGGATTCATCAACAGGACCTTCAACGCGCCAGTTGAGCACTAGCCAAAGGACACATCCGAGCGCCGCCATCGCATACCACTGCAGCATATAGCTCCGATGCTGCTCGATGCCCAAGTCCGGAGGCGGCCAATCTCGCACGAGGCCATCATGAGCATCGCCGGTTTGCTCGATCACGAACGGTAGCAGGGGTAACCCTGTCGCCTTGGCGATGCGCTCGATGTCCAAGTTCTGCCACAGAATGCCAGCGTCGTTGCGCGAGCCGAATTCCAGATATCGGGCGGGCGGCATGTTGATGCGACCCTCGACGACGACTGTGCCCGATGGCGGCGGCGTCTCTGGCAGCTGCGAACGCCTCGTGCCCTGCGCGACCCACCCGCGGTCGACAAGAACGTAGCGGTCATTCGCAAGCTTGAACGGCGCGACGATGTGGTAGCCGACATGGCCCGCTTGCACCTTGTTGTCGATCAGGATCTGCCGCGTCGCATCGTACTCGCCGACGACGCGTACCGACCGGAAACGCAGCGCAGAGGGGTCGTCGACCGTCGCCGGCAATTCCATCGCCGGCGCGCGACCGGCTCGCTCCAAGTGTTCGCGCATCGCTTCCTTTTCTGCTGCGCGGTGCCGCTGCCAATTTCCCAGACTGATCGTCGCCACCAGCAAAACGATGAGCCCCAGAGTGGGCCACAACGTCGGCCGGAAACGCCGGCGGGAAAAAAAAGACACTACGGCGTTCGACATGGAAGATGGTGAGATGCTGTTAGACTAGTAAGTTCCTCCCCGTTCCGTTGTGCGAAGACGCTAGTGATCCGAATCATCGTCATCGCAACGCTGGTGCTCATCGTATTGAGCCTCGCCTCTGCGCTGTACTATCTCTATCATGACCGCGGACAAGGCAAGCGCATGGTCAGAGCGCTCGCCATCCGTGTGGTGTTGTCGGCGAGCCTGCTCGCTTTTCTCGTCCTGAGTTACAAGCTCGGCTGGATCGGCGATACGGGATTGCGCTAAGGCTAAGACCCTGATAACAGGACCCGTTCATTCTCCTCAACGAAAAAGGCCGCACGATGCCTCGCGCGGCCGAAATTGCGGAAGGTGTGGAGGCGCTATAGCCAATACACCAGCACGAACAGCAGCAGCCATACCACGTCGACAAAGTGCCAGTACCACGCCGCAGCTTCGAAAGCGAAGTGATGCTGGGCGTCGAAGTGACCGCGGAAGATCCTCACCAGCATGACCGAGAGCATGATCGCGCCGATGGTCACGTGGAACCCGTGAAAGCCGGTCAGCATGAAGAAGGTCGAACCGTAGACACCCGACGAGAGCTTGAGATTCAACTCGCTGTAGGCGTGGGTGTATTCGAAGGCCTGAAACCCCAGGAATGTGACGCCGAGCAAGATGGTCAGGAACAGCCAGAGCTTCAACGCCCCGCGCCGTCCTTCCTTGAGCGCGTGATGGGCGACGGTGATGGTGCCACCGGAAGACACCAGTAGGATGGTGTTGAGCAGGGGGATGCCGACCGCCTGCATCGGCGTGAACGCTTCCTTGAGATACGGCCCGTTGGTCGGCCATGCCGCGGTGTAGTCCGGCCAGAGCAGCTTCTGCTCGAGGTCTCCCAACCATGGCACCGACAGATTGCGTACGTAGAACAAGGCGCCAAAGAATGCCGCGAAGAACATCACTTCGGAGAAAATGAACCAGCTCATCCCCCAGCGGAAGGAGACGTCGACCTTCTTGTTGTAGAGGTGGTGCTGGGACTCGTCGATCACGCGCCCGAACCATCCGAACATCATGGTCAGCAGCACGGCGAATCCTGCGAGCACCAGCCACGGCCCGAAGGCGTAGGAGTTGAACCAGGTTGCCGCGCCGGTCGCCATCAACAGCAGCGCGCACGAACCGGTAATCGGCCAGTGCGAGGGCTGTGGCACGAAGTAATACGGCTTGGTGCCGTTCGGCGTTGCGCTCATGTTCTCTTCCCCTCGTTCCCTGTCACGTCGTTGCCAAGATCGATGAAGCCTACGTCCTGTTGCCCTCGACCTCGAAGAAGGTGTACGACAGCGTGATCGTCGCGACGTCTTTAGGCAGTTTGGGATCGACGACGAAAACGACCGGCATCTGCCGCTTCTCATGCGGCGCGAATGATTGCTTGGTGAAGCAGAAGCACTCCAGCTTCTTGAAGTACTCGCCCGCATAGCGCGGCCCGTAACTCGGCACCGCCTGTCCGGTCATCGGATGATCGGTCGTGTTCTCGACTTCGTACACGACCTGTGCCAGCTCTCCGGGGTGGACGCTGATGATCGGGGTCAGCGGCCGGAACCGCCACGGCAGCTTGTTCAGGTTGGCGTCGAGCTCGACGCGAATGCTGCGCGAAGCATCGACCTGGGTGTTGACCACCTTGTCCGCGATGTCGATGTCGCGCAAGCCGGTCACTTCGCAGATCTTGTTGTAGAAAGGAATCATTGCAAAGCCGAAGCCGAACATCACGACGACCACGATGCAGAGCTTTCCGAGCATTGCGCGGTTCGAGTGCAGGCGGAGCGCCGTCATCGCCGATTCACTTGCGGACGTTGCGGCCGATCGCAACCGCGAGAAAGCCGATGATGGCGAAGCCCAGTACGCCCATGCCGACCGTGGTGCCGCCCGCGAACTGAGCGGCGACAATGCCACCGAAAAACACCAGCGCAATCGAGCCGAGGATGGCGGCAGTGCGCAGGTTGCCCGCTCGCTTCAAGTCGCGATTCCTCGTGGCTTGTGCCGGAGCGGATCTGACGCTCATCGCTTCAGGCGACTGCTGGAGGTGTCTCGAAAGTGTGGTAAGGCACCGGCGAGGGCAGGGTCCATTCCAGCGTGTCCGAGCCTTCCCACGGTCTCGCGGGCGCCTTGGCCCCGTACCTCAGCGCCTTGAGCACGATGTATAGGAAGAGGACCTGCGATAGCCCGAAGCCGTACGCTCCGATCGACGCCACCATGTTCCAGTCGGTAAATTGCGTCGCATAGTCGGGTACGCGTCGTGGCATCCCGGCCAGGCCCAGGAAGTGCATCGGGAAGAACGTCACGTTGAAAAAGATCATCGACAGCCAGAAGTGCCACTTGCCGAGCGTCTCGTCGTACATCTTCCCCGACCACTTGGGCAGCCAGTAATAGACTCCGCCGAAGAATGCGAAGAGGGAACCTGCCACCAGCACGTAGTGGAAGTGCGCGACGACGTAGTAAGTGTCCTGCAGCTGGATGTCGACCGGCGTGATCGCCAGCACGAGGCCGGTGAAGCCGCCCATGGTGAAGAGGAAGATAAAGCCGATCGCGAACAGCATCGGCGTTTCGAAGGTAAGCGAGCCCTTCCACATGGTCGCCACCCAGTTGAACACCTTCACCCCGGTGGGCACGGCGATGAGCATCGTCGCGTACATGAAAAAGAGCTGCCCTGCCGCAGGCATCCCCACGGTAAACATGTGGTGCGCCCAGACGATGAACGACAGGATGGCGATGGACGCGGTCGCGTACACCATCGACGCATAGCCGAACAGCGGCTTCCGAGAAAAAGCCGGCAGGATGGTCGACACGATCCCGAAAGAGGGCAGGATCATGATGTAGACCTCGGGATGGCCGAAGAACCAGAAGATGTGCTGGAACATCACAGGATCGCCGCCGCCGGCGGCGTTGAAAAAGCTCGTGCCGAAATGGCGATCGGTGAGCAGCATGGTGACCGCCCCGGCAAGCACTGGCATCACAGCGATGAGTAGATATGCAGTGATGAGCCAGGTCCATACAAACAGCGGCATTTTCATCAGCGTCATGCCGGGCGCCCTCAAGTTGAGGATCGTCGTGATGATATTGATCGCTCCCATGATCGACGACGCGCCGAGAATGTGAACCGCGAAAATGGTGAGATCCATGCCCATGCCGGCCTGGACCGACAAGGGCGCGTAAAGGGTCCAGCCTCCTGCAGCGGCGCCTCCGGGCACAAAAAACGAAGAGATGAGCAACGTTGCCGCGAACGGCAGCAGCCAGAAGCTCCAGTTGTTCATGCGAGCGAATGCCATGTCCGGCGCACCGATCATCAGCGGCACCTGCCAGTTGGCGAAGCCGACCGCTGCCGGCATGATCGCGCCGAAGATCATGATCAGCCCGTGCAGCGTAGTGAGCGAATTGAAGAACTCCGGATCGACGATCTGCAGGCCGGGATGGAATAGCTCAGTTCGAATCGTCAGCGCGAGCATGCCGCCGGCCAGAAACATGATCATCGAGAACCACAGGTACAGGGTTCCGATGTCCTTGTGATTGGTCGTGGTGATCCAGCGCATGATGCCGCTCGGATGGTGCGCATGTTCGTCATGCGCTTGGCCGGCGGCGTGATCGTGCGGAATGCTGCTCATCGCTTGCTCCTGGTTCTAAAGCCAATTCGTCGTTTGAAGCGTCTACGAGCGGTCGGCCTTCACTTCGGCCGGCTGGATCGCCTCGCCGGTGTGATTGCCCCAGCTGTTGCGTGTATAGGTGATCACGGCGGCAATGTCGGTGTCGGAGAGCGTGTCCTTCCACGCCACCATCGCGGTTGGTTTTCCGTCCTTGACGACGCCGTTGAGCACGGTCTTGATCTGTGCATCCTTCGGCCCGTTGACCACGGGTGAGCCGTCGAGCGCGGGAAACGCGCCTGGGACCCCCTTGCCGTTGGCCTGATGACAAGCCGCGCAGTTGGCGGCGAAAACTCTTTCGCCGCGCGCGGCCAGGTCTTTGAGATCCCAGACCTTGTTTGGATCATCGGCGCTTGCGGCTGCCTTTTTCTTCTGATCATCGAGCCATTTTGCGAAGTCGTCGGCGGACTTGACCTCGACCACGACAGGCATGAACCCGTGCTCCTTGCCGCAAAGCTCTGCACACTGTCCGCGATAGATCCCCGGCTTCTCGGCCAGGAACCACGAGTCACGCACGAATCCCGGAATCGCATCCTGCTTGACGCCGAAAGCCGGGACCCACCACGAATGGATGACGTCGCCGGCGGTGATCAGCACGCGAACCTTCTTGCCCACGGGCACGACCATCGGCTGGTCGACCTCGAGCAGGTAATGCTCGCCCTTTGGTTCCTGATTGTGGATCTGGCTGGACGGGGTTGTCAGGTTGCTGACGTAGGAGAATCCGTGGTCGAGATAATCGTAATGCCATTTCCACTGGAAGCCGGTGACCTTGACGGTCATGTCGGGCACCGAAGTGTCTTTCATCGCCAGAATCGTCTTGGTCGCCGGAAACGCCATGAACAGCAGGATGAGGAAAGGAATCACGGTCCAGATGATCTCGACCACCGTGTTCTCGTGGAACTGCACGGCCTGATGCCCTTTCGACTTGCGATGCACGAAGATCGCATAGAACATCACGGAGAACACGCCGATGAAAATCACCACGCAGATCCACATGATGTACGTGTGGAGATCGAAGATCTCCGTGGCGATCGGAGTGACCGGAGGCTGAAGGTTGATTGCGCGTTGGGCAAGCGCCGCTCCGGCGGAAGTCAGCAGCAGCAGCGCGAGCGCGGCAGCGCCGAGACGCCTCCCGATTTCAACTCCTCGACGGCTTGCGTTGATACGATCCATGCTCCCCTCGAACACCCCGTTCAAGCTCGTTCTAACGTTCGGCCAGCGCAAGGCGCAACTCCCTCGCGACGCGCTCAAGCTCGGCCGCCGGCAAATCCTCGCCGAACGGCACGCGCTCGCCGGCGTAGCGCAGCACCAACTGCGGCAGTCGGCCAATCCGCGTTTCGCATTCCAGCCGCGCCCAGTATCGGTTGAATTCGCGCCGCGTCAAGACGCCCGCGATTTGGCGCTCGATGACCACGCGGTCGCCCTCGACGCTGATTTTCTCCCAATCGGCCGCGTGCCGTTCCAGCCAGTGAAATGCCCAGAGAAGCACACCCATCTCCAGCACCGAGTAGGGCAGCACAAGCCATGCACCGAAGGCAGCGAAGGCGAACGCGACTCCTAGCGAAAGCGCACACAGTGCCGCGAAGACGCGCCAGCGGCCGGCTGAGCCCAGCGAGTCGTTGCGTCGCCACGTCACGCAGTAACCTGACCCGCTGAGCGACCGCGCAACGAAATTTTGCATCATGCAGACTGCATCGGGGTTTTGGTCGCGGATGCGGTCGCCAAGGTGAACTTAAGATGACGCGCGGCGCCGCCTGCTGCCTCGTTCAAAAGAACGGCGAAGCTTAGCATGGAACGGCGCACTGCGGAAACAAGGACGAGGGTCGCCGCAAGACTCGTCACCTTCGCGAAGGGCGCGGAAAGCGCACGATCGCCCTGCCGTCGGCGGCGAACCTTGCGTCTGCCTTCCAGGCATGGCCGTAGATGACTTCGAAAGACGCCGGCCAGCGTCCATTGGTGCAGAACTTCCCGAGCTCCGCCAGGGCTCGCTGCCAACGCTTGGGGCCAGTCAACCCGCGCCGGCGGCCCGCGGCAGCGTTGGCTGCGCCAAGGGCCTTGAGCTCGCGCATGAGCGAAATCGAATCGGCGTAGGTAAGCGTGAGCATTTCCATGTCCATCACCGGATCTGCGAATCCGGCGTGCACGAGCATGTCGCCCAGATCGTGCATGTCGATGAAACGGTGCACGTGGATGGCGCTGTCGACGCTGGCGAAGGCCGAGCGCAACTCGTGCAGCGTGTCGGGTCCCAGCGTAGTGAAAGAAAGCAGGCCTCCGATCGCCAGTACGCGATGGAATTCGGCGAAGGCCTTGCTCGGGTCGTTGACCCATTGCAGAACCAGATTGCTCCAGACCAGGTTGATCGAGGCGGTACGCAGAGGCAGCGCGAGGATGTCGCCGCAGACGATCCACGGTGAGGACATGGGCGTGCTGCGGAAACCGGCGAGACGGGAGAGGAGCGACTGGCCCTCTGCTGGGCGCGGCGCGGGGCGAGCCCGTGCCGTCTTTGCCATGCCGTGCGCAAGATCCACCCCGACACGCCGCGCATCGGGATAGCGAGCCTGAAGTTCGGCTAATGCGTCGCCGGTTCCGCAGCCTGCGTCGAGGATCGTGGAGGGCGCGATCCTGACGACGCCGAGCCGCTCCGCCATTCGCGCGGCGACCTCGCGATGCAGGGCTGCCGCCTGATCGTAGCGAGGGGCGGCCCGCTCGAAGTTGCGGCGAACACTCTTGTCGTCGAGTCGCAGTAGATCGCGTTCAGTGCTCATCGAAGCGCCCTAGCGCTGCGACAAAGGCTTCGGGATGAGACAGAAACGGGGCATGCGCAGCACCCGGAATCACGGTGAGAGCTGAACGAGGCAACGCCGAAGCGAGCCACTGCGCTGCTGCGAGGGGCGTCAGCGTATCGCGATCGCCGGCGACAACCAGGGTCGGTTGGCGGACTCGCGCAACGCTCGATCGCAGATCGGTCGCGGCAAGAAGATGTACGACTTTTCGCAAGATATCAGGCGAGGGCTGGCCGCGTTCAAAGAGGTGCATGCGCAGTGCGTTCTCTGCAGCATCCGCGTACTCGCTTCCCCGGAGTTGCAAGCGGATGAAGCGCTGAAGCGTAAGCCGATAGGAAACCGCGAGTTCGTCGCCGAACTGCTCGAGCGTAACCTTGGCCATCGCGTGCGGCCAGTCGTCGCGCCGCGTAAAGCACGGGCTCGCTCCGGTGAGAACGAGTGCGCGCGCACCGTCGGGCCGCCATGCCGCCCACTCGAGCGCGACCGCCGCTCCCAGCGACCAGCCCAGCAGAATCGGCGGAGCTTCGCGCGAGTCGCTCAGCGTGACGAGTCGGTCGCCGATCGCCTTTGCGAGTGCTGCCAGGGTGTAGGGTTCGACCGGCGGACTGTAGCCGTGACCCGGAAGATCGACCATGTGCAAGCGATACCGATCGACGAGCCGCGGCAGCAGGGGCATCCACAATCCCGAGTGCATCGCCCCGGCGTGCAACAACACCAGCGGCCGACCTTGGCCGACGCTCTCGACATGCACGCTCATCGTAGTCGTGAACAGCCTTGGTCGTGAGCGTCAAGCGAAAGACACGGTATCGAAACCCGGGCCGTCCAGGAGGTTCGCAGCGCTCGCGGAGACTTGCACGCCGCGTTGCAGAAGCCGTTAGAATGCGCCAAGTTTCTGGGAGGGACAGCAGGGTTGTCAAACTTCCTGGCCAGCGCATTCGACAGCGTTCGCCGGAGCGCGATCGATGCCGCGCGACGCGCATTGCCGCAGCGCTGCGAACTCTGCGCAGCGCCCTCTGGCGACTGCATCGTCTGCGCCGAATGCTCGCGCGAACTGCCGTGGCTCAAGCAGGCCTGCCCTGTGTGCGCACTTCCAACTTCTGGGGGTGAAGTCTGCGGTCAATGTCTTGCCGATGCGCCGGCGTTCGACTCGACGATCGCTGCTTGCGCCTACGCTTTCCCGGTGGACCGTCTCATCCACGCCTTCAAGTATCAGGGACGCCTCGCTCTCGCCGAATGGTGTGCCGACGCGATCCTGGCGGCGCGCCGGACTCGCCCGTCGGTACGACCTGCCCGGCTGGTGGCGTTGCCGTTGGCGCCTGAGCGGCAGCGCGAACGTGCCTGCAACCAGGCTGCGGAGATCGCGCGCGCCCTTGCCGCGAAGACTGGTGTCGCGTTGCTGATCGACGGCGTGCGCAGGATCCGGGCGACGCCGCCACAAGCGGCGCTTCCTTGGGCCGAGCGCGCACGAAACGTCCGCGGAGCGTTTGCCTGTGACGCCGACGTGAGCGGACTTGCCGTCGCGGTCGTCGACGACGTGATGACGACCGGGGCAACGCTGGCCGAGTTCGCGAAGACGCTCAAGGAGGCCGGCGCCTTGCGCGTGGAAAACTGGGTCGTCGCGCGAACGCTGCCTTTCGAGCGCTGAAGCAGGGCCGGGCCTCGCGAAGCTCAAGGTCGGCGCTCGTCGAATTCAAGTTGATTGCCATCGTACTCGTTCATCCGGAGATTCCGCCGAACACCGGAAACGTGATTCGCCTCGCTGCCAACACCGGCGCAGCGCTGCACTTGGTGGAACCGCTTGGATTCCGCCTCGACGACCGCGAGCTCAAGCGCGCGGGTTTGGATTATCACGAATACGCCAGGCTCGTCGTGCATCACGATTGGGACACCTGTCGCCAAGCAATCGACCGCGACCGACCACGCCGGTGGCTGGCGCTCAGCACTCGGGGCGAACGCTCTCTGTTCGACTGTGCGTTGCGGCCCGATGACGTGCTGGTGTTCGGTTGCGAAACCTCGGGCCTGCCGGATGCCATCATGGCGACGTTTGCCCGCGATGCACGGCTGCGTATTCCCATGCGTCCCGGTGTGCGCAGCATCAACCTCTCGAACGCGGTGGCGATCGCCGTGTACGAAGCGTGGCGGCAAGCCGGCTTTAAGTGAGGCGTCTAGGGGTCGCCGACGCCGCGGCGCTTGCGGCTCGTCTGTGGTGCTCTTGTCTGCTCAGTCGAACTCGCGACCTGGCTCGCGCGCAAGCAGCGATTCCACCGCCGAACGTGGCGCAAGCCCCTCGTACAGAACGCGATAGACCGCCTCGCAGATCGGCATGTCGACGCCGAAGGTGGCTGCCAGTGCGTGCACGGCACGCGCGGCGGCAACCCCTTCAGCAACGTGCCCGATTCCACCTACGATCTCCGCCAGCGGCCGGCTGCGCGCGAGGCCGAGCCCGACGCGGCGATTGCGTGACAAGTCTCCAGTGCAGGTCAACACGAGATCGCCCAGACCGGCGAGACCCATCAACGTTTCGCGCCTGCCGCCAAGCGCGGCAGATAGGCGCCCGGTCTCCGCCAGGCCGCGGGTGATCAGCGCTGCGCGCGCGTTATGACCGAAACCGAGTCCGTCGCTGATACCGGCAGCAATCGCCAGCACGTTCTTCACCGCTCCGCCTGTCTCAACGCCGGTGAGGTCGCTGGTCACGTAAGCGCGCAAGCGCGAGCCACGCAGTTGCTCGGCGACGTTCTCGGCAAGCGCGGCCTCGGTAGCCGCGATACTCACCGCCGTCGGAAGTCCGAGCGCCACCTCCTCGGCGAAGCTGGGGCCCGAGATCACGCCAACCGGCGATGGCCAGCGCGACGCCACTACCATGTGCGGGAGGGCTACGCCTGATGCGGTCGTGGGATCGTCGACAAAACCCTTGCCCAGCCAGACCAGCGGCGCGTCGGTAAGTCCGCGCAGCGCGGCGACCAACTCTAGCAGTGCTGCGATGGGTGTGGCGACGAGGACGAGCGATGCGCCGGCAATTGTCGACTTCAATTCCGCGCTGATGGAAATGCCTTGAGGCAGCCTCACTCCCGGCAGATATCGGGCGTTTTCGTTCGCGTGATGGATCGCCTGCACCTGCTCGCGGTCGCGCGCCCAGAGAGCGACTGCAGGCGCCGGCCGCAGCTGAGCGAGATGCACCGCCATTGCCGTGCCCCACGCGCCGGCGCCGAGGATGGCGACGCGCTCGTTCATCGCTTCCCTTCGGCGTCAGAGACCCCAGATCTGGGAAATGCGTACGAAGCCCGTCTGGCCGTCTCGGTGGCGCACTTTGGCCCAACCCGGAGTCGTCGTCGACGGCGTTGCATCCGCGAGCTCGAGCAGGACGTTTTGTTCCGCTTTGAATACCAGCGGCGCGTTATCGGCCGGACTTGCGAGTACCTCGGCCACCGGCGCACGCACCACAAGCATGCGCTTGTCGCTCAGCGCTTTTTTTTCCACCCAGGCCACCGTGCCGCTGGCATCGCGAACCTTGACCCAGCCCTCCACATTCACCACGGCCTCGAGCGGCACGTCGCGGCCGAGCACAAACAGTGGGCGGGCCTTTGCCGAAGGTGCGTCGTAGAGAACGGCCACGTCGGCGGTTGTATGAAATTCGGCGGCAAAGCTGCTGCTACCCGAGGCGATCAGCGCCCCGAGCGCCACTCGAAGTAAGAACCTAACGCCAAAAGGCGGCAGACCCGTGCTCCGGCTAGCTCGGAACCGGCGAAGCAGCCGGTTGCTGTTGAAGATTCGCAAGCTGTTGCTGATAGAGCAGCTCGAAGTTGATCGGATCGAGGTGCACGGGTGGGAAACCGGCACGGATAATAGCGTTGGCGATGGTCTCCCGGATGTAGGGAAACAGCACCGTCGGACAGTGAATGCCCATGATCGGCTGGATATCGGCCAGGGGAACGCCCTGGATGTGGAACACCCCGGCCTGGGCCGCCTCGACGAGGAAAAGCGTCTTGTCGCCTGTCTTCGCAGTCACGGTGATTGTCAGTACAACCTCGAATCGGTTCTGATCGATCTGTTCGCCGCGAGTGCGCAGACCGACCTCGACGTGCGGCGAGTCGGTCGACTGAAATGACTGGGGAGCGCCGGGGTTCTCCAGCGACAGATCCTTGACATAGATCCTCTCGATCGACAGCGACGGAGGGATTGGCTCTTGTGGTTCGGCCATGCGGATTCCTGACGGAAAACTAAAATTATAACAAAGCGATGTTGCCCGGATCAGCTCGCCGATCCCTGGGCGAGCATGGGTTCGAGCTTTCCCGCGTGATCGAGCACGACCAAGTCGTCGTATCCGCCTACGTGAACGCCGCCGATATAGATCTGCGGCACGGTTCGCCGACCTGTCTTTTGCATCATTTCCGCGCGCAGGTTCGCATCTAAGTCAACGCGCACCTTTTCAATCTCGGCCACGCCCTTGGCACGCAGCAGCCGCTCGGCCCGGACGCAATAGGGGCAGATCGCCGTCGAGTACATCAGCACGGGTGTCATCAGCAACAACCCGGGATCAAGAACCTTTCTCCAGCGGCATTCCGGCGTCGGCCCAGGCGCGCAGGCCCCCGTGCAGCACAAAGATCTCGGAGAAGCCGAGTTTAGCCAGCGCCGAAGCCGCTGCTCTGCTGCGATTGCCGCGCTCGCAATACGCGATCAGCGGGCGGCCGACGAACTTGACCAGTTCTTGACCGCGGCTCGAGAGTTGCGACAGCGGAATGTGGACAGCGCGCGGCAGCCGACCCCCTTCGTACTCTTGCGTCTCGCGCAGATCGAGGATCAGCGCGTCGCTGCGATTGATGAGCTGCGTCGCGCCCTGCACGCCTATCTCGCGTACGGGCGAGAAACGGCGCTGAATCAGCGGCCACACCAGCATCCCGCCCGACACCACCGCGACCAGGACGAGCATCCAGTTGTTGACGACGAATTGCAGCTCTTCAGCCACGCTTGAGTATCAGCCGCTGCCTGCGGGGAGAGTATCAATCATAACGTAGGCCGGCGCCCCCGCGTCGCATGCATCTCCCGGTGCGCCCAACCACATGATCGAGGAACTCCCGCCGCTTCGAATGGTCCACGCCACGACGGCCGGTCGTCAGGAAGATTTGGCGCCCCGGCCGCCGGGCGTATACTTCCCCATTTCGTTGTTCCACTATGCGTGCGGGCTACCTCGCGTAGCCCGCGTCGCGAAAGAAGCGTGAGGCTGACATGGGCAATGGTTGGAAAAAGGCGGGACTGATCGGTCTGGGTGCGGTACTCGGACTGTTGCTCAGCCTCAATTTCTCGGCATTGGCGGAGCGCGAAGCCAAGCTGCCGATTCCTTACGAAGACCTGCAGCTGTTCTCCGCGGTCTTCGGCCGGATCAAGACCGACTACGTCGAGCCGGTTCCCGACGACAAGCTGATCCGCGAGGCGATCAACGGGATGGTGCACGGACTCGATCCGCATTCCGACTTTCTCGACGCCGACGCGTACAAGGAGCTGCAGATCTCGACTCAGGGCAAGTTTGGCGGCCTGGGGATCGAGGTCGGTCAGGAAGACGGCATCATCAAGGTGATCTCGCCGATCGAAGACACGCCGGCATTCCGCGCGGGCATCAAGTCTGGCGACCTGATCATCAAGATCGACGATACGGTTACGCGAGGGCTGTCGCTCTCGAAAGCCGTCGAGAAAATGCGCGGCAAGCCGGGCACACAAATCGTTCTGACGGTCGCACGCAAGGACGTCGATGTTCCGCTTACCTTCACCTTGACGCGCGAAATCATCAACTTCAAGAGCGTGCGGGCGAAGCTGATCGAGCCCGGCTACGGATACCTGCGCGTGGTGCAGTTCCAGGAGCGCACCGGTGAAGACATGGCCAAGGCGTTGAAGGACCTGTACAAGCAAGGTGATCTGCAGGGGCTCGTACTCGACCTCCGGAGCGACCCGGGTGGCCTGCTCAACGTTTCAGTAGGCGTAGCCGCGGCGTTCCTTCCGCCCGATGCGCTCGTTGTGTACACGGATGGTCGCACTCCGGATGCGCGCATGCGGCTGTCGGCCAGTCGTGGCGATTATCTGCGCGGTCGCGGTGACGACTACCTCAAGGATTTGCCACCTGCTGTGAAGCGAGTGCCCATGGTGGTACTGGTCGATGGCGGTACGGCGTCGGCGTCGGAGATCGTCGCCGGTGCCCTGCAGGACCACAAGCGAGCTGTGGTGATGGGCGCCCAAACCTTCGGCAAGGGATCGGTGCAGACCATTCTTCCGCTCGGTCCCAACACCGGCTTGAAACTCACCACGGCGCGTTACTACACGCCAAGCGGGCGCTCGATTCAGGCCAAGGGTATCGAGCCCGACATCGCCGTCGACGACGGCCGCGATTCGGCGAGTCGGCTCCGCGAAGCCAATCTCGATCATCATCTTGTCGACGGCAAAGCGGTGGTAGCGTCGGCGGAGAATGACGCCGTGACCAAGCTCAAAGGCAAGGCAACCGACAAGGAAGGCGATAAATCACCGCAGAAGGCGACGGTTGAGCCGACGCCTCCCAGGGTCGAGTTCGGATCGGCGGACGACTTCCAGCTCAAACAGGCGCTCAACCAGCTCAAGGGCCTGCCGGTCATCGCGTCATCGAAGGCGGTTTCGGCCCAGGCGAAGCCGCAGTAGCCGCCGCCTTTGAGCTAGCAAAAAACGCCCGGCACGCCCGGGCGTTTTTGCCTGGCAACGCGGGTGAGCTGCTGCCGACACTCAGCGAAATATTTTTGCGGGACCGCGACGGGGCCAAACAAGCAACCCGTTAGACGCCTATGGACGACCAGCAGCTGCTCCGGTACAGCCGGCATATCCTTCTGCCCGAGCTCGGTGTCGATGCTCAGGAACGCTACGCGCGAGCGCACGCGCTGATCATCGGCGTCGGCGGCCTGGGAAACCCGGTGGCGCAGTTTCTGGCTGCGGCCGGCGTCGGCACGCTGACCCTGGTGGATGCCGATCGCGTCGATCTGACGAACCTGCAGCGGCAGATTCTGTTCGATGCGACCGTCATCGGCCAGAACAAGGTCGAGGCAGCGCGCACCCGTATCGCTTCGATCAACGCCGAAGTGCGCGTGATTCCGGTGAAGACCCGGGTCGGTGATGCGGAGCTCGGGCCCCTTGCGACCGCGGCAGACGTAGTCATCGATTGTTCGGACAACTTCGCGACGCGTCACGCGGTGAACCGTGCGAGCGTGGCCGCCGGGAAACCGCTGGTATCAGGCGCCGCGATCCGTTTTGACGGCCAGGTCGCGGTGTTCGATACCCGCGAAGCAACGAGTCCGTGCTACCACTGCCTGTTCGGAGAGGGCGACGAGTTCGAGGAAACGCGTTGCGCCGTGATGGGCGTGTACGCTCCTTTGGTGGGAATCATCGGCGCGACGCAGGCGGCCGAGGCGCTCAAGCTGCTGGCAGGTGTCGGCCGTTCGCTCGTCGGACGGCTGCTTCTGCTCGATGCACTGGCCATGGAGTGGCGCGAGGTGCGAATCCTGCGCGACCCCAAGTGTCCCGTGTGTGCGGCGCCCGAGCGGCTCGGCACGCAGGCAAGTGCGTAGATCTAGACGATGCGAGTGCGTTCCATCCGCTTGAGCATATAGGCCGACAGCAAGCCGATTGCAAGCAGCAGACCAGCCAGCGCAGCCGGTGACAACGTCGGAATCGGCGCCAAAACAGGGAACATGGCCAGACCGCCCCCGACAGGACCTAGTCCGGTCGGGCCGATCACCGTCGCGGCAGCCGTAACGGGATTGATGCTGTAAAGGTTGCCGTCCTGGGATCCCAAAGCATAGAGCACGCCTTTGGCCGTATCGTAGGCGAGGCCGTTCTCAAGGAAAGGGACGCCGGCATTGCCGACGAATGCCCAGGTGTCGGTTCCCGGCGTATAGCGATAGAGATCGCCCTTCGGACCGGAAAAGCCCGACATGCCGTAGACGATGTTGTGGGTGTGATCGCAGGCAAGTCCTTCGACATCGGCTCCGCCTGGCGGCGCAGCGAGGTTGGTGACGAGCGCACCTGTCGAGGGGTTGATTGTGAAAAAGGTTCCGTTGATGCTGGCGTACAGAATTCCAGAGGGAATGCAGAAGGCAAGCCCCTCTGCGCCTCCGCCGCCGTTGATCGGACCGATGACGTGCATATTGGTGCCGTCCGTGCGAAAGGACACCAGATTCTGGTAGGTGCTGCCGTACATTAGCCCCGGCGTAGGCGATTCGGTCGCGCCAATAGTGTTGGACGTTACGGCGCTGATGATAGCGACCTGGGTCGCCGCCCCGGTGGAAGTGCTCAGGCTGTAGAGTTGGCCGGTGTTGTCGCGGAGGAAATACAGTTGTGCCGAGGCTACTGTGGCGGTCGACAAAAGCAATAAAGCGACAGCGATGCGACGCATGATTGTCTCCCCTGGTTTGACCGATCGCGCAATTATGCTAATGGAATAATTCTCGCTGGGCAAGCCGCCGGCAGAACTCGTCGTTCCGCCCCGGGGTCCAAGCCGAGTCTGCCTGTCACTCTGCCACCGTCTGCAAGGGTCATCATGTCGACGTTGATCGCAAATCGCGTTGCGCGACTCCGCCCTCGAGCGATTGCCGCGCTCTTTTGCACCTGCCTTTTCCTTGGCGTCGCCTTGCCGGCGACGGCTCAGCCGACGGTCGCCAACGGCGAGTGGAAATCGATTCAGCGTGTCATCGCGCAACAGCGAGCAGCGCTCGTCGCCGGAAACGACAGGAAAGCCTTTGGCTACGCTACGCCCGCCATTCAAGCAGAGTTCGGCGACCCGACATCATTCATGGCGATGGTTCAGACGGGATATTCGGCGCTCATTACCGCGCGCTATGTCGAATTCCTCGAAGGCGCGGTCATCGACGGCATCGTCATCCAGCCCCTGCGCCTGATCGACGGCGACAATATTGTGCGTGTCGCGCTGTACACCATGGAAAAGCAAAAGAACGGCACGTGGCGGATCAGCGGCTGCCGCATCGCACCCTCCACGGTGCAGGCGACGTGATGATTGCTTAGCGGCGGAGCGCCTGAGCCATGCGCTCAAGCATGTCCTCGAATCGGCGCGTGTAGGCCGGCATGTCGAAGAGCAAGCTCGAATGCCGCTCCCCTTTGAGTCGCGCGGTAAGCCCCTCTAGATAGGACCGATCGCGCACCAGGCGCAGGGCGATCTCTTCGTACTGTGCATGTGACGTCGCGATCAACTCATCGAGTCGTACGGCCGAGAGTTGCGAAGCCGAGGCGCGCGCCGCCATGCTGCGCCCGGCGAGCGTCAGCACGGGCAGTCCGGAGAACAAGGCATCGTTGACTGTCGTGTGGGCGCCGAAGGGATAAGTGTCCAGATAAAGGTCTGCCAGCGCGAAGCGCGCGAGATAGCGCTCTGTCTGCTCTCGGGGAGCGAACAGAAGACGCTCCGCAGCGATGCCGCGGCGCGATGCTTCGCCCCGTAGGTTGCGCTGCGCCGCGGGTGCCACTTCGCGCAACCAAAGGAGACTCGAGTCAGTCTGGCGCAGGAGCCTCATCCAGATATCGAACATCTCGGGCAGGATCTTGTACGGCGCCGACTGGGCGCAGAAGACGAAGGCATCCGCCGCTAATCCGTAGTCGGCGCGCGAGGGCAGAGGCCCGAGGGGCGCGCGACGCGAATCGCTGGGCAGATAGCAACCCTCGATCAAGGCGAGTTTTTCGGTAAAGTGGATGCGCTCCGATTCGGGAGTCGTCGTCGCGTCGGTCACGATGTAGTCGTAGTACGCTGCGCCCAGCGTGCCCGCGTAGCCGACGAAATTGATCTGTATCGGTGCCGGGCGTGCAGCGAAGACCTCTGCACGCGCCTGCTCGGTGTGACCGGTTAAGTCGAACAATATTTGGATGCCGTCACCGCGGATCCGCGCCGTCGCCTGCTCGGTTCCCATCGATCCGAGGTCGGCGAGCGACCTCACGGCACGCGAGATCCGCTGTCGCAGCGCGTCGGGGGTGTCCGGGCCGAGGGCGTAAGCAAAGGTTTCGAACCGGTTTCGGTCAAGGCGCTCGAGAAGGTCGACGATCAGCCTTGGTACCGGGTGGTCGTGAAACGCGGTTGCGGCGAATCCGACTCGCAACGGCAAGCGCACGGTCACTGGGCTGGGTTGCGCATGGATCGGTGGCCAGGCAAAGCTCATCGCCGCTTTGAGTTGCAGCGCGGGATCGTCGCAGATCGACAGAAAGGCAAAAGGCGGCACCGTCTGCCCTCGCTCGCTGCCAAGCCGCTCGACGCCGGCGATAACGGCGGAGCGCTTACCCTCGAAATCGGACCAGTCGGCGAACTGCAGATCGAGATCCAAGAGCTGCGCGGCAACCTGTAGGCGAGACGGATCAAGCGACCGAGCGCGCTCCAACAGCGGCCGCGCGTCGTCGAAGCACCGCTGCTCGCACAGCAGAAAACCGAGGTTGGCGAGCACCTGAGGGGAGTCGGGCTTGAGCGATAGTGCATGCCGGAAACTTGCCTCGGCGCCAGAATCGCGAACGCGCCGCTGGCATACGCCGCGATTGTTCCAGATCTCCGCGGGAGCCTGGGGCGCCACCGCGACAATGCGGTCGTAGACGGGGAGAGCTTCGGCCAAACGCTCCTGTCCAAAGAGCAGTTGGGCGAGATTGGTGAGCGCAGCAAGCTCGTTCGGGCGCCTCTGCAACACTTCTCGGTAGCAGCGTTCAGCCCGATCCGGATGCCCGGCAGTGTCGAATTGCACGCCGAGGTTGATCAGCAACCCCGGATGGCCGGGAAGGAGCTTGAGTGCACCCTCGAAGGCGGCGATCGCGCCGGCGCTCAAGCCGCGCTCGGCGAAGGCGTTACCCGCATTGAACAGCGCTTCGGCGTGGCGCGCGTCGACTGCGTCAGCAAGCGCTCGTTCGAGCAGGGCGTTGGCGTCGCTGACCCGCCCTTCGACAAGCGCGCGTCGCGCGTAGTTCAGCAGCGTTTGAGGGTTGCTCGTGATTCCTGCCGACCGGGCGAAAGCGTTGCGTTAAGCTTCACGCGAACAGATATTTCCGCTGTGCATCCCAGCCTTCCTGCGGAGAGCGCTTGAACCCGCTCTTGGCGAAGAGCATCCAGCGGCCGACGACAAAGGCCAGCAGCGCGTTGGCGTCGGTCACTGGATCGCCAGGCCAAGAGCCGCCCGCCTGCGCGATCTTCAGCGACTGACGCAGCGACGCCTCGATCCGATCGTAGAGCTGGTTCATGCGTGTCTGCAGCCGTTCGTCCTCGTTGACCAGTGCGTCGCCGATCAGCACGCGCGTCATGCCGGGATTCTTTTCGGCAAAGCCGAGAAGCACCGCGACGATCTGCGTGGCCTGCGCAACACCGTCCGTCGTGTCCGTGGTAATACGGTTGACCAAAGAGAACAAAGTGGTCTCGATAAACTCGATGAGCCCCTCGAACATCTGCGCCTTGCTGGCGAAGTGCCGGTAGAGCGCCGCCTCGGACACCTCGAGTCTCGCCGCAAGTGCAGCAGTGGTGATCTTCTCGCCACGCGGCGTCTCCAGCATCGCCGCGAGCGTCTGCAATATCTGCAGGCGCCGCTCGCCGGGTTTGATCGCCATCGCCTCGCTCCCTGGAAGCCGATAGGTCCTTTTGGTGACGCTTAACCCGCCTTGATCATCGTGCCGACGCCTTCGTTGGTGAGTACCTCGAGGAGCAGCGCATGCTCGACGCGACCGTCGATGATGTGCGAACTCCTGACTCCATTCTTCACTGCATCGAGCGCCGATCCGATCTTGGGCAGCATGCCGCCATGGATCGTCCCGTCGGCGAACAACGCTTCGATCTGGCTGGCTGTGAGTCCGGTGAGAAGCTTGCCGTTGCGGTCGAGCACACCCGCCGTGTTGGTCATCAGCACCAGCTTCTCCGCGTTGAGCGTCTCAGCGAGCTTGCCCGCGACCAAGTCGGCATTGATGTTGTAGGCGACGCCGTCGGCGCCTACACCAATTGGGGCGATCACCGGAATGAAATCGCGCGAGTCGAGCAGGTTGATCAACTCCGCGTCTATTTTTTCAATTTCTCCGACCAGACCGATGTCGATCAACTCGCCGTGATTGGTATCGCTCTTAAGCAGGAGCTTGCGAGCGTGGATGAACGCTCCGTCCTGACCGGTCAGTCCGACCGCCCGTCCGCCGTGCTGGTTGATCAGCCCGACGATTTCCTGGTTGAGCTCGCCAAGCACCATTTCGACAACGTTCATCACCTTTTCGTCAGTGACCCGCATGCCCTGTTTGAATTCGCTGGCGATGCCCATGGTCTTGAGCAGATCACCGATCTGCGGACCTCCACCGTGCACGATCACCGGATTCATGCCGACCAGCTTGAGCATCACCACATCGCGGGCGAAGCCCGCCTTGAGATGCGTTTCTGTCATGGCGTTGCCGCCGTATTTGACGACGATCGCCTTGTCGTGGAAGCGCTGAATGTACGGCAGGGCCTCGGCGAGGATCTGCGCCTTGAGGGCGGGAGAGCCGGCCTCGATCGCCATGGATTCGATTCGGTTCATGGGGTTGGCGGATTGTACCCGAACGTCCGCGCACGCAATATCTACGCCGCTTCCGTGCCAAGTAAGCCCTGACTGTCTAGGTTGTTTCGCGGTTTGTACGAGACAGGGCATTTTGCTATCGTGCGGCGCATGCTGAGCTCGCTGCCGGACCCGATAGCCACAGCTCACATCAGCCGCGCGTTGGTGACCAAGCTTCGGCACCATGGCGACGTTTTGCTCTCCTCGCCGGTGTTCACCGTGCTCAAGCGGGCCATTCCAGCGGCGGAAATCGACGCGCTGGTCTATGTCGAAACCGCCGCCATGCTGGAAGGCCATCCGGCGATCGCACAGATCCATTGCATCGATCGCGAATGGAAGCGGCAGGGCTTGCTCAAGCAGGCCCGCGCGGAACGGCGACTGTTGAGCACGCTGCGCGCTCGCCGCTACGACCTGCTGGTGCATCTCACTGAGCATCCGCGAGGCGCGTGGCTCGCACGAGTCCTGAAGCCGCGCTATTCGGTCGGCCGCCATCTCGAGCATGCGCATCGCCTCTGGCGCTCGAGCTTCACCCACTATTACCGATTGCCGCGGACGACGCCGAGGCATACGGTGGAGTGCAACCTCGATGCGCTTCGTCGCCTCGGTGTGCAGCCACTTCCCAGCGACAAGCGTCTGGTGCTGTGCCCCGGCGCCGCAGACACAGCCCGCGTGGATGCGCTGCTCGCGCAGCACGGTATCGCGCCTCAAGGCTTCGTCCACATGCACCCCGGCTCGCGGTGGCTTTTCAAGTGCTGGTCGCCGCAGCAATCGGCCGCCTTGCTCGACCGTATCGCCGCCGACCGCTCTCGGATCGTGCTGACGGCTGCGCCGGACGCGCGCGAGCGTGTGCTCATCGATGCTATCGTTTCGGCAACCGCACCGTCGACGCGCGCAAGCCTGACCGACTTGGGTGGGGCGCTTAGTCTGCGCGAACTTGCAGCGCTAACGCAAAGGGCTCGTGTTTTCGTCGGCGTCGACTCGGCCCCCATGCACATAGCCGCGGCGATGGGTACGCCGGTGGTAGCACTGTTCGGTCCGAGCGGCGAAGTCGAATGGCGGCCATGGGGAGTGGTTCACCGGGTCGTGACATCCAGCGAGCATCCCTGCCGGCCCTGCGGCAACGACGGGTGCGGCGGTGGCAAGGTTTCGGAATGCCTGACCGAGCTTCCGGTCGACCGAGTCTATGCCGTGCTTGCCGAGTTGCTCGCGCAGACGGCTGCGCGGCATTGACCGCATCCGATGCGCTTGGCGATCATTCGTCAACGCTACACGCCGTACGGCGGCGCCGAACGTTTTGTCGAAGGCGCCCTGGAAGCGCTGCTCGAGCGCGGCATCGCGATATCGCTCTATACGCGCCAGTGGCCGCAGACAAGGCTGCAGCTGATCGAGCCGGTGATCTGCAATCCTTTCTATATCGGCCGCTTGTGGCGCGACTGGAGCTTTGCCCGCGCGGTGTGCCATGCCGTCGCGGCCAAAGCCCCTGAGTTGGTGCAGTCGCACGAGCGACTGCTGTGCTGCGACGTTTATCGCGCCGGCGACGGCGTGCATCGCGCCTTTCTGGACGAGCGCCTGCGCAAGGCGACCGCGTTCCGCCGCTGGCTGACCGAGTGGAGCCCGTATCACCGCTACGTCCTGAGCGTGGAGCAGCGTCTGTTCGCGAGTCCGCTCTTGCGCGCAGTGATCTGCAACTCGAAGATGGTGCGCCAGGAAATCCATGAGCGCTTCGGAGTACCGCTGGAGAAATTGCCGGTGGTCTATAACGCCGTGGACAGCGAAGCGTTCTCGCCTGCGTTACGCGAGCACGGTCCCGCGATTCGGCAGGTCTTGCGGGTGCCCGAAGATGCGACACTTTTCCTGCTTGTGGGCTCGGGTTACGCGCGCAAGGGCGTGGCGACGGCAATTCGGGCGCTCTCGCGCTTGGCCGACAATACGTTTCTTGCAGTGGTCGGTCGCGACAAGGCGCTCGGCGCTTACGGGCGTCTCGCGCGGCAACTCGGCGTCGAGCAGCGGGTCGCTCTGCTAGGCCCTCGCGAGGATACCAAGCCTTTCTACGGCGCTGCCGACGCGTTCCTTTTGCCCACCATCTACGATCCTTGCCCCAACGCGGCGCTCGAGGCGATGGCCTGCGGGCTTCCCGTCATCACCACCACCAAGTGCGGCGCAGCCGAGTTGGTCAACGAGCATGAAGCGGGCTTGGTCTGCGCCGCGCGCGACGTCCATGCCCTTGCCCGCCATATGACCACGCTTACCGATGCGCCGACGCGAGTGGCGATGGGTACACGCGCACGCGAGGCCGTCCTGCCGCTCACCCCCGCTGCAATGACCTTGCAACTCGCTCTGCTTTATCGAGACCTCCTCGCTGCTGCGCATGCGGCGAAAGCGCCGGCGCCCGCCGCCGCTGCGTTATAATCGCCGCCACTTCATTCAGGCGCCGGCATAACGCGCCGTAAGCGCGTCCGCCTCTCCTTCCTCGTGTCGCCCGGCCTGCTGCTTTACCGGCGTCTGCTCTCTTACGTACGCCCCTATTGGTGGGCCTTCGCGCTAGCGCTACTCGGCATGGTCGTCGTCGCTGCGGGCGACGTGCTGATGGCCTACATGGTCATGCCGATCGTGCAGAAGTTGCAGCATCCCGACCCGACGACCACGTTGGAGCTGCCGCTCGCCGTGGTCGCGGTATTCCTGCTGCGCGGGATCGGCTCGTTCGTCTCTGAATACGGCATGGCGTGGACTGGGCACCGGGTAGTTTTCGATCTGCGCAAACGAATGATCGATCACCTGCTCGTGCTCCCGACGCCGTATTACGACGCCCAATCTTCGGGCAGGCTGATATCCAAGTTCACATTCGACGCCTACCAACTCGCCGCCGCGACATCCTCGGCCATCACCACCGCGGTGCGCAGCGCGCTCACCATTACGGGTAGCGTGGCCTTCTTGTTCTGGCTCAACTGGAAGCTGACTCTCATCGCCATCATCGCGCTGCCTCTGGTCGCAACGGTGACGCGCTACTTTAGCCGCCGCTTGCGTCGAGTCGCCCGGGACGTTCAGCAGCGCACCGGGTCTATCACTCAGGCCCTCGAAGAAATCGTCGGCGGGCAACGCGTGGTGAAGATCTTCGGCGGGCAGGATTACGAAAGAAAGCGGGCCGTCGCCTGGGCAAACAGATTGCGCCAGTCGATGAGCAAGCAGTCTTCGGCGAGCGCGGCGAGCTCTCCGATCATGCAATTCGTGGCGGCTTGCGCCGTTGGCGTGATCGTCTACATCATGCTCAAACAAAGCGAGACAGGCGGGTTCGACGCGGGCCCGTTTGCCGCGTACGTCATCGCATTGCTGACGTTGCTCGACCGGCTGCGCGCATTGTCCGGCGTCAACGCCAACATTCAACGCGGCCTCGCTGCGGCGGAGAGCATTTTTGGCCTGCTCGACGAAAGATCGGAGGAGGACCGAGGACGCGTGGAGCTATCCCGCATACGCGGCGAGCTCGTTTTTCAGGACGTCTTTGCGCGCTATGCAGGTGCTGAGAGCGACGCGCTCGGAGGAGTGACGCTGAAGATCGCGCCGGGCGAGAGCGTTGCACTCGTCGGTCCCTCCGGGAGCGGGAAGACGACGCTGGTGAATCTCATCCCCCGTTTCTACGAGCCCTCTGCGGGACGGATCTTGATGGACGGGCACGACATCGACGAGCTCACGCTCGCCAATCTGCGCGGGCACATCGCCCTGGTAAGCCAGGAAATCATTCTCTTCGACGATACGGTGGCTGCCAATATCGCTTACGGAGCGATGTCGGGAGTGCATCGCAGCGCGATCGAGCAGGCAGCGCTGGCTGCGCATGCTCTGGATTTCATCCGCGCACTGCCTCAGGGCTTCGATACCATCGTCGGTGAAAACGGCATTCGACTGTCGGGCGGTCAGCGACAGCGCCTGGCGATTGCCCGCGCCATCCTCAAGAACGCGCCGATTCTGATCCTCGACGAGGCGACCTCGGCGCTCGATTCGGAGTCCGAGCGCCACGTGCAGGCGGCCATGGATGCTCTCATGCGCGGACGTACGACCATCGTCATCGCTCACAGGTTGTCGACCATCGAGCGCGTCGATCGCATCGTCGTGCTCGACGCCGGGCGCGTCGTCGAACAGGGCACTCACCGCGAGCTGCTCGAGCGCGACGGACTCTACGCCAAGCTGCATCGCATCCAGTTTGCCGCTGCGGTGACTGCCTGATGCCGGAGGCGGGAACCGCTCCGTCATAGGCGATTTGACGACGCACCAGGCCCACTATCTAACATTGCGCATCCTCCACACCGAAGCTTCGCTTGGCTGGGGCGGTCAGGAGATTCGCATCCTGACCGAGGCGGCCGGGATGATCGGGCGTGGTCACAAAGTCGCGCTCGCCTGCCCTCGCGAGTCGCGCATCTACGCCGAAGCCGAGCGCTTCGGGGTTTCCGCGGCGGCGCTGCCGATCGGCGTCAAGCGCCCAGCGGGCCTGATCGCCTTGCGCCGTCTGCTCAGGCGAAACACCTTCGACGTCGTGAATACGCACAGCTCGACGGACAGCTGGCTGGCCGCGCTCGCGTGCCGAGCGCTCAAGGCTCCGCCCGCCCTGGTCCGTACACGGCACATCTCGGCGACAGTTCCGAACGACTGGTTGACTCGATGGCTTTACGCGAAGGCAACGGCGCAGACGGTCACCACCGGCGAGGCGATCCGCGAACAATTGATCCGCCGTCTCGGTGTAGCGGCGGAGCGCGTCACCTCGATCCCGACCGGAGTCGACCCGCGACGTTTTGCGCCCCGCGACAAGGTCTTGGCGCGACACGCGCTAAAACTGACGGCGGACCTTCCGCTCATCGGCATCGTCGCCACCCTGCGCAGCTGGAAGGGGCACCGCTTCCTCATCGACGCGATGCCACTGCTCGCCCACCGGGACGCTCAGCTTGTCATCGTCGGCGAAGGGCCGCAGCGCCTGGCGTTGCAGCGGCAGATCGCCGCGCTGGGCTTGAACGTTCGCGTCAATTTGACCGGCAATCAGAACGATGTCGCGCCGTGGCTCGCGGCGCTGGATGTCTTCGCGCTTCCTTCCTACGCCAACGAAGGCGTGCCGCAGGCGCTGGTGCAGGCGATGTTCGTGGGCGTACCGTGTGTGACCACCGATGCCGGCGCGATCAGCGAGCTGGCCCTCGACGAGCACACTGCGCTGGTGGTCGCACGCGAGAATCCGGTCGCGCTTGCCGCGGCGATCGACAGGCTGCTCGGAGACGCTCAACTGAGGGCCCGCCTAATCGAGGCGGCTCGCGCCCGAGCCAGAGCCAAGTTCAGCTTGGATGCCATGCTCGATCGCATGGAAGCGGTATTTCGCCGCGCAGTCGATGAACCGCGTAGCCGCTGATTCGAGTCGCTTCGCTGGCCGCGCGCGCGTAGTGGCGCGCGCGCTTCGCTCTCGGATCGCGCGCCGGCGCCGCCGGCCGAAAGCCGCTCCGCGCAGGATTCTGGTTGCGCATCATCTGCTGTTAGGCGACACGCTGATGCTTACGCCACTGCTCGCCAAGGTGCGCGAACAGTACCAGTCTTCCGACATCGTCATGGCGCTGCCGGAAGCTTATGCTCAGTTGTACGCCCGCGCTCCTTACGGCGTACGCGCGCTGGGCTGGAACGTGAGGGCGCCGCACGCTTCCGCGCTGTGGCGGGAGCGCGGCTTCGATCTCGCCCTGATTCCCGGCGACAATCGGTTCAGCTGGTTGGCCCTGGCCCTCGACAGCCGCTGGATTGTCGCCTTCGGCGGCGATCGGCCCGCCGCCAAGAGCTTCGCGGTCGACGAACTCAAGCCCTATCCGGATACGCCTGCAGCTTGGGGCGACATGGTCACGACGCTCGTGGACGGCGCGCCGCCGGCGCCCTACGCGCGCCATCAATGGCCGGATCCGCCGGCGGAGCCTTTCGATCTGCCAAAGCCCGGCTACGCGGTGCTGCACGTCGGCGCCAGCACTCCGCTCAAGCAGTGGGATCCTCTGCGCTGGCGCGCGCTCGCGGCATGGCTGCTCGAGCGCGGTATCGAGCCGGTATGGTCGGGCGGTCGCGGCGAGGAAGCGAGCGTGCGCGCGTGCATGCCTGATTCGAACCAGAAGAATTACGCGGGACTGCTGTCGCTGCCGCAGCTTTGGCGCCTGCTTGCCAATGCGTCGCTGCTGGTAGCCCCCGACACAGGTGTAGCTCACCTGGGTCGCGTCGTGGGCGTACCTACCGTCGCGCTGTTCGGCCCCGGGTCGGCGATGATCAGCGGCGCGGGACGGTTCTGGCGCGATGCCCCATACCGCGCGGTTACTGTCGCCGATTTTCCGTGTCGCGATCAGCGCGTGCTTTTCAAGCGGGACCTCGCCTGGGTCCGGCGTTGCGGGCGCTCGCTCGCCGAGTGCCCGCACCCGCGCTGCATGGACGCGATCGAAATCGACGCTGTCACGGCGGCGATCGCCGACCTTGCATCGAGCAAGTAGCCGCCGTGCAACGCCCGACCATCGTCCAGTTCAACCTCTCCCCAACCCTCGGCGGCGCCGAAGTCTACACCGCCTCGTTCAGTCGCGCTCTTGCAGCGCGTGGATGGCCGACCCGTGTCATCGTCGCTCATGGCACGCACTTCTGGAACGATCTCGATTTCGGCAGCGTCCGACGCGACACGATCGCTCGAGCATCGCCGCCGCTGCCGCAATCGGGGGACATCATCGTGGTCCACGCCCCAGTCGCATCGGCGGTGCTCGCAACTTTAAGCGGCCGTTTCCTCGTCGGCGTGGCGCACCAGGCGCTCTACGACGGGACGCGACCGGCCTATTACGATCGCGCCGACATCCTGCTGGCGGTATCGCGCCACGTGATCGACACGCTCGGGCGCTACGGTCTTACGCGCGTGCACCCTACCCCGCTTTACGGCGTTGCGGACTTCGCGCGCGGCCCGCGTGAGCAAGCGCCTCAAGCGGGGCCGCTTTTCGACGCCGATTCAAGAAAACTGCGCGACCGCGTGATGGGCGTGCTCGAGCGCAGCGGCCGCGCCTTTGTACTGCAACGCCGATATGAGCGCCATCCTGGCCTCACGCTTGGCGTGGTGTCGCGGCTCGCGCCGCTCAAGCAGTTTCCTGACTTGTTCGAGTGCCTGACACCGGTGCTCGTGCGCCATCCCGGTGTACACATCGACCTGTTCGGTGCCGCCGTCGGCTACAAATCGCTCGCGGCCATTCGAACCGCGCTCAAGCCGCTGGGCAGCCGGGTGCGCTTCTGGGGACGGCAACGCGACGTCGCAACTGCCTACCGCGCCATCGACTACCTTCTAACTGGAATGCCCGAGCGCGAAGCGCTGGGCCTGAACGCCATCGAATCCTGCGTTGCGGGGACGCCTGTGCTTGCCATCTCCGCGCCGCCTTTTTCCGAAACCATGAAAGACGGCTTAACCGGCTTCCTATATACCGACCCGCGGCAGGACGCCGGTGCCGACTTCGATCGCGTCCTGACAGCCATCGAAAACGGGAGCCGACCTCAACTCGCCGCCGCCGACACCCATCTTGAACGCTTCACATTCGAACGCTTCGCCGACCGCCTCGACGCAGTGATGAACGAAATCGTTGAGCGCGCGGCCTAGGCCGCCACGCCGCTTGGAGCGGTCCGACGGTACAATCGCGTCCGCCTCGAGCGTTCCATGTTCAAAGAGAAAAACATCGTCGACTGGCAGCTCTGGGCCGCGGCAGCCTATCTGGCGCTTTTGCCGTCAAACGCCTGGACATTCGCGCGCTCGCTCACGTTCGGGATCTCCGCCGGCCTCGCGGTGATCATCCTGATCGCCGGCTGGACAGGCCGGGGCGCTCGCGTGCCCTCGCCTGGGTTGAGCATTCTGGTCACGCTTGGGGCCTGGTCCGCGTGGTCGGTTGCTTCGCTCGCCTGGTCGATCGACGCCGACTACACCCTCGGTCAGTTGAAGCGCGAGATCGGCTGGAGCTTGCTGGCGATCGTCGCCTTCTACATCGCGCCACATTCGCCAAAGGCATGGCGGACCTTGATCGGGGTGGCCCTTGCCGCGTTTGGCGTCTACGCAACGCTCGCGCTGGCTTTGGCCGCGACACCTTCAGGCTGGGATCCATCGCGATGGCATGCGGGGGTCGGTCCTTACGCAACGCACATGGTTTTAGTTGCGCCGCTCTTGCTCACGTTGCCTGCGCCGCATCCTGTCGGCTTTAACGGGCGCCGTTGGATCGTCTTGGTCGGCATAGGGCTCTTGATCCTGCTGCTGGCCAGCGCGCGACTCACGGACAACCGGATGGTGTGGATCGCCCTCGCTGCGAGCTTCGCAACGGCATTCGCCCTGGCGGCCTGGCGCTGGCACACGTCGCTCGCGCGAGCGCCACTGCGCTGGCTCTCGCCGCTGTTCGCGCTGCTGATTGTTCTGGGCGTTGTGTTCGCCGACGTGACCCGCGAACGCGCGCAATCCGACTTTCCGCCTGACACCCCGGTCGCGCAGACGCTCGCGGCGGACCCGCGGCTGCCCCTGTGGGAAGGAACCATGCGGCTCATCCGCGCGCGCCCGTGGACAGGCTACGGCTTCGGACGCGCGATCGTCGCCGACGAGCTGAAGGGCTCGCTCGGCAACCCGATGCTGTGGCACGCCCACAATCTTTTTGTCAGCCAGGTACTGCAAAGCGGACTGATCGGTTTCGCTTTGTTTGCCGCACTTCTGGTCGCGCTTCTGGCGCGCTTCATACGCTACGTTCGTCAGGACAGCGATGCGCTCGCCGTGATCGGGATCGTGGGCACGTCGTTGATCGGTGGATTTCTGGTCAAGAATCTCACCGACGACTTTCTGTTTCGCAGCAACGCCAAGGAATTCTGGGCGCTGCTCGCGCTGCTGCTGGGTTTCGGGACGCGGCTCGAGCGCCGCAATTCCAGTTAACGCCGGCGCTGCGCCAGCACCGTGACCGAGCTGGGACGAACTGGCGCAAGTCCGCGCTCAAGCGGCAGATACTCGGGAATCCACGTCTTGAGCCAGGTACGCACTTCGGCGTCGGGCGCTTCGCGGTCGCGCTGCAGCCAGGAAAGCATTTCGTCGACCGCGGCAGGGTCGGCGGTGCGGGCCTGGGCGATTCTCAGCTTGGGATGGTGCGTGGGCAGGCTCGCTTCTTCCGACGCGAGCGGCTCCTCGTAGAGCTTTTCGCCTGGTCTCAAACCGGTGAACACGATGCGGATCCGATCGGGATCGGCCCCCGACAGGCGAATCATGTCGCGGGCGAGATCGACGATGCGCACGGGCTCTCCCATATCGAGAACGAGCACTTCGCCTCCGCGTCCCATCAACCCCGCCTGAAGCAGGAGCTGGGTCGCCTCCGACAGTGACATGAAATAACGGGTGATCTCGGGATGCGTCACGGTCACGGGACCCCCGCGGCCGATCTGCTCCCGGAATCGGGGAATCACGCTTCCCGCGCTGCCGAAAACATTGCCGAAGCGAACGATGACAAACTGGGTGGTGCCGTTTTGCAGGCTCTGGCAGATCATCTCGGCCAGACGCTTGGAAGCGCCCATGACATTGGTTGGATTGACCGCCTTGTCGGTGGAGACCAGGACGAATTTCTCGACTCTTGCCGCCACTGCGGCGCGTGCCAACGCCCACGTGCCATAGGCATTGTTGCGCACCGCAGCCCAAGCGTTGGTCTCCTCCATCAGGGGAACGTGCTTGTACGCCGCCGCATGGAACACTACCGACGGGCGCTCGCGGGCGAGCACCTGCTCGACGTGGGTCAGATGCTTCACGTCGCCAACCACGGTGGCGAGCGAAAGCTTGGGGTGGGCGTCGAGCAGCGCCTGTTGAACCTGATAGAGCGCGGATTCGGAGATGTCGAACAGCACCAGTCGCTCCGGGCGAAAGCGCGCAATCTGGCTGCAAAGCTCGGCGCCTATCGAGCCGCCGGCCCCGGTGACCATCACGACGCGGCCGCCGAGCCATTCGCGAAGCCCTGCGCTGTCGAGCACCACTGGATCGCGGCCAAGGAGGTCATCGAGCTCCACGTGGCGAATGGTGGTGAGCTGCGAACGACCGCTGATCAGGTCGTCATAGGAAGGGACGGTGAGCGCTTCCACGCCGGCCGCAGCGCACAACTCCGCGACGCGGCGTCTCACCGCGTGAGCTGCCGACGGCAAAGCGAGAATCACCGTGCGGACCCCAAAGCGCTTGGTCCACATCGGCAACTCGCCGATCGGGCCCAGTACGCTGATGTTGCGCAAGAGCCTTCCTTGCTTGGCCGGGTCGTCGTCGAGCAACCCGATAATTCGCCACTCTCTGCTGTGCGCGAACTCCTTGGTGAGCCGGGCGCCGGCCTCTCCGGCGCCGAGGATGAGTACCGGCTCGCCGAGGGCCGCGAGCGGGCTGTAAAGGCGGTGCTCCTTCCAGACACGGTAGGCAAAGCGGCTTCCCGCCATAAGAAAGATGACCACCGGCGGGTAGAGCACGAGCACGCTTCGCGGCACGACCGCGGTGAGTCGCAGCATCACGAGCACCAGCGGGATCGCAACCGCTGCCAGGCCCGCGGCGAGCACGATTCGTTGCAGATCCGGCAAGCTGGCGAAGCGCCACAACCCGCGATAAAGACCAAACGCGAGGAAGATCACCGCCTGCAGCGGTAGAACCCAGACCAACGTGCGCCAGACGTCTGTGACCTGCGGTTCGTGCAAATCGAAATTGAAACGCAGCCAATAAAGGCCCACCCAGGCGATCGCCGCCGCCGCGACGTCGTGAACGAACGCGAGCCACGCGCGCCAGTTAGCTCTTACTCTCATCCCAGCTCATTCCGCAGTCGCCAAGCGTGATCGATCGCCAGAAACAACCCGAGCAGCACGGCCAGCCACAGCACGAGCAATACATTTCCCGCATTAGGCGCGCGAACGAGCGCCGCGAGCGCCGACCCTGTGGTGCCCAACATCAGAGCAATGTACAGCGCCAGCGTTCCGGCATGCCCGAAGCCCATGCGCACCAGGCGCTGATAGTAGTGCTCGCGATGCGCTTGCCAGATTTTTTCGCCGGAAAAAAAGCGCCGCAAGATGGTTGCGGTTGCATCGGCGATGAAAGGAAGGAACACAAGCGGAGGAAACCAGGCGGGCCACCACTGCGCTTTCCAGCCCGCAATGCCACCAGCGGCCGCGAGAAATCCCAAGGGCACTGCGCCCACGTCGCCCAAGAAAGCGCGCGCAGGCGGCCGATTGACCATCATGAACGGTACGGTGGCCAGAACGACCGCCACCATCAGCGTCGTCTCCGATGCATCGGCCCGCCATCCGGCGATCGAGTAGGCGGTGAATCCGATCAGGGTCATCGCCGCCGCGAGACCGTCACTCCCATCCATGAAGTTGTAAAGATTCGCCATCCATACCATGACCAGAACCGTTGCCAGCCAGCCCAATAAACTCGCGGGCGGGCCAATGAGCAGAAGCCAGATGAGGGCGGCCACGACGTGCGATGCCAGGCGTAGAACCACCGGCAGCCCGCGCCAATCGTCCCACATCGATATGGCGATGACGATCAGCATGGGGATCGCCCAGGCCAGCGCAGGCGGTGACCAAAACGCCGAGGCAGCGACACCCGCCCAGATTGCGACGCCGGCGCCTCGTGCAACTGTGGAACGATGCAGCGACCGAGAGTTCGGATGCGCCGGAGGTAAGAGTTCAAGCCTTAGCAAAAACTCGAGCGCGAGCCACGCGACCGAGCAGGCAGCAATACCAGCCAAAGCGGAGTTCACTGGGAACAGCTCGCGCTAAAGCCGCAATATGCCGCAAGAGCGCCGTGGCAAGCCATTGTTTGTACCCATTTTTCGCATGCCTTGCACACTGCTGTAGCCAAGGCGCCCGCAGCTGAATTATACGCCTTGCAAAGGGCCGTAAAACGCTCTAGAAAAAGCAGTCTTGTTGCAATTAAACAACATGCCAGACGGGGGGAATTCTGAGCGCCGCTTTTAGCTTGCCAATGGAATCGGCGCTTTGGCACAATTGACTCAACTTCTCGCTACTCCTGAGAAGGTTCCGGTGGCAGGCACGCAATCTCGTTTCCTTGCCAATCTTATCTGTTAGAGGAGAGACCATGAATAAAAAGCTCGTGGCCCTTGCCGTCGGCGGCGCATTCGCTTTGCCGTTCGCTGCGCAAGCTCAAACCGCGAACGTCACGCTGTACGGTCGCTTGAACATGGACTTTGAACTGGTCAACGGCAGTACATGCCAGACCGGTACGTCAGCCGGCGCCGGTTCGCTCGGCACGCAGACCGGTGCCAACCAGAGCGGCGGCGGATCCGTGTGCTCCAATGCCCCGACGGCCACCCCAACCACAGCTGTAACGAACCCGACCGTCAATCGCGTCAGCAGCAACTCGTCGCGCTTCGGGATGCGCGGCACGGAAAGCCTGGGCGGCGGGCTGAACGCAGTGTTCCAGATCGAGAGCACCGTCTTTGGCGACACCGGTGCGAACTCGGGATCGAACATCGCGACGCGGGAAACCTTTGTCGGCCTGCAGGGGAGCTGGGGCCGGGTCATCATGGGCAAGTTCCTCATGCCCCAGGACGACCTGCATGGCATCTTTGGTAACGCGCCGACATTCCTGACGTCAGCGCTGTCCACGGCCAACCTTTGGGCCTTCGGTAACCTGTCCAAGGCGCAGGGTGGCTGGGATGCGCGGACCGGTAATAACGTCCGTTACGACTCGCCCAACTGGAACGGCTTCACCGGCGCACTGCAGTACTCCACGCGCGACGACTCGGGTAACACGCAACAGACGCCGAACGGCGGCGATAACGGTGACCACCCGTCGGTGATCAACCACGCCAACGTCTGGGGCGGCAACGTTATTTACAACAACGGCCCGCTACAAGCCGGCGTTTCCTTCGAGTACAACAACCGCGTGCGCAACGCCTTCACGGCGAGCACCGCAACGTGGACTGCTCCGAACCTGAAGGATTGGGACTGGACTGTCACCGGTTCATACAACTTCGGCACCATCATGCAGGGATTTGGCCTGCAGATCGGCCTGGTGTATGAAAATACCCGCTACCAAGTCCAGGATCCTGCGGCCACACCGGGATCGTCGTGCCGGTTTACGATCGACACCGGTACTTGCACGTTGCGTCGTGACTTCTGGGCCGTCTCGGCGACCGTACCGGTCGGCGGTGGCAAGTTCTACGCCTTCTACGGTTGGGCCGGCCAGGGCAAGGGCAGCGCTGCCGACGGCACGTCGGTTGGCTATCTGACGCGCGGCGGAAACACCAAGTCGGCGCAGGGCGAAGTGAGCTACAGCTACGCGCTTTCGCCGCGCACCACGGTGTGGGCAGGCTGGACCAAGCTGTTCAACCAATGCCGTGCGTCATACACGTTCAACATCAACTCGTACAACATCGCCGTCAACACGGGAACCGCCAACAACGGTTGCGGCGACTTCGCGAGCGGCCGGCCGCAGGCGGGCCTGTTCGGGATCACGCATCTGTTCTAATCGCATTCAACACCAGATCGCTTAAGTCAGCTGGGTTTGAAGTGATCATTCGGGCGTCCAAGCGACGCCCGTTTTTTTTGGCGCTATGGTATGACGCAGCGAGCCCGCGTGATTTCTGACTTCTGGGGGATCGAGAACATCCAAGGATGCGATGGCTATGATGCTTGATGGTTGGATCGTTGGCTTCGATCGTGCCCTGCGCACGCTTTCCGGGACGGCGCTGGGATTCCGGCCTAATCCCGCGCTCGGGCTCGCGGACCCGGAGTTGACGGCGGAAGAACGGCGGCATGCCGGCGGCCTGATGCGGGTCAATCACACAGGAGAGGTGTGTGCACAGGCGCTCTATCAGGCGCAGGCGCTTACTGTTCGCGATCCTGCTGTGCGAGCGCGCTTGTTGCAAGCGGCCCGGGAAGAGGAGGAGCACCTGGCATGGACGCAGCAGCGCCTGTCCGAACTGGGCGCGCGCCGGAGCCTTGCCAACCCTTTGTGGTACGCCGGTTCATTCGCGATCGGACTCTGCGCGGGAGTGGGCGGAGATCGCATGAACCTGGGATTCGTCGTCGAAACCGAACGCCAAGTGGAAGAGCACTTGACGGGACACATGGACCGCTTGCCCGCAGCCGACGCAAAAAGCCGTGCGATCGTAGCCGCAATGCGCGACGATGAGGCTCGCCACGGCGCTTCCGCGCGCGATGCAGGAGCTGAAGAGCTGCCGTTACCGATCCGCGGGCTCATGCGCGTCACCGCGAAACTGATGACGGTGACCGCATACTGGGTCTAGCCGCTAACCCTCTGGGGCCGTACGGTACACTGCGGCCACAGAGCGAGAGAAGCTCGAGTTGCCGACCGGATGGAGACGCGGGTGCGGGCAGTTCGCTGTTATCGATGGCGCGGAAAGGTCCGGCGAACACCATTAGCGATCGTCTTCGTTGCCTGCACGGCACTTGCTCCCTGCGCGCACGCTCAATTCTCCAACGTTCGTCTCTACGGCGATCTGAATATCGACTTCGAGCTGATCAACGGCCGCCAACCCGACGGTTCGAACCCTACGGTCAACCGCGTCTCCAGCAACTCGTCACGGTTCGGCGTGCGCGGCGTAGAGTATCTGGGAGCTGGTAACACCGCTATTTTTCAAATCGAGTCGAACGTCTTCGGCGACACAGGCCAGAATGCGAACAACAACATAGCTACTCGCGAAACCTACGTCGGCTTGCAAGGCGACTGGGGTACTTTCAGGACAGGCAAGTTTCTCACGCCCTACGATGACATCCATCCGATCTTCGGCAACACGCCCACGCTGACCTCGTCGATCCTGTCGACGGCCGCGATCTGGGCACAGGGACCACTGCAGAAAGGTCAGGGCGGGTTCGACGCGCGGCTAGGCAATTCGATCCGCTACGAGACGCCCAATGTGAGCGGCTTCACAAGCGCCTTTCAATATTCGACCCGGGATTCATCGGGGAATGCCGATGGTGCCGCAGGCGACAATGGCGATCACCCGTCCGAGCTGCGACACGCCTATGTGACGGACATCGCAGCTTTCTACAACAATGGGCCCATCGACCTGGGCGTCGCCTACGAGCACAACTACAACGTGCGTGCTCCGCTCGGACGCAATGACGATGCTCTGTCCGTAGCTGGCGCCTACGATTTCGGCAGCGTCTTGCAAAACATCGGCCTGCGGGTGGGTGCGGTCTATGAGTATCTGCGCTACGACACGCCCAGCGGAAGCCTCAAACGCAACTTCTTTGCCGTGTCGGCGACTGTCTCGGTTGGCGATGGCGTCGTTTACCTCTTTTGGGGCCGAGCACCCAACGGCTTCGGCGGCGCCGAAGACGGAACCCAGATCGGCGGGCTCACCAAGGGGCCGAATTCGGCAGCGACGCAGTGGGAAGTCTCCTACAGCTACCCGCTCTCTCTGCGCACACTGCTTTACACCGGCTTTGTCCAGCTCGCGAATGAGTCCAACGCCGCCTACAACTTCAACATCAACGACTATGCAACTGCCAGGGGAGCGCGGCTGAACGGCGTCGTCTTCGGCATCGCCCACTTCTTCTGATTCTCTTGGGCGATACCGCCTAGATGGACCCGAAGAGCACGTCGACCAGACGGTCGGTGACGCGATCCCAGGTGAAGTGTTCGGCCACATGCACAGCGCCAGCTGCGCCTGTTCGCGCCGTATCGTCCGGGTCGAGCGCGGCCCTGAGCATCAGCTCGACCAGATGGTCGACGTCGGGTTCGAGGTAATCGCCGGCATCGCCTCCAGCCAGTCTGATCTGCCGTGGCGAGCTGCGGATGCGCCGAGCGAAGGGCTCGTCGGTAAACTCATCCGTCGGTCCCCCGCCCGTGCAGATCACCGGTACGCCGCAAGCGACCGCCTCGAGCACCGGCATGTTGAAACCCTCTGCCCGATACGGCGAGACATAAACATCGGCTGCTCGCAGCAAGTCGGCCATCCTCGCGACGGCGTAGGTCCCTCCGTCATAGACCATTCTTGACGCGGCGGCCGCGCGGGTGTGTTCGGGAAGAGCACTCAGCGTTCGACGCAGGAAATCGCGGGAATCGTAGATCGCGTCGGTGCCTTTGAGGAACAGCACCGCGTTGCGCTTTTTCTCGCACACGCGAGCGAATGCGGCAAGCAGCACATCGATGCCTTTGTTCCAGGTCATGGCGCCAATGGACAGATAAATGAACGCATCCTTGAGACCGAGCGCTTCTCGAGTAGCACTCCGCGTCGAAGGATCCGGACGAAAGACCGCCGGATCGATCCCATGCGGCACGACGTGGATCCGATCGCGAGAAATACCGAATCGCTCGTAAGCGAGCGCTGGCCAGTGGGAGGGCGCGATGACGCTGACGCTCTCCGGCACCTCCGCTCCCGAGCGCAGGCCAGTTCGATTCTGGGTCTTGAGCACGCGATACTCTGCGGTTCCGAAACAGAATCGTCGCCCCGCGGGCGGCGCACTGAAGTCGGGCCGCTCCGGTCGCAGGGTGAAGGTTGCGTCGGGGCTGAAATCCCGTTCCGGCGGTCGCAGCGCGGCCAGGGCCGTTTCCTGGTCGGCAGAGAAAATGCCCCGGGTTCTTCGCCAGGCGTCGTCGTAATAAGGCAGGTCGGCGAATCGTAGCTCGACACGATCGTTGCTCAAGAGGGACAGACAATGCGACTGCGCGACCATGGCGAAGGAGTGCGGAACGAATCGCCAGCCTTCGACGATCAGGCGACGCCGCCCGCTGCTTGTTGCTCTAGGCGCGTCGTCAGACATGGGCGAGAGCGCTTTGAATCAGCGCTCGCGTGCCGCTGCCTGCACCGCGCTCGAGCGCACCCACTCGCGCAGCGACTTAAGGCGCGCGGCGCGGATCCTTTGCGGTAAATCGGTCGCACCGGGATGCGCGGCGGCGATGCTGCCGGCGTCGACTCCGCGCACGATCGCAAGCGCATCCTTAAGACGCGCCGACGGCGCATACGCGCCCGAACGGCCGGGACGTGACATCGCATCGGCGGCGCAGGCGCGCAGCAACCCATCGAGGCGCTCCGGGCGCCGCAGGGCGTCGCTCGCGAGCAGCAGATCGAGTAAGGTGGCAGGCCGGAGCTCGTGCGCCCGATGAACGAGACTGTGATTGCGAGCCGCGAGGCGCGCCATATCGGCGCATTCCGCGCTGGCACGCAGTCTGGCCGACAGGCGTTCGGCGAGGCGTTCTCCTCGTGCCTCGTGCCCGATGTGGCGCGGCCATTCGGCAGGCGCCGTCGCCGCCTTTCCCAGGTCGTGCGCGAGCACGGCATAGCGCACGGCCAGTGGATCCCCGGCGGCTGCGCTCCAGCCCAGCGCCTGCAGCACATGCACGCCGGTGTCGAATTCCGGATGAGCTTTGAGGGGCTGCGGAACGCCGAACAGAGCGTCGACTTCGGGAACAAGTTGTTCGAGGCCTCCGCAGCCGCGCAGGACCGCAAAGAATCGCGATGGACGACGCTCCATGAGCGCTCGCGAAAGCTCCTGCCAGACGCGTTCGGGCGCGAGGGTCGCAAGCTCTCCTCCCGCGACAATCGCGCGCATCAAGGCTTCGGTCTCCGGCGCCACGCTGAAACAGAAGCGCGCGGCAAAGCGAGCGGTTCGCAATACGCGCAAAGGGTCTTCGGCAAATGCGGTGCTGACATGGCGCAAGACACCAGCCGCGAGGTCGGCTGCACCTCCGTACGGATCGATCAGCGTTCCGTCGTCGGCCCGCGCCATGGCGTTGATGGTGAGATCGCGCCGGCTCAAGTCCTGTTCCAGCGTTACATCCGGCGAGGCATGAAAGCTGAATCCGTGGTACCCGCGGCCGCTCTTTCGCTCGGTTCTCGCGAGTGCGTATTCCTCGCCGGTGCCGGGATGCAGAAACACGGGGAACTCGCGCCCGACCGGCCGGAATCCGGCACCGAGCATCTGTTCGGGTGTTGCGCCGATCACAACGTAGTCACGGTCGGCGACAGGGTGGCCGAGCAGCTCGTCGCGCACCGAGCCGCCCACGGAGTAGATTTTCATGGGGTACGCGCGCGCCATCGTGCCGGCGCCGCCAGGTGATCAACGGCCGCTATGGATGCGTAGCTCGTCGAAGCGAGTTTTGGCTGCGGTGGACGACAAATAGGTGGGCGCTACTCCCTCGAGCGCGGCAGGAGCGAACCCGAAGACCTCAGGGAAAGCACAATCGCACACGCTGTCTTTTTTCATCGACGCCAGATTGTCGCGGCTCATCAACGGAGGCCCGGGCAGGCACTCGAGCACCCGGGCTTGAAGCGCGGACAGCGTCGGACCCAGCGGAAGGATCGGACGGCGATGGCCGGAGAGATCTCCAACATAGGCGACCAGCTCTCGCAGCGTGTACACCTTGGGCCCGCAGAGCGGATAGCGCTGGCGATGCGTAAGATCGTCCGAGAGCGCATGCACAAAGGCGCGCGCCACGTCTCCCACGAAAATGGGCTGAAAGCGCGCGTTGGGAGAAGCGAGCGCCATCACGGGAACCATGCGCTCGATGCGGGCAAACAGGTTGAGGAACGAATCTTCGCGGCCGAAAAGGACCGAAGGCCGAAAAACAGTCCAAGCGAGGCCGGAGCCCGCAACGATCGCTTCCGCTTCGCCCTTGGTGGCAAGGTACCGGCTCGGACCTGCGGGATCGGCGTTAAGCGCGCTCATGTGCAACAGGCGAGAGACACCGCCCGAGCGACATGCGTCGACCACTTTGCGTGCCAGCTCCACATGGACGCGATCGAAATCGCCGCGCTGCGCTTCGTTGAGTATGCCGACGAGATTGATGACGGCGCCGGCGCCGCGCGTCAACTGGTTGAGCGTCGCCTGATCGAAGATATCGGCCTCGGTCACCTCAACGGTCGGCAGGAGGATCAAGTGCTTGGCGCGATCCCGCCGCCGAGTCGGCACCGTCACGCTGCAGCCGGCCGCGACGAGCTGGGCTACCATGTAGCGTCCGACGAAGCCGCTTCCGCCAAGCACCAGAACGGACGCGCCGTTCATTGCGTTTCCGAAGAGTGATCCGCGGACGGCAAACTCGCCGTGCCGTTGCGGCCGTCGGGCGTCACCAGCCCGAGGCGCTCCTTGAGCGCGACATAAGGCAGTCCGAGCTGCGCTTGATAGAACATCGCGTTCGCGAGCACCTTTTTGACGTAGTCGCGCGTCTCGTTGAAGGGAATGGTTTCGGCGTAGATCGCACCCTCGAGCGGCGTTACGCCGCGCCACGTCTGCGCACGTCCCGGGCCGGCATTATAAGCCGCGGTCGCCACCACCGGTAGGTTGTCGAGTCGATCCAGGACGTAGCGAAGGTAAAAAGTGCCGAACTGCGCGTTGACGCTTGGAAGATCCAGTTCCGCCGCACGAAAGTCCCTTCGCCCGTTTTGTCGCGCCACCCACTTCGCGGTTGACGGCATCAATTGCATGATGCCGATCGCCCCGGCGGAAGACACGATATCGGCGACGAAGCGACTCTCTTGGCGGGCCAGCCCAAACACCCACGCCTCATCAAGCCGTGCCTCGCGGGCAGCGTCGCCGATCTCCTGGCGGTACGGAGTCTGATAGCGCAACGCGAAGTCGTGCCGGCTCTGCGTACGGTCGGCGGCGTTGATCGAGCGATCGTACAGACCGTTGCGCCGCGCGAACTCCGCAGCCAGCAGCAGCAACTCGTCGCCCTGCCCGCGCACGACGTAAAGCCACTCGCGCACAGCCTCCGGCCGAAGGTCGAATGCGGTCAGCTTCACCACGCGCTGCACGGCGTCGCGCGCGCCGAACTCGGCAAGCGCCGCGGCATCGACCGCCAGTGGCTCGCTCACGGGCATGATCGAAGCGCCGATCGCTTCTGCCGCGAGCAGGCCGTAGAAGCTCTGCTCGGTCGCCAGCCCGCCGAAGAGTCGCGTGGCATCGTCCTCTTCGCCCGAGACAGCGAGAGCGCGCGCTTTCCAGTAGCGCCACGCCGACTCTTGTGCCTGCGCTTCGGGCATGGCGTCGATCGCCCGCGCGACATCACCCCACGATCCGGCGCGCAGCGCCGCCCGCACCCGCCAGGCGCGCTGATCCGCGTTTTGCGGAGTGCTTTCGGCCTCGTGGTACCAGTTGTTCGCCGCGAGATTGAGCTGGCGCGCGGCATTGTATGCGAGCAGCAGGTTGCCATAGGCGCGATCGGCCTCGCCGAGGCCGTCGCGTCGCTTCATCCAAGCTTCGCGAGCGGCAACAGCATCACTGCGGGATGCGCGTTCGAGAGCATAGAGGAGAAGCTCGCGGCCAGTGCGCGAGCCAAGTCGGAAGTCGCCCTTGGCCAACGTTTGCGCGGGGCCGCGATCGATGCGCTCGAAATCGCGCGGAGAGGGTCGATCGTTGGCTGGAAGCTCCGCGGCGATCCTGACAGCCAGCCGATAGTTGCCGGCCTCATGCGCCAGCCGAAAGCGTGTCCAGATATCGGCGGGGGTCAGCCGGCCTGCTCTGAGCATCGTCGCGAACAACGCCTGGCAGGAGTCGGGTTGCTCCTGGCCGCTCAACCAATACGGCATCGCCTGGTCAAGGGCAGTGTCCCCGTCACGTGTGTATTTCCATTGGATGGCAAAGCAACCTAGCTCCGCGTCGTCTCCGGCGCGCTTGGGATACTCGGCCTCGAACAACGACCACTGTTGCCGCTTCCCCAGCGATTTGAGCCATTCGCTTCGCAACCGGTCGGCAAGCGGCATGCCGTCGTAGCGAGTGAGGAATGCGCGCACCCGTTCCGGGTCGGCGTCGTCGAGGTTGAGCTTGATCTGCCAGTAGCTCACATAGGGTTCGAGCAGATGACCCTTGAGACGAGGCGCGACACCGTCGAGACGGGCCGAATCACCTGCTCGGAATGCGTCGCGGGCAGCGATAAAGTCGGCATCCGGCGGCTGCGCGAGCGCGGCTGCCACGCCGCCGCCGAGGGCGAACGTAGCCGTGCAAGCGAGTGCAGCGAGTATGTGCGGGAGACGCATCGCAATATTATCGCTCATTGCACGAAGCCTCCGCGCGTCTCGCTCGGAGTATGTCGCGTGCCTCCCTCGGTTGCACATGACGCCGATGGTAGAATCGCGCCTCGTTTTGGCGTACCTAAAGGAACATTCATGCCTCGCAGTGCTAGAGGGCCGCAAGTCGGCATCGTAATGGGCAGCGACAGCGACTGGGACATCATGCAGCATGCAGCGGAGCAACTGACCGCATTCGGCGTAACGCATGAAGCGAAAGTGCTCTCGGCGCATCGCATGCCCGACGATACCTTCGCATACTCAGAGAGCGCCGCTTCACGCGGCCTTGTCTGTATCATCGCTGGCGCCGGCGGTGCGGCGCATCTCGCCGGCGTTATCGCTGCCAAGACGACGCTGCCCGTGCTTGGCGTTCCGGTGCCGTCGAAATATCTGCGCGGAGAGGACTCCTTGTTCTCGACGGTGCAGATGCCTCGCGGCGTGCCGGTGGCGACCTTCGCGATCGGCGAAGCCGGCGCGGCGAACGCGGCGCTGTTTGCCGTCGCGATGCTGGCGCTTGGCGACTCCGGGCTCGCAACCAAGCTCGCCGACTTTCGAGCCAAGCAGACCGCCACGCTGCGCACGAAGACGCTGCCGCCTCGCAAGTGAGCATGGCCGGCCACGCGGCCGATTCCATCCGGCGCACGATGGCGCCGATTCGCTTGTCGATGTTTCACTAGGGAAGAAGCCTTGACATCGCCCTTGGCCGGAGTGCGCGTCCTCGACCTGACCAGGCTCTTGCCCGGCTCGGTGTGTACGCTGCACCTTGCCGATCTCGGTGCCGACGTAGTGAAGATCGAAGACCTGGCCGGGGGCGACTATGCGCGATCCCTTGGCGTACCCGCCGAAGCGGCGGCGGGATCCGTGTCCGCGTTCTACTCGATCGTCAATCGCAACAAGCGCAGCCTGGCGCTCGACCTCAAGCAGCCGACCGGCCGTGCGGCATTCCTGCGCCTAGCCGCGAAGGCCGATGCGGTCGTCGAGAGCTTCCGCCCTGGCGTCGTTGACAGGCTGGGCGTCGGTTATGGTGAGGTCTCAGTGCTCAACCCGAGGGTTGTCTACTGCGCAATCAGCGGCTACGGACAGGATGGCCCGTACAGGGAACGCGCGGGCCATGACGTCAACTATCTTGGTTACGCCGGAGTGCTGGACCAGACAGGTACGGCCGGCGGACCGCCGGCGCTTTCCAATCTGCAGATCGCTGATCTGCTCGGCGGTTCAGTGGATGCCGCGATGGCGATTCTCGCAGCGTTGTTCGACGCGCAGCGAAGCGGGCGCGGCCGCTACGTCGATGTGGCGATGGCCGACGGGGCGCTCGCGCACAACATTTTTCCGCTGCACATGCTCGAGATGCGTGGCAGCGTCGCGCCGCGCGGCAGCGATGTTCTCACCGGAGGCGCGCCCTGCTATGGCGTCTACGCCACGCGGGACGGCCGCTATATGGCGGTCGGCGCGCTGGAAGAAAAATTCTGGCATGAGCTATGCGACTTGCTCGAGCGGCCCCATCTCAGGGCGAAACAGTTTGCGACGGGACCCGACGGCGAAACGGTCCGCAGTGAGATCGCCTCGCTTTTTGCGACACGCACCCAACGCGAATGGGTCGAGCGTTTCGCCGGCGCAGACTGTTGCGTGACGCCGGTGCTCGCACTCGAGGAAGCGCTTGCCAACGAGCAGTTTCGCGCGCGAGGCATGATCGTCGAGAGCCCGCGCGGCTGCCGCCAATACGCTTCGCCCTTCAAGTTGTCGGACCACCGGTTTGAGATCCGCCGCGACGCTCCCGCGCAGGGAGAGCATACCGAAGAGGTGCTTCGCGAGGCCGGGTTCACCTCGGCCGAAATCGCTGCTCTTTCCGGAGCCGGCGCTATCCGCGGCTAGCCTTCGCCGCGTTGCGCTCCACTCCGACCGGCAGCGCCGACACGCGCTCGATCTCCGGATCGTCGAACCTGCATCCGTTCGCGACGTAGTCAAGCGCCATGGCGCTCGCGTCGGCTCCCCAAAAAAGCTCGTCGCCGATGGCCAGCGTCGGGACACCAAAGATGCCGCGTGCGATCGCTTCGTCGGTGTTCCTGCGCAGCGCATCCTTGACCTCTGGAGAAGCGATCCTTGCCAAGGCGTCGGGAAGCTCGAGCTCGGCCTCGAGCTCGGCCCATTCGATGGGCAAATCGCCCATGCGACCGTCGCGCCAGACGAACCGAAAAATCCGCCGCACGGCGTCGGGCGCACAGTCCGCGGCGATGGCCAGACGCAGCAGCGGCAGCGGGTTGAACGGGTGCACGGCCGGAAACTTGATCGGTATCCCAAGCTTGCGTGCTTGCCAGACGACGAAACGGTAGGTGAACCGCCGCTTGGATGGAATCTCCGCCGGTCCTTTGTGACCGTTCGCCTGGAGCAGCGCGCCAAAAAGCACCGGGCGATAGCGGATGCGCAGTTTTTTCTCGAGCGCCGGCAACTGCTCGCAATGCAGATAGGCGAAAGGCGAGACAAAGTCGAAGTACCAGTCAGCGCCGGGCATGTGCCGCGCTCCGTTGCTCGATCGCGGCACCGTAGCGCTGCCGTCGCTCGTCCAGTTCGGCAAGCAGCATTCGCCTGGCTTCGCTGCTCAAATCCATCCAGCCTGCAATTTCATCGAGCGTGCGATAACAGCCTGCGCAATAACCGGTGACCTGATCGATGGTGCACACGCTGTTGCAGGGTGATGCGACCTCACTCAGCGGTCCAGCAGCACTCATGCGGCTAGCGGTTGCTTGGCGTCGAGCGCCCGCGCGACGCGCGATACCGGCGCCCGGCCAAGAAACTGGCAGATGTAGCTGCCCGCCATCCGCAATCCGGTCATGTCGACACCGGTATCGACGCCCAGTCCATCGAGCATGTAGAGCAGGTCTTCGGTGGCGAGATTGCCGGTCGCTCCCTTGGCGTAGGGACAACCGCCGAGTCCCGAAACAGAGCTGTCGAAGGTGTCCACGCCGAGCTCCATCGACGCGTAGACGTTGGCGAGCGCCTGGCCATAGGTGTCGTGAAAATGGCCCGCCAGTTCGGAAACGGGTACAGCCTCGGCGACAGTCGCGATCAGCTTCTGGGTCTTGCCCGGCGTGCCGGTGCCGATGGTGTCGCCGAGCGAGACCTCGTAACAACCCAGGCGCTTGAGCGCCGCGGCGACGTCGCGCACCCGCTCCGCCGCCACTTCACCTTCGTACGGGCAACCCAGCACGCATGAGATGTAGCCTCGAACGCGCACCCCGTGCGTGCTAGCGGCTTCGGTCACCGGCCGCGCGCGCTCCAGGCTCTCGGCGATGGAGCAGTTGATGTTCCGTTGAGAAAACGTCTCCGATGCGGCGACGAAGACCGCCACCTCGTCGCACTTTGCTGCCAGGGCAGCATCGAACCCTTTCATGTTGGGAGTCAGCACCGGATAGCGCACACCAGGTTTCCTTCGTATTGCCGTCATGACTTGCGTCGCATCGGCCATCTGGGGCACCCACTTGGGCGACACAAAGCTTGCCGCCTCGATGGCGGGCAAACCGGCATCGGTGAGCCGATCGATGAGTCCGACCTTGATCTCGGTCGGTACTGCAGTCTTTTCGTTCTGCAACCCGTCCCGAGGACCGACTTCGACGATGGATACGTGCCGGGGCAATGGCATAGCTGCTGTCGAATCAATAGCCATGTACGCGGTCGACCACGCCTGAAACGGGAAGGCCCGCCTCCAGACGCCGGATATTGGCCGCGACCTGGGCAACGGAAGCGCTGATTTGAGTTAGCGCGGACACGTGCGGAGTGACGCTGATTCGCGGATGATGCCAGAAAGCATGTGCAGGCGCTAAAGGCTCGTCGTGGAATACGTCGAGCATCGCGCCGGAGATATGTCCGGCATCGATCAAGGCGATGAGGTCGGCATCGACCAGCAGCGCGCCGCGCGCCACATTGACCACGTACGCTCCTCGCGGCAGGCGGGAAAGTACCCGGCGATCGAGAAGACCGCGCGTCTCATTGGTAAGAGGAAGAAGGCAGACCAGGATGCGGCAAGTCGCCAGAAAGGCATCGAGCTCGGCGCGCGCAAACATGCGTACACCAGCGATCTCCTTGCGCGACCGGCTCCAGCCTGTCACGGGAAAACCGAGCGAGACCAGCGTCTCGGCTACCGCGCTGCCGAGCACCCCCATGCCGAGAATGCCGACGCTGAACAGCGATTTGTCGAGGCGAGCGCGCTGGTGCCATCGCCTCTCGCGCTGGGCTTCCTCGTAGTCTGCGAATTCGCGATAACGGCGCAGCACCGCGTACGCCACGTATTCCGCCATTTGCTCAGCCATGCCGGCGTCGACCAGGCGCACGAGCGGAATCCCGGCAGGCCACGCGAGTTCCATCACGGTGTCGACGCCCGCGCCCAGATTGAAGACCGCGCGCACTGGGGTTAGGCCGGCCACAAGCTTGGCGGGCGGTTTCCAAACCACGGCATAGTCGATGGCCGCCGCGATGGAGGGCCAGACTGTAATCCCCGCCTCAGGCAATGCCTCACGCAGTGCAGCAGTCCAGAGCTCTGTGTCGTCTCCGGCGGTATAGAAAAGAATGTTCAAGGCGCAGGCGGCACTCCGCCTCCGGCGCTCCCCGCCGCCCAGTGCCCGATGCGTTCAATGATCATGCGCATGAAGCGCCAGAGCTTCGGCACGAGCCAGATCGACAGCCCGGCAAGGACCACGACCATCGCGAGCGCGACCAGCGGATGTGCCAGCGCCAGGTAGATCATTGCTCCGGACAGCAGATCCTCGCCCAGTGAAGCCATCCAGTTGGAGAACGGCTCCGGGGAGGTATTGAGGACCATTCGCGCGCTCGCCTTGGTGAAGTGGCTCCCTGCGGCAAGGGTGCCGCCCAGGATCGCCGCCGTGAGCGTCCACGCAGGAGGCGAATCGCCGAAAACTCCTGCAGCCAGGGCTGCGCCTGCGGGAATACGGATCAGGGTGTGGACCACATCCCACACCGAATCGAAGCCAGGAATTTTGTCGGCGAAGAATTCAGCAAACACCATGAAGCCCGACGCGGCGAGCACCATTGGATGCGACAGGATTTTTAGATGCTCGGGCAGCTCGAACCATCCGGCATAGGCGACCGCGCCGACGATAAACAGCACCGCGTAGAGTCGGATGCCGCTGGCCCAGCCCAGTGCCGCAGCGAGCGCGATGAGTTGCCAGGTGTCCAGTTGATCCATGGCAATGGACTATTCGCCTCGGGGGACCCAGGCGGCTCTCCTCTTGCTTAAGAACGCCTCAACCCCTTCTTTGGCCTCAGGGGACGCACGCACGCGGGCGATGCGGCGCGCGGTGTCGCTGATCACGCCGCCGTCGATCGGCCGATGCGCCATGGCGCGAATCAACTTTTTGCACTCCGCTTGCGCCCGCGGTCCTGCCGTGACTAGGAAGCCCAAGAGCTCGTTCACCCTGGCGTCGAGCTCCGCTGCTGGCGCTATGTCATGGAGGAGACCCAGGCGAAAAGCTTCCGGGGCGCCAAAGCGCTCGGCGGTCAGAAAGTAACGCCGAGCTGCGCGTGCGCCGATCGCTTCGATGACGTACGGACTGATCGTCGCCGGAATCAAACCGAGCCGCGCTTCCGACAAGGCGAAGCTAGCGTCGTGGTCGGCGATGGCGATGTCGCAACACGCGACAAGGCCGACGCCACCGCCATAAACCGCCCCGTGCACACGCGCAAGCGTCGGCTTGGGTAGTTCATTGAGTGTGCGCAACATCGTTGCCAGCGCCTTGGCGTCTGCCAGGTTCTCCGCGCGCGAGAACTCGGCCATCTTCCTCATCCAGTTGAGGTCCGCACCCGCGCAGAAGCTCTCGCCGGTTCCCATCAGTACCACTGCGCGGACGATTTCGTCGGCGCCCAGCGCGCGCAGCACCGAGGTAAGCTCCGCGATCAGCTCCTCGTTGAACGCATTATGCACATCGGGACGATTGAGCGAGACGATGGCGACCGCGTTGCGCAGGGTCACATCGAGCATTTCGTACGCGGTGAGCGTGGGTGCGCGCTCCGGCATCGTTTCCCCGGCGCCCTTGGCGCGATGACTCTTCGCCATGATGCCGTTACATGCGGAAAACGCCAAAGATCGTCTTGTCGATCGGACGATAGAGGGCTGCAGAAATCGCAAGGGCGAGTACCTTGCGCGTGTCGGCGGGATCGATTACACCGTCGTCCCACAGCCGGGCGCTGGCGTAGTAGGGGTGGCCTTCGCGCTCGTACTGCTCACGTATGGGAGTCTTGAATGCAAGCTCTTCATCGCTGCTCCAGCGCCCGCCCTTCGCTTCGATCGCATCGCGGCGGATGGTGGCGAGCACCGTCGCCGCCTGCTCCCCGCCCATCACCGAGATGCGCGCGTTCGGCCACATCCACAGGAACCGCGGTCCGAACGCTCGGCCGCACATGCCGTAATTGCCGGCTCCGTAACTGCCTCCGATGATCATCGTGAACTTGGGAACCTTGGCGCACGACACCGCGGTCACCATCTTGGCACCGTCCTTGGCAATGCCGCCAGCTTCGTATTTCTGACCAACCATGAATCCGGTGATGTTCTGCAGGAAGACGAGCGGTATGCCGCGCTGGCTGCAAAGCTCGATAAAGTGTGCGCCTTTGAGCGCCGATTCCGAATAGAGCACGCCGTTGCTGGCGATGACTCCGATCGGATAGCCCCAGAGGCGCGCGAAGCCCGTGACCAGGGTCGTGCCATAGCGTGCCTTGAATTCGTCGAATTCGCTGCCATCGACGATGCGCGCCACGACCTCGTGCACGTCGTAGGGCTTGCGGATGTCGGCATTGATGACTCCGTAGAGCTCCTCGGATGGATACAGAGGCTCCCGCGGAGCGATGGCGTCGAGCGCAGCGGCCTTAACGCGGTTCAGGTGTGCGACGATGTTGCGAGCGATGGCGAGCGCATGATGATCGTTCACCGCTAGGTGGTCCGCCACACCCGAGACGCGTGTGTGGACGTCGGCACCGCCCAGCTCTTCTGCGCTGACGATCTCACCCGTCGCCGCCTTCACCAGCGGCGGGCCACCCAGGAAGATCGTACCCTGATCCTTGACGATGATCGACTCGTCCGACATCGCTGGCACGTACGCGCCGCCGGCGGTGCACGAGCCCATGACGATCGCGATCTGCGGAATGCCTTCCGCCGACATAGTCGCCTGATTGTAAAAAATGCGCCCGAAATGGTCGCGGTCGGGAAATACGTCGGTCTGGTTGGGAAGATTGGCCCCGCCCGAATCGACCAGGTAGATGCACGGCAAATCGTTTTCGCGGGCGATATCCTGCGCACGCAGGTGCTTTTTCACGGTCATCGGGTAATAGCTGCCGCCCTTCACCGTAGCGTCGTTGCAAACGATGACGCACTCACGCCCCGCCACTCGACCGATGCCGGTGATGATCCCTGCGGCGGCGATGATGTCGTCGTACATGCCGTAGGCAGCGAATTGCGAGAGCTCGAGGAATGGCGACCCCGGGTCGAGAAGCGCCCGAACGCGCTCTCGTGGCAAGAGCTTGCCGCGCGCCGTGTGGCGGTTGCGTGCCGCTTCGCCGCCGCCCTGCTCGATCTCCGCCACCTTGGCTTTGAGGTCAGCGACGAGCGCGAGCATCGCGTCGCGATTCTTGGCGAATGTGGCGTCGCGCGGGTTGAGCCGGGATTCGACGACGGGCATGGCGGGTCGAGGTTTAGGTCGCCTGCGGCAACGGATGGCCCGGCATGAGCCGGTACGGATGCACCCAGCGCGGCTCGGCCTGGATGCGCTTGAGCCAGTCCCGAATACCCGGATAAGCATCCCAGTCGACACTGATCTCGTCGGGAAAGAACAGATAGCCGCACAGCGACAGGTCGGCGATGGTCAAGCGGTCGCCGACCACGTGGGTGCGCTCCTTGAGATGAGAGTCGAGCACGTTCCACGCGGTTTCCGCCCGAGCTCTGAAGACCTTGAGCACCGCCGGATCGGTGTCCTTGGTGAACGTGCGCATGAAACGGTAAGTCGCTGTGTAGCTGGTGAGCTTGTGGTTGTCCCACAGAATCCAGCGCAGGATGTCGCGGCGCTCGCTGGCGTTGCTGGGACCGAAGCGGCCAAGCGTTTCCGCAAGATAGTCGAGAATCACTCCGGATTGGGACAACTTAAGCCCGTTATGCTCGAGGACCGGAGCTTCGCCCATGATATTGACGGCACGATAGGCCGGCGTGCGCGTCTCGCCGCTGAAGTAATCGACGAACCTCGGCGTCCAATCGGCTTGAGCGAGCTGCAGCGCCAGCGCCGCCTTATAGCAATTGCCGGACTGCGCGAAGCAATAGAGGGTGTACTCCGCCATGTTTGTCATTCTCCGCTGTCAGCCAATGCGCGGCTGATCACCAGCCGCTGGATGTCGCTCGTGCCCTCGTAGATCTGGCACACGCGTACATCGCGGTAGATGCGCTCCACTGAGAAGTCGGCAACGTAGCCGTAACCACCGTGGATCTGGATCGCCGCCGAGCAGACGCGCTCTGCCATCTCGGAGGCAAAAAGCTTGGCCATCGACGCTTCCTTGAGGCACGGCTCGTCCGCATCGCGCAGGCTCGCCGCGTGCCACACCATCTGACGCGCGGCCTCGATCTCGGTAGCCATGTCGGCAAGGCGGAACGCCACTGCCTGGTGCTCGATGATGGGCTTGCCAAAGGACTGGCGTTCGCGCGCGTACGCGAGCGCTGCTTCGAAAGCAGCGCGGGCCATGCCCACCGATTGCGCGGCGATGCCGATGCGGCCGGCTTCCAGATTGGCGAGCGCGATGCGGAAGCCCTCGCCTTCGCGGCCGAGCAGGTTGGCCGCCGGCACGCGGCAGTCTTCGAGCACCACCTGCGCAGTGTCGGATGCGCGCTGCCCGAGTTTTTCCTCGATGTGGTCGGCGCCATAGCCCTCGAACCTGGTCTCGACGATAAAGGCCGAGATGCCTTTCTTGCCCGCGGCGCGATCGGTCACTGCGAACACGATCGCCACATCGGCATTCTTGCCGGAGGTTATGAACTGCTTTACGCCGTTCAAGACGTAGCTGTCGCCGTCGCGCGCTGCACGCGTCACGATCGCAGCGGCGTCGGAGCCGGCCTGCGGTTCGGTCAAACAGAAGCAACCAATCTTGGATCCCGTTGCGGCCGGCCTCAGGTACTTTGCCTTCTGCGCATCGTTGCCAAAGGCGAGGATCGGTCCGCAAACCACCGAGTTCTGCACCGAAAGAATCGTCGATGTGGCGCCGTCGCCGGCGGCGATCTCCTCCATGGTAACGGCCAGCGATACATAATCGAGTCCTGCCCCGCCGTACGCCTCGGGAACGACCACGCCACACGCGCCCAAGGTGCCAAGCTCGGCGATTGCGGCGCGAGGGAACGTATGCTCGCGGTCCCAGAGAGCGGCGAAAGGCGCCAGTCGCTCCCTGGCGAATGCGCGCATGGTATCGCGCACCATCCGCTGCGATTCGGTCAGCAGCATCGCGCAACGATCATCGGCGGGAGTCGAGCGCCAGTTTCAGCGCGATGCCGGTGAAGATCAGACCCAGCAGCCAGCGCTGAAGGGCGGTCCATAACGGGTGTCTTGCAAGCGTGCCGGTGATGGCACCAGCGGCAAATACGAAGCAAAGATCGGAAAGCGCGCCGATGGCGACCTGGATGAATCCCAGAATCAGGCTCTGGCCAAGCACGCCGCCCCGTGCAGCGTCGATGAATTGGGGAAAGAGCGCGAGATAGAACATCGCAACCTTGGGGTTGAGAATGCTGGTGAGCAGCCCGATGCGGAACAGCCGAGCCGGAGAATCCGGGGGCAGGACGCTTGGCGCGAAGATTCCACGGCCGCCGGGCTTGAGCGCGCCCCACGCCAGCCACAACAGATACGCGGCGCCCAGGTAGCGCAGCAGGTCGTAGAGCACTGGCACGGTGACGAAGATCGCCGACAACCCCAGAGCCGCCGCCGTGACATGGACCACCAGGCCGAGCGAGGTACCGGCGAGCGACACCAGCCCCGCGCGCCGACCCTGGCAAAGCGTGCGCGAGACAAGGTAGAGCAGATTAGGTCCGGGTGTGAGCGCGAGCAGCAGGCTGGCAATCGCGAACATCGCCAGATTTTCCGTGGAGGGCATCAATGGGCTTTCACGACGCCATTCCTCGCCCGCGCAGCGACTTCGCAGTTCCCGGATGGCTGCAGCCGCCGGTCAGATTCCCACCCGCCAGCCGCACGCTGGCGAACAAACGGCGGGCCGATCCCGCGGCTATCGCAGGGGGCCAAAGCGAGAGACATTAGGCCACTTCGATCGCCAGCGCAGTCGCTTCTCCGCCGCCGATGCACAGGCTCGCCACGCCTCGCTTGCCCCCGTATTTGCGCAAGGCGCCCAGCAGCGTAACGACGATGCGCGCACCCGACGCTCCAATCGGATGACCCAGCGCACACGCTCCGCCGTGCACATTCACTTTTTCGGCGGGCAGTCCATGCTCTTTCATAGCCGCCATCGCCACGACGGCAAAGGCCTCGTTGATCTCGAACAAGTCGACATCCTTCGGCGACCATCCGAGCTTGGTGAAAAGCTTAGTCATGGCGCCGACCGGCGCAGTGGTGAACCAGCCCGGCTCTTGGGCATGGGTCGCATGGCCGAGAATTACAGCGAGCGGTTTAAGACCCTTCTTCTCCGCCAGCGAGCGGCGCATCAGCACCAGTGCCGCGGCGCCGTCCGAGATCGAGCTCGAATTTGCGGCGGTCACGGTGCCGTCCTTGCGAAACGCCGGTTTCAACCCCGGGATCTTCTCCGGACTCGCCTTGCCCGGCTGCTCGTCCCTGTCGATGAGCACGTCGCCCTTGCGCCCTGACACGGTGACGGGGGCGATCTCCCACTTCAACGTTCCATCCTCTGTGGCGGCGAGCGCCCGCTTGAGCGAGCGCAGCGCGAATTCGTCCTGTGCTTCACGGGTGAACGCGAACCTGTCTGCGCACTGCTCCGCAAACACGCCCATGAGCTTGCCTTTGTCGTAAGCGTCCTCGAGCCCGTCGAGGAACATGTGGTCGTACACTGTTCCGTGGCCCATGCGCATGCCCGCTCGCGCCTTGGGCAGCAGGTAAGGCGCGTTGGTCATGCTTTCCATCCCGCCGGCGACCATGATCTGTGCGCTACCGGCGATGATTGCGTCGTGCGCCAGCATGGTCGCCTTCATCGCCGAGCCGCACATCTTGGAAACAGTCGTGCAGTTGGTCGATAAGGGCAGGCCCGCCTTGAGCGCCGCTTGACGAGCCGGCGCCTGGCCTTGGCCGGCAAAAAGGCAATTGCCGAAGATAACTTCCTCGATGTCCCCTGGGGCTAAGCCGGCTCGCTCGACCGCCGCCTTGATGGAGACCGCCCCCAGATCGGACGCGGCCAGCGTGGCGAAGTCGCCCAAGAGTCCGCCGATGGGCGTCCGCGCGGCGCCGGTGATGACAATGGGATCGTTTTGCATGGTGATCGCTTTCTGCAGCGGTGGCTAGAATCTCCCACCCTGCCCTTGAAAATGCCGACGTATCTCTACGCTGGTGTTGCGGGGTCTGCTGCTGGAGGCTTGCGCATGCGTCGCGGGCGACGCACCAAGTCGCCACCGCATTCGGTACAGATTCCGTTGAGCGCGTTGGCGCAAGTCGCGCAGTAGGTGCACTCGTAACTGCAGATATATGCGTCGTCGTCCTCGGGTCCCAGCGGCCATGCGCAGCGCTGGCAGCGTTCGCGCATTTCGAGCGCCATCGTCACACCCTCGTTATTTGGTCTCGTTGAACAACTCGCGGCCGATCAGCATCCTTCGTATCTCCGAGCTTCCTTGCCGCTTTGGCCTCGGCCGGCGCTTCGCGCCTTAACATTCGTTCCACTCATATTAGCCTCGTCCAATCGACGCCGAAACCTACTTTGTTTCGTTGAACAACTCGCGGCCGATCAGCATCCTTCGTATCTCCGAGGTTCCGGCGCCGATCTCATAGAGCTTCGCATCGCGCCACAGTCTGCCGGTTGCGTACTCGTTGATATAGCCGTTGCCGCCGAGCGCCTGGATGGCCTCGCCGGCCATCCATGTCGCCTTCTCCGCCGCATAGAGTATCGCACCCGCGGCATCCTTGCGCGTGGTTTCGCCCCGATCGCACGCCTGAGCCACCGCGTAGACGTATGCCTTGCAGGCGTTCATCGTCGTGTACATGTCGGCGACCTTGCCCTGCATGAGCTGGAATTCGCCGATCGGCTGGCCGAACTGCTGCCGCTCGTGTACGTACGGCAGCACGACATCCATGCACGCATCCATGATTCCCAGTGGGCCGCCGGCGAGCACCAGGCGCTCGTAGTCGAGTCCGCTCATCAGCACATTGACTCCGCGTCCTTCTTCGGCCAGCACGTTCTCCAACGGCACTTCGCAATTATCGAACACGAGCTCGCAAGTGTTGGAGCCGCGCATGCCCAGCTTGTCGAGTTTTTGCGCGGTCGAAAAACCCTTCATGTCCTTTTCTATCAGGAACGCCGTAATGCCGCGCGGACCCGCGCTCACATCGGTCTTGGCGTACACCACGAGGGTATCGGCGTCGGGACCGTTGGTGATCCACATCTTGGTGCCGTTGAGCACGAAGTGGTCGCCGTCGCGGTCGGCGCGCAACCGCATCGACACCACATCCGAGCCCGCACCGGGCTCGCTCATCGCCAGCGCGCCCACGTGCTCGCCGGACACGAGCTTGGGGAGGTACTTGCGCTTCTGCCGCTCGTTGCCGTTGCGGCGGATCTGGTTGACGCACAGGTTCGAATGCGCGCCGTAGGACAACCCGACCGAAGCGGAAGCGCGGCTTATCTCTTCCATCGCGACGACGTGAGCGACATAGCCCATCGCCGTCCCGCCGAATTCCTCCTCGACCGTGATTCCCAGCAGGCCCAAGTCGCCCAGCTTGCGCCACAGATGACTTGGAAACCGGTTGCTGTGGTCGATCTCGGCGGCACGCGGCGCGATCTCGGCCGCAGCGAACTGCTGCACGGTCGAGCGCAGCATGTCGATGGTCTCACCCAGATGAAAGTTCAATCCCGGAAAGTCGCGCATCGCACACTCATTGATCAGGCTTGCCGGCAAGCACGATCAGCGTCTGCTGCATGATCGCGCACAACGTCTTGCGGTCGCCATTCTCGGCGTGGACCTCGCCGCGGGTAATCGCCAGAGTCCGGCCCTGCTTGACGACTTCTGCCACGGCGACGAGACGCTCCCCGGCGGCCGGCGCGAGCAGGTTGATTTTGTATTCGACGGTGAGGACACTCGAGTCCGCTGGGAAGAGCGTGAAGCCGGCGTAACCCCCGGCCGAATCGGCGATGGCGCTGACGATGCCCGCGTGAATGTAGCCATGCTGCTGCGTCAAGTCTTCACGGTACGGCAGTTCGATCGCGCAGTGGCCAGGCCGAAGCTCCTTGAGCCGGGCTCCGATCAGTCGCATAGCACCTTGGCGGTCGAAGCTCGCGCGCACCCGCACCGCGTACCCAGGGTCGGCAGGGACGGTGGCGGGAACGCGCGTGACGTCGGCTTGCGGCACAGCCATTAGCGAATCCATGACCGGAGATCCGATCGAGTCTATATGACGTTTACGTAAACGTCAACCAGAGCCGCCGTTTCCCGCCTGCCGCAATCGCTTCCGGCATTGCCGCTCGAGCGTATCGATCTCGGAGAGCACGATGGCAATGTCCTCCTGCTGCTGCTTGAGCATGGCACGCCGGGCGGCGAGCACCTGCAGGAACTTAGTGAGCTGCGGCCGCTCGCTGCGCGTCGCTTCGTAAAGGTCGAGCAGCTCGCGAATCTCGGCCAGGGCGAGCCCAAGGCGCTTGCCGCGCAGGATCAACTTGATACGCACCCGCTCGCGCTCGCCATAGACCCGGCTGCGGCCGCTGCGCCGCGGGGCAAGCAGGCCCTCATCCTCGTAGAAGCGGATCGCTCGCGTCGTAAGGGCAAATTCCTTGGCGAGATCGGAAATGCTGTAGGTCGTGGATTCCTGGCGGGACGGCATCGTGGCGATGCAGACAAGGGTGCGGACCGAATCGAACGACGATACCACAAAGCCTCGTCGCGTCCGGCCGCGGCTTGACATGCCTTTGATATTCTCCGAGGATGTTGCGTTGCACAAACTATAAGCGGCGCTTCCTTAGGCGTGAACGCGTCGATCCCCGCAGTATTGGCCTTTCCCTTCGCCGCGCCGCCGGGTCCCGGTGAAGCGCGCGAGGTCGCGCCCGGCATCCTCTGGTTGCGCATGCCGCTGCCGTTCGCTCTCGACCACATCAACCTGTGGCTGCTTACCGACGGGGACGGCTGGACGCAAGTCGATTGCGGTTACGGCGATCAACCTACGCGAAGGCTGTGGGAAACCCATTTCTCGGGAACGCTCTCAAAGCGGGCGCTAAGGCGAGTAATCGCGACCCACTATCATCCGGATCACCTCGGTAACGGAGCATGGCTCACTCGACGCTTCGACTGCTCCCTGCTGATGCCGCAGGCGGAGTACCTCACGGCGCATGCGGTTGCTGGCGAGCACAGTGGATATCGCGTAGCCGCCTTTTGCGCGCTGTTCCGGAGCCACGGCCTGCCGCCGGATCATGTGGCGGCGCTCGAGGCAAGGGGCAATCAGTACCTACGCGGGGTTCCCGAGCTGCCTAACATGTACCAGCGCCTCATGCCCGGAGCAGAGGTTTCGATCGGTGGTTCGCGGTGGCGGGTTCTCAACGGATACGGTCATTCGCCGGAGCATGCGGCGCTGTATTGCGAGAGGTTGTGTGTTTGCATTTCGGGGGACATGCTGTTGCCCAAGATCAGCACCAATGTCAGCGTCAGCCCGGTCGAGCCGGACGCGGACCCGCTGGCGAGATTCCTGGCGTCGTTGTCGGTGTTCGCGGATCTGCCTCCTGAGACCCTGATCCTTCCTTCGCACGGACTTCCCTTCATCGGCGCCGCTCCTAGAGTCGATCAGCTCCGGGCTCATCACGCTGCGCGCCTGGCCGAGATCGAGGCTGCTGCTGCGCACCCGGTAACCGCTGCGGAAATGATCCCCGTGCTGTTCCGCCGCGAGCTCGACATCCAGCAGCGCTTTTTCGCGATCGGGGAGGCGATCGCGCATCTGAACCATCTGTGGCATGCGGGTCGATTCACGCGCACCGCAGCTGCTGATGGAACGCTCCGCTTTGCGGCTTCCGGCCGATTACAATAGCTTTGCTTCCAGCCAACCGAGGCGAACAATGGGCACGACCGAGACATCCGAGACCAAGACTGCCGCGAGCGACCAGGCTGCTTGCGATCCGGTTGCGCTGGCCGAGTCGTTTGCCAGCGCCGCCGACAAGAGCGCAAAGTTGCTCGGCGACTACATCACGCGTCGAGCGGCCTCCGGGGCCACGCTGCCGAGCGACGAGTTCGGGCTGTCCAAGGCGTTCCTGGAGCTTGCAGCAAAGCTGCTTTCCAATCCCTATCTCCTGGCGCAGACGCAGTTGAATCTGCTGTGGGACTATTCCGCCCTGTGGCAGTCATCGATGCTCAAGCTGCTCGGACAGTCGCCGGCTCCGGTGGTTGAGCCGGCCAAGAGCGACAAGCGCTTCAAGCACGAGGACTGGCAGGAGCACTTCCTGTTCGACTACATGAAACAGTCCTACCTGATCGCGGCGCGGTGGTTGCACAACGCGGTCGCGAGCGTGGAAGGACTCGACGAGCACACGCAGAAGAAGGTCGACTTCTTCACCCGCCAGTACATCGACGCGCTGGCGCCTTCCAACTTTGCACTCACCAACCCCGAGGTGTTCCGCGAAACCATCGCCACCGGCGGACAGAACCTAGTCAAGGGCCTCAACAACCTGCTCGACGACATCGAGCGCGGCAACGGTAAGCTCAGGATATCGATGACCGACACCAAAGCCTTCGAGCTAGGGGTAAACATCGCGACCACGCCGGGCAAGATCGTCTTCCAGAATGACTTGATCCAGCTCATTCAGTACGAGCCGACGACCGCTAAAGTCCACAGGCGGCCGTTGCTGATCATGCCGCCGTGGATCAACAAGTACTACATCCTCGATCTACGTGAAAAGAACTCGCTGGTTAAGTGGTGCACCGACCAGGGACTAACGGTCTTCGTCATTTCCTGGGTGAACCCCGACGCGCGGCTCGCCGGCAAGGATTTCGTCGACTACATGGTAGCGGGCCCGCTCGCGGCGCTGGACGCGATCGAGAAGGCGACCGGCGAGCGCGAGGTCAACGCACTCGGCTATTGCCTCGGCGGTACTCTGCTCGCGGCAACGCTCGGCTACATGGCCGCGAAGAAGGACAAGCGTATTGTCAGCTCGAGTTTCATGACCTCGCTCATCGATTTCGCGGGCGCAGGCGAGCTCGAAGTGTTCATCGACGAGGAGCAGGTGGCCTCCCTCGAGCGCAAGATGAACGAGCGCGGCTATCTCGAGGGCTCCGAGATGGCGAACACCTTCAACATGCTTCGCGCCAACGACTTGATCTGGTCGTTCGTCATCAACAACTACCTGCTCGGGCGCGACCCTTTCCCGTTCGATCTGCTGCACTGGAACCAGGACTCGACGCGAATGCCGGCGAAGATGCACAGCTTCTACCTGCGCAACATGTACATGAAGAACGCGCTGAAGGAGCCCGGCGGAATCACCCTCAACGGCGTGCTTATCGATCTCACAAAAGTCGGCGTGCCGTGTTATTTCGTATCGGCCATCGAGGACCACATCGCCCCATGGAAGGCGACTTATGCTGGAACGCACATTTTCGGCGGCAAGGCGCGCTTCGTGCTTTCCGGATCGGGGCACATCGCGGGGATGATCAATCCGCCAGCGGCGCGCAAGTACGGCTATTGGACCAACGAAAAGGTACCCGCTGCCGCAGACGACTGGTTCAAGGCCGCCAAGCAGCACGAAGGCTCGTGGTGGAGCGATTGGCTCGATTGGCTCAAGCCCCACCTGGGCGCGATGGTGAACGCCCGCCCCGCCGGAAAATCAAACTCCAAGGGTAAGGTCAGAGTGATCGAGGCGGCGCCGGGAAGCTACGCCCGGCAACGTGCCGACGCTAAGTAAGGCGGTCGCTCGATCCTCGCGGCTAAAGCGCTTCTGCTACAGTAGATTGAATGAACTCCCGGAGGACTCGGCGATGAATCAAAGTCTTCTCCTAGGGTTGGCGCTGCTCGCGTTTGTTTGCGCGGCGCCGACAGCAACGGCCCAGAGCTCTTCGACCATGGCGCCGTCAGCGACTACGCCTGCGGCGGCAAACTGCGCAACCTGCGGCGCCATCGAGTCGATCCGCTACGTCGAGGAGAAGGGAACGGGAAGCGGCGTGGGCGCAGTCGCAGGCGGCGTGGTGGGAGGCGTCGTCGGCCACCAGTTCGGCTCAGGCCGCGGCAATACCGTCGCGACCATCGCCGGCGCGGGCGTCGGCGCGCTTGCCGGCAACGAGGTCGAAAAGAACGTCAAGAAAAAATCCTATTACGTCATCACGGTTCGTCTGGATAACGGCAACAAGCAGTCCGTTTCGCAGACCGCGAAACCGGCGCTGAAGCAAGGCGATCGCGTCAAGGTCGTCGATGGTAATCGCGTCGCGCTGCTGGCGAAGTAAAGCGCGTCGCGGTGAAACGCAGTCGCGGCCGCGACATACCGCGGTCGCGATTCGCACTGCAGCGCAGGCGATATAGCGACTTGGTTGTTTCCCGCAACGGCCTAGGAGGAGGAGATCGGCCATGTTGTCAAGAAAAACGCTGCTCGCATGTTCTCTCGCCGCATGTTTTTCGATACCGCACGGCGAAGCCACCGCTCAGTTCAATCAGTTCTACTTCTTCGGCGATAGCCTGACCGACGCCGGCACTTATGGAGCCCGCTTCACCGTCAACCCGGGATTGGTGTGGGCGCAGGACCTCGGCGCGAAGTACGGCGTCGTCGTAACACCGTGGAATCAGGGAGGCGTCGACGCAGCCCAAGGTGGCGCGCATGTCGCCACGCCTTCGCCGGAGACACCACCCGGAGCGCCGCAACGTCCGTTTTCCGTACAGGTCGACCAATTGCTGCAAGCGACGCCGCACCTCAACCCGAACACGCTTTATTCGGTGTGGATAGGAGCCAACGACGTCCTTGATCTCGCCACGCAAGGTGCTGCCGGGCAGCTTACCCCGGCGCAGGTCCAGGCGGGCGTTGTTACTGCCGCGACACAGGAGTTGCAGCAGATCGCCCGGCTGCGCGACGCGGGTGCGCGCTACATCGTAGTGTTCAACCTGCCGGACATCGGGCAAACGCCCGGAGGTAAGGCGACCAGTCCCGCAGCGCTGACGGCGCTGTCGAACCTGTACAACTCAACGCTGCAGGCCGGACTTGCTTCGCTAAACGTCAACATCGTGCCGGTAAATATCTATGGATTGCTCAACGAGGTCATCGCCAATCCGGCGGCGTACGGCCTCGTCAACGTCACTACCCCCGCATGCACGACGGCGAGCGCCTTCAACTGCACGACCGGAACGCTGGTTGCGCCGAATGCGGCACAGACGTTTTTCTTCGCGGATGCGATTCATCCGACACCGGTGGGCCATCAGATGATTGCAGATGTCGTGGCTGGAGAAATCTCGGCGCCGCAGCAGATGGGACTGCTCGCGAACGCGCCGGTGCAGGCAGAGCAGGCCAACTTCCGCGCGCTCGACGATCGCATGTGGTCGAACCTCAACATGCCGCGGGCGCAGAGCAAGTTCGAGGCTTACGCCGTCTATGACTACGGAAACACCGATCTCGCCGGCAGCGTCGGGGGCGGGAATACGCATGCCAGTTCGGTTCTGGTCGGCGGGGACATGAAGATTTCGGAGCAGCTGCTCGCCGGTATCGCGTTCGGTTATACCCAGGACAAAGCTTCCCTGGGCAACAGCACTGGTGGCTTCACGTTGAACGATTCGACGATCACGTTCTACGTGGGTTATGGAGCGGGACCGTGGTATCTTGGCGCAACCGTTGGCGGCGGCAGCCTCGACTACAACCATATCAATCGCAGCTTCGCATTCGGGCCGACAAGCCGTACGGAAAACGCCAGCACCAATGGCACCCAATTCATTGGGCGGCTCTTGGGCGGCTACTGGTTCAACACCGGGGGCGACTGGCTCCACGGTCCTTACGCGCGTCTCACTTGGCAGGACATCAAGGTAGATCAGTTCTCGGAGACTGGCACCTCTGCGACGGCGATGTCATTTGGTGAGCAGAAATACGATCCCTTCTCGACCAGCCTGGGCTGGCAGGCAGCCGGAGCAATCGGCACGGTACGCTTGTTCGGGCGCGCCACATGGGAATGGAACAACAGCAGCAACGACAACCGTTCTGTCAGCGCCGGCGTTGTTTCGATGCCTGGAACGTTCTCGCTGCCCGCTTACAAGTTCGACAACAACTACGGGCTGTTTTTGATCGGCGCGAGCATGCCCCTCGGCGGTACGATCACTGGCTTCATCAGCGGATCGTTCAGCGCATGGAACGGCAGCGGCAATTACCAGGCCGTGACGGTCGGGATTCGCGCGCCCATCTAGCCGCTCGCGCTTCAACGCGGCTCGCCCGAGCGTGTCGGATCAGTGTGCTCCGGCGCGCGGCTTGCGCGGCGCACGCGCGAAAATCACGTCGTACAGCGGCCGCGGCAGCACGCGCAACAGACGCCCGACCCATGCCATCTGCCACGGCAGCACATAAAAGCGCCGGCGCTGCTCGATCGCGCGTGCGATCAGCGTTGCCGCCCGCTCTGCGCTGAGCAAAAAGGGCATCGGATACGGATTCTTTGATGTCATCGGCGTTGCAATGTAGCCGGGGCAAATCGTCACGACGCAAATTCCAGCTTGCGCGAGCTCAACCCGCAAACTCTCGAGATAGCTAATCGCTGCCGCTTTGGAAGCCGAGTACGCCTCGGAGCCGGGAAGTCCGCGAAAGCCTGCGACGCTGGCGATGCCGGCAAGGGTGCCACGACCCGCTAGCATCAATCCCTCTAGAAACGGTTGGAAGGTGTGCAGCATTCCCAGAACATTGGTGTCGAGCACATCACGGAAAGTCACATTATCTTCGGCAAAGCGCGTCACCGTTCCGACTGAAACGCCCGCGTTGGCGATCACGATGTCGGGAACTCCGTAGCGACCGACAAAGTCGGCTGCAGCGGTCCTAAGCGCGTCGGCATCGCGCACGTCGGCCGCATAGACGGTACATCGGGCTGGCGCAAGCGATGCGGCGAGCGTGTCGAGCGCGTTGCGCCGCCTCGCTACAAGCCCCAGGGTCGCGCCTCGCACCGCGTAATGCCGCGCGAGCTCGGCGCCCAAGCCGCCGCTCGCGCCCGTCAAGAAGACGTTCACGCGAGCCGTGGGGTGAGAGCCTGGAGTCCCTTCAGGTCTTCGGGCGTTCTGCGCGGGCCTTGAGGATGAGAGCGTCCAGCGCCGCCGGCACGCCGGCATGTCCTCCCGCGAGCCGATCCGACGAAGTGATGAACTTGCCGTCAACTAGCATCGTCGGCACAGACTGGATGTTGTATTCCTGCGCGATCGCCAGCGCGCGCTTCATCTTGCTGTCCACACCGAAGGAGTTGTAGACCTCCATCACCTTGGCCCGATCAAGGCCCTTGCTTTGAGCCCAGTCGAAGAATGCCTTGTCTTGGTAGAGCGGAAGCCCGGCTGAGTGAATCGCTTTGAAGACCTCCGGCGACAGGCGGACATCCTCGCCCATTGCCTCCAGCGTGAAATACACCTTCGCCAGCGCCCTCCACCGATCCTGAAACATCACCGGCACGCGCCGGAATTGCACGTCAGGCGAGGCCGTCTTCACCCATGCCTGCAGATACGGCTCAAGGTCGTTGCAATGCGGACAGCCGTAAGAGAAGAACTCGATGACCTCGATCTTCTTGTCCGAGGGCTGAGCCGCTTTAAGCCGGGTGTAGTCCTTGCCCTCGACCAGTTCCGCTGCCCCCGCGGCGGTGAATGCCAGCAACGCTATTGCGCTCAAGGCGCACGCTACCCATTTCGTCATTGTTTCTCCTGCGAGTTGTATTCCAGTCAGACCGCTCTTGGGCCGACTCGTGCCAGGGAAGTTCAACCTGTCAGGTCAGTCAAGGGTTCCTGATGACCGCCACATCGAAGCCGCTCTTGCCGAGGTCGTTCTTGGTACGGTTGAGCTGATCATTGTTGTCGTAGGGGCCGAGGCGGACGCGATAGCGCACGCTCTTGTCCGGCAGCGTCGCCGACTGGATCACGGCTTCCCAGCCCGACAGCGCGAGCCGCGCCTTGAGGTTTTCGGCGTCCGACTCGTTGACGAATGCACCAGCCTGCAACCATAGCCGATCTCCTGCCTTCTGCGCCGATTCGAGCTTGGCCACTGCGTCTGGGGCGCCACGCTCAGGCTGGCGCTCCGGCGCCTTTTCCACAGGTCGCTTCTCCGCAGATCCGACCTTTGGCTCGTCGCTTCCCGGCAGAATCTTGTAGAAATCGAATCGCGGCTTTTCCGGCGTTGTGCTTATCACGGCACCGTCGCCTTTGGCGCCGCGTGCTGCGTCTTTGGACTGTCCTGAGGCCGGAAGCGGAGTCGTCAAACCCGACCGCCCGAGGTAATACGCCACGCCGGCAGCGAGCCCCAATCCCAGTATCAGTCCGATAAAAATTCCGAGCAGCGTCCCGCCACGAGCATTTCGCGGCAGGCCCAAGCGCGTTTTCGGTCGCGGCGGATAGGGTCTCATGCTTGTTCCTACATTCTCTGCGGGGCACTCACGCCCAGCACTTCCAAACCACTGCGAATAACCTGTCCCGTCGCTACAACCAGCGCCAGCCTCGCGCGGCGCAACGTCTGATCATCGACTAGAAACTGCTCGGCATTATAGTAGCTGTGAAATTCGCTGGCCAATTCCCGCAGGTAAAACGTCACACGGTGCGGAGCAAGCTCACGCATCGCGAGCGCAAGTTCGTCGGGAAAATCGGCGAGTCGCCTGAGCAGCGCGTCTTCGTACGAGTTGACCAGCGGAGAGAGTTCGGCGCCGCATAGCGCTGCCGCGGCATCCTTGAGGCGAATGCCGGCCTTCTCGAGCACGCTACACACGCGGGCATGCGCGTATTGCACGTAGTAGACCGGATTCTCCTCGGTTTGCTTGCGGGCGAGGTCGATGTCGAAGGTGAGCTGAGAGTCCGACTTGCGCAGTAGGAAAAAAAAGCGAACCGCGTCGCGCCCCGCCTCGTCGATCAGCTCCCGCAGCGTGACGCCGGTGCCGGCGCGCTTCGACAGCTTGACCTCTTCGCCATGTCGCATCACCAACACCATCTGATGCAGCACGTAGTCCGGATAGCCCCGGGGTATCCCCAGCCCCATCGCCTGCAGTCCCGCACGTACGCGCGCGAGCGACCCGCCGTGGTCTGCACCGAGCTCGGTAACCGCGCGGTGGAAACCGCGCTTCCACTTGGTCACGTGATATGCGATGTCGGGCACGAAATATGTGTATGTGCCGTCCGACTTGCGCATGACGCGGTCCTTGTCGTCGCCGAACTCGGTTGTGCGCAGCCAGAGAGCGCCGTCCTGCTCGAACGTCTTGCCCGCTGTCGCCAGCGCGCGAACCGTTTCATCGACCAGGCCGCTGGTGTACAACGACGACTCTAGATAATAGGCATCGAAACGAATGCCGAAAGCCGCCAGATCGGCGTCCTGTTCTCGGCGCAGCGCAGAAATGGCGAACACGCGAATCGCCTCGGTGTCATCGGCTGCGCGGTCCTTTGGATGCGCCTGAATATAGTCCCGTGCGATCTCGCGAATGTATTCGCCCTGATAGCCGTCGTCCGGGAAAGACGACTTGTTGTCGCCGCTCAACTCGCGTATACGCGCCTGCACCGAGCGAATAAGGCTATCGATCTGCGCGCCTCCGTCGTTGTAGTAGAACTCGCGGTGTACGGAGAAGCCCTGCCATTCCAGCAGCCTTGCTATCGCGTCGCCGACGGCGGCGCCGCGCCCGTGACCGACGTGCAGCGGTCCGGTGGGGTTGGCGGAGACGAATTCCACGATGATCTTTTCCGTCGATCGCGTCGGAGCCCGCCCGTAACGAATCCCTTCGGCGAGCACGCGCTCCACCACCGAACGGCGCGCTGCTCCCGATAGAAAGACGTTGATGAAACCCGCACCAGCCACTTCGACGTGATCGACCCATGGCGAGGGATCGAGCGCAGAGACGAGTCTTGATGCAATCTCCCGCGGATTCTGCTTCAACGTCTTGGCGAGTTGCAGCGCGACGCTGGTGGCGTAGTCGCCGTGCGCCGCCTGCCGGGCACGCTCCAGAACGAGTTTGACCGGAGTCCCGCCCGGGGCCACGCGAGAGAGTCCAGCCGCCAGCCACTCGGCGACGTGCGATTTAAGGTCGATCAAGGTGCTCGGGAACCTCGGCGAGGCGACGCGGGATCAGAGAGGTTCCTCGGGTTGTGAACGCGCGCGATTATAGCGTGCCGCAGCGATGCATCGGCCGGGCAGTTCAGGCGAAGCCCAACGGGTCGACATCGATGCTCCAACGCACGCGATGCTCGCCGAGTCGTTCCAATTCCGCGCGCCACAGCGGCAGAAATTCCTGCAACGCGCGGCGATCGACGCTTTGCGCTAGCACCTGGGCTCGCTCCAGACCGGCCCGGCGATGCATGATTGCTGGCGTCGGCGCGTATATCTCGCAGCGAACGTGGCGGTCCTGCACAAGCGCACGCCCGCGCTCGGCGGCGGCCTCCAAGAATTCGTTTAGCACGCGGGACAGTCTGGCTTCCGCGCGCAACAGCGCGAGACGCGCGAAAGGCGGCAGCCGGAGTTCCTCGCGCTCGACGAGCAGAGACTCCGCGAAGCGATCGTAATCGTGACAGGCTAGTGCTGCATAAAGCGGATGATCCGGGAAGTCGGTCTGCACCAGGACCTCCCCCGCCGCTGCTCCACGCCCGGCGCGGCCGGCGACCTGCTCCAGGAGCGCGAACAGTCGCTCCGTTGCACGATATTCGGCGCTGTACAGCGCATTGTCCGCACCGAGCACGCCGACGAGCGTCAGACGCGGGAAGTCATGACCTTTGGCCAGCATCTGCGTGCCGATCATGATGTCCACATCACCAGCCGCGATTGCGTCACGCATCCTCGCGAAAGCGCCCTTGCGCTGCGTGCTATCGCGATCGACACGAATGATTCGCGCCTGCGGATAGCATTGAGCGACCGCCCGCTCGAGCCGCTGCGTACCGAAACCCAGCGGAAGCAGATCGCGGTTTCCGCAGTCGGGGCAGCCCTCGGGAATAGGCCTCCCGCGTCCACAGTGATGGCAACACAGCCGACCCGCTTCGCGATGCACCACCATGCGCGATGCGCAGCGCATACACGTTGCCTTCCAGCCACAAGCAACACACAACAGCGATGGGGCAAAACCGCGCCGGTTTATGAATAACAGCGTCTGCTCGCCGCGCACAAGTCTGCCGCCGATGGCAGTTGCTAAAGTGGTCCCGATGCCTTCGACGCTGCCGGAGCCGCGGTTGGGCACCAGACGCACTTGCGGCAATGTTTTACGCACCGTTGCACGCCGCGCAAGACGCAACCACCGGTAGCGGCCGCGCTTCGCCTGCGCGTAGCTTTCCAGCGACGGCGTTGCGCTGCCAAGAACGATGGGAATGTCGCGCAGCCTGGCGCGGTAGATCGCGACGTCGCGGGCGTGGTAGCGCACGCCCTCCTGCTGCTTGAACGATTCGTCGTGTTCTTCGTCAACGATAATGAGGCCGAGGTGCGGCAGCGGCGTAAAGACGGCGAGACGGGTTCCCACGATGAGCTGCGCATCCGCTGACGCGGCGGCGAGCCAACGATCGCGCCGCTGTCCGGAGGCGAGTCGGCTGTGGAGCACGACGGTGCGAGCGCCGGGCAGAGAGACGGCGATGCGTTCGGCGAGCTGCGGGGTCAGATTGATCTCGGGTGCAAGAAGCAGGACCTGTCTACCCGCAGCGATCATCCGTTGCGCCGCCGCGAGATAGACCTCGGTCTTGCCGCTCCCGGTGACTCCCTGGAGCAGCGATGGGGCGAACTCGGGCGTCTGCGGGAGCATGGCATCTAGTGCTGCGCGCTGCTCCTCGTTGAGACGGCGCATCGGTCCGGCCTGATGGCTCGAGAACAGAATGGACGATGGTTTGCGCAAGGCCGCGAGCGGCGGTAGCGCCTGAGCAAAACACTGACCAATCGCCTCCTGATAGTAGGTGGCTACGAACTGCGCCATCGCGCGTACATCTTCCGGCAGTGGCGGGACGGAAGAGATCACTTCATCGACTGGCTGTAGGCGCTCCGGCCCCACATCACTCGACTCGATCAGCTCGACGGCGACACCCGCGAGCTTCCGTCGGGCTAACTTGACGAACAACAGGCTTCCAGGCTGAACATCTAGACCCGTGGGCAGCCAATAGTCGAACAGCCGATGCGTCGCGACGGGAAGCGCTACTCGAACGATGGCCACGCGTCGCCTGCTTCAGGGTGTTGCGAACTGTCCGGCATGCTCGTTACATGCTGTAGTGTTCCTAATCATCACAGCGGCCTGCAGCATTCGTTTCCAAGTCTTTCATTTTTCACAAGTCGCAGATCGGGGTGCCTCGGGTGTGGAAAAGTCTGTGTGTAAGTATCCCTGCCCCGCAGGGTATCCAAGCTGCGTCTAAGCAAATCGTTTGCCGCTTCCGCCGATCACCTAACAGTAAGCAACTAAAATCAATTAGTTAGCTTGGCGTCAAAGGCGGTTCTGTCGCCTAGACAGGGCGCGGCACCGGGATCGCGTTCTGTGTGCATAACTGCTGTCGCGGAAGCCTCTAGAAACGGTCTCGTCCACCGGCCGGAGAGCCGCTCCCAGTGCGGATCTTCAGGGATTATTCTGTAGCCTGCGCTGGTCCCTTGCCTCTCGCCTTTCTGGATTCTGAGTGCACGCACTCGACCAGTGCCGCCACGTTCTCGGGCGGCGTCGACGGCAGTATTCCGTGGCCGAGATTGAACACGTGGCCCGCCTCGGCACCGGCAGTCAGGAGGATCGACCGTACCTGGGCTTCAATCGCCGTGGGTGTAGAGAGCAAAGCCGCGGGATCGAGGTTGCCTTGCACGGCCGTTTCAGCTCCGACGCGACGGCGAGCCTCGCCGATGTCGATCGTCCAGTCGACGCCGACCGCATCACAGCCGCTCGAGGCGATGCGCTCGAGCCAAGCTCCTCCGCCCTTGGTGTACGCGATGACAGGCGTGGCGAAGCCGTTGTCGCTGCGTAGCTTGGTGATCACGGCCTCGGTGTATGCGAGCGAGAATTCGGGGAACGCTCCCGCCGAGAGCAATCCTCCCCAGGTGTCGAAGATCATTACCGCGTCGGCCCCGTTCGCTATCTGCAGTGAGAGGTACTCGGCAACCGCGTCGGCGTTTACTGCCAGGATGCGATGGAGCAGGTCCGGGCGCGAATAGAGCATTTTTCGCACGCTCGCGAAATCGGCGCTGGCAGCGCCTTCGATCATGTAGCACGCCAGCGTGAATGGGCTGCCGGCGAATCCGAGCAACGGCACCCTGCCATTAAGTGCGGCTTTGATCGCAGCCACTGCGTCGAAAACGTAGGCGAGCTGCGCCGGGTCGGGGGCGCGCAACGCGCTAACCGCTGCTTCATCCTTGAGCGGCCGCTCGAAGCGCGGACCTTCGCCATCGGCGAAATAAAGCCCGAGGCCCATCGCATGCGGAATCGTCAGAATGTCCGAGAACAGGATCGCCGCGTCGAGGGGGAATCGCGCGAGCGGCTGCAGCGTCACCTCGGTGGCCAGAGCGGGATCCGTGCACAGTTTTAAGAAGCTGCCGGCACGTCGGCGCGTTTGGTTGTACTCCGGCAGATAGCGGCCAGCCTGTCGCATCAGCCAAACAGGAGTGTACTCGGTCGGCTCGCGCCGCAATGCGCGCAGCAGGGTGTCGTTTCGCAGTGTGGCCATCGCAGCGGCTTCAGGAAGGCGGCGCTATTCGGCCACGCCGCCTCAGGACGGTACCAGGGTGCGTCCGCAAAGCTTCTCGAGTATGGCCAGGGGCGAGCTTTCCCTGTGATAGAGCGCTGACACGGGCAGATGGATGGTCTGCTCGAGCATGAACTGACCCGAAACCGCGGCGTGCATGACCTGATCGGAGAAGCATATCCAGGTCGTACCCGGAGCGAAGCGGACTATCTGCTGTGAGCAATTACGCTGGTATTCCATATCCGCCTTGGCGGAGTCGTGAAGGCCCAGCATCAGATAATCATAGTCGCTGCGCACGCCCTTGGTGACGTGCAGCAGCGCGAGCATCGCCGGCGCGCCCGGGAGCTGACGGCGCACGTGCGGCAGGAACGTCGCCGCCATGGTGGCGAAATCTTCGCCGACGCGCCACACCCGGTCTTCCTTGGGATTCACGTTGCAGAATACGCGCAGAATGCGTTCGCCGTGATTCGGGCGCGATGGAAATGCATCGATGTGAAGGCGAGTGTCGTCCTTGCGCCAAGACACTGGGCGGCCTACCGCCGGCTGCGGCCGAAAACTCGTTCGGGCACGCTTGGCATGCGACGCATAGCGGGGAAAGAGGGCGCTAATCAAGTCCGCCGCGGATGCCGCGAAGCGCCCAATCAAGGCGGAAAGCCTCGCTAGTTCGTCCGCGGTGCCGCGCGCCCCTTTGAGCAACACCCCGTCCAGGCTGATGTTCTTTGTGCGGCCGTCGGACCAACGAGGCGCAAGGAACTGTCGCTCGTCCTCGGCAAGCGGGAAGGACAAATGTGGCAGCACGAGAACGCCGCCGCCTTCCACAGCGCGCACTGCCGAGGCTTGAGCTTCAGGATTGACTGCTGGCCGCCAGCTCGTGAGATCGAGCGAGACGATGTCCGTCATCGAGCTCTTTGCTTATCGCGGCAGATCCGAAGCGCCGGTCAGAAACTCGTCGATGGCGCGCGCGCATTGCCGGCCTTCACGAATGGCCCACACGATCAGCGACTGGCCGCGTCGCGCGTCGCCGGCGGCGAAGACTTTAGGCATCGACGTGCGATAGCTGTCGGTGTCGGCGGCGATGTTGCCGCGCGCATCGAACTTGACGGCGAGTTCGGCGAGCATGCCCGCGTGCACGGGATGCAGGTAGCCCATCGCCAACAGCACTAGATCGGCTTTTAACTCGAATTCCGTCCCCGGAAGCTCGATGAGCTTGCCATCCTTCAATTCGACTCGACATGCAACGAGCGCCTTCAACACACCTCGCTGTCCTTTGAGCGCTTTGGTCTGCACGGCCCAGTCGCGCTTGCAGCCTTCCTCGTGCGAGGTCGACGTGCGCAGCTTCATCGGCCAGTAAGGCCAGACCAGCGGCTTGTTCTCGTGCTCGGGCGGCTGCGGCAGCAACTCGAACTGCGTCACCGAAAGCGCGCCCTGGCGGTTGGACGTGCCGACGCAATCGGAGCCCGTGTCACCGCCACCGATCACGATCACGTGCTTGCCCTTCGCGGCCAGCGTCGCGACCTCACGATCGCCGGCGACGCGGCGGTTCTGCAGCGGCAGAAAATCCATTGCAAAATGCACGCCATCGAGCTCACGTCCCGGAACGTCGAGATCGCGCGGATGTTCGGATCCCGCAGTAATCGCAACGGCGTCGAACTCATTGACCAGATCAAGCGCGGGGATGCCGATGCCGACATGCGCATTCACGCGGAACTCGACACCCTCGGCACGCATCTGCTCCATGCGCCGGTCGATGTGTCGCTTCTCCATCTTGAAATCCGGGATGCCGTAGCGGAGCAGCCCTCCGATGCGATCGTTCTTCTCGAACAGCACGACATCGTGTCCCGCGCGCGCGAGCTGCTGCGCGCACGCCATGCCGGAGGGACCGGATCCGACAACCGCGACGCGCTTACCGGTTTTCTTGAGCGGCGGCTGCGGCACGACCCAGCCCTCTTCCCACCCCTTGTCGATGATGAAATGTTCGATCGACTTGATACCGACCGGATCGTTGTTGATGTTGAGCGTGCAGGCCGCCTCGCAGGGAGCGGGACAAACTCGACCCGTGAATTCCGGAAAGTTGTTGGTCGAGTGCAGCACGTCGAGCGCGCGCCGCCATTGATGCCGATAGACGAGGTCGTTCCAGTCGGGAATGATGTTGTTGATCGGGCACCCGGATTGACAGAACGGAATGCCGCAATCCATGCAGCGCGCGCCCTGCTTCGCTGCTTCGCTTTCCTTGAGCGTGAATATGAATTCGTTATAGCCGCGCACCCGCTCAGCGACGGGCAGCGCGACCTCGTGCACGCGCTCGAGCTCTATGAAGCCGGTAACCTTGCCCATCAAGCGACCTGCTTTTGCTTGGATGCGGTGGCTGGCTTCACCGAGGCCTGCTTGACGTGGAGCTCGCCAAGCGCGCGTTTGTACTCGTTCGGAAAGACCTTGACGAAGTGGCTGCGCACCGTGTCCCAGTGATCGAGGATGGCGAGCGCCCGGGTGCTGCCGGTGTATTGAAGGTGCCGCTCGATCATCCTCCGCAGCAGCACCATGTCGTACTCGTCGCGGTGGCGAAGGCGGCCCTTCCCGGCGAGCGCGAGCTCCTCCTCCATCTTGGCTTGCTCGGCCTCCGGGAGCACCGGCTCCAGGGTAACCATCGACAGATTGCAGCGCTGCGCGAAGCTGCCGTCTTCGTCGTAGACGTAGGCGATGCCTCCGCTCATTCCCGCCGCGAAGTTGCGGCCGGTGCGGCCCAAGACTGCCACCGTGCCGCCGGTCATGTATTCGCAGCCGTGGTCGCCCGTCCCCTCGACGACCGCTGCCGCGCCTGAATTGCGCACGCAGAAGCGCTCACCCGCCACGCCTCGGAAGTACGCTTCACCGTCGATCGCGCCGTACATCACGGTGTTGCCGATGACGATGTTCTCGTCGGGCTTTGCCGGAGACGTTGGATCGGGGTACACCACTAGACGGCCGCCGGACAGGCCCTTGCCGACGTAGTCGTTGGTCGCGCCCTGCAGCTCGAAGCTTATCCCGTGCGCGAGGAATGCACCGAAACTCTGACCCGCCGTCCCATTGAAGGCGACATGGATGGTGTCCTCGGGCAATCCCGCGTGCCCGTAACGGCGCGCAACCACACCGGAGAGCATCGCGCCGACAGAGCGATGCGCATTGCGGATCTTGTATTCGAGACGCACGGACTTGCGTTCCTCGATCGCGGCTTTCGCTTCGGCGATGAGGCGATGGTCGAGTGCTCGCACAAGCCCGTGATCCTGCTGCTCACAGTTGTAACGGGCGACCTCGGGCGGCATCGCCGGCCGGTAGAACACGCGTGAGAAATCCAAGCCCCGCGCTTTCCAGTGGTCCACCCCCTTGCGCATGTCCAGCAAGTCGGTGCGCCCGATCAGGTCATTGAAGCGGCGGATACCCAGCTTCGCCATCAGCTCGCGCACTTCCTCGGCGACGAAGAAACAGAAGTTCACCACGTGTTCGGGCAGGCCTTCGAACTTCTTCCGCAGCTCCGGATCCTGCGTCGCGATGCCGACCGGACACGTGTTCAAGTGGCACTTGCGCATCAAGATGCAGCCTTCGGCAACCAGTGGCGCGGTCGCGAAGCCGAATTCGTCGGCGCCGAGCAGCGCGCCGATGACAACGTCGCGTCCGGTTTTCATCTGCCCGTCGACTTGCACCGCGATGCGTCCGCGCAGGCGATTCAATACCAGCGTCTGCTGCGTTTCGGAAAGACCGAGCTCCCACGGCGTGCCGGCGTGCTTTATCGACGACTCGGGCGATGCGCCAGTGCCGCCGTCATGGCCGGCGATGGTCACGTGGTCTGCCTTGGCCTTGGCAACTCCCGCCGCCACGGTCCCGACGCCCACTTCGGAAACGAGCTTCACGCTGATCGACGCCTGTGGATTGGCGTTCTTCAAGTCGTGGATCAACTGGGCGAGATCCTCGATGGAATAGATGTCGTGATGAGGCGGCGGCGAGATCAATCCGACACCAGGTACCGAGTAGCGTAGATGAGCGATGTACTCGGACACCTTGTGCCCGGGCAACTGCCCGCCCTCGCCGGGTTTGGCTCCTTGCGCCATCTTGATCTGCAGCTGGTCCGCATTGACCAGATACTCGGCAGTCACGCCGAAGCGTGCCGAAGCGACCTGCTTAATCTTGGAGCGAAGCGAGTCGCCTTCCCTGACAGGCACGTCTACGACCACCGTGTCGATGCGCGACTTGAGCGTCTCGCCTTTGCGGATGAGCGCATATCGCCGCGAGTCTTCGCCTCCTTCGCCGGTGTTGGATTTCCCACCGATGCGATTCATGGCCACGGCGAGCGTGGTATGCGCTTCGGTTGAGATCGATCCCAGGCTCATCGCGCCGGTGGCGAAGCGCTTGACGATTTCGGACGCCGGCTCGACTTCGTCCAGCGACACGGGCTCGCCCGCGAACCTGAACTCGAACAAGCCACGCAACGTCATCATGCGCCGCGTCTGATCGTTGACCAGTTTCGCGTACTCCTTGTACGTTGAATAGCTCTTGGCGCGCGCCGCGTGCTGCAGTTTGGCAATCGTGTCGGGCGTCCACATGTGCTCTTCGCCACGGACGCGATACTGGTAGTCGCCGCCCGCATCGAGCGCGCCGCGTAGCACCGGGTCGTCGCCGAAGGCGAGGCAGTGCAGGCGATGGGCTTCCTCGGCGACCTCGAACAGCCCTATGCCTTGGATATTGCTCGCGGTGCCGGTGAAGTATTTGTCGACGAATTCGCCGCTGAGTCCGACGGCCTCGAAGATCTGCGCGCCGCAATACGACTGGTACGTGGAGATGCCCATTTTGGACATCACCTTGTAGAGACCCTTGCAGATCGCCTTGATGTAGCGCTTGGCGGATTCCTCGGGCGCGACTTCCGGCACGTCATTGTGCAGCTGAGTGAGAGTCTCCAGGGCGAGATAAGGATGCACGCCCTCGGCGCCGTAGCCGGCGAGCAGCGCGAAGTGGTGTACCTCGCGCGCCGATCCCGTCTCTACGACCAATCCGGTGCTGGTGCGCAGTCCCTTTTTCACCAGATGCTGATGCACCGCCGCAGTCGCCAGAAGCGCGGGGATCGGCATCAACTCCGCCGACACCCGACGGTCCGAGATGATGAGGATGTTATAGCCGAGATGGATCGCGTCCTCCGCGTGAGCGCACAAGCTGGCGAGTGCGGCTTCCATCCCTGCGGCACCCCACGTCCCGGGATAGCAGATGTCGAGCTCCAGCGAGCGAAACTTACCGCCGGTGAAAAGCTCGATGTGACGGATCTTCTCCATCTCGTCCGCGGTCAGAATCGGCTTCTCGGCCTCGAGCCGCATCGGCGGGTCGGTCTCGTCGATCCCGAGCAGATTCGGACGCGGGCCGATGAATGTCACCAGCGACATCACCAGCTCTTCGCGTATGGGATCGATCGGCGGGTTGGTCACCTGCGCGAAGAGCTGCTTGAAGTACATGTAGAGGACCTTCGGCCGCTTCGAGAGCACCGGCAGCGCGGCGTCGTTGCCCATCGAGCCCACGGCTTCCTCGCCGGTCTGCAGCATAGGCGCGAGGATGATGCGCAGATCCTCCTGCGTGTAGCCGAATGCCTGCTGGCGGTCGAGCAGCAGAACTTCGGATCGTTGCGGCGGCGCCGGGTCAGGTAAGGAATGAAGCGCGATCCTCGAGCGATCGATCCATTGTCGATAGGGTTTGGCTGTCGCCAGCGTCGCTTTGAGCTCCTCATCGTCGATGATGCGGCCTTGTTCGGTGTCAACGAGCAGCATCTTCCCCGGCTGCAGCCGCCACTTCCGGATCACCTTGCTCTCCGCTACATCGTGTACGCCGACTTCGGAGGCCATGATGACGTAGTCGTCGTCGGTCACGATGTAGCGCGCCGGCCGCAGGCCGTTGCGATCGAGCGTCGCGCCGATCTGCCTGCCGTCGGTGAAGGCCATCGCCGCCGGTCCGTCCCACGGCTCCATCAACGCTGCGTGGTATTCGTAGAACGCGCGCCGGTCCTCGTCCATGAGTGGGTTGCCGGCCCAGGCTTCCGGAATCATCAGCATCATTGCGTGCGCGAGCGGATAGCCTCCCATGAGAAGAAGCTCGAGAGCGTTGTCAAACGACGCGGAGTCCGACTGACCGTCGTAAATGAGCGGCCAGATCTTGTTGAGATCACTGCCGAGCACCGAGCTAGCGATCGCCTGCTGACGCGCGCGTATCCAGTTGACGTTGCCGCGCAGCGTGTTGATTTCGCCATTGTGGCAAACGAGACGGAATGGATGCGCGAGATCCCAGGTGGGAAACGTATTGGTCGAGAAGCGCTGGTGCACCATCGCCAGTGCCGAGACCATGCTTGGGTCGCGCAGGTCCAGATAGTATTCGCCCACTTGATGCGCGAGCAGCATGCCCTTGTAGACGATCGTGCGAGTGGACATCGACGGCACGTAGAACTCCTTGCCGTGACGCAGCTTGAGCGCTTGTATCGCGTGTCCGGATCGCTTGCGAATGATGTAGAGCTTGCGCTCGAGGGCATTCTGGTCCATGTCGTGCGCTCCCCGCGCGACGAAGACTTGGCGAATCACCGGCTCGACTTCCTTGGTGCGCACCGACAATCCTGTGTTGTCGGTGGGCACGTTGCGCCAGCCTAGAAGGACCTGTCCCTCCGCTGCGATCGCGCGCTCGATTTCCTGCTCGCAGGCGATGCGAGAGGCCGGTTCCTTGGGCAGGAAGACCATGCCTACTCCATACTGACCGATTGCCGGCAGGGTCATGCCCTGGCGGCCGCAGGCCCGCCTGAAAAAAGCGTCCGGGAGCTGGATGAGAATGCCCGCCCCGTCTCCCTGCAGGGGATCGGCGCCGGTAGCACCGCGATGCGTCAGATTTTTGAGGATCTGGAGCCCTTGACCGATGATTGCATGGCTTTTTCCGCCCTTGATATGGGCGATAAAGCCTAGACCGCAGGCGTCGTGCTCGTTTGCCGGGTCGTACAATCCCTGCCGGTGCGGAGCACCGGGCTCTGTCTGCTTTACTTGTCGGTCAATATCCACCTTACCCTCGCCGCTCGCTGGACTGCCTTCCTTGCCGTTCGCCGCCACCCGCCATTTTGACAGCTAGAAGAAATTATAGTAGCGGCAATGTTGCAACGCGGCAACCGGAAATGCTCTCTGAGCGGGCCCAGCCTGTATTAGGCGCGCGAAGTACTTGCGTTGCGCGTGAACTTGCGCTTTAATCAGAGTAAAGTTGCGTATATGCTTGTCGCGACGTTTAAAACGGCAAGCCATTGAAAAACCTTTAGGACAACATCATCAGGGACTTTACATGGCGCCAGACCGAATGATTGATCGCTGGGTGCGGCCCTTCCTTGCACTGGTTGCCCTCGCGGCCCTGCTCGCGCTCGGTGGCTGCGGTGGCGGTAGCGGCGCACCGAATAACCAGTTCGCGCCCAAGCCCCCGGCGCTCACTCCAGTCTTCTTGCTGCCGCCGGCGGAGACGGTCTATTCGCATACACCGGCGACTTTGACAGTGAGCGGCGGCGCGGCGCCCTACCAGGCCTTTTCAAGCAATGCCGCCATACTTCCAGTCGGGCAAGCGGTCAACGGCACCACTGTCGTGCTGCTGGCGAACGATGTCGCCGCGCCGACAGCGGTCACCATCACCGTCCAGGATTCCGCAGGCCAGACAGCAACCGCATCTATCACAGTGAGTCCGGCGCCTCTCATCGGCGGCTTGACCATTACGCCAGCGGACACGTCGTGCGTCGCCAGTGCCCCCAGCGGTGGTCGCGTTAGTATCAGTGCCAGTAGCAGCACCTCGACCAATGTCGTTTGCTCTGGCACGACTGCAACGGCGACGGTCCAAGTCACCGGTCCCGGTGGCGCTGGCATTCCCAACCGCCAGGTGCGCTTCGACGTCGTCACCGGAGCGTTCGCCATCCAGTCGAGCAATCCGGCGCAACCGCTGGTGCCCACACTGACTGTCGCGTCCGATGCCAACGGCAACGCAACCGTCATATTGCAGGCAGCGGTCAACGCGCCGACTCAGCCCGCGCAGCTACGCGCCACCGATCTCACCACCGGAAACTCCGTCGTTGGCAATTTCACCATCGTACAGGTGACCGACGGTTCGACGATTCTTTCCGTCGTGCCGGCGACCGCGACGATCACTGGACCCGACACCGCAACATGTACCACCGGATTCAAGGTCGATTACTTCATCTACGGGGGCACACCGCCCTACCATGTCTCGTCGACCTTCCCAGAGGGCGCGACGCTGGTCAATTCGGTCGTGGCGGCGGCTGGAGGCTTTTTCGAAGCCATTACCAATGGGACCTGCGTCAATCCGTTGACCTTTACCATCGTCGATGCAACGGGCCGGCAGATAACCGCGCAGCTGATCAATCAGCCCGGCACCGCAACGCCTCCGGCACCGCCAGGACCTCCGCTCTCGGTCACGCCGCCTTCCTATACTGTCGGCACCGGTGGCTGCACGGGTAAGACCTTCGGCTTCGTGATCACCGGCGGTACGCCCCCGTTCAGCGTCGCATCTCCCGGCGGCGTCGTCGCTCCGGCGTCGGTAACAACATCACCTGGGTCGTTCACCATCAGCGGCTTTACAGATGGCTCCGGCCTGCACACCATCTTCATCGGCGATGCGGGCAAGCCGCAACAAGGTGCTACCGCAAGTGTGACTTGCAATTAGCTCGCGTTCGGCACACACGATCTGAGACGGCGCCCTCGCGGCGCCGTCTTTACAGGCGTTCCTCGGCCAACACGCCGATGACGTCCTGCTTGGAAACGTCGCCGCGCAATACACCACGGCCGAGCGATTCAAGCAGAATGAAGCGCAGCCGACCTGCTTCGACTTTCTTGTCTCTGGCCATCAGCGATAAGTAGCGCTCTGCGTCGAGCGCGGGGCCGCGGACAGGCAAGCCGGCGCGTTGGATGAGGGC
>DATFSE010000132.1:0-12861 GCA_035262745.1 Casimicrobiaceae bacterium | reverse complement strand
GGAGATGGTGATGCCTGGGGACAACATCCAGATGACGGTGAGTTTGATTGCGCCGATTGCGATGGAGGAGGGGCTGCGCTTTGCCATCCGCGAAGGTGGGCGCACGGTAGGGGCCGGCGTGGTGGCCAAAATCATCGAATAGAGGACTTAAGGCCAGTAGCTCAATTGGCAGAGCGGCGGTCTCCAAAACCGCAGGTTGGGGGTTCGATTCCCTCCTGGCCTGCCAGGCAGATGAAGGAAAGCAGGCGGTAATGCTCGACAGAGTCAAAATGGGTGTGGCGATCGCCCTGGTGGTCGCAGGCGTGTGGGCCTATTACCACTTCAGCGACGTCGCGCAGGTGCTGCGCGTACTGATGGTACTGGGCGGACTGCTCGCGGCTGCGGGAGTGGCCTGGACGACAGAGCAGGGCAAGCAGCTTTTCGCGTTCGGTCAGGAAGCCTGGCAGGAAGCCGGCAAGGTGTCGTGGCCCACGCGCAAGGAAACGATTCAGACGACCGCGGTGGTATTCGCGTTCGTTGTGCTGATGGCGCTGTTTCTTTTCGCGGTTGACACCTCGCTTGCGTGGCTGATCAAGCTGATCACGGGGCGGACCGAGGCATGAGCGCCAAAAAGTGGTACGTCGTGCACGCCTACTCGGGATTCGAGAAGAGCGTCATGCGCGCGTTGACCGAGCGGATCAAGCGCTCGGAGATGGGTGACAAGTTCGGAAAGATCCTAGTGCCGGTCGAAGAAGTCGTGGAAATGAAAAACGGCGCCAAGGCGATTTCCGAGCGCAAGTTCTTCCCAGGCTACGTCCTGGTCGAGATGGAGATGACCGACGATACCTGGCACCTGGTGAAAAGCACGCCCAAGGTGACTGGATTCGTCGGCGGCACGGCCAACAAGCCGACGCCGATTTCGCAGAAGGAGGTCGACGCAATCCTGCAGCAGGTACAGGAGGGCGTCGAGAAGCCGCGTCCCAAGGTGCTGTTCGAAATGGGCGAGGCGGTGCGGGTCAAGGAGGGCCCGTTTACCGACTTCCACGGAAACGTGGAGGACGTGAACTACGAAAAGAGCAAGCTGCGGGTGTCGGTCACCATTTTCGGCCGATCGACGCCGGTAGAGCTCGATTTCAGCCAGGTCGAAAAGGCCTGAGTTGAGGATGGGGAGGGCGCGAAGCTGGAGCCCGCTTGAACCCGACAAGGAGCAGCAATGGCTAAGAAGATCGTAGGTTTCATCAAGCTGCAGGTGCCGGCGGGGAAGGCCAACCCGAGTCCGCCGATCGGCCCAGCATTGGGCCAGCGCGGTTTGAACATCATGGAATTCTGCAAGGCGTTCAACGCCCAGACGCAGAAGATGGAAGCGGGACTGCCGATTCCTGTCGTCATTACCGCCTACGCCGACAAGAGCTTCAGCTTTGTCATGAAGACGCCGCCGGCAACGGTGCTCATTATGAAGGCAGCCAAGGTCGAGAAAGGCAGCGCGACACCGCACACCGAAAAAGTGGGCAAGCTCACCCGGGCCCAGGCCGAGGAGATCGCCAAGGTCAAAATGCCCGACCTTACCGCCGCTGATATCGACGCTGCCGTGAGGACGGTCGCCGGCAGCGCGCGCAGCATGGGTATCACCGTCGACGGAGTGAAGTGATCATGGCCACCGCACAGAACAAAGTATCGCCGCGGCTCTCCAAGCGAATGAAGGTCGTGCGGGGAAAGGTCGACCACGTCAAGGCATACCCGGTCGACGAAGCGTTCAAGTTGGTCAAGGAGACAGCGACAGCGAAGTTCGACGAGTCGGTGGACGTCGCGGTCAACCTCGGCGTGGACGCCAAAAAGTCGGACCAGACCGTTCGCGGCTCGGTAGTTCTGCCTGCGGGTACCGGGAAGAAGGTTCGCGTCGCGGTGTTTGCCCAGGGAGACAAGGCCAAGCTCGCCAAGGAGGCTGGCGCCGACGTCATTGGTTTCGATGATCTTGCGGCCAAGGTGAAGGAAGGCTTCATGGATTTCGACGTCGTCATCGCCACTCCCGATGCGATGAAGGTAGTGGGTCAACTCGGACAGATCCTGGGCCCCCGCGGCCTGATGCCCAATCCGAAGGTCGGGACCGTGTCGCCTGATGTAGCCGCCGCGGTCAAGAACGCCAAGGCGGGGCAGGTTCAGTACCGCACCGACAAGGCCGGGATCGTTCAGTGCACCATCGGCCGCGCTTCGTTCACGCCGGATCAGCTGAAAACGAATCTGATGGCGCTCATCGACGCGCTGAACAAGTCCAAGCCGAAGGACACCAAAGGGATCTACCTGAAAAGGATCAGCGTCTCGAGCACGATGGGCGCGGGTGTGCGCATTGACACGACGGGTCTGACGACCCAGGCACCTGCGCATTAGGAATGAGTTTTGAGGGAGCGCCGGAGAAGTGCATCTTCCGGCGTGCCGTCAAAGACCGTAGGAGTTGTAAGACTTAATCGCCGGCTGTTTGCGGCGTCCTACGCAGATGGTGCCCCGAAGACAGGAACATGCATCACGAAGGATGCACCTGACGTAAGGTCACCGAGGAGCGCGAGCCGGCAACGGCCAAGCGCGTAACAACTGGAGAAAAGACCTTGGGTCTCAATCTGGAGCAGAAACAGGCGGTAGTCGCGGAAGTCGCGAAGCACGTCGCGAATGCTCGGGCCATCGTGATGGCCGAGAATCGTGGCATGCCGGTCGCGGCCATGACGCAATTGCGCGCGAAGGCACGGGCTTCCGGCGTCTACTTCCGGGTGGTGAAAAACACCCTGGTGCGCCGCGCGGTTGCCGAGACGCCGTTCGCTTCGCTGGCCGACCGGATGGTCGGCCCGCTGGCCTACGGCATCGGCACCGATCCCGTCGCCGTGGCGAAGGTGCTGTCGGACTTCGCCAAGGGCAACGAGAAGTTTGTGATCACGGGCGGCGCCATGCCCGGGCAGGTGATGTCCGCCAAGGAGATCGCTGCTCTGGCGTCGCTGCCCTCGCGCGAAGAGTTGATCGCCAAGCTGCTGGGAACCATGCAGGCGCCGATCGCCAAGCTGGTGCGCACGCTCAACGAAGTGCCGAGCAAGTTCGTGCGGACATTGGCTGCGGTGCGTGATGCCAAACCCGCGGCGTAAGAGGCGGCTACCGAATTTCAAACCTTACGATTCAGGAGCTACAAAATGGCTGTTGCACAAGCTGAAATCCTCGACAAGATTGCTTCGATGACCGTCCTGGAGCTCTCCGAGCTCATCAAGGCGATGGAAGAGAAGTTCGGAGTCTCTGCGTCGACGGCGGTCGCTGTGGCGGCGCCGGCCGCAGGCGGCGCCGCGGCGCCGGCCGCGGAAGAAAAGACCGAGTTCACCGTGGTGCTGGCCGCCATCGGCGACAACAAGGTGAACGTCATCAAGGCGGTGCGCGAAATCACCGGGCTGGGCTTGAAGGAAGCCAAGGATCTGGTCGACGGAGCGCCCAAGCCGGTCAAGGAAGGCATCAACAAAGCGGACGCCGACGCGGCGAAGAAGAAGCTGGAAGATGCCGGCGCCAAGGTGGAGGTGAAATAGGTACTTGTTTTGTGCGGACAACGGCCCCACATGCCGTTGTCCGCCGTTCCCCGACGGGGGCGAAGACGAGCGGATTCGAGGTGGAGTCCTCTCTTCTTCGTCTTCTGAACCGGCTGCAGAAGACAGGTTTGGTCGGACGGCGCACGTTGTCGGAAGGGAGTGCTCCGTTGTCCGCCAGCGGTTGGTAGTGGCCAACCACCATCCTCCCGGGGGCGCAATGCCCCGCTCAGCCGATGTTGACGGGAATCGCGTCGAGCAGGAGTGCGGCCGTGTCGTGTACACGGCCGGCGGGTTCCCATGTGATAAGTGAGCGAGGTCGAGGTCCATGACTCAGTATTCGTTTACCGAGAAGAAGCGCATTCGCAAAAGTTTCGCCAAGCGGGCGAGCGTCCTCCAGGTGCCGTTCCTTCTGGAGACGCAGCTCGCGTCGTATCGTGCGTTCCTGCAGTCCGGGACCGCCGCCGAAGCGCGCAAGAACGAAGGCCTGCAGGCCGCGTTCACTTCGATCTTCCCGATCTCCAGCCACTCGGGGAACGCCCGGCTGGAATTCGTGAGCTATTCGCTTCTGCCGCCGGCCTTCGACGTCGTCGAATGCCAGCAGCGCGGACTGACCTACTGCTCGGCGCTGCGCGCCAAGGTGCGCCTGATCCTGATGGACAAGGAAGCGCCCAAGGAGACGGTCAAAGAGGTGAAGGAGCAAGAGGTCTATATGGGCGAAATTCCGCTCATGACCGACAACGGCTCGTTCATTATCAACGGCACCGAGCGCGTGATCGTCTCGCAACTGCATCGCTCGCCCGGCGTGTTCTTCGAGCACGACCGCGGCAAGACGCATTCCTCGGGAAAGCTTCTGTTCTCGGCGCGGGTGATCCCGTACCGCGGGTCCTGGCTCGATTTCGAGTTCGACCCCAAGGACTACCTGTATTTCCGCGTCGACCGCCGCCGCAAGATGCCGGTAACGACGCTGCTCAAGGCGATCGGCCTTAGCAACGAGGACATTCTTAAGAATTTCTTCGCCTTCGATGCGTTCCACCTTGGCAAGAAGGGTTCGCAGATGGACCTGGTGCCCGAGCGATTGCGCGGTGAAGTGGCGCGTTTCGATCTCGTAGGCAAGGACGGCAAGGTCCTGGTACAGAAGGACAAGCGGATCACGGCGCGCCACATTCGCGAACTCGCCGAGGGCGGAGTAAAGAAGATCACAGTGCCCAACGATTACATCGTGGGGCGCACCCTGGCCGAGAACATCGTTAACAAGGACACCGGCGAGATCCTCGCATCGGCCAATGACGAGATCACCGACGACCTGCTCGCCAAGCTGGTCGAGGCGGGAGTGAGCAACATCCACACGATCTACGTGAACGACCTCGACCAGGGACCGTACATCGCGCAGACGCTGAAGATGGACGACACGCCGGACCAGACCGCCGCGCGTATCGCCATCTACAGAATGATGCGGCCTGGCGAGCCGCCGACCGAGGACGCGGTCGAGGCGTTGTTCCATGGGCTGTTTTTCAACGACGAGCGTTACGACCTCTCGCCCGTCGGTCGCATGAAATTCAACCGTCGCGTGGGGCGCAGCGAGTTGACCGGCCCAGGGACGCTCACCAACGATGACATCATCGCGGTGATCCGGATCCTGGTCGAGTTGCGCAACGGGCGCGGCGAGATCGACGACATCGATCATCTGGGCAACCGCCGGGTCCGCTCAGTGGGCGAGCTTGCGGAGAACCAGTTCCGCTCGGGACTAGTGCGGGTAGAGCGCGCGGTCAAGGAGCGCCTCGGACAGGCCGAGAGTGAAAACCTGCTGCCGCACGATTTGATCAACGCCAAGCCGATCTCGGCCGCGATCAAGGAGTTCTTCGGCAGCTCGCAGTTGTCGCAGTTCATGGACCAGACCAATCCGCTGTCCGAGATCACTCACAAGCGGCGCGTTTCGGCGCTCGGTCCGGGCGGGCTTACGCGCGAGCGCGCGGGCTTCGAAGTTCGTGACGTGCATCCCACGCACTACGGCCGGGTGTGTCCGATCGAGACGCCTGAAGGACCGAACATCGGTCTCATCAATTCGCTGGCGCTGTACGCGCGTACCAACGAGTACGGGTTCCTGGAGACGCCTTACCGCAAGGTGGTCAACGGTAAGGTTACCGACGAGATTCACTACCTCTCCGCGATCGAGGAAGGTGCCTTTGTGATCGCCCAGGCGAACGCGCAACTCGACAAGAACGGGCGGCTTAAGGACGAGCTGGTTTCCTGTCGCTACAAGAACGAGTTCCAGCTCTCGACAGCCGACAAGGTCCAGTTCATGGACGTTGCTCCCGCGCAGATCGTCTCGGTGGCGGCGTCGCTCATCCCGTTCCTCGAGCACGACGACGCCAACCGCGCGCTGATGGGCTCGAACATGCAGCGGCAGGCCGTTCCCTGCCTGCGTGCGGAGAAGCCGCTGGTTGGAACCGGTGTCGAGCGCACTGCTGCCGTCGATTCGGGTACGGCGGTGCTCGCACGCCGAGGCGGCAAGGTCGACTACGTCGACGCGAATCGGATGGTCGTCCGCGTGCATGACACCGAGACCGCTGCAGGCGAAGTCGGCGTCGACATCTACAACCTCACCAAGTACAAGCGCAGCAACCAGAACACCAACATCAACCAAAGGCCGCTGGTCAAGGTGGGCGACGTCATCGCCAAAAGCGACGTGATCGCCGACGGCGCGTCCACCGACATGGGCGAGCTGGCACTGGGCCAGAACATGCTGGTCGCGTTCATGCCCTGGAACGGCTACAACTACGAGGATTCGATCCTCATCTCCGAGCGCGTGGTCGGAAACGACCGCTACACCTCGATCCACATCGAGGAACTCTCGGTGGTTGCGCGCGACACCAAGCTCGGTCCAGAGGAGATCACCCGTGACATCTCCAGCCTTGGCGAAGCGCAGCTCGGTAGGCTCGACGAGTCGGGCATCGTCTATATCGGCGCCGAAGTCGAAGCGGGTGACGTGTTGGTGGGCAAGGTCACGCCCAAGGGCGAGACGCAGCTCACTCCAGAAGAGAAGCTCCTGCGGGCCATCTTCGGAGAGAAGGCATCCGACGTGAAGGACACGAGCCTTCGTGTGCCGTCGGGGATTTCCGGGACTGTCATCGACGTACAGGTCTTCACCCGCGAAGGCATCGAGCGCGACAAGCGCGCGTCGCAGATCATCGACGATGAGCTCAAGGGCTATCGCAAGGACTTGAACGATCAGCTGCGCATCGTCGAAAACGACGCCTTCGCGCGGATCGAAAAGATGCTGCTCGGCAAGACGGTGAACGGAGGTCCCAAACGCCTCGCCAAGGGCACCCGCCTCAGCAAGGAATATCTGGACAGCGTCAACCGCCACGACTGGTTCGACATCCGTCTCGCCAACGAGGACGGTGCCCGTCAGCTCGAGGCGATGAAGGATTCGCTGGCGCAGACACGGGTGCAGTTCGACCAGGCGTTCGAAGCGAAGAAGAAGAAGCTCACCCAGGGCGACGAGCTGCCTCCGGGCGTGCAGAAGATGGTCAAGGTCTACGTCGCGGTGAAGCGGCGCCTGCAGCCGGGCGACAAGATGGCCGGCCGTCACGGCAACAAGGGTGTCGTGTCGAAGATCGTGCCTGTCGAGGACATGCCGTACATGGCGGAAGGTACCCCGGTTGACATCGTGCTCAATCCGCTGGGCGTGCCCTCGCGAATGAACGTCGGCCAGATTCTCGAAGTGCACCTCGGCTGGGCGGCGAAGGGACTTGGGTCCCGCATCGCCGACATGATCAAAGCCCAGACCAATGCCGCCGAAGTACGCAAGTTCCTCGGCAAGATCTACAACGGCACGGGTCGCGCCGAAGGGATCGACACTCTCGACGATCCGGATCTCATGCGCCTTGCCGAGAACCTCACCGAAGGCGTGCCGTTCGCGACGCCTGTGTTCGACGGCGCGACGGAAGCCGAGATCAAGGACATGCTCGAGCTCGCCGGGCTGCCGCGATCGGGTCAGATCACGCTCTACGACGGGCGCACGGGCGAGGCCTTCGATCGGCCGGTGACCGTGGGCTACATGCACGTGCTCAAACTCCACCACCTGGTCGATGACAAGATGCACGCACGCTCGACAGGGCCGTATAGCCTGGTCACGCAACAGCCGCTGGGCGGCAAGGCGCAGTTCGGGGGCCAGCGCTTCGGCGAAATGGAAGTCTGGGCGCTCGAAGCCTACGGCGCTTCGTACACGCTGCAGGAGATGCTTACGGTCAAGTCGGACGACGTCAACGGTCGCACCAAGGTCTACGAGAACATCGTCAAGGGCGAGCACAAGATCGAAGCCGGCATGCCGGAGTCGTTCAATGTGCTGGTCAAGGAAATCCGCTCGCTCGCCATCGACATCGATCTGGAGCGGCATTGATGCAGCGCGGCCCAAAGGCTTCGTCATTCCCGCGAATGCGGGAATCCAGTGTCGTGGTTGATAGACACTGGGTCCCCGCCTCCGCGGGGACGACTCATGGAATCACTCAGGAGTAACGCATGAAAGCATTGCTCGATCTGTTCAAGCAGGTCACCCAGGAAGAAGAGTTCGATGCGATCAAGACCGGGCTTGCCTCGCCGGAAAAGATCCGCTCGTGGTCGTACGGCGAAGTGAAAAAGCCCGAGACGATCAACTACCGCACCTTCAAGCCAGAGCGCGACGGCCTGTTCTGCGCCAAGATCTTCGGGCCCGTTAAGGACTACGAGTGCCTGTGCGGCAAGTACAAGCGCTTGAAGCACCGCGGCGTGATCTGCGAAAAATGCGGCGTCGAGGTGACGCTGGCTAAGGTGCGTCGTGAGCGCATGGGTCACATCGAGTTGGCCTCTCCGGTGGCGCACATCTGGTTCCTGAAGAGCTTGCCCTCGCGTATGGGCATGGTGCTCGACATGACGCTGCGCGACATCGAGCGGGTGCTCTATTTCGAAGCGTACGTGGTCACCGAGCCGGGGATGACGCCGCTCAACCGCGGTCAGCTCCTCACCGAGGACGACTACCTCGCCAAGGTCGAGCAGTACGGCGACGATTTCTCCGCCACCATGGGCGCGGAAGGTATCCGTGAGCTCCTTAAATCGCTCGAAGTCAACAGCGAGATCGACAAGCTGCGCAAGGAATTGGAGACTACTGGCTCCGATACCAAGATCAAGAAGATCGCCAAGCGGTTGAAGGTGCTCGAGGCGTTCCACAAGTCGGGCATCAAGCCGGAGTGGATGATCCTCGAAGTGCTGCCGGTGCTGCCGCCGGAGCTGCGTCCGTTGGTTCCGCTGGACGGCGGTCGCTTCGCGACCTCGGATTTGAACGACCTCTATCGCCGCGTCATCAACCGCAACAATCGGCTGAAGAGGCTGCTGGAGCTCAAGGCGCCGGACATCATCGTGCGCAACGAAAAGCGCATGCTGCAGGAAGCGGTCGATTCGCTGCTCGACAATGGACGTCGCGGCAAGGCGATGACCGGTGCGAACAAGCGGCCGCTCAAATCGCTGGCCGATATGATCAAGGGTAAGGGAGGCCGCTTCCGCCAGAACCTACTCGGCAAGCGGGTGGACTACTCCGGCCGCTCGGTGATCGTGGTGGGCCCGCAGTTGAAGCTCCACCAGTGCGGGCTGCCGAAGCTGATGGCGCTGGAGCTGTTCAAGCCCTTCATCTTCAATAAGCTTGAGACCATGGGCCTCGCCACCACGATCAAGGCGGCGAAGAAGATGGTGGAAAGCCAGGAGCCAGTGGTGTGGGACATCCTGGAAGAAGTGATCCGCGAGCACCCGGTGATGCTCAACCGGGCGCCGACGCTCCACCGTCTCGGCATCCAGGCGTTCGAGCCTGTGCTGATCGAAGGCAAGGCGATCCAGCTGCATCCGCTGGTGTGTACGGCGTTCAACGCCGACTTCGACGGCGACCAGATGGCGGTGCATGTACCGCTGTCGCTCGAAGCACAGATGGAAGCGCGCACGCTGATGCTGGCCTCGAACAACGTTCTGCTGCCGTCGAACGGCGAGCCGTGCATTGTGCCGTCGCAGGACATCGTGCTCGGCCTCTATTACGCCACACGCGAGTTGATCGGCGCCAAGGGCGAGGCGATGGCCTTCGCCGACATCGCCGAAGTGACGCGCGCCTACGAGTCGCGGCAAGTGGATCTGCACGCCAAGATCAGCGTGCGGATCAGGGAAACCAACGTCGGCAACGACGGTGAGCGCAGCGAGACCATTACACGGTACGACACTACGGTCGGCCGCGCCCTGCTTTCCGAGATTCTGCCGGTGGGCCTGCCCTTCGACACCATCAACAAGCCGCTCAAGAAGAAGGAGATTTCACGCATCATCAACGCGAGCTTCCGCCGCTGCGGCTTGCGCGAGACGGTGATTTTCGCCGACAAGCTGATGCAGGCGGGCTACAGCCTGGCCACACGGGGCGGCATTTCGTTCGCCGCCGGCGACATGCTGATCCCGGAAGAGAAGCACACCATCATCGAAAAGGCCGAGCACGAAGTGAAGGAAATCGAGGCGCAGTACACCTCGGGTCTGGTCACCCAGGGCGAGCGCTACAACAAGGTGGTCGACATCTGGGGTCGTGCCGGCGACGACATCGCCAAGGCGATGATGGGTCAGCTCGGAACGATGGAAGTCACCGCGCGCGATGGCAAGCAAGTCAAGCAGGAGTCGTTCAACTCCATCTACATGATGGCCGACTCCGGAGCGCGCGGCTCCGCGGCGCAGATCCGCCAACTCGCGGGCATGCGCGGTTTGATGGCCAAGCCGGACGGCTCGATCATCGAGACGCCGATCACGGCGAACTTCCGCGAAGGGCTGAACGTGCTGCAGTACTTCATCTCGACCCACGGTGCCCGCAAGGGCCTGGCCGACACGGCGTTGAAGACCGCGAACTCGGGTTATCTGACTCGCCGGCTCGTGGACGTGACCCAGGATTTGGTCGTTACCGAAGAAGATTGCGGGACGAGCAACGGCGTAGCCATGAAAGCGCTCGTCGAGGGCGGTGAAGTGATCGAGCCGCTGCGCGAGCGTATTCTGGGCCGCGCTGCTGCAGCCGACATCGTCAACCCCGAAACGCAGGAGACGCTGTTCGAGGCAGGCACGCTGCTGGGCGAAGACGAAGTCGAAACCATCGAAGCGCTGGGGATCGACGAAGTGAAGGTCCGCACGCCGCTCACCTGTGACACCCGTTACGGACTCTGCGCCAAGTGCTACGGCCGCGATCTGGGCCGCGGACATCTGGTGAACGTCGGCGAAGCGGTTGGCGTGATCGCGGCGCAGTCGATTGGCGAGCCGGGAACGCAGCTCACCATGCGCACCTTCCACATCGGCGGCGCGGCGTCGCGAACCGCGGCGGCTTCGCAGCTCGAGAGTAAGTCAGCGGGAACCGTGCGATTCTCGCCGGCGATGCGCTACGTGACCAATGCCAAGGGTGAAATGGTGGTTATCGCACGTTCCGGCGAAGTCATGATCCACGACGACAACGGGCGTGAGCGCGAGCGGCACAAGGTGCCTTACGGAGCGACCATGCTGGTGCGCGACGGCGAAGCTGTGAAGGCGGGCAAGGTGCTGGCATCCTGGGATGCCACGTCGCGCCCGATCATCACCGAGTACGCCGGACGCGTGAAGTTCGAGAACGTCGAGGAAGGCGTCACTGTTGCGAAACAGGTAGACGAGGTGACGGGTCTTTCGACACTGGTCGTCATCGATCCCAAGCGCCGCGCCGGTGTCACCGCCAAGGGCGTACGGCCGCAGGTGAAGCTGCTGAACGACCAAGGCGAGGAAGTCAAGCTCGCTACGGGCGATCAGCCGGTCAACATCACCTTCCAGCTCGGTTCGATTATCACGGTCAAGGATGGGCAGGAAGTGGCGGTCGGCGAAGTGCTGGCGCGAATTCCGCAGGAGACTTCGAAGACGCGCGACATCACGGGCGGTCTGCCGCGTGTGGCGGAGCTTTTCGAAGCGCGTTCGCCCAAGGACGCGGGCCTCCTGGCTGAAGTCACGGGCACGGTCTCCTTCGGAAAGGACACTAAGGGCAAGCAGCGTCTGGTCATCACCGATCTGGACGGCGTGGCCCACGAGTATCTGATCCCGAAGGACAAGCACGTCACCGCACACGATGGTCAGGTCGTCAACAAGGGTGAAACCATCGTCGACGGCCCCGCAGATCCGCACGACATTCTGCGCCTGCTCGGCGTGGAAGCGCTCGCGCGCTACATCACCGACGAAGTGCAGGACGTCTACCGCTTGCAAGGTGTGAAGATCAACGACAAGCACATCGAGGTGATCGTGCGGCAGATGTTGCGGCGCGTGCAGGTGCAGGAGCCGGGCGATTCGCGATTCATTCCCGGTGAGCAGGTGGAGCGCTCCGAGTTGCTTGACGAGAACGATCGGGTGATTGCGGACGGCAAGAAGGGCGCGACCTACGAGCACATGCTGCTCGGCATAACCAAGGCGTCGCTGTCGACCGATTCGTTCATCTCGGCGGCTTCGTTCCAGGAGACGACGAGGGTGCTCACCGAAGCGGCGATCATGGGCAAGAAGGACGAGCTGCGGGGCTTGAAGGAGAACGTGATCGTCGGACGCTTGATCCCTGCAGGCACCGGGCTTGCGTATCACAACGCCCGCAAGAAGCAGAAAACGATGAGTCCGGAGGCTGCTGCAGCAGAAGCCGCATTTGCAAGCGGCGAGGCGTCGGCCGCGGAGATCAGCGTCGACGCTGCATAGAACAGATCGGTAGGCAAGCTGCGACGGGCGCCTCGAGTGGGCGCCCGTTTTTTTGGTCGCGGGGCACCGCTCGGCTTTGCGCGCCGGGCGCAGCAGTCCTGTCGTCGAGCGGGTGCCCGACTCGCGGCGGCCAGTCAACCCACGACTGGCCGCGCACGAGCCACCCGCTTTGCGACGACTGCGCCCAACGCGCTCGCGCCGATGCGGCGCCTCGCACGCAGCCGGCTGTCGCGGGGAGACCTCGCGTAACCGAAGGTGGCCGAGAGCGCGGCGCGTGCGAGTGGGCCGCGGCTTCCGTCATGGGTGGCGCGGCAAGCGAAGTCGTGGGTTGACGAGCGAAGCCGCGCTGGGACCCGTAGAAAGCCGATTGCGGCCTCCGAGCGCTGCGCCGCGGCCCGGCCACTGCCGCTATTGGAGTGCCAGTGATTCGACCGCCAAAGGGATCGCGCGCGGCCCTTTTTGGGACCTTCGTACGCGTTGACAGAAAACCGCTAGCGCCTTAAAATCCAAAGTCTTTTCGCCTTGCGCCGGACCACGGGCTGCCCAACAAAAGCGTCCGCCGGCCAGAAGGCGCCGCGTACCCGGCCGCGATTCCCGACTT
>DATFSE010000131.1:0-175372 GCA_035262745.1 Casimicrobiaceae bacterium | reverse complement strand
GGCCGCTTCCACGCCCTGCTCCAGCGCCGACTTGGCTGCTTGCAGGTTGAGCTTGGCCAACCGCTCGGCCTTGTCCAGCGACAGCGAGGCAAGCTTCACCGCATTGGTGTAGCCCGCCTTGTTGATTTCCGCAAATTGCTCAGTCACGTTGTACATCATTGATCCTTTCCATTGAGGTTAAAGTCGAAGGACCTAAAGGAGGTCCGCCTTCACTTGGTGCATGGGGCGCCGCCCGTGGCCGTCATCCCTTCGCCAGCGACCCATCTTGATCCCGTTGATTTGTTGCACCGCACAAAACCCATTGTAGGGGCGCCTTCGGGTGAAGTCAAGGGATTTTTGTGCGTTGCGTCAAACCAATGACAAAGCCCGGGTGGCCACTTTCAAACGCCATGAAAATCAGCGGTTTATAATTTCGCATTCGAATCAGGAGAGGGCGATGACCAAACCGATCCGTGTGATTAAGAAATATCCGAATCGCCGGCTATACGACACGGCCAACAGCGGCTACATCACGCTCGCCGATGTCAAGCAGATGGTCCTGGACTTCGTCGACTTCCAGGTCATCGATGCGAAGACGGGAGACAACCTTACCCGCAGCATCCTGCTGCAGATAATCCTGGAAGAAGAGTCCGCAGGTATGCCCATGTTCTCGAGCGAGATGCTGTCGCAAATGATCCGCTTCTACGGTAACGCGCTGCAGGGCATTATGGGCAACTACATGGAACAGAACGTCAAGGCGTTCCTAGCCATCCAGAACAAGCTGCAGGATCAGGCGAAGCAGATTTACGGCGACAAGCTGATGCTGACACCTGAGCTGTGGAAACAGTTCCTGCAGATGCAAGCTCCTGCGATGCAGGGCATGCTCGGCAACTATCTCGAACAGAGCGCCAAGCTGTTCATGGACATGCAGCAGCGCATGCAGGACCAGACGCGGGGATTGTTCACCGCATTTCCCTTCCCCAATTTTGGGACGCCGCAGACTCCCGAGGACGACAAGAAGCGCTGATCGCGCGCGTCGAACTCAAGCAACGCACAAGCTGCAATGCAGCACAGCCGGTTGCGGCGCTGCGCAACCGGTTTTCCAAATTCAATGAAACACAGGTCAGCCACTCCGCCCCGCGTCGGGTTCGTATCGCTGGGCTGCCCCAAGGCGCTGGTCGACTCGGAACACATCCTGACAACGCTACGCGCCGAAGGGTACGCCATCTCTCCAACCTACGCGAAAGCCGATCTGGTCGTCGTCAACACCTGCGGCTTCATCGACGCGGCGATCGAAGAATCGCTCGATGCGATCGGCGAGGCGTTGTCGGAAAACGGCAAAGTCATTGTCACCGGATGTCTGGGCGCGAAGGCCGGCGGCGAGTTCGTCAAGGCCGCACACCCGAGAGTGCTGGCCGTGACCGGGCCACATTCGACGCCTGAAGTCATGGCCGCAGTGCACGCGCATCTGCCGAAACCGCACGACCCTTTCGTCGACCTGGTGCCGCCGCAAGGCTTCAAGCTGACACCCAAGCATTACGCCTATCTCAAGATCAGCGAAGGCTGTAATCATCGCTGCACCTTCTGCATCATCCCGTCGATGCGCGGAGACCTGGTCAGCCGGCCGATCGGCGAAGTGATGAACGAAGCCGAGAATCTCCTCAAGGCAGGCGTAAAGGAGTTGCTGGTGATCTCGCAGGACACCAGCGCCTACGGCGTCGACGTTAAATATCGCACCGGTTTCTGGAGGGGGCGGCCGCTCAAGACGCGCATGACGGAACTCGTCGACGCGCTTGGTCGGCTCGCCACCGAGCACGGAGCGTGGGTTCGCCTGCACTACGTCTATCCTTATCCGCACGTCGACGAGGTAATCCCGTTGATGACCGGGGGACAGGTGCTTCCCTACCTCGACGTTCCCTTCCAGCATGGCAGCGCGCGCATCCTGAAGCTTATGAAACGTCCTGCAAGTGCGGAAAAGACCCTGGATCGCATTGCCGCCTGGCGCAAGTTGTGTCCTGAATTGACGCTCCGCTCGACATTCATCGTCGGCTTTCCTGGGGAAACCGAAGCTGAATTCGAAGAGCTGCTCGCTTTTCTCGACGCGGCGCAGCTCGACCGGGTCGGTTGCTTCGCCTATTCACCCGTGGACGGCGCTGCCGCAAACGCGCTGCCGCAGCATGTTCCTGAAGACGTCAAGGAAGAACGCCGTGCCCGGCTCATGGCAACGCAGGCTAAGATCAGCGCGGCGCGGCTCGAGTCAAAGGTCGGCAAGAACATGCAAGTGCTGGTCGATCGGCTAGAGGGCACGTGGGCCGTCGCGCGCAGCTCAGCCGATGCCCCGGAGATCGACGGCCTAGTCAAGATTTGCGACGCTGCCTCCTTGTCCGTCGGCAGCTTCGCACAGGTGATCGCGATCGGCGCCGGCGACCACGATATCACCGCGAGGCTCGCCGGCTAGCAGTCGTCCCCGACAGGATGCAATCTGCAGGCCCCTTGACTAAAGTCAACGGCGCCTTGCTGTGACGAGCCCGGGAAGTGCTCCCCGCGCCGCGCTGGTAGAATGGCCAGTCGTTTCGCATGACCCCATCATCGAGGTAGTCCACCGATGCTTTCCCTCCTTGTTCGTTTGACCAGCGCGGCGATTCTGTTACTTGGTGCCACAGCGTCTCATGCTTCGTTGTTTTCTGGCGAAGCGCTGGACACTGTAGCCGACGTGATGGCGATCGTCGTCCTCATCGTCGTGCCGATCGTCGTCATCGTCGTGTTCTGGATGGTCCATGTGCTTCCCGAGCGATTTGCCGAGAAGCGCCACCATCCCCAGACCGCAGCGATCACGACGCTGTGCCTTCTGTCGCTGGTGTTCGGCGGGTTGCTGTGGCCGATTGCGTGGCTCTGGGCGTTCACCAAGCCAGTCGCTTACCGAGTCGCCTACGGTACTGACAAGCATGAAGACTGGCACGAGGAGATGGGCGAGAAGGCCAGGGCTGGCGGGCTGCTTCAGAACGAGCTCGATCACCTGCGCACCGAGCTAGACGCCATGGCGGCCAGAGGCGCATTGTCGCCCAAGCTCAAGCAGCTTCGAGCCGATCTCGCCGAGCTTGAAACCTCTCCCGCGCCGCGGGCTGTCGAGGGAGGCCGCAGCTAAATGGAAATTCTCCTCCTCGGCATATATTCGTTTTTCGTATGGCTCATTTTCATCAAGTTCAAATGGCTTCCTTGGAACATCTATTCGCAGGTCACCGTCGTCGTCATTCCCGTTGTCGCGCTCACCGCGCTGATCCTGACGCTCAACATCGTTGCACCTTCGTCGCCTGACGTTCGCGTTTTCCGCTATACCGTTCCGATCGTTTCCCAAGTTCGCGGCCGTGTAATCGAGGTCCCCATCCAGGAAGGCAATGTTCCGGTGAAAAAGGGTGATGTGCTGTTCCGCATCGACCCCACGCCTTATCAGCTGCAAGTGAACACGCTGCAGGCGCAGCTTGCAAACGCCGTCGCCCAGACCAAGGAAACCGAAGAGTCGCTCAAAGGTGCGCAAGCCAAGGTCGTCGAGACCAAGGGTGGAATCGAGCAGGCAATCGCAAAAACTGCTGAAGTGACCGCCAAGCTCGACCTCGCGCGAAAGCGCGTCGCCCAGAACCGCGAGCTGGTCGCGACCGGCGCCGGCTCCAAGTTCGACCTGGAGCAGGCGGAGGCAACGCTTGCAGAAGCGGAAGGCCAGCTTGCTGCAGCTCGCAGTGCCGAGGCTCAGGCGCGCGCAGGAGAGGGACAGGCGCGCGCGGGCGAAGCTCAGGTACAGCAGAGGCTGGGCGCCAAGTCGAATGGAGAGTACGCGCAGATCGCGCAGATTCGCGCCCAGCTCGAGAGCGCTAAATGGGACCTTGATCAGACGACGACGCGCTCGCCCTGCGATTGCTACGTCATTAATCTCCAACTGCGCCCGGGAGGCTTTGTCGCCGCTTTACCCGTGGCGCCGGTGATGACGCTCGTCGAGACGACCGGCAGCGTCATCGCGCTCTACCGCCAGAATGAGCTGCACCAGGTCGCGCCAGGCGACGAAGCCGAGTTTGCGCTTGAAACCTATCCGGGGCGGATCATCAAGGGCACCGTCAATTCGATCGTCTGGGCGTCGGGTGCCGGACAGATTCAGGCCAACGGAACCGTGCCGATGACAGGAGTGTTGACGGCGCCGTCGCAACGCTTCGCCGTCAAGTTCGACGTCGCCGACAAGGACAAGGAGCTCTTTCTTGCCGCCGGGGCCGCGGGCGACGCGGCGATTTATACCCAGCACGCCGCGTTCCTGCACATCATCCGCAAGGTGATCTTGCGCGTAGGCTCGTACGTGAATTACCTGATTCCGAAGCTGCATTAATGGCGATGCCTAGCTGCCGGACACCTGCTCTCTTCGTCGCGCTCGCGCTCGCTGGCTGCGCGCTGAAGAATCTCCCGCCGAGCGAGGAAACCGCGAAGCAGGCGATGCCGAATCTGACTCCGCCGGAGCAATGGGTCGGCCCGGGCCCCATCCCAGGTCCGGTTGCAGACAACTGGCTTGCCTCATTCAGCGAGCCGCGGCTGGATGCTCTGGCCCAGGAAGCAATTGCCTACAACGCAGACCTGCGAATCGCCGCGGCGCGCGTGGATGCCGCAGTCGCGTATCTCGCTGCTGCGAAGTCGCCGGCATGGCCGCAGGTGAACCTGGTCGCTCGAGGCGGCGGCAAGATGAGCGGGGACTCTTCCGGCCTCTCCGGCGTCGGCTTGTTCGCCACTTGGGAACTCGACCTCTGGGGCCGCGTGCGCGCGGAAGTGCGCTCAACCGAGTTCCAGTACGAGTCGGCGCAACTCGACGCGGAATACGCACGTCAATCGATCGCTGCATTGGTCGCAAAGGGCTGGATCCTGGCCATCGAGGCCCGGTTGCAAAAAGCGCAGGCCGTGGACTCGTTAAAGGCCGCCGAACAGCTTGCTTCGCTGGCGCAAGACCGTTTCCGCGTGGGCATCGGCGACGAATTCGAGCTCGCGCTTGCGCAAGCCAATGTCGACACGTTCCGCGACACGGTTCAAAACCTCGATCTCGCTTACGACAATGCGCTGCGTGCGCTGGAAGCGCTGCTTGGCCGCTACCCGGCGGCCGCTGTCGCGGTCGCCGACGCCCTTCCTCCATGGCCCGGCGACATTCCGGCGGGGCTTCCGTCCGAGCTTCTCGAGCGGAGGCCCGACGTCGTGGCGGCCGAACGCCGCGTCGCCGCAGCGTTTTATCGAACGGAAGAGGCGAAGGCGGCGCGGCTGCCGCGCATCACCCTAGTCGCAAACTTCACTTCGATCTCGTCCGAGTTGTTCGTGCTCAAGAACCGCGACAACCCCCTGTTCAGTGCGGGAGCGGGATTGGTGCAGCCGCTCTTTCTCGGCGGTCTGCTGCAGGCGCAGGTGGACGTGCGTACCGCCGAGCAGCAAGCGGCAATTGCCGAATACGGTAAGATCGGCCAACGCGTATTCGGAGAGGTTGAAGGCGCGCTCTCCGCCGGGTTCACCGCGACACAGCGCGAGGAAATTCTTGGTCGCGCGGTGCGCGAGAACGAGCGTGCGCTCGATCTCGCGAATATCCGCTTTCGTGTCGGGTCGATCGATCTGCGCGGAGTGCAACAGCAGCAGCTCTCGCTCTATGCGGCAAGGGTGGCACTGTTGCGAATGCAGGCGGAGCGGCTGGTACAGCGTGTCAATCTGCATCTCGCGCTGGGCGGCAGTTTCGACGAGCATCCGGTCGAAATCCCGCGCGCTTCTGCGGATTCCGGTTCCCCGACTGGCGCTGTCGCCCGTTGAGATTGCACGCGAGGCGCGTTATCGTGACGCGGTAACCGGCGATGGACGAAGGGAGGCATCGTTCATGAGAATGCGTAGCACGACCCTCGCCGCCATTGCGGTCCTGGCAATCTGCCTCAGCGGCTGCAGCAAGGAAGCTCCCAAGGCCGAGAAGCCTCCTCCCAGCGTCACCATCCTGACAGTCGACCGCAAAGACGTGCCGGTTACTGCGGTGTACGTCGCCCAGACCCAAAGCTCACAAGCGGTGAATATCCAGGCACGCGTTGCGGGGTTTCTCGATAAGCGTACCTACGTCGAGGGTTCCGTTGTCAAAACGGGCCAGGTCCTGTTCCAGATGGATCAGAAACCCTTCCAGGCTCAGGTCGACGCGGCCGCCGCGGCATTGCAGCGGCAGCAGGCGGCGATGGAAGTAGCCAAGGCGAACCTCGCCCGCACCAAGCCTCTCGCGGAGCAGAACGCACTGTCGCAGAAAGACCTCGACGATGCCACCGGCCAATTCGAGCAGACCAGCGCCGCGGTGGCACAGGCCAAGGCGCAGCTCGAGACAGCCCAGCTCAATCTCTCGTATACGACGATCATGTCGCCGGTAGACGGAGTGTCCAGCTACGCGCTTGTTGCCGACGGCACCTACTTGAACCCTCAGAATGCGCAGCTCACCACTGTCTCGGTGCTGACGCCAATGTGGATCAACTTCAGCGTGTCGGAAAACGACCTGGAGCGTATCCGCGCCGATATTAAAACGGGGCAACTCAAGATGCCCGAGGGCGGCCGTTTTGTGGTCGAAGTGGAGATGGTCGACGGCAGCCTGTTTCCATACACCGGCGTGATCACATTTGCGAACCCGTCGTACAACGCGACCACGGGCACGTTCCTGCTGCGCGCGACAGTCAACAACCCGGCCGGCGTCCTGCGCCCGAATCAGTACGTGCGGGTGCGGCTCAACGGCGCCATCAGACCGAATGCGATCGTGGTGCCTCAACGCTCGGTTCAGCAGAGCGCCAAGGGTCATTTTGTCTGGGTGATCAACAAGGACAACCAGGCCGAGCTGCGCCCGGTTTCGGTTGGCGAGTGGGTTGGCGAGAACGGTTGGCTGATTTCCGAGGGTCTCGCCGACGGCGACAAGGTGGTTGTCGATGGCGGAATCCGGCTCACTCAAGGAGCGACGGTGCAAGCCTCGCCTTACGTTCCGCCCGCAGCCGCTGCCAGCGCGAGCAAAGGCGGTGCATCAGCGCAGCAAGCGCCGAGTCCCACCCCTTCGAGCACGCACATTTATTTCCCGACCGGCCTTGCTACGCTGGATACCGAAGCACATCGTGCGCTACGCGTCGCTTCGGCCCTCTATCTGGGAATCGGAACGCAAATTCAGGTCACGGGCTACGCGGACAAGACCGGCAATCACGCTGCCAACGTCGAGCTCGCCAAAAAGCGTGCGGAGGCGGTGCGCGACGAGCTTGTGAGTTTAGGGGTAGTCCCTCAGCGCATCAAACTGTTGACGCCGGTGGACGTGACAGGCAGCGGCAGCGACGACCAGGCGCGCCGGGTCGATCTGGTGGTCGCGCAGTAAGTCCGGCCGAAGAGATACATGTTCTCACGGTTCTTCATCGAGCGGCCGATCTTCGCCGCGGTCGTCGCGATCATTATCGCGATCGCCGGCCTGGTGGCGATGACCGCGCTTCCGGTGCAGCAGTACCCGACGATCACGCCGGTTCAGGTCACGGTGCAGGCCACCTATCCCGGTGCGGATTCGAAGACGCTTGCCGACTCGGTCGCTTCGCCGATCGAGCAGCAGATCAACGGCGTCGACAATATGCTCTACATGTCGTCGACCAGCTCGTCGACCGGTCAGCTCACTCTCACGGTTTACTTCTCACTCGATACCAATCCCGACATTGCCCAGGTGCAGGTGCAGAACCGGGTCAATCTCGCGATGCCCCAGCTGCCTTCCGCTGTCGTGCAGCAGGGCGTGAACGTGCAGAAGAAATCGTCGTCGATCATGATGCTGGTAGCGGTGTTCGCCAAGAATGGGCGCTATAGCGCCAATTACGTCGCCAACTACGCCAACGTCTACGTGCTCGACGCCCTCAAACGCGTAGAGGGGGCTGGCCAGGCGCAGATCATGGGCGTGCCGAACCAGGCGATGCGCATCTGGATGAATCCGGATCGGATGGCTTCGCTGGGCATCACGACCTCGGACATCGCCAACGCGATCAATCAGCAGAATCAGCTCTTCGGCGCCGGGCAGATCGGGCAGCAGCCGAACGCAGGACGGGTGGAGCTTACTTTCCCGGTTGTCACGCAGGCGCAGTACACCGAGCCGCGCGAGTACTTGAACATCATCCTGCGGGCGAGTCAGGACGGCAGCGCAATCGTGCGCATTGGCGATGTCGCCCGCGCCGAGGTCGGCCTTCAGCAGTATGTCGTCGACACGCGGCTCAACAACACTTCGGCGACTTTGATCGCGGTGTATCAGCAGCCGGGCGCCAACGGTCTTGTGGTTTCCAAAGCCGTCCGTCAGACGCTGGAGGAAATGAAATCCCGCTTCCCCGACGGCATGGACTACCTCATTTCGCTCGACACCAACGATTTCGTCCGGCTGTCGATCAAGGAAGTGCAAAAGACGCTGGCGGAAGCCATCGTGCTGGTGGTGCTGGTCGTCTACCTGTTCCTGCAGAGCTTCCGCACCACGATCATCTGCAGCGTAGCAATCGTCGTTTCGTTGATCGCGACCTTCGCCGGCATGCTGGCGCTGGGTTTCTCGATCAACCTGCTCACGCTGTTCGGGCTTGTGCTCGCGATCGGCATGGTCGTTGACGATGCGATCGTCGTTGTCGAGAACGTCGAGCGCAACATGGCTCAGCACCATCTCCCACCGAAGGAGGCCACGATCCGCTCGATGGAAGAGATCGCGAGCTCGCTGGTCGCGGTGGTGCTGGTCATGTGCTCGGTGTTCATTCCGGCGGCGTTTTTGCCAGGCACCACCGGTCAGCTCTACAAGCAGTTCGCCCTCACCATTGTCGTTTCGGTGTCCGTCTCCGGCTTCACCGCGCTCACCCTCACCCCGGCGATGTGCGCGGTACTACTCAAGCATACTGGAGCGCCGCAGCGAGGTTTCTTTGCCTGGTTCAACCGCCAGGTCGACGCCGTCACTCGCGGCTTCGGGCACGCCGTCGAGTGGGTTATTGCACGTACCGTAGCGGCGCTGGTTCTGCTCGCGGTGTTCCTGTACGGCATCTGGCATCTGTTCCACATCCTGCCCACCAGCTTCGTGCCCAATGAGGACCAGGGCTACGCAATGGCAGCGATCATCATGCCGCAGGCGGCAAGCCTCGACCGGACGCAGGGGATCGCCGATAGAGCGGACGCGATTTTCGCCAAGCTGCCAGGCATCGAGACGCGCTCGATGATCACCGGCTACAGCCTGCTCGACAGCGGCTTCAAGACCAACGCCGGAACGTTCTTCGTCACGTTCAAGGACTTCGACGAGCGCTACAAGACGCTCGAATCGGCGAAGACCGAGAACGCGCGGGCGATCCTGCAGGGCTTCTACAAGGAAGCTCAGTTGATCGACGGCGCGGTTGTCATTCCCATCGCGCCGCCGCCGATTCCCGGCATCGGCACTACCGGCGGATTCGAATTCTGGATACAGGACACGGGAAGCGGCGATCCGGTAGCGCTCGACGCCGTCATGCAGGATTTCTTGAAAAACGCCCGGCAGCGTCCCGAGCTCTCGGGCTTGGCGACCACGTACAGCGCGAACACGCAGCAGCTGCGCGCGGTCGTGGATCGCGACAAGACTACCCTCCTGGGCATTCCCATCCAGGATGTGTACAGCGCGATCCAGGCGCAGTTCGGCTCGCTCACGGTCAGCCAGTTCAACCAGTTCAGCAACGTGTGGTGGGTCGTGATCCAGTCGGACGCGCCGTATCGGCAGACTCCGGACGACCTGACTAGACTGTACACGCGCAACAGCCAGAACCAGATGGTGCCGCTATCGTCGGTCGTGACCACGCGTTGGACGCAGGGGCCAGATCTCCTTCCGCATTTCAACGGCTTCACCGCCGCCAAGATCAACGGCTCCGCCGCGCCCGGCTACAGCTCGGGCGAGGCGATCACGGCGATGGAAGCCGTAGCAAAGGAAGTGCTGCCGCAGGGTTACGCGTTCGCCTGGTCGGGGCTTGCCTTCGAAGAAAAGAAATCCGGAGGCACTTCGGCGATCGCCTTCGTTTTCGGATTCATCATCGTCTTTCTGGTGCTCGCCGCGCAGTACGAATCGTGGACGCTGCCGGGTGCGGTTATGAGCGCGGTGCCCTTCGGTATTCTGGGAGCGTTGATCACCAATTGGCTGCGCGGCCTGGAAAACGACGTGTACTTCCAGATCGGCCTGCTGGTGCTTATCGGACTCGGCGCCAAGAACGCTGTGCTGCGCGTGTCCGCCGCGGTCGATTTCCGCAAGCAAGGCAAGTCGATCATGGAAGCGACCGTGCTGGCGGGCGAGCAGCGGTTGCGCCCGATCATCATGACCTCGCTCGCGTTCGCGATCGGCTGCCTTCCGCTCGCCATCGCGGTCGGCGCCGGCGCGAATGCCCGGCATTCGATCGGCACTGGGATCATCGGCGGGATGCTCGGCGAGACGACGCTCGCCATGCTCTACGTGCCGCTGCTCTTTTACATGTTTGACCGGCTCGCCGAGCGCAAAGCAGCAAAAAAGCAAACGCCGCCACTCCCGCCACACGACGTCGCGGGTCCGAGCCCGGCGTCCGCTCCGCATGTACCCAAAGATGGCGACTAGGGCTAGATCCTGGGTGCGCGCGCTCGCTTGCGGCGCTGCCGGCGCGATGCTAGCCGGCTGCATGATGGGGCCCGACTATGTGCGTCCCCAGTTCGACACGCCGTCGGCGTTCCGCTTCGAGCCGACTGCGGTCGCGGAAACTGCGGATACGGCGTGGTGGAAGCAGTTCGGCGACCCCGTCCTCGACGCAATGATCGAGGAGGCGCTGGCCAACAACGCCAATCTGAAAGTCGCCGTCGCCAACGTCGAGCAGGCCGCCGGCGTGCTCACCCAGACGCGATCGCAGCTTTTCCCTCAGATCGGCTACACAGCCACGGGAGAACGATTGCGCGCCACCGAAGCTGGTGCCGACCGCGTAACGGCACGCGTGATTCCAAACCCGCAAACCGCTTACCAGGCCTTGCTGACGGCGAGCTGGGAAATCGACCTCTGGGGACGCATCCGTCGGCTGAGCGAATCCGCTCTCGCCAACGTGCTCGCGACGGACGACGCGCGTCGCGCCGTGATTCTCTCGCTGGTTGCGTCCGTGGCGAGCGATTACATCTCGTTGCGCGGGCTGGACGAACAGCTCGTGATCGCCAACGAGACGCTCAACGCCTACGGCGATTCGGTCAAGCTGTTCCAGCTCCAATTCCAGTACGGGCAGGTTTCGCAGATGAACGTCGCGCAGGTTCAATCGCAGTACGAGACCGCAGCGGCGCAAATTCCGGTGATCGAATCTCAAATTGCGCAAACCGAGAACGCGCTTTGCATCCTGCTCGGCCGCAATCCGGGACCGATCGAGCGAGGAAAATCGATCGACAAGCTCACGCTGCCTTCTGTTCCAGCTGGGCTTCCCTCGCAGCTGCTCGAACGCCGTCCCGACCTGATGCAATCCGAGCAGCAGTTGGTCGCCGCGAACGCGCAGATCGGCGCCGCCAAGGCGCTGTACTTTCCTACGATTTCGTTGACGGGTGCTTTTGGCGGCGCAAGCTCGGACCTGTCCAAGCTGTTCACCGGACCAGCGCGCGTATGGAATTACGCCGGACAGGCGATCGGACCGATTTTCACTTTCGGCGCCGTGAGCGGCCAGGTCGCGCAAGCCGAAGGGGGGCAGCAGGCGGCGCTCTACAACTACCAGAACTCGATACAGAACGCGTTCGCCGACGTGGCCAATGCGCTCATCGCCAGTCAGAAGCTGCAGGAGCAGTCTGCGGCGCAGGCACGCCTGGTGGCTGCGCTCAAAGACTATGCACGGCTGTCCACGCTTCAGTACAACAACGGCTATACGTCCTACACAACGGTTCTGCAGGCGGAGCAATCGCTGTTTCCAGCCGAGCTGACGCTTGCCTCGGTCCGTGCCCAGGTCTTCTCGTCCAACGTGAACATCTACAAGGCGATGGGCGGCGGATGGGTTGACTTGGCTGACAAGTCGACCGCCGCAGGCAAGACCACGCCCATCACCGAGCGCGTTCAGCAGCCGCCGCCGCTGTTCTGAGCGGGAAACGCGCGTCGTTGCGGAGCGTCAGTGCGCGCTATTTGGCCGTAGGCAGCTGCAGGCTCTCGAGTTGACGCGTCAGATCGACAAGGATCGCCGTCCACGCAGAATCAAAGCCGCCGACGAGTGCACCGGCGTTGCGGCTGCTGATCGGAGCTCGTTGCGTCAACTGCGTCTGCCACATCGGTACTCCGCTCGAGCTTCGATTGTCGACCAAAAAGAACTTGACAGTGATGACGGCTACCGGTCGGGCTCCTTCGCGAAAGTCGCCGTAGAACTCGCTGACAAAACCCTCTAGCACGTAATCGCCATCCGCGTTGGCAGAGGCTGGCAGCACATCCTGGAAGACATGGTCAGCCGCGAGCCAAGCCGATGCGGACTCGGTCAGCATAGCCGAGGGCGACACCAGGAACTCGTTGTAAAAATCCGTCTCGTATTTGAGATCGCCCTCGCGATAAACGAGTGCTTTGCCGCGAAATGGCGCAGCGACGGCAATCGTTCCCACTTTGAGCGCCGCCGGGCGCGGGGTCGCAATGGCTTGCTTCGGTAGCGACGCCTGGAGCAAGTAGGTGTCCTTGACGGGTGAAGGCCTGGACAGGCTGCAGCCAGCGAGTGCGCAACCGAGCATCGCAGCCAGCGCGCATCGAAGCAGCAAACCAAGCCGGCGACGCAACTGCATCATTGAGCACCTTTTATCGGCGGTGGCGGCGCGCCCAGAAGCACGCCCGAGGGATACTGCTTGGCGGTCTCGGTAAGGTCGCGCAGGTTGTCGGTGATCTGTCGCAGATTATTGAGCGTTGCCGTGAGATCGGCCTCGCCCCCGCCCGTGAGCCGATCAAGCCGCGCGAGCGTGCGCTGCAGATGCGCGATGGCAATCGGCAGATTCGGATCTTCGACCAGCTTTCGTGCGCCTGCCAGTGCGGCGTCGGTGTTGCCAGGCAGAGTCTTCCACGCAGGGTCTTCGAGTATAGCTGCGAGCTTCTGGTTGCTTACGCGCAGCTCCGCGAGGAGCGCAGTTCCTTCCTTGCCGAGCCTGTCCATCGGCAACTGATCGAGCTTGGTTTCGAGCTTGCTCAGCACTTGCTTGGTCTGATCGGAGATTTTGCCCGAGTCGACTGCCTCGATGCGCTTATTGGCGTTGACCAGAAGCGTGTTCAGGTTGACAAACGTTGCGTCGAGATCAAGCTTGCGCAGCCGATCGACGATTTCCGATGCAGCGGCGACGAACTGAGTCACCGTCGAAGTGGCGCCTGGAATGTACAGGTTGTCCGGCTCCCAGGAGATCGGTAGGAGCGGGTTATTCTTGGGATCGACGTAGTCGATTTCCAGGTAACTCGTTCCAGTGATGCCCTGCGGCGCGAGACGGACGCGCAACCCTTTTTCGATCTCCGCCTTCAAAGCATCGGGGCGGGTCAGGTCTCCCGCGGTGGTCCGGCCGCCGATCAGCCGCGGCAGAATGGTCGCTTCCACCATGACGTAGCGCAGCCGCTCGTCCATCGGCTTGTCCAGCTGATATCGCGTATAAGTGAAGCCGATGCTTTTCACTTCTCCGACAATGACGCCTCGATACTTGACCTTGGATCCAACCTCGAGCCCCTGCACGGACTCGTTGAAGTAGGTCTCCATCACTATCTTCGACTGGAAGAGCTTACCCGCCCCGAGCAGCACCAGCAGAATGACCAGCGCAACCGTCGCGCCGATCACGAAGAGCCCGATCTTGAAGAAATTAGCGCGGGCGCTCACGGATCAGGCCGTCTCCACGGCGGCTTCGCGGCGGAAGAACTGGCGGACCCAGGGATCATCGCTCGTATCGCGCAGGACTCTGGGATCGCCCTCGGCAATAATTCCCTGTTTACGCTTGTCGAGCATGATGATCCGATCGGCCACGGTGTAGATGCTCGCCAGCTCGTGCGTGACGATGACGAAAGTGATGTGCAGGCTGCCTGCGAGTCGCAGAATGAGCTCGTCCAGTGTGGCCGAAGTGATCGGGTCGAGCCCGGCCGAAGGCTCGTCGAGGAAAAGAATCATCGGGTCCAGCGCCATCGCCCGCGCGATCGCGGCGCGCTTCTGCATGCCCCCGGAGAGCTCCGCCGGCATGCGTCCGGCGAATCCGTCGAGACCGACCAGTCGCAATTTGGTCCGGGCGAGCAGATCCATGGCCTCGTCGTCGAGCTCCGTATACTCCTCCAGGGGAAGCCGCACGTTCTCAAGCAGCGTCATCGAGCCGAACAGCGCGCCGCTCTGATACATCACGCCGATTTTCTTGAGGATGGCATACCGCGCCTCGCCCTCTGCCGTCACGATGTCGTCGCCGTCGATCAATACGCGTCCGGTCATGGGCTGGTAGAGACCGATCATGTGCTTGAGCAGTGTGCTCTTGCCGCAACCGGACGCTCCCAGGATGACGAAAACCTCGCCGCGATTCACGGTGAAGTTCACGTCGTGCATGATCACCGTGTCGTCGTAGCCTGCGGTGAGATCCTCGACGCGGATGATGGGATCTGTCGCCATGCGTTTCGAAAAGGAGGCGCTTTAGATATCCAGCAGATAGTAGATGAAGGCGTAAATACCGTCGACGACGACCAGCAGAATGATGCCTGACACCACTGCGCGCGTTGCGGAAATGCCGACGGCGCTGGCGCCGCTTTGTGTCTGCAGGCCGCGCAGGCAACCGATACCGGCGATCAGAATGGCGAAGGCAGGCGCCTTGGCGAGCCCGGCCCAGAGGTCCTTGACGTCGACCAGCGTATCGACCTCGCGCAGGTAGGCAAGGATGGGAATGTTGAAGCTGACCATGGTAACGGCGCCGCCGAGGATGCCGAGGATGTCAGCGAACAGGGTCAGCAGGGGGACCATCAGCAACGCCGCAATGATCCGCGTCACTACAAGGAATCGAACCGGATCGAGGCCCATGGTGGTCAGCGCGTTCAATTCCTCATTGACCTTCATCGTCCCGATCTCGGCGGCGAACGCAGCCCCGGAGCGCCCGGCGAGCAGAATTGCCGTCATCAACGGCCCGAGCTCGCGCAGGATCGCCAGCGCGACCAGATCGGCGACGAACAACTCCGCGCCGTACTGGCGCATCGGCACTGCCGACTGGAACGCGATGATCAGGCCGATCAGGAAGGAAATCAGCGCGACGATCGGCAGCGCGTTGACGCCGACTTGTTCGCAGGTATACCAGACATCCTTCCAGCGTACGCGATGCGGGTTGCGGATCGCGTACCAGATGGCGGAGCTCGTTTCGCCGATGAACGCGAGCTGAGTCACCAGGTCGCGTCTGATGTTGAGCGCCTCGCGCCCGACCTCCTCCACGGCGTGCAGCTGCTCGGCTGGCGGTGCGGCGGGAGCGCGCAAGCTTGCCGGATCGAACTGATCGAGCAGCGTCTGAAACTCATGCTTGAGTCCACGTACGACGACTGGCGCGCTGGCCGGACGCTCCTGGCGTAGCAGATCGACCAGCATCGCCACCCCGCCGCCATCGCAGTAGTCGACCGCGGATGCGTCGATGACAATGCGTCGCTCGCGATTGCTTTCGACCTGGGAACGCGCCTGCGACCATACGCCGGCAATCGAATAGGCGTCGAGCCTGCCCGCCAGCCGCAGCTCAAGGCTGCCATCGGCCGCGTCGGTGACCGTCATTGCTGCAGCGGCCGCCGGTACGCCGACAGCGCTGGCGGATGCGGTCACTGCACCAGCTCGATCTGAGTCCCGAAAACGCGGACCCGATCGCCGACCTGCATCAGTGGTTCGTAGTTTTGAGTCAACGTCCGAGTACTGCCGTCGTCCATGTGAACCGCCACTTCCCAGCGCGTGATGTTGCGCTGGTTGGGCTGAGTGCGGTAAACCGTGCCGCCTGCAGCTCCCACCAAAACTTGCCCCTGGTTGGTGAAGCCTTTGCCGATCTGGTACATGGTCATGCCTGCCGGGCCGCTATCGGCGGTGGATGGAACGCTGCCCAGCGGAGTCCATTGATCCTTGGTGACGGCCTGACGGATCGACTCGATAGTCCCGCAACGATCGCAGCCTGTGGTACCGACAGCAGGCCCCGAGGAGCTGGGCGACGACGACCCGGGCGATTGCAGGATCGGTGGCGGCAGAACGAGCGGCGGTTGGGTTGCAGGCGGCGTCTGCGCCAACGCACGCGGACCAATCAGAGCGGCGCAAGCGCAGATAGCAAAGGTCGCGAGCCTGCGTGGAAGAAGGTTCATTCGGGCAGCGTGCTCAGATAGAACATCGAATGCAACAGGGGCCCCGGCGCGCCCAGCGCTCCGAGCCAGCGCTCGAAAATCGTGTCTATTTCACCGCTTCGATAGAGCTCCACCAGAGCGCGGTTGACGGCGAGACGGAAGTCCGGATCATCGCGGCGCACGACCAGTGCGTACGGCTCAAAGGAAAAGTCGGCTCCGAGCAGAGCAAGGCTGGAGGGATCGCGGCTACCCGCGCGCAAGGAAATGAGCACGATGCGGTCTCCCGCATAGCCATCGACTTTGCCTGCGGCAAGCAGGGCGACGCCTGCCGAACCGTCGTTCACGGGAACGAGCTCGGCCTTGGCGTCGACAATGGCGAGCTCGCGCTTGAGCGCGCTTTCCGTTGTCGTGCCGGGGATGACCGCCACGCGCTTGCGATTGAAATCGGCAAGACGGGTGATCTTGGAGTCGAATTTGGTCATCACGCTGCCACCGTCGACAAAAATCGGCAGGCTGAAATCGACCTGCTCCATGCGCGAGAGCGCGATGGTCGTCGTACCGCATTCGATGTCGACCTTGCCCGAAGCGACTGCATCGAGCCGGTCGGAGGCATCGAGGGGAGTCCAGTCAACGGCCAGCTTGGGCAACCCGAGCTGCTTCTGGATCGCCGTGACAATGCGGGTACACAGTTCCACGCTGTAGCCACGGACGATGCCGTTACGCTCCTTGAACGAAAAAGGTGCAGCACCGCTGCGAAAGCCGAGGTGGATGGTTCCCTCGCTCTTGATTCGATCGAGGGTACGCGAAGGTGCTGCGGATACTGTCGCCGCGAGAGCGAGACAAACGACAAGGCCTGCGATGCAGCGGATGCGAAAACGACTCGGCATAATTGTTCCTGACGCGACCCGAGAGGTGTGCAAAGTGTAGCACGCGCCCCGCGCCGCTCCGGCTTCCGCCTTCCGCGCGCTACGCTATAATCTACGTCAGGTCGCCGTTGTCTTCCAGGCTGGCGGCCGCGCCGATCGTTCACTCCAGGGAGTCCCATTGTGAAACGCTTGCTCACCGCCATCGTTGCATCCGTCGTGCTCGCGCCCGTTGCATATGCCCAGAATGCTCCGGATACGCTGGCCAAGATCAAGGCCGCCGGGTCGATCACGGTGGCGTTCTCCGGCGATTCGCTGCCGTTTTCCTATGTCGAGTCCAACAACCAGCCTGCCGGCTATTCGATCGATCTCTGCAAGCGGGTGATCGCGGCGATCGGCCGTGCGGTCGGCAACGCCGACCTCAAAGTGAACTGGGTCGTCGACACCGTGCCGAATCGGATCGCCATGATTTCGACAGGCAAGGCGGATCTCGAATGCGCCAATACAACGGCTTCTCAGTCGCGCATGAAGAATGTCGACTTCAGCAACCTCACTTTTATCGACGGTGGCGGCTTTCTGATCCGTGCCGACAGCTCAGTCAACGGCGTCAGCGATCTCGCCGGAAAGTCGATTGCGGTCACCGCCGGAACGACCACCGAGCGGCGTCTCAACGCCATGCTCAAGGATCGTCTGATCAACGCCAAGGTCGTGACCGTCAAGGACGGCGTCGAGGGCACGGCAATGCTCGAATCGCGCGCGGTCGCGGCATTTGCCAGCGACAAGATCAAACTGATCGGGTTGGCCGCGCAAGCCAAGGACCCGAAAGTTTTCGCCATGCTCTCTGAAGACCTATCCTTCGAACCTTACGCTTTCATGCTGCCGCGCAATGATTCGGCGTATCGCCTCGTCGTCAACAGCGCCCTGACGCAGGTCTATGTGTCGGGCGAGATCGATCCGATCTTCACCAAATGGATGGGCAAGCTGGGCCGTCCAAGCGGACTGCTGGCCGCGATGTATGTCCTCAACTCCATTCCCGAGTGAGGAATGCGACAGGATGATCGCCGGCGGCCTTCATCGGCGACCGGCGATTGGCGCCACGGTTCAGTGATATCCCGCCGCGGCGTGGACCTTGCCCCGGAAAACCCAATACGACCATCCGTGTACATCACGATGATCGGCAACAGTAACAACGTGCCGAGAATCATGAAGCCTTGACTCGCGAAGGCGACCCCGCGAGCACCGCGATGTACGACGCGAGTCCGGCGGTGAATGCGGGCAGCAGAATGTGAAGCGCGACGACCCAAAAAACTGGAGTCGCGAAAGGAAAACGGCGTCGAGCGACGAGTCTGCCTCCGGCGAGCACCAGGCGCCGGCAGTTGTTGACTATAACATGTCAGGTACCTCGTGAAGGCCAGTAGGGTATAATTGCAGGGCTGGCGAACATCTACGTCCCTGAATACCAACGGAGAACCCCCAATGCTGAAGAATCGTGTCACTCAACTCGCTCGCCTGCTGCTGGTGTCGATGCTCGTCGCCGCGAGCAGCGCCGCCCTTGCGCAGAGCGATCAACAAAAACTGGTCAATGCGGCAGACGCCTCGCTTGCGAACTTCTTGCGTGACCCGGACATGAGCTGGCTGCAGCAGAACATCGGCCGCGCCAAGGCCGTCATAATCGCCCCCGAATTGCTCAAGGCTGGATTCATCTTCGGCGGCTCCGGCGGCCGGGCTGTCGGATTCGCACGCGCACCGAACGGCAAGTGGGTCGGACCGGCGTTCTACGCCTTCGCGACCGCCAGCGTCGGTTTCCAGGCCGGCGTTTCGGTGTCGGAGAACGTCACGCTGGTGATGACCGAAAAGGGATTCAACACGCTGCTCGCCCCGTCAGTGAAGCTTGGTGGTGACGCCAGCGTAGCGGCGGGACCGGTGGGTGCAGGCGCCAAGTCCGACATCGTGGCCGACTTCATCACCTTCAGCCGCGCCAAGGGCGTCTATGGCGGTCTCAACCTCGACGGAACCGTTATCAACACCTCCGACGACTGGAACCAAGCTTTTTACGGCAAGCCGGTGACGTCTCCCGATATCCTCGTCCGGGCGAACGTTCACAATAAGGGCGCCGACAAAATCCTCGCGGCTCTCGCGCGCGCGAAATAGTTTCAGCTCGTCCCAACCGGCCCCGCGTTACCTACGCGGGGCCAGTTTTTTTGCTCGATGTAAACGCGCTCCGGCGATCGCGTAGAATCCCTTTGGTCACTTGCTTCTGCGGGTGAGAACATCGCCGGCCACGGTCCCATGAATGCAGCCCAACCGCATCTGCGTGATTGGATCGGCAAAACGGAGTCGACACGCGATGTCGTCACGCCGATGCCCTACGCTGCGCTTTCCGCAACTCTGGACTATCCGCCCGAGCGGCCGCCAGCGGGGACGCCGCTGCCTCCGCTGTGGCACTGGCTGTACTTCCTGCCGCTGTATCGCGAGTCGGAGGTTGGCGCCGACGGGCATGCGAAGCGCGGAGGCTTTCTGCCGCCGGTTCCGCTCCCGCGGCGCATGTGGGCGGCAAGCCAATTCGAGTTCAAGGAGCCTCTGCGCGTAGGGGACGAACTGGTTCGCACTTCGACCATCGCCGATGTCACTGAAAAAAGCGGCCGCAGCGGTTCGCTGGTGTTCGTCAAGGTTCGTCACGAAATCCGCCGCCAGAACGAATCGGAAGCGGCGATCGTCGAATTCCACGATATTGTCTACCGCGAGGCACCGAAACCGGATGCCGTTGCGCCTGAGGTACAGCCCGCTCCGCCGACTTCAGCATGGCAGCGCACGATCGTGCCCGACGACGTGCTGCTGTTCCGCTATTCGGCGCTGACGTTCAACAGTCACCGCATTCACTACGACCGGCGCTATGTCACGACGGTCGAAGGCTACCCCGGGCTGGTCGTGCACGGGCCGCTGCTTGCCACACTGCTGCTCGACTTGCTGCGACGCGAGCGGCCGCAAGCCACGGTGACGCGCTACGAGTTCCGAGCGGCGCGGCCGGTATTCGACAACCATCCCTTCCAGCTCTGCGGCCAGCCTTCGGAAGACTTGAAGTCGGTCCACCTGTGGGTGAAGGACCACGAGGGCGCGCTGACCATGGACGCTACCGTGTCGATTCACTAGGACGATGAGTCCTCTCGGACGATGAGTCCCCTCACTGGAATCACCGTCGTCACTCTGGAGCACGCGATCGCAGCACCTTTTGCGACTCGCCAGCTCGCGGATCTCGGCGCCCGGGTGATCAAGATCGAGCGCCCGGGCGTGGGCGATTTCGCTCGGGGCTACGACGAGCGCGTCCATGGTCTCGCGTCGCATTTTGTTTGGGCCAACCGCTCCAAGGAGAGCCTCTCGCTCGACGTCAAGCATCCTGAGGCTCTTGCGCTGCTCAACCGGCTGATCCTCGAGTACGCCGACATCGTGGTGCAAAACCTGGCTCCAGGCGCTGCGGCGCGACTCGGGCTTTCGTATGCCACCCTCTCTGTCGCCAAGCCCTCGCTCATCGTCTGTGATATCTCCGGCTACGGCGAGGACGGACCTTACCGCGACAAAAAGGCCTACGATCTGATGATCCAGAGCGAAGCCGGATTCTTGTCGGTCACTGGAACGGAGGACGAGCCAGCGAAGGCGGGGCTGTCGATCGCCGACATCGCTGCCGGAATGTATGCATACACCAACATCTTGGCTGCACTGCTCGGGCGCGCAAAGACGGGCCGCGGAGCGCATCTCGACATTTCGATGCTGGAAGCGCTGGTCGAGTGGATGAGCTACCCGCTCTACTACGCGTATCAGGGCGCAGCGCCGCCGGCGCGCGCCGGAGCGAGCCATGCCACGATCTATCCTTATGGGCCATTCCCCGCCGGCGACGGCAAGACCGTCATGCTGGGACTGCAGAACGAACGCGAGTGGGTGGCTTTCTGCAGCAAAGTGCTCGATCGCCCCGAGCTGGCGACTGACGCGCGTTATTCGACCAATTCCAAGCGCAGTGCGGCGCGAGAGGAGCTGCGCGCGACCATCGTTGCCGCCTTTGCCAGGCTCACTTCGGACGAGGTCTTGCGCCGCCTCGACGACGCGCAGATCGCCAATGCACAGGTGAACGACATGCACGCGGTGTGGGCGCATCCCCAGCTGCGCGCGCGTCGCCGCTGGGTCGATATCGATTCGCCCGCTGGAAAGATCCCGGCCTTGTTGCCACCCGGATTCGATCGTGCAAGCGCCACTGCGCCTGGCCGCGTTCCGGCACTCGGCGAGCACACGGATTCCATCCTGGCGGGCATGGGGTGCAGCGAGGCCGAAATCGGCAGGCTGCGTTCAGCGCAAGTGATATGAGTCCGCGCGCCCCGGCAAGGACGGACAAGCCGTGAAGCTCCCGGTCAGCTATTTGTTCGTTCCAGGCGACCGTCCCGATCGCTTCGCCAAGGCGCTCGCATCCGCCGCCGATGCGGTGATCATCGATCTGGAAGATGCGGTGTCCGCCGACAACAAGTCCCCCGCACGCGATCATGTTCGCGCGTGGCACGCAAGTCGGGCGCGTGACCAAGACCGCGCAGGTGGCAGTGAGCGCGTTCTTCTGCGCATCAACGACGCATCGACCGCCTGGTTCGAAGCCGATCTCGAGCTGGCGCGGGAATGCTCGATTGACGGCGTCGTCTTGCCCAAGGCGGAGCACCCTCGGGATATTTCTCGTGCCGCCGGATCCCTGGCGAAGAGGGGATTCGTCGTGCCGCTCATCGAGACGGCGCGCGGTGTGCAGGCGGTGGACGAGCTTGCCTCCGTCGACGGCGTGCAGCGCTTCGCCTTCGGCACCCTCGACTACGCGTTTGATCTCGGGCTCTCCGGCGATGAGCGCGGCCTTTTGTATCCCGCCTGCCGCATGGCGATCGCTTCCAAAGTTGCCGGCATCGCTTCACCCATCGCCGGGGTTACCACTGAGATCGATAACGATGCCAGGCTCGATGCCGACCTCGCCTTTGCGCGCGCCTGCGGCTTCGGTGCAAAGCTGTGCATACATCCGCGGCAGCTCGCGCTCACGCAGCGAGCGTTCGCGCCAACTGCGGAAGAGATCGCCTGGGCGCAGCGCGTCATCGCAGCCGTGCAATCAGGTCGAGGCGCCGTCCAGGTCGACGGAAAGATGGTCGACCGGCCGGTGATCTTGCACGCCCAGGCGATTCTGGAACGCGCGAGCTAAGAAACTCCCATCTGATCGCAGACGCGCCGCGGTCCGTTCGGAGTTGCTCAAGCGAAGGCCGGCTAGGCAATCCGACGCAGCAACCGCAGTACGACCTCGAAGCGCTTTCCGTAAGGCGGCCGCAGCATCCAGCTGAGCGCGGCACGCGGCTGCGCGAACAGCGCTTTTTGATGAGTGAAGGCAAGAAACCCGCGCTCGCCATGGTAGGCGCCGATGCCTGACGCCCCCACGCCTCCGAAAGGCAGCTCTTCGTTGGAGAAGTGCAAGAGCGTATCGTCGAGCGTGACGCCGCCGGCGAGCGTTTGGGTCAGCACCCGGCTGCGTGCGACGGCATCGCCGCCAAACATGTACATCGCTAAGGGTCGCGGGCGAGCGTTGATTCTGGCGATGGCGTCGTCGACTGAGGCGTAGGTTTCGAGCGGAAGGACCGGACCGAAGATTTCTTCCTGCATGACCATCATGTCGGGACGAACCGATGTCAACAGGGTGGGCGGCAGCTTTCGACCCGCGCTGCCAAGCTCCTCCTCGCCGCCGAGGTCGATCACCTCCGCGCCCTTGCTGCGCGCGTCATCGACCAAATGCCGCAGTCGATGGTAGTGGCGCTCGCTGATGATGCTGGTGTAATCGGGATTCTGCGCGAAGCCGGGATAGAGAGCGCGCACGCCTTCCCTGATTGCGCGTACCAGCGCGTCGACTCGGTCGGCTGGAGCGAGGACATAGTCGGGGGCGATGCAGGTCTGGCCCGCGTTGAGCAGCTTGCCTGTCGCTATCCGCCGCGCAACCAGCGCGAAATCGGCATCACGAAGTACGATTGCAGGAGATTTTCCTCCCAGCTCGAGCGTGACCGGCGTCAGGTTTTGAGCGGCCGCGAGCGCGATCTTGCGACCGACTGCCGTCGAGCCAGTGAAGAACAGATGGTCGAACGGAAGACGCGAGAATGCTTCTCCGACTCCAGCATCCCCATTGATCACCGCGAACTCATCTGCCGCGAAATCTGCGGCGACCAGGCGCTTGAGCAGCGCAGAGGTTCCCGGAGTCAATTCGCTGGGCTTGAGCAGCACCCGGTTTCCGGCGGCGAGCGCGGCAACAGCCGGAAGGATGGCCAGCTGAAACGGATAGTTCCACGGGCTGATGACGCCAACCACGCCGACCGGCTGCCGTACGATACGACTTCTCCCAGGTTTCAGGTATAGCGGCGTCGTGACGCGCTGCGGCCTCATCCACCGACTTAAATGACGCCTCGCGTGGCGGATTCCGGCGACAACCATGAACAGCTCGGCAAGTCTCGTCTCCTGAGATGGCCTGGTACCGAAGTCGGCAGCGATCGCCGCGACGATCTCGGCCTCGTGTCGTTCGGTCAGCGCAAGCAGCCTGTCGAGCCGGTCGTAGCGCACGGCGAGCGCCGGGTCGCGTTCTGCATCAAAAGCCGCGCGCTGCGCGGCAAAGAGCCGCTCGAGGTCGGCGGCTGCCGACTCAGCAGCGTGCATCGGTGCTGTCATCGCTTCAGTCGCTCGACCGCGCGGTAGCGATCGCTCGCAACAGCGTTTGAGGATCGTGCGCTCCCGCGACAGCGGTCTTGCCGTTGAAAATGAAAAACGGCACCCCGTTGATGCCGACCTCGCGCGCTTCGCGATCCTCCGCTTCCACTTCGGCGCGAAGTTCCGATGAGGATTGCGCCTGAGTCCATGCCAAGCCGGCTTCGCTGGCGATGCGCGCAAGCTCCACCCGCTCACTGAGCGATCGACCCTCGACAAAAAAAGCGCGAAACAGCATTTCGACAACGGCGTCGGTGGCAGCCGGATCGCCGCGATGCTGCGTCCAGGCGATCAGGCTGTGTGCAGGGAGCGTGTTTGGCACACGCGCGATGCGATCGAACTCGAAGTCGATCCCGACTTCCTTGCCGACGCGCTTCACCCTCGCATAGATCTCGTCGGAGCGGGCTTTGCTCCCGAACTTGGCCTTGAGGTATTCGAGTCGATCCACGCCTTCGGCCGGCAGATCGGGATTGAGCTGAAACGGGTGCCAGCGCACCGCTGCTTGCAGGTCCGGCTCGTGTTCCCTGAGCTCGGAGAGCGTCGCCTCGAGCTTGCGCTTGCCGATGTAGCACCATGGACAGACCACGTCGGAGACGACGTCGACGACCAGGCCGGCAGCGGTGCGCGATGTTTGCATCGGAAGTAAGTCTGCGGCGAGGACCCCGCACGGTCAACTATCGATTCGGTCGGCGACCGGGCCCAGGCGATAATGCGCGCCAATAGGGCCTAGCCACTTCACCGCTGCGAATGTCCGACCGAGCAAGTCCCTCGCGCTGGGACATCTTCTGTTCGCTCATCGACAACTACGGCGACGTCGCAGTCGCCTGGCGTCTGGCGCGGCAGCTCGCTCGCGAGTACCGTGTCGCCGTGCGGCTGTTCGTCGATGCGCTGCCGACGCTCGCGCGCCTCTCGCTTGAGGTCGACGCGAAGCGCGACGTGCAGTTCGTGCAGGGTGTCGACGTGCACTCGTGGCAAGGAGCGCTTGGCGCTGCGCCGGCGGCGGCGATTTCAGAGATGGGCGACGTCGTCGTCGAGGCGTTCGGATGCGGCTTGCCGGCTGCCTACCTCGACGGCATGGTGCAGCGTCCGGCACAGCCGGTGTGGATCAATCTCGAATACCTTTCAGCCGAGAGCTGGATCGAGGGCTGCCATGGACTCGTCTCGCGCCACCCGCAGTTGCCGCTGACGCGATACTTCTTCTTTCCGGGCTTCACCCCGCAAAGCGGCGGGCTCTTGCGAGAGCGCGATCTGTTCGCGCAGCGCGACGACTTTGCTGCGCGGCAAGCGGCGCAGGCGGCGCTGTGGCAAGCGTTGGGGATCGAAGCTCCAATATCGAACGCGCTTAAAGTATCCCTCTTCTGCTATTCCGATGCCCCCATCGCCGCGTTGCTCGAAGCCTGGGCTGCGGGCCGCCAGGAAGTGCTCTGTGTCGTGCCCGAAGGCGTTGTCGGCGATGCGCTCGATGCGTGGGCGCGCTCGACGTCGAGACTCTCCGACGGCGTGTTTCTCCGCGGCCGCCTCAAGCTGGCGCGGGTGCCCTTTGTGACGCAGGACGACTATGACCGGTTGTTGTGGGCGTGCGATCTCAATTTCGTGCGCGGCGAGGATTCATTTGTTCGCGCGCAGTGGGCGGCCAAGCCGCTGGTGTGGCAATGCTATCCGCAGACCGCCGCTGCGCACATCGCAAAGCTCGACGCCTTCCTCGCGCGCTACGACGGCGGGCTGTCGCAAAGCGCAGCGACAGCGTATGCGGTCTTCGCGAGGAACTGGAACGGCGTTCGGACGGCACCAATGGGGTGGGAAGCTGTTGCGGCTGCGCTGCCGTCGCTGCGGGCACAGGCGCGGGACTGGGCGCTGACGCTTGCAAGCCAAGCCGATCTGACGACCAACCTGGTCAAGTTTGCCTCGAGTCGGGTATAATATAGGGTTCCCGTAATCAGCGACTTGCAGGTGCAATCATGAAGACCGCACAGGAAGTCCGCGCCGGCAACGTGATCATGGTCGGCAAGGACCCGATGGTCGTGCAGAAGGCCGAATTCAATAAATCCGGCCGCAACGCGTCGGTTGTGAAGATGAAGCTTAAGAACCTGCTCTCCGGATCAGGGACGGAGACCGTTTATCGCGCCGATGAGAAGTTCGATGTCGTCCAACTCGAGCGCAGGGAAGTAACGTATTCGTATTTCCAGGACCCGATGTACGTGTTCATGGACAGCGAGTACAACCAGATCGAGGTGGAAAAAGAGAATCTTGGCGACGCGATCCACTATCTCGAGGACGGTCTCGCCTGCGAGCTCACGCTCTATGACGGCAAGCCAATCTCGGTTGAATTGCCGACCTCGGTGGTCCGCGAGATCTCGTATACCGAACCCGCAGTGCGAGGCGACACCTCGGGCAAGGTCTTGAAGCCAGCCAAGCTCGCAAGTGGCCTGGAAGTCCAGGTGCCGCTGTTCGTGGCGACTGGCGATCGGATCGAAGTCGATACGCGCACTGGCGAATATCGGCGGCGCGTGTAGAGCAGCCTATCGGAACATCAGGGCGGGCGCCTCGTGCGCCCGCCTTTTTTTTGACCCTCGCCGACAGCGCCACGGGCCGCCTCTAGATCCTGCTTGGAACGCCCCGGCGGCGCGTCGCGCATGCCGCGGCTGCGGTGCTCCGACGGTCCGCCGCGCCGGGACAGGTTCCGCGCTGTGTTGATAAGCGCGACGTGAGTCAGTGCCTGCGGGAAATTACCGAGCTGCCGCCGGGCGACGGGATCGTATTCTTCGGCGAGCAGGCCGACATCGTTGCGCACGGCCAGGAGCCGCGAGAACAGCCTGGCTGCCTCGCGGCGGCGTCCCAACAAGCTTAAGTTGTCGGCCAGCCAGAAAGAGCACGGCAGGAACTTCGCTTCGCCCGGCGGCAACGCGTCGATCTCAGGGTCTGTGCGATAGCGCGCAACCAGGCCGTCGGAAACCAGATCGCGCTGAATCGCCGCCAGGGTTCCGCGAACGCGTGCATCGCCGGCAGGCAGAAACCCGACGATGGGAATGAGCAGCAGACTCGCGTCGACTTCGTTCGAGCCGTAGTATTGAACGAAGCTCCGCCGCGATTCATCGAATCCGTTGCGGCAGACGTCCGCGTGGACGCGCCTGCGCAGCGCGTTCCAGCGGCGCAGTGGTGCCTTGAGACCGAACATCTGTGCGCCCTTGATCGCCCGGTCGACGGCAACCCAGGCCATTACCTTGGAATGGGTGAAGTGCCGCATCGCTCCGCGCGTCTCCCATATACCCTGGTCCGGCTCACGCCAGCAGGCTTCGACATAGTCGACCAGCGCGCACTCGAAGGCCCAGGAGTCGGCGTCAGGATCCAGCCCCGCCGTACGCGCAAGCTGCAGCGTGTCGATCACCTCGCCATAGACGTCGAGTTGCCGCTGCGTCGAAGCCGCGTTGCCGATGCGCACCGGAGCGGACTGCTGATAGCCCGGAAGCCAACCCAAGGTCAGCTCAGTGAGCTGCCGTTCGCCGGCGACGCCGTACACCGTTTGCATGTCCTGCGGCCTTCCGGCGGCCGCGCGCAACAGCCATTGCCGCCACGCGACCGCTTCGTCGCGATAGCCGGCCAGTAGCAGTGCATAAAGCGTGAAGGTCGCGTCGCGCGGCCAGCAGAATCGATAGTCCCAGTTGCGCACGCCACCGATGTGCTCGGGGAGCGAGGTTGTGACTGCGGCGACGATGCCCCCGGTCGGCGCGTAGGTAAGCGCCTTCAGCGTGATCAGCGATCGGATCACGGCATCGCGCCAGCGACCGTCGTAGACGCAACGAGCGCACCAGGAGCGCCAGGCGCGCTCGGTCGCGTCGATTGCGGCGTCGGGATCCATGGGAACCGGTCGCCGCTCGTGCGATGGGTAGTGCGTCAATATCAACGGGATTCGCTGGCCACGCTCCACAGCGAAACTGGCAACCGTGGTGAATCCCTTGCCGCGAACTTCGACTGCGGAGCGCAGTTCCAGCGAATCCGGTCCGGCGGTCGCCAGAAGCGCCCCGTCGATTCGCCGCACCCATGGAATGACGGAACCGTATCCACAGCGCAGAACCAGCTCCATGTGCATCGGGACGCGTCCGCGTACGCCCTCCACTACGCGAATGATGTCGGTTCGGTCAGCCCACAGCGACATGCAATCGACGATGCGAACCACTCCGTCCCTGGTATGAAATTCCGTTTCCAGCACGAGCGTCTGATCGCGATAGTGACGATGTACCTTGCGCGCAGCGGCGCGAGGCGCCACCAGCCATCGACCGTGATCCGAGGTGCCGAGCAGCGCGGCAAAGCACGCCCGGCCGTCGAAGCGCGGCACGCACAACCAGTCGATCGAACCGTTGCGAGCGACCAGCGCCGCAGTGCGGCTGTTGCCTATCAGCGCGTAGTCCTCGATCGGAGGCGCCATGGCATTACGCATGGCCCGACTCCGCTGAATCGCGTCGTTCTCTCGCACTTCGCATCGATGAGTTAGCGCGGCGGCCCGTCAAACGCGCATCGGGGCTTGATCGATCTTCCGCGCAACCGCGTATCATCCGAGCCGTCTGCGCCATCACCCGCGCCAACCTGTCGCCATGCCCAAGCGCCGCTCCAGTTCCGACGGCCCGCCAACCCTGGAGATCGAAGGTATGGCAGCGACGATTCGCCTGTGTCGGCCTGCGGCGCACAATCGCATCGATCCCGACGACATCGCCGTGTTGCGCGACCATCTGCGGCGTATCGCCACCAGCGACGGTGTTCGCGCGGTGGTCATTACCGGCACCGGCGATGTGACCTTCAGCTCCGGTTACACGGTCGACGCCATCGTCGAGCGCCTCGATCGCACATTCGAAGATTTGCTCGACGCTGTCGAATCGTTTCCTCTGCCCACGATTTGCGCGCTCAACGGCAGCGTCTACGGCGGCGCGACCGATCTCGCTTTGTGCTGCGACTTTCGAATCGGCGTGCGCGGCATGCGAATGTTCATGCCGGCCGCCAAGTTCGGACTGCACTATTACCCGGGCGGAATGCGGCGCTACGTCGCTGCGCTCGGCCTCGCGCATGCGAAGCGCTTGTTTCTCACAGCCCAGACATTGAGCGACACGGAAATGCTGCGCATCGGATTTCTCACCGAGCTCGTCGAGCGACGCGCGCTGTGGAATAGAGTCGCGGCCTACCTCGGAGCGCTCGCCGCATGCGAGCCCCACGCGGTCAGGTCGATGAAACGTCAGCTCAACGCTATCGCCGGCGGCGACCTCGCGGCCGCTCGATCGCGATCCGCCTACGAGGCCTCGCTCAATTCGGCGGAGCTCAAAGCGCGTCTCGCGTCGCGACGCCGCCGCTAGGGCTGGCGAGCAGGCACGGGCTGACGTTGCCGGATTGCCAGAACGTTGTTGCCGCCATCGGCGGCGACGCTCTTCGCTTGCTCGCGCGCGCGTAGCTCGCGACGTATCCGTGCGAAGGTCTTTCTGACGTCGGTCTCGTTGCTTGGGATGTATCGAAAAGAAGGGTCGAGAATCGATTTCATGAAACCTCCCTGGCCTTCACCGGAGAGTTCTCGCTGCGCCGCGCGTCCGAAGCGGCCGCGGCAGGCAGCGCCTCGAGAGACTCCGCAATGCCGCGTCCCGCGGCGATGGCGTCGTCGAGCCGCCGTATTACGTATTCCAGATCGTCCCGGGTCAAGCCGATTCGCTCGACCCGGGGAATGATGCCGTTTACGAGGTCGAGACGCATTGCCGCAAGCTGCTCGAGCAGGCCGACTACCCTTCGACTTACAAGGGTACGATCGGTTCCGCCCTCCGCAGGCATGTGCTCCGCGCGGGTGTTCGCCTTGTGTCGCGTCTCGGCCATCGGGTCTGTCATCAGTTACATCGCGCCCGACTTCAACTGACCCCGGATTTCACCGTCGGGGTGCGCCGTACTGTGGACGTTGACGTACAGATTGCCGGCCTTGAAAGCGGTGTACTGAGCATCGGTGAGCTTCGCTCCAGACGGGACTTTCCAGCCGTCATCGCCTGCCTTTTCCAGCGGCACTATGACTCCGCCGTTCTTGCCCATGGCTGCCTCATGGATGTGGGCCGCGGTCCCCTTGATACTCTTGGTCGTGACCGTACCGCTTACCGTCTTGTCGGCGTTGATCATGATCGTTCCGCTACCCGACGCCTCCGTTTTAACCGGCGGAACTTCCTGATCTCCCGACAAGGTCACCTTGACATCATCGGCGAACGCGATGCTCGACGCGAACGCGGCGATGGCGACCGCCGCTCCGATCTGCCATTTCGATTTGCGAAATGCATCCATACTCATCCCCCTTGCGCGAAGCCTTAACGTCGGTTGTTCGATTGCACAGCAATGGCAGGCCCCAACGTGGGGCAAACAAAAGTGTGCGTGTTTAGATGGTCAAACCCCTCGCGAAAGTGGTCAATCGGACACGCGCGCTTTCGCATGTAGGTGAAATTTTCCCCATCGTCGGACTTAGTCCGACACGTCCGACAGAGCGGGGAAAATGCCAGGCCTCCCTCATTGGCGTGATCGCCAGGGAGTAGGATATTTGGATGGCGATCCGATTGACGCAGCGCGACATCCTCCTCGTCGTCGATCTGCAAAACGACTTTATGCCTGGCGGCGCGTTGGGTGTACCGGACGGCGACGCAGTTATCCCGCTTGCAAACGCACTAGCGGCGCGCTTCGCGCATGTCGCGCTCACTCAGGACTGGCATGGTGCCGGGCACCTGTCTTTCGCGTCGAGCCATGCAGGGAAGGCGGCCTACGAAACCATTCTGCTACCCTACGGTCCGCAGATCCTCTGGCCCGATCACTGCGTCCAGGGCTCCACTGGAGCGGAGTTCGCGCCAGGTGTCGCGATACCTCAGGCGGAATTCGTGGTCCGCAAAGGGTATCGGCGCGAGATCGACAGCTATTCCGCGTTCTGCGAGGCCGATCGCCGCACTCGCACCGGCCTGGCCGGGTATCTGCATGAACGCGGCTTCACTCGTATCTACCTGGCAGGCTTGGCGACCGATTTCTGCGTCGCTTGGTCGGCCTTAGACGCGCGCGGAGCGGGTTTCGAGGTTGTTGTGATCGAAGATGCCTGCCGGGCGATCGACACCGGCGGCTCGCTCGAAGCGGCGTGGTCGGGAATGCGCGAGGCTGGGGTGCAGCGCACTAATTCTGAGATGCTGATGACCTAGCCGACATCGCGTTGTGTGAACGCTTGATGTCGATCGCGTCGGGGCGTAGCATGGGCCGACAAGCAGAAAGCGCTGCCACAGAGAGCGGCGCATCGCCGGAAACGAAAGGAGTTGCTTATGTGCTACGAATTCGATTCGTTCTATTCCAAAGCGCGCATCGCCGACCAGCTGCGCAAAAAAGCGGAGGAGCAGAAGCGGCGCGATGAAGCGCAAGTCGCTCCACACCCTGTGGAAACCGAGCCGCCGGTCAAGACACCCGAAACAGTGCCGGCCTGAAACGGCCGCAGTCCAACTGCAAAACCCCGCTGAGGCGGGGTTTTTGTTTGCTCATCATGACCCACAGCCCGCTCCCTGCACTTGCATTGCCGGTGCGCCCGTCGCTAGACTGCGCCACTTTGTCGAGGGAGGGTTCATGCAAGTCGCAAAGCTCGTTCAACTCGTTATCGCGTCGGTTACGGCAAGCCTTATCTTCGGTCACGCGATGTCGGCAGAAGTCGCGGCATCGGCCAAGGAGCAGATCAAGCGCGGCGAATATCTGGTGAACTTCGGCGGATGCAGTGACTGTCACACGCCCAAGCTCATGTCTAACAAGGGGCCTCAACCGGACCCTGCCCGGCTGCTGTCGGGTCACCCCGCGAACGCGCAAATTCCGCCGCCGCCCCCGGCCGGATTCATCGGTCCCAATCCGGATCAATGGGCAACGATCACTAACAACGAGTTCACCGTCTGGGTCGGGCCCTGGGGTACCAGCTATGCTGCCAACCTGACGCCGGACTTAGCCACCGGGCTAGGCGGATGGACCGCGGATCAATTCGTCAAAACGATGCGCACTGGTAAGCACCTCGGCGTCGGACGACCGCTACTGCCGCCGATGCCGTGGTTCGACATCGCCGTCCTCAACGATCAGGATCTCAAGGCGATGTTCGCGTACTTGAAATCGATCAAGCCGATTCAGAACCAAGTGCCCGCGCCCGTCCCGCCCAAATAGGGCCGCTGCTCCCGCGTTCAGTCAGCGGGGGAAGCGTTTGCGCATCACCCGCGCACCATGGCGCGCGGGTTATCTCCGAATCGCTGTCCCCGCGGAGATCTCGGCCGATGCGGCTGCACAGGATAGATCGGATAAGCGCCCGCCCATCCATAATCGTACGGAGCACCGTTGTAGTAACCGTTATAGTAGTTCGAGGGCTGATCGACAGGATAAGCGGGCGACACCATGAGGTCGCGCTGCACGGCGATGCGGCGCTCGTCCATGATGCGTTGTTCTGCGCTGCGGCCGAGCGCATCGCGCTCGCGCTCCAGCCGCGCCACTGCCGCCGGGTCGGCGTCGCCCGCGCGTATGGTCATGCGCTCGCCACCTTTGCATGGCTCGTCGGTATAAACGACGCCGAGGTTGCGATCCAGGCATTTGTACACGATCGTCGTTCCGGCGAATGCGGTCTGTGAAGCAAGCAACAGAGCTGACAGTGCGAACAGCGCGCACAGGTTGCATCCGCGAGTATGGTCTATAGCGTTCATGGTTTTTGGACTTCGGAAGTGCTGCTCACTGCGTCGCCGCTTTGGTGATTCCGCCGCCGGCGTGCGACACCAAAGCAAACAATCAGCGATCGTGTGTTATTCCCAGCGGCGTCCGGATTCCCAGCGTCACACGTTTGGCGGTCAAGATCAAGCCCCTTTTCGTGTCTGCGACTCGTGTTCACGGCGGGATTCGCCGATAGGATCGAAAGCGACTACGTAAACCAAGCTGCGTCCGATACGCAGGGTGGAACTGCGACGATCGGATGGCGCCGCCCGATTACGGCTATCGCCACCCGCAGGCTTTGATCGTTTTTCTGTGTTCAAGTCGATTCGCTCGTCGCGGCCGCCGGACACAGGGCACTATCCTGCGCTTGGTGCGGCTGCGCTATCAGAGCATCGCCGATTTTGGCGTAGGACAAACCGACGTATACCCGGCAACGCACCGCAGCCGCCTGTCATGTAGAAACCGGCGGGCATGCCGCGACGGCAAGGTGTCGGGTCGCCGCAGCCCGTTATTACAGGGTCGGTACTCGGGGAACGTCCAGGTCAGTGGCGAATTCGCACGCGTGCTGCAGCGCTACTGGCCGTAAAGTTTTTTACATTTGCGCCACGCATCGACCGCTTTGCGACTGCTCAATTGGGCGCGTCGGATGACCAGGAGAGCCAATTGCAGCGAACTGCTGAGCCGAGCAAACTCTGCAGCCGTCAGTTGGTGAATCGCTGTAGGTCTGAACTCGTTTTTTTTCACGTTGAGGTTCTCGCGGGTCGATGGAATCTAGAAAGAACGACCAGCCGGTCGCGCAAAAAAGAACCCCCGGTGGAACGGGGGTCAATCACCATGAACAACGAACGAACCCTTCAAGTCAAGCCATGTCGTATGCCAGTCATTCGAACGGCGCCGAACGCTCAAGACGCGGATACATGCTTTCGTACAGGCATCGCGATTATGTTTCTCAAATTCTCATCGTTGACGCCGGCGCGCTGCTGATTGCGCTGCTCGCGCCGAATCTTCGCAAATGTCTTACGCAAATCGGTGTCGACGCTTTTCGTGTAGCGAAACGAAGGATCGAGAATTGATTTCACGTCAACTCCTATGCTTTGTTCACTAGAAGCGTTACGTATCCCTTATGGAGCAAGATGCATTCCAGACGCGCTAAGTCGAGGACAGCCAGCAACTTGTTCTAGGGACGACGGTCGAGCGGGCCCTCGTTTCGTAAGATCGTCCGACATTCCAAAGAGCCGGCGACCGCCACATGCTGTGGCGCACATCTCGACCACTCACGGAATAAACGGAAAGCCTTGTGCGTCAAGCGCGTACAACATAACGAGAGATATCGCAGTGAACGCGAGCTCTACTGGAATCTCGCGCGAGCGAGTATTGGAATCCGTTCCCGGAGCGATCCGAATCGCGAAACCGGATCCTTTTGCGTTCGGCCTGGCAATCATCGGTAGTAACCACGCAGAACTGACTGACGGACGGTCAGATCATCGCCTCCGAAAAGCTGCATTCAGCGATTGCTTCGGAACGGTTTTAGAGATAGCCTCGCTAAGCCATTGTCATGAGGAGGCCACAGATGTCTATCTGGAAAGACAATACCGCAACGAAGCTACCGCTCACACCCGCACCGGAAGCCGAACAACCCTCCCGTCATTACGCACCGCTGAAGGCCGAGCCGGCTCCCGCCCCGGTCGCCCGCGTCGATACCGCGCTACCGCGCAAGGAGTCTCTGATCGCCGCCGACATCACCATCGAAGGCAAGATCGAAGGCGGCGGCAGCGTTCGCATCGCCGGCAAGTTCAAAGGCGATGTCTCGGTCCAGGGAGATCTCACCATCGAGCCCGGCGCCAAGCTGACAGGCGGAGTACGCGCCGACAAGGTCACCATTGCCGGTGAGCTCGAGGGCAACATCGAGAGCGCGTCTCTGGTCGATCTCCAGCAGACGGGGGTCGTGATCGGCGACCTCAAAGCCGGTTCGCTGATCGTGGCAGCGGGTGCCCGCTTGCGTGGTCAGGCGGAGTTCGGCTGGGATGATCGCAAGGAATCCAAGCCAGCCAGACACGGCAACGGCCAGAGCGTGGGGACGATTGGCAGTTCATGACCAGTGCACGCCCCGGGGGTCCCGGGGTAACCCGCGAGTGCCCGCACTGTCGCGAGATCATTCTCGAAAGCGCAGGGGTGTGTCCGGCGTGCCGGCACTACCTGCGCTACGGGGCTTCGGCCGAGGAACCCCAGGTCCCTGCGCTCACTCCGCTGCGAATCGAGGGCAGCATCCGCCATCCTGCCGGCGGCGAGCCCTGGGAATACACTGTCGTGGTGTCGATCCGTAACGACCGGGGTGAAGAAGTCGCGCGCAAACTGATTGGCGTAGGCGCGATAAACCCGAACGAGCAGCGCACCTTCACCCTATCCGTCGAAGCCGTATCAGCCAGGGCGAAAATGGCCGCAAAGGACAGCATGCATCACTAGCTGGGCAAGGATCTAAGTCCAGTCGCTTCCGCCACCGCCGTCGACACCCCCGAGTCCGTCGTCCCAGGACGAGTTGTCGGCGACGCCGAAATCGTTGCCGCCCATATCCGAAGGCCGGTCTGCGTCCAGCGGCTGAGCGGACGCATCGTGGCCCTGTCCTCCCCCCAGACGATGGGCGAGCGCTTCTCCGGCGACTATCCCGGCTCCGATCGCTGCCCCGGTCGCCAGGCCGCCTAGGATGCCGGACCCAATTCCGGTTCCCCCAGGAGCGGGTGCCGGCGTGCCTGCAGGTTGGGCCGGCGCGCTTGGATTGTAGGGCTGCATGCCGGGCGTGTAAGCGGCTGTCGCACTGCGGCGGCTCATCGCCCGGATGCCGAAGATGACGAGCCCCACAATCGCTGCGCCAACGAGAAGCATGCCCCAGGGTATTCCGCCACCTGCGCCCGCCTGGCTGGCCGGAATCAATGACTGGCCGAATCCGCGCGACGATGATGCAACTCGCGCTTTGAGTTCGCGAACCGCCTCCGGCTTGGCAAAGCTTAGGCCCGGTTCCAAGCGCTCTGCGGTGTTCAGCTCCGTTGCGGCGGCGGCTAGCTGACCTTGCTTGGCCAACAACTCAGCCTCGACGTAATGCGCCTTCGCGCTATCGGGGTGCGCCCGCAGCACCTCTTTCATCATCCGTTGCGCTTCGGACATGTTGCCCGACTGCGCTGCCTGATAAACCTCATGGAGCGTCGGCTCCTGAGCAAGCGCTGGCCCAGCGACAAAGGCTACTGCAGCAAGGAGGATCGTGATCGTCGTACGAAGGTGCATGGTGCCGCTCCTAAGAAACGTGTCCCAGCAAGATTGGGACGATGTGCGACTTTATCGAGTTCCTAGGCAAATTTCTCGCGTTGACCGCAAGAACGATCGTTCGATAGACTCTTGCTCCATGGCGATCGGCGAGGAGCGGTGCGACGACTACGCGGGCTTCGAGTGCCCGCTGTGCGGTTATCGCAGGTACTACCGAATTCTGGTGCAACGGGACCGCGCTCCGCCTTATCGAACCTCTTTCTTCGCCTGCTCAGGTTGTTCGGCGATGTTCACCGACCCCTACAAGTTCACGCAATGCGCTAAAGCGCCTCGAAAAGCATTTGGATCATCCAGTTACGGCTCGAGGTAGGTCGCGTGGGCAATATTCTTGTCGGTACCGCATCCTGGACGGACAAAACCCTGATCACATCCGGGCGCTTCTATCCGCCCAAGTGCAACTCTCCGGAGGAACGCCTGCGCTTCTATGCGTCGCAGTTTCCGCTGGTCGAGATCGACAGCAGCTACTACGCCATGCCCAAGCCCGAGGTGGCGCAACTCTGGGCAGAACGCACGCCTCCAGAATTCACATTCAACATCAAAGCCTTCCGGTTGTTCACCGGGCACCAGACGGCCGCGGCAGTTCTGCCCAAGGAAATCGTCGAGGCTCTGGGCCCGATCAACAAGAAAAACGTCTATTACAAGGACCTCCCGCGCGAGCTCACCGATGAGATGTGGCGGCAATACAGAGAAGGCATCGAACCGCTCAGACGCTCCGGGAAACTCATCGCGGTGCATTTTCAATTTGCTCCCTGGGTCGCGTTTCACCCCAAGAATCGCGAGCACATCGAGGAGTGCCAGAAGCAGTTGCACGATCATCAGCTGGCCATCGAGTTCCGCAACAGAACTTGGTTCGAGGGCAGGCACGCCGCGGTGACCCTCGGCTTCGAGCGCGAGCGCAAGCTCGTCAACGTGATCGTGGATGAACCACAGGGCATGCCGAACACGATTCCCGCGGTCTGGGAGGTGACCAATCCGGCGCTGGCCATCGTTCGGCTGCACGGGAGGAACCACGAAACCTGGAACAAGAGGGGATTGATGTCGTCGGCACAGCGCTTCAACTACGACTATCGCGACGACGAGCTTCAGGAGCTGGGTAAGAAGATCGAAGCGATCAGCGCCGCCAGCGTTCACGTGGTCCTCAACAACAATTACGAGGATCAGGGGCAGAGAAACGCACGCACGCTGATGTCCCTCATCGACCGTTCGCGGCTCGCCACTACGCACTAGTACCGCTGCGTCAGCCCGGACGCAGACGGTGCTCCGTCGCCCCACTCCGCCAACCCGGTCAGCAGGTTGCCCTAGCGTTTTTTCGATTTTGCCCGATGCGATGTGTCGCTCGTCTGCGCCGACTTCGGCGACGAGGCGTGCAGCAGCGACGCTTTCAGCGCGGTCGCAAGCGCCGCGTCGCCACTCACCAGGTCCTTCCAGTTCAAACTGAATCCCTTTCTCCTGCCCTTGGGAACCAGCACCAGTCCCTCCGGCGTGATGGTCAGAGTGTAGGCGTCACCGCCCACTCGAATCTCGCGCTTCAGGGGAGCTTCGAGCTTAGTGGTCATGGTTCGTGAGTCAATCGTTCCACGCTATCTCGAAAGCTCTGATATTGCCGCTCTGCGGTCTGTCCGACGGGATGCTGACGCCCGCCCGCCGCGGGCTACCCCTTCGGCAGCATGCGTGATCCGTCCGAAAGCTATCTATCTAGGGGAGTCGCGGTGCGCTGCGCTCGAGAACGCGATCGTGGATGAACCGCAGGGCACGGCGAACACGATTCCCCCGGTCTGGTGGTCATCGTTCCCGGACTTCTAAGACAAGCGGGTGTCTTGAGCGAAGACTGGCTAAAGAAATATCGTCCAGCATCCTTGCTCGTTACGACTTCTGCTTGATTACGGTGCCGCCGCCGCCACCACCGCCCGCGCCAGCACCTCCGGGCGTGCCACCCAACCCACGGTTGTAGTCGTCCTCAGCATTGCGCAGGCATTCGGCTTTGGCGCTTCTCAAGCGCTGTGCCTGGCATGCGGCTTTGGCAGCTTCATAATCGCGTTCGGCTTGGGTCTGGTTCATCTCTGGCGCAGTCGGCGTCGAGGGCGTTGCGGGCAGAGGCTGCGCCTGAACTCCCAAGCCTCCGGCGGCAACGGCCGAAGCCACAGTAAGTAGTCGAAATATCTTGTACATCGTCACTTCCTTTCGTGTCCTCCTACGATGCCGCGCCATTGTCATGCCTCGAACTCTTGGACTCTTCAGACATGATTTGAAGACGAAAGAGTAGACCGATTAACCCCCCAAGCTGCGGCGTGCGAGGTAGCGCGCAAAATTTGTGACACGACACAACCGATCATGTTCCCAGCGGTGTTGCGCTGATCGCAAGACAGCACAGATTTCTTCCGGAGCCGCCAGCATCCCGTTCGTTTGTCGGACAACGTCCGACAAAGAATCCCAGGTCTGCCCCGAATTTACTCGCGACCGTAGTCGGGACGACAGTGTTCGGCGCGCAAAGAACAACGGCCCCACTTGGGGCCGTTGTTGCTGGTTTTGATGGAGGCAACGGGAATCGGGCAGCTCGGTCAGTCGCCTTGGTCGTCTTCATCATCCGTAGCAGGACCCAGCCGGGCGCGAATCTCTCCCGACGGATGCACGGTAGTGTGAACGTTCACATACGCAGCGCCGGCCCGCATTGCTGCAATCATCTCAGCCAGGCCTGCCGCGCCAGCGTCGATACCTTGCCCGTTGGTGGACGCCACTACGTCAGCCGCTCTAAGCGTACCGGTGATGGTAGCGGGGAAGGGGGGACAGGCCTGTGGGGTCGGGATAGTGATTGGCGGAGTAATCGGTGGCGTGTTAGCGCACAGCCAAAGCACGATTCCTCCGCTTATCGCCGGCCTCCCAAAGTGAATATGGGCTTGCGTGGCCGCCGATGAGAGATCCCGATAGGTCAATCGATACGTGATTGCGGTCCCGTCTTGGCTCACAACTGCCCGGAAATCGCCGCTCCCCGCGGTGTTAAGGGTCAGAGGCGTTTCCTCATAACCGTTCAGGTGAACAGAGAAGGTTGTCTGGTCGGCGAGGGCTGGGGACATCAACACTACCGACGACGACGCGGCGATGATAGCGCAGAGCGTAATGCCTTTTTTCATCTTTAGCTCCTCTCATTAACGATGGATCTCGCGGGCGGACGCTGGCTACACCCGCTTCGAAGGACAACAGGGTCCGAACGGCGTCTATTCCGCGCATGCTCTTCAGGGCGGCAACGGGCGATCCCTGTAAGTAGCGCGACCGTTATTCTTTCCCCTGTCCAATGCCGCCTCCAAGTCACGGAGGCCAACCGGTTTCGTCATGTGTTCGTCGAAGCCCGCTTCGCGCGCCCGATCACGATCGCCGGGCTGGCCCCATCCGGTAACCGCTATCAGCAGAACATCGCTTCCACGCTCCGATGACCGAATGCGCCTTGCCAGTTCATAGCCGTCCATTTCCGGCAGGCCGATATCGAGGAGCATCACTTCTGGAGTGAAGCTCTTGAACCGATCGAGCGCCGCGGCCGCGCCGTGGGTGATCTCGACCGCATGGCCGTTCAGTTTCAGCACTTCGCGCAGGCTCGTGGCCGCATCGACATTGTCATCGACGACGAGGATGCGATGCGGCACCGCCGCCGCTTCGCGCCCGCCGGAGGTCGCTTCAGGGGTTGCAGCGGCAGCACTGAGCGGCAACCGGACCGTTGAACTCGCTGCCGCAACCAAGTCCCTCGCTTGCCGCGGTCAGCGAGCCGCCATGGAGCTCGATAAGACGGCGCGACAGCGTAAGCCCGATCCCAAGGCCTCCCCCACCGCTTCGAGCCTTGTGCTCGGGCAGTTGAGAGAACATATCGAACACTTGTTCAAGCAGTTCGACGGGAATGCCGAAACCCCAGTCGCGGACCCGTACGACCACTTCGTTTCCCTCAACGCTCGAGCGCAGGGCGATCCTGCCACCCGGATCCATGTATCTCGTCGCATTGCTCAGAAGGTTTACGAAGACCTGCGTCAGGCGCTCGAAGTCTCCGTAAAGCGGCATCGGTGTGGCGGCATGTTCCAGGACGAGCTGGTGGCCTCGCTGATCCAACATGGGTCGAGCCTGCTCTAGGGCGGATTCGAAGGCGACGCGCAAATCGAGTGGTGCGCGTCGAAGGTCCGTCTGGTCTCGCGTAATACGCGACACGTCGAGCAGATCATCGACGAGCCGTGTGAGATGTAAGAGCTGTCGCCGCATCATCGAGTGGAGGCCGTCGACAAGCTCGGGCTTGTCGCCAGCGCGCTGCAGCAGCTCGATGGCTGCACTGAGCGGGGCCAGCGGATTCCTGAGCTCGTGACCCAGCACGGCGAGAAACTGGTCCTTGCGGAGGTCTGCCTCCTTCAAAGTTTGCTGCAGGTCCAGCAGTTCGGTGACTGCACGCTTGCGCGCCTCCACCTCCTTGTGTTGAGCGATGATGACGGACGCAGTTTGGCACAGGAACGAGGCCAGTTGGACGTCCCGGTTTGTCGCTTCGCGCGGTTGGCGAGAGTACATGGCCAGCGTGCCGACCATCGTTCCGGCCGAAGTACGAATCGGAAAGCTCCAGCAACCACGATAGCCGAACCGTTGAGCCAACCACAGCCACGGCCGCCAGCGAGGATCGTTTGCGACGTCACTCGTTAGAACGGGCTCGCCGATGTGTCCGGCCAAACCACACGCAAGGGACTCCGGTCCGATCTGGAATCCGTCGACTGCTTCGGCATACTCGGCGGACATGCCGACCACGTGGTGCAACGACACGCCTTGCTCGTCTGCCAGATAAAAGGCTGCTCGAGCGTCGTCACCCAATGCATCCACCGCGATGCGAACGAGAACCCCAAGCGAGGTTTCCAGTGGCGCAGTGTTCATGGCCGCCTCGAGAGCTTCGCGCTGGCCGAGCAGCGCAGCCGTCGAGCGCGCAGCCATCGCCGACAGCGTCACCGTCTCGCGCAGCAGCAACGCGAGCACGAAGAGCACCGAAAGTACGCCATACACCCGGCCGAGGTAGTAGCCGAGCTGATAGCGGCTCACGATCAGCACTGCGCTAAGCAGGACATCGATGACAAGCGCGACGAGAATGACCGCAAGCCAGCATCGATGACGCGTCGCAGACGCGTGTACCAAACGAGCGCGCCCAGCGCGGCGAGGTGCAGCAGTAAAGTCAGCGCGAGCACCAGAGTGGTGACTCGCGAATATTGCGTGTCGCCGCGCATAAGGGGGGGCATGACCGCATCGCCGACCGTCACGACAGCGACGACCGCAAGCGCGAGCGCGACCGTGCCTATCAGCGCAATCGTCCCGGTTCGTCGCCACGCGGCGTCCGAGACGACAGCGTGCGCCGTCTCCCTGTGGGCCATGACCGCGTATACCCCGATGAATACGGGAAACACGGCGTGCCAAGCGACCCACAACCATGCCGCGCTCTGCTCGCCGCCAAGCACAATCCCGGTGACATACGCGTTCGGAATGCTCAACGCGTGGGCCGCGATGACCAGCGGAGTGAACACGTACGCGCACACGAGCAGCAGCAAGCTACGCCGGTGGAGATGCTCGAACTGCGCGTAGAGCATCACCGCCGCAAGCGCGTCGAGGACCAGGATCGCAGTATCGTAGATCGGGACGAATTGTGGGATCGCGGGAACGCGCGACCGCGCCAAGGGCGCTGTGATCGCGAATGCGACGACGAGGACACCCATGACGAGCAACGCCTCGCGCCGATCACGGCTCGTGGCGACCGCGGAGCCGAGGAGCGGCTCGTTCCGGTCGTCAACCATCGCTGGAGTCTACGCTAGGACGGCACAGGCGATACGGCGTTCTCGACTCTCGGGACGCCGCGGCAACCCCTCCTCGTAGTAGCCGCCGCATTCTGGTGGAATGTGTAAAATTTCCAGACTGGTCTTAACGCCAGCACTGCCCGCGACGTCGGCATTACGATTCCCCAGTCGGTGTTGCTACGCACCGACGAGGTGATTCAGTGAGACTTCGTCGCCTTCTGCACCGATCGCGTGGACGCCATAGAGCTAACGTAGAAAAGAACATCCGGAGGGTGTGCGCGATGTTGATCCCGCTCGTTCGCGTAACGTTCCTGACGACAGCCGCCGGCCTTGGGGCATTCGCCAGTGATACAACTTTTGCGGCCAAGCGCGCTGCGGCCACGGCGGGAGTCCCGAGTCAAGCTCGGACCTCGCCGGCGTCGGACTACCCAAATTCGATCCGCAGACCGCGCGGCATCTATGCTGTGGTCGTCCTCGATACAGCCCACGGCTCAGCCAAGGCTGATCTCGACGCACTCGTGAGCAATCCTGCGATTTCGGGGCTGGCGATTCGGATGTTTTGGTCGTCGCTCCAGCCGGCGAGGGATCGCTACGATTTCAGCCAACTGGAAACGGCTTTTGCGAGCGCGGCAGCGGCGCACAAGACCGTCCAGCTCATTCTAGTTCCGGGCTTCGGAACACCAGCCTGGGTCCTGAGCGAGATTGCGTCGTGCGACGACCTATTGACTGCTTCGGCAGAAGGCAGCGCTCGCGAAGGCAAGCACGCGGGTCGTGCCGCTGCGCGCAATCGCAGCGATGGCGCGCGCGGCGGTCACGAAGTGGCCTCGAGCAAGGGGCAGGCAAGCTGCGGGAAGGTCACGTTCGAGGTGTCGGAAGGCAGAGCCCACGGTGAGAAACAGGAGCTGCCACTACCATGGAATCCCGTCTACAAGCGTTACTGGAAGGCCTTCCTTGGCGAAGTCGCTGCACACTTCGGAGCACGCGAGACCCTGGTCTCGATCGCCGTCGCAGGACCCACCGCCGAATCGGTGGAGATCATTGTGCCGCGTGCTGGCGATCAGCTCGAGCGCTGGGCTCAGCTGCTCGAGTTGTTCTACCGCAATCCGTCGTACCACCGGTCGGACAAGGCGTTCGTCGACGAGTGGGATGCGGCAGTGAGCGTCTATGGGGAGTTGTTCCGCAATATCACGATCGTTCTCACCCGTGGCTCGGGTCTGTTGAACTTCACTCATGGCCAAGCCAGTGCCGCTCAGGCGAGCATCGTATCGTCGTTTGCGGCCCACCCCGTCGGCGCGAACACCAAGGCGACGCAAACCAGTGGGATGAAAGCGTGTCGCGAGACCGAGGGCGGAATCAAGGGCGTCAAGGAGCTGTCGTCAAGGGGGCCGGTTCTCGGTGGTGCGCAGTTCGATACGTCGTTCTCGCAAAAGCCAGCCGCCGAGGGCTGCAGGGCCAGTTGCGATAAGGAGGCAGCTGTTTGCCAAAGCGTCACACCCGCGCTGGCGCTTTCCAATGTGCTATCGGTGTACTTCGACGGTACGCCGGCTGGCGCTGCGTATAGCGCATCGAATGGAACAGCGAGGATGAACTACTTGCAGATCTATGAAAAAGACATTCAGTTCGCTGGTACGCAGCCGGCGGTGCAGGCGGCGCTTGAACAAGTGAGCCATCGACTCTTGATGCAGGCCCGATGAGCGGCCAGAGGTTCTTCCATCCCTATGGAGTTCCTGCGCTTATCGTTGGTAAGCGGTCGAGGCCGCGAGAATCGAACTTGCGTCCGGAAACACTACACAGCCGCGTCGTCATCGTCCCGTCGTAACGAGTCGCGGTAAGCCCTCAATGCGCGCAGCTCTCGTGAGACCTTTATGGGGAAGTGCTGAAGCCCTTTCCGCTTGCCGACGAGCAATCGCTGCACGTAGGCCCTGAACGCTTCAGGCGTCGCCCAAAGCAGTGAAAGCTTGTTGGCAACGGTCGGTAAAGTCTTAACGATGGTCGCAGGTTGGACGTCTAAGGGAAGCGCTGCAATCCAGCGTAGCGTCGAGGGAAGCAGGGTTTCAGGTACGACATCGCTCTCCTCGGGCCGATTCTGGTCACGGCGGGAACTCATGACAACCGCACTTCAGCGTCCGCTACGTAGATACTCATAACCCCGAGGTGTCACAGTGATGACGCCAGCCACGCCTCGCTGGGCATATCCACCGGCAATGAGCGCGTCAACAATCCTGGGATCGTCAAACCGAAGGGAGATGGAGTTCGCGCAGCGACTCAGCGCGTCAAACTGCTCGGTTGTCAGACGGGTCGTGAACGATGCAACAGGAGCGACCTCTTCGGAGTGCTCGATCTGCGACGACTTCAGCGCACCAGCTTGTGTCATATGAAGGTCCAATCAAAGGTTAGCAGCGCGATATTGCCGCGCGTTTCGCGCGCATCAGTCATCGATCGAATCAACGGAAGTTTCTCGGCGACGAACGCATTGTTGTGGACAATGGAACGCAATTTGAGAGGTAACCGGAAAGAAAGACGGCCCCGCTCGGGGGCCGTCTTTCTCGAATCTGGTGGAGGCGGCGAGAATCGAACTCGCGTCCGGAAACACTACACAGTCGGGACTACATGCTTAGTCTCGTCATTGGCTCTCGCTCCGACGCCGCCGACGGACAGGCAACGCCGATGCCAGTCACCTAGATTTAGCGTGTCGCCCAAGTGACCCGAACGCACGCGATCGCTCAGAATGTCCTCGCTGTGACTTTTACATCACCCGGGCTGAGCGCCGCCCGGTGCGAGGTCCGGCGGGATTAAGCCGCCAGAGCGTATGTTTCGTCGTTCGCAGTTAAGTTTGCGATTGCAGAGGATTCACAAGGTTCTGCACCTTGGCATGCCCCGCGCTGCTTCGCAGTCCCCGTCGAAACCAGGTCGCCCCCGGTAAAGGGTTCCACGGCAAGTCGCCGTTCGACTATGTGCGCGTGCTACATATGATATCACCGCGCGCTGCACGGTTCCCTTCCCGGAACGCACGGTGAACTACAAGGTGGGGGCGATTCACCCGATAACAAGCATCGGGCGCTCGCGTCTCATAGGTTAAAATGCGCTAGTTTCCTCGCCTGGAGTTCAAGCGGTGACGCTCGTTCCGATCATACTTTCCGGCGGTGCAGGTACGCGATTGTGGCCACTGTCGCGCGAGACCGCACCCAAGCCGTTCATGCCCTTGCCCGACGGCGAAACGCTGCTCGGAAAAACCGCGGTGCGAGCAGCGGCTCTGCCCGATGTGGCGGGATTGGTCACCATCACCAATCGCGATTGCTACTTCCACACCAAGGACGTGTATTCAGAAGTGGGCCTAGCGGTGGAGCGGGTGACTTATCTGCTCGAGCCGTTCGGGCGCAACACCGCACCGGCCGTTGCTCTCGGCTCGCTCTACGCAGAAGCTGTGTTCGGTCCCGATGCGACGCTTCTCGTCCTACCCGCGGATCATCTGATCCGAAACGGAAAGGCGTTTTCCACCGCAGTCGCGCGCGCCGCGTCGCTCGTTCAGAAGGGGTGGCTTGTAACGTTCGGCATTGGCCCGACGCATCCGGAGACCGGCTACGGATATCTCGAGTGTGGCGAAGCGCTCGACATGGCGGATGCCTATCGCGTTGGCCGCTTCATCGAGAAGCCACCGCTCCAGGAAGCCGCTGCTTATGTGACCGATGGCCGGCACGTATGGAATTCGGGCATGTTCTGCTTCACGCCGGCGGTGATGCTCGAGGCATTCGCCGAGCACTCACCAAGCGTGCTCGACGCAGTGCGCATGGTATGGCAAGCGCTCCGCCCCCAGGCGGATAAGGCGATGTTGGAGATCGATGCTGCGCTGTTTGCGGCCGTACCGGACATCTCGGTCGATTATGCAGTGATGGAAAAAGCCGGCAATGTGGCCGTCGTGCGCGGAACATTCGACTGGAGCGACATAGGCTCGTGGCAGGCCGTCTCGGCACTGACCGAACCCGATGCCGCCGGGAATCGCGGCCAGGGCGAGCGCGTCGCCATCGACACGCGCGGAACGTTCATCCATGCGCAGGACCGCATCGTCGCGACGGTGGGTGTCGACAATCTCGTTATCGTCGATACGCCGGACGCGGTCTTGGTCGCCCATCGCGATCAACTGCAGCGCGTGCGCGAAGTGGTCGGCGAGCTCAAGGCGCGGGGCCACGAGGCCTACAAGCTGCACAAGACCGTGTCGCGGCCATGGGGCGCGTACACGGTACTGCAGGAAGGCCCCGGATTCAAGATCAAGCGCATCGAGGTCAGGCCAGGCGGCAAGCTTTCCCTTCAGATGCATCATCGCCGCAGCGAGCACTGGGTCGTCGTGAGCGGCGAAGCGCGGGTGACCAACGGCGAGCGCATCTACAGCATTCGCATCAACGAATCGACATTCATTCCACAAGAGACTCCCCATCGCCTGGAGAATGTAACCGCCGAACCGCTTGTCATAATCGAGGTGCAGTGCGGCAGTTACGTCGGAGAAGACGATATCGTGCGCTTCGACGATCAGTACGGCAGGATCAAGGCCTGACGCGCGGTTTCTAGTCTGCAGCTCTGCATGGTCCTGCCCTCTCGTCTCGGGAGAGGGCACGGACGCCTCGTATAATTCGCCCTTTGAAGGTTGTTCCGCGGTGTCCTCGCTTCCGTCGCCCCCCGCTGTTTCGGCCGTCGAGCTGCCGCGGCTTCTTCCCGCGACGCCGCCGCCTGGAAACAGCGCGACAGCGAAGCCGCTTGCCGGATCGTCCGACGGGCTCGCACTCGCTCAACTCGCCAACGAGGCCGTTCGCAATGGCCAGCTCGTTGTGGTGGTCTGCGGGGAGGCAGTGGCTGCGCAGCGTCTCGCTGCGGAGACCACCTGGCTCTCTCCGGGATTGCGCGTCTCCGTGCTGCCCGACTGGGAGACCTTGCCTTACGATCATTTTTCCCCCCACCAGGACCTGGTTTCCGAGCGCCTCGCCACGCTTTATCACGCATCGCGGGGAGAATGCGACGTCCTGCTGGTCGCTGCGACGACCGCCCTGTATCGACTCGCGCCGCCCTCCTATCTCGCAGCGTTCACGTTTTTTCTCGGACAGGGCGAGAAGCTCGACGTCGACCGGCTGCGCGACCAACTGACGCTGGCCGGTTATCAGCACGTCACCCAGGTCGTATCGCCGGGCGAGTACGCCATCCGCGGAGGGTTGATCGATCTGTACGCGATGGGCAGCGCGCTGCCTTACCGCATCGACCTGTTCGACGACGACATCGAATCGATCCGCACTTTCGATGTCGACACCCAGCGCACGGTTTACCCGGTTTCCAAGGTACGTTTGCTGCCGGCGCGCGAGTTTCCACTCGACGACGGCGGCCGCACCAGGTTCCGTGGACGCTTCCGGGAAGTGTTCGAAGGCGATCCGTCGAAGTCGCCGCTGTACAAGGACATCTCGAACGGCGTCACGCCGGGCGGCATCGAGTATTACCTGCCTCTTTTTTTCGACAGGACGGCAACGCTGGCCGAGTATCTCCCGTCGAGCGCGATCGTCTGCGCCCATGGCAACATCCGCGCGGCGGTGATCCGATTCTGGGAAGACACCCAGGCGCGCTACCGTCTGCTGCGAGGCGACAAGGCGAGGCCGCTCCTGCCGCCGCACGAGCTCTTTCTGCCGGAGAACGAGTTCAACGGCATGTGGAAGCCGTTTGCACGCATCGAGATCGTGGCTTTCGAAGCCGATCATGCGGCCAGGCCGGCGGACCGCGCCTTCCCGCACGCGCTGCCACCGGTCGAGGTGGATCGGAGGGCCGAGGATCCCTTGCGAGCGCTCAAGCGTTTTGTCACCGGAACGCGCGAGCGGGTGCTCATCGTCGCCGAAGGCCTCGGGCGGCGCGAGACCATGCAGCAGTACTTCGGCGAATACGGCTTCAAGCCCGCACTCGTCGCTGACTGGTCCGCATTCGTAAGCGGCGACGCGAGTCCGGCGCTGACGGTGAGCCCTTTGCATGCCGGCTTCGTGTGGCCGGGCGCCAACCTCGCGGTGGTTACCGAAAGCGAGCTCTACGCCGGCACCGTGCGCCGGCCGGGCAAGCGTGAAGGGCGGCGCACCAGCGTGGACGCCATGCTGCGCGATCTTTCGGAAATGCGCATCGGCGATCCCGTAGTGCACGAGCAACACGGCATCGGACGTTACCTTGGTCTCGCGACCCTCGATCTGGGCGAAGGCTCGACCGAGTTCTTGCACCTGCATTACGCCAACGACGCCAAGCTTTACGTTCCCGTCTCCAGCTTGCACTTGATCAGCCGCTACAGCGGCGCTTCGCCCGAGGCCGCACCGCTGCACGAGCTGGGCAGCGGAGCATGGGACCGGGCGAAAAAGAAGGCAGCGCAGAGGGCGCATGACACCGCGGCGGAGCTTCTCAATTTGTACGCCCAGCGCGCCGCGCGTGAAGGTCACGCGTTCAGGTTCAACGTGCACGACTACGAGGCGTTCGCCGCCGGTTTCGGTTTCGAGGAAACGCCGGATCAGGCTGCGGCGATCGAAGCCGTCATCAAGGATCTGGTGTCAGGCAAGCCGATGGACCGGCTGGTTTGCGGAGACGTCGGCTTCGGCAAGACCGAAGTAGCTCTGCGTGCAGCGTTCGTCGCCATCGCCGACGGCAAGCAGGTCGCGGTACTGGTGCCGACGACTCTGCTTGCCGAACAGCACCTGCAGGTTTTTACCGATCGCTTCGCCGAGCTGCCGGTCAAGATCGTCGAGCTTTCGCGCTTCCGTTCCGGCAAGGAAGTCAAAACCGCGCTGGAAGGTCTGACCTCGGGGAAGATCGATCTCGTCATCGGCACCCACAAACTCATTCAGCCCGACGTCAAATTCAAGCGCCTGGGGCTGGTGATCATCGACGAGGAACATCGATTCGGCGTCCGGCAGAAGGAGCAGTTGAAGCGCTTGCGCGCCGAAGTCGACGTGCTGACGCTTACCGCGACGCCGATTCCGCGAACGCTCGCGCTGTCGCTCGAGGGCTTGCGCGACTTTTCCGTGATCGCCACGGCGCCCGAGCGTCGACTTGCGATCAAGACCTTCGTCTCCCGCTACTCTCCGGGTATCGTGCGGGAAGCCGCCTTGCGCGAGCTGCACCGCGGGGGCCAGATCTATTTCCTGCACAATGACATCGACACCATCGTCAGCATGGGCGAGAAGCTCAAGGCGCTGGTTCCCGAAGCGCGGCTCGCGATTGCTCATGGTCAGATGCCGGAGCGCGAGCTGGAGCGGGTGATGCGCGACTTCTACCAGCAGCGCTGCAATCTGCTTCTGTGCTCGACCATCATCGAAACCGGCATCGACGTGCCGACCGCCAATACCATCATCATCAATCGCGCCGACAAGTTCGGTCTGGCGCAACTGCATCAGTTGCGCGGCCGCGTCGGACGCTCGCATCACCAGGCTTACGCCTATCTGCTCACTCCTCCCGAGGACTCGCTGTCCGCGCAGGCGAAAAAGCGGCTCGAGGCGATCCAGCTCATGGAGGATCTCGGCTCAGGCTTCTATCTCGCCATGCACGATCTGGAGATCCGCGGCGCCGGTGAGGTGCTCGGCGAGGAGCAGTCGGGCGAGATGCAACAGATCGGCTTCCAGCTCTATGCCGACATGCTCAAAGCGGCGGTCGATGCACTCAAAGCCGGCCGCGAACCGGACTTGACCGAGCCGTTGGGAGTCGCTACCGAGATCAGCCTGCACGTCCCCGCGCTGCTCCCGGAAACCTACTGCAGCGACGTGCACGAACGCCTGATCCTGTACAAGCGGCTCGCCAATTGCACCAATGCAGAAGAGCTCGAAGCCATGCAGGAGGAGCTGATCGATCGCTTTGGACTGCCTCCCGAGCAGACCCAGGCTCTGCTTGCGTGCCATCGCCTCCGGCTGATCGCCAAGCCGCTCGGGGTCACCAAGATCGACGCGGGGCCGGAGCGCACGCAGGTTCATTTCACGCGCAAGCCGTCGTTTGATCCCGGCAAGCTGATCACGCTGGTGCAACGCGACGGGCGTTACCGCTTCGCGGGTCAGGACCGTGTGCGCATCGAGCGCGCCGCGCCGGAGCTCGCCGATCGGGTGGCGATGGTCGGAGAGTTTCTGCAAAAGCTCCAATGACGACGGACGCAAGAACATTGCTGCCTCCGCAGCTCCGCGTCTTCGTCCGCGACTGGCTGTCGTCGAACAACATCCTGCTCAAGAGCCGCGACGGCCATGTTCTGATCGATTCTGGTTTCACCCGCCATGCGCCGCTCACGCTGGCGCTGCTTTCTTCGCCCCAGGGCATCGGCGACGAGCCTCTGGCGAAATTGTTCAACACGCACTGTCACAGCGACCACATGGGCGGTAACGCTGCCGTCCAGGCGCGCTATGCGTGCGCCGTCGTGCTTCCACAAGGCGAAGCACCGCTCATCGCTTCATGGGAAGAAAAGGCGCTGCTGCTGGGCTATTGCGATCAGCATGTCGATCGATTTCGTGTCGATGGGATCATGAAGCCGGGTGAGACGCTTCTATGGGGCGACCTGGAATGGCGCGCCATCGCGGCGCCGGGTCACGACATGGCGGCGCTGGTGTTCTACAACCCCGAGCATCGCATTCTTGTCTCAGGCGACGCGTTGTGGGAGAACGGCTACGGTATTGTGATGCCACCGGAGGTCGATCCCGCAGCGCTGCCCGCGGCGCGCGCCACGCTAGAGATGATCGCGCGACTCGACGTGCGCGTAGTCATTCCCGGCCATGGCGAGCCGTTCACCGACGTTCGAGCCGCACTCAATCGCTCCTTGCAACGTACCGACGCCCTCCAAGCCGATGCGCTACGCAACGCACGCCACGTGCTCAAGTCATTGCTGATGTTTGCGCTGCTCGATAAACGCGGCATCGCGCTCGCCGATCTGCCCGACTATCTCGATCGCGTCGAGGTCTATCGGGACTTCAATTCGCGTTTCTTTCGCGTTTCGGCAAAAGCACTTGCCGAACGTCTGGTAAGCGAGCTCGAGCGTAACGGCGCGGTGCGCCGAGAAGAAGGCTGGTTGCGGCCGGCCTAGTCTCTCTTCGTCGGCCCAGCTTCAGCCGCGAAACTGCGCGGCCACTTCCTTGATTCCCCCGAGCAGCATCTCGACCGCGACCGCAGTCAGCACCAGCCCCATCAGCCTTTCGAAGGCGCGAATGACGCGCTCGCCGAGAAGGCGTTGCAGCCATCCGGCCGCAACCAGGGTGATGGTCGTCACCGCCATCGCGCCGGTGAGCGCGGCAGCCCACACGCTGGTATGCGCGGGATCTCTCGAGGCCATGAGCATCACCGTCGCCAGCGCCGATGGTCCGGCGATTGCGGGAATGGCCAGCGGGACGATGAACGGCTCGCTGCCGGCCGGCGCTCCGAAGATACCCTCTGGATGCGAGAACACCATGCGCAAGGCGATCAGGAAAAGGATCACGCCGCCTGCGATGGTGAGCGAAGTCTCCGAAAGATGCATCAGCGCAAGAAAGGCGTGTCCGCCGATCAGAAAGAGGAGCAGCACGGCATAGGCGATCAGACATTCGCGAAGAACGATCCTGGCATGCCTCGCCGCAGGCGTCGACGCGAGCGCGCTCACGACCAGCGGCACGTTGCCGAACGGGTCGATGACCAGAATGAGCAGAATCGTGGCAGAAAGAAGCCCGGAGTTCATCGCGGGTTGTGATTCGTTATTTTTCGAGGCGCAGTATATCGCCCCGGTCTGGCTCCGAGATCGGGTCGCTGGCATAATCGCCCGCGCTCGGTCCACTACCCGGAGCCAGCCGATGTTTTCGTCGCCTAGCCTGTTGCGGTTTGTCGTCGCGAGCCTCGCCCTCGTCTCCCAGATCGCTTCAGCGCAAACGCCGCCGCCGGCCGCCCCCGTCAGGGACGTAACCGACACTTATTATGGTGTCACCGTTCACGACCCGTATCGCTACTTCGAGGACACAAAGGATAGGGAAGTTGCCGCATGGATAAAGGCTCAAGCCGATTACACGCGCGCAATCCTCGACAAGGTTCCCCAGCGCAAGGTGCTACTCGAGGAGATCAATCGGTTTGACCAAGCCGCTGCAGCGCGTGTCACCATGGTCCAGGTGGTGGGGAATCGCATCTACTACCTGAAGCGCAGCGCGACGGAAAACATCCCCAAGCTGTACATGAGGGATGGTTTTCAGGGCAAGGAACGCTTGCTCGTCGACCCGGAAGGAATGAAAGCCCCGGCCGACAAGCACTACGCCATCGATTACTACCAACCGTCGCCAGACAATAGGTATGTCGCCTACGGGATATCCATCGGCGGTTCGGAAGAGAGCGTACTGCACGTCCTGGATACGGCCACCGCAAGGGAAACGGGAGACGTCATCGATCGTGCGAACTTCGCATCGCCTTCATGGCTTCCTGGTGGCCGCCTGATCTACAGCCGCATGCAAAAGCTGGCGCCGGGTGCACCGGTCACAGACAAGTACCAGTTTCAGAAGGTCTACCTGCACCGACTCGGGATGAACCCCGACGATGACACGGTCCTGCTCGGCACCGGTGTGTCACCCGCCGTCGTGGTGAAGCCGACAGAGCTGGTGTTTGCCGCTCATCCCATCGCTTCGAACTACATCATCGGCGCGGTGGTCAACGGTACGCAGAACGAGTTCCAGCTTTATGCTGCGCCTCTTGCCTTGTTGAACGGGGACAAGACGCCCTGGATCAAGATCGCCGCCACAGAGGATGATGTCACCGACGCGAGGGTGATCGGCGACACCCTGTACTTGCTGACGCACAAGGGCGCGTCGCGCTTCAAGGTGCTGCGTCTGTTGCTCGGCAAACCCGATATGGCGACGGCGCAGGTTGTCGTTCCAGCCAGCGAAGCGGTCATCACCGGCATCGCCGCGGCAAAGGATGCGCTGTACGTGCGCCGCATGAACGGCGGCATCAGCGACTTGCTTCGCCTCGCCCACGGGACCGGCTCCAAGCCGGAGTCCATCGAACTGCCCTTCGCTGGCGACGTCGATTCACTGACTGCAGATCCGCGGATGCCAGGTGTGGTGTTTGAGTCCCGCGCTTGGACTCGTTTCGGCGGCTGGTTTGTCTACGATGCAAAGTCGCGCAAAGTGGCCGACACGGGACTACAGCCTCAAGGCGAATATGACAATCCTATGGACCTGATCGCTGAAGAGCTCAAGGCAAAGGCTCGTGACGGCACGATGATCCCCTTATCGGTCGTGCATAAGAACGGTATCCGGCTCGACGGTGACAATCCGACAATCTTGTACGGTTACGGCGCATACGGCCTGTCGCGTACGCCCCGTTTTGATCCGGTGTTCCTTTCCTGGTTCAACCGGGGCGGAATTCTCGCGATCGCCCACGTGCGTGGTGGTGGAGAGTACGGCGAGGACTGGCACCGCGCCGGATACAAGACAACCAAGCCCAATACATGGAACGACGCCATCGCTTGCGCCGAGTGGTTGATCGCCGAAAAATACACGTCGCCCGCCAAATTGGCGATTCGAGGACGCAGCGCGGGCGGCATCTTTGTCGGACGCTCGATCACGGACCGGCCCGACCTTTTTGCGGCCGCCTTCGATCAGGTAGCCGCGGCCGACATGATTCGCATGGAGACCACGGCCAACGGGGTTCCAAACATTCCGGAATTCGGCTCCGTGAAGTCCGAGGAAGGTTTTAAGAGCCTATACGCGATGAGCCCTTACCACTGGGTCAAGGATGGCGTGAGCTATCCCGCGGTTCTGATTTCAACCGGCATCAATGATCCGCGCGTCGACGCCTGGGAATCCGCCAAGCTGGCAGCTCGGCTGCAGGCCGCGTCAACCAGCGGCAAGCCGGTGCTCCTGCGTATCGAGTACGACGCAGGCCACGGCTTCGGCTCGACCAAGAAGCAGCGCTACGAAGAGCAAGCCGACGAGTTTGCGTTTCTCTTCTGGCAACTCGGGGTCAAAGAATTTCAACCTTGAGGCTCCGCGTCAGTCCGACCCGGGTAGCTCATAGCAATCCCTCAGGCACGACGCCTCTTGTTGCGCGGCACCGGTTTTGGCGGCATCCTTGGTCGATGCGTCGATCCCTTCTTCCGGCGGATGTCGAAGACTACGTCGCCAGGCAGATCACCGTCGAAACCGACGTGCAGCGGAGGCTGCGTGCCGAGACGCAGAAGCTGCCCAACGGCGGCATGCAGATCAGCGCCGACCAGGGCGCGCTGCTTGCGCTCCTGGCTCGCTCGATCGGCGCGCACAGAGCGATCGAAATCGGCACCTTCACCGGCTACAGCGCGCTGTGCGTCGCGGCGGCGCTGCCGGCCGACGGCAAACTCGTCTGCTGCGATGTGAGCAAGGAATGGACCGATGTCGCACGTCGCTATTGGGCTGAGGCGGGAATAGCGCAAAAAATCGACCTCAGGCTCGCTCCGGCCCTCGAGACGCTTCGCGATCTGCTGCGGCAATCGGGCGCAGGCAGCTTCGATTTCGCCTTTATCGATGCCGACAAAAGCGGGTACGACGCCTATTACGAGACCTGCCTCAAGCTCATCCGCTCCGGCGGATTGATCGCATTCGACAATATGCTGTGGGGCGGCGAAGTTGCCGTGCCGACGGTTCACGATACCGACACCGACGCGCTGCGCGCGCTCAATCTCAAGATTCGCGACGATGCACGCGTCGACGCCTGCTTGGTCACCGTCGGCGACGGCATCATGCTGGCGCGCAAGCGCTGACGCCGCGCGGCCTGCGCTCTCGCAGCAGCGAATGCCAGGGACGCTATCGAACCCCGGAGCCGAAGCCTTTTCGTTCCTCTGAAGCTGCGGGGCTCAACCTACTTCGGTGTCGCCGGCGCCGGAGCACTCGCAGGCGACGTTGGCCCGGGCGCCGTGGAGCCCGACGGCGCAGGCGCAACGGCGGGCGCGACCGGATTGATCATGACCGGGGTTGGCGCAGGCTTGTTCACGCCGTGGATCGCCAGCAGCGGCACGATCATCAACGCGACGATGTTGATGATCTTGATCAGCGGGTTCACAGCGGGACCCGCGGTGTCTTTATACGGGTCGCCCACCGTATCGCCGGTCACCGCTGCCTTGTGCGCGTCCGATCCCTTGCCTCCGTGATGGCCGTCCTCGATGTACTTCTTGGCGTTGTCCCACGCACCGCCACCAGTAGTCATGGAAATGGCGACGAACAGACCGGTGATGATAGTGCCCATGAGTAGGCCACCGAGAGCGACGGGACCGAGCGCCAGGCCGACGATGACAGGAACCAGCACCGGCAGGAGCGAGGGGACGATCATTTCCCGTATCGCCGCCTTGGTCAGCATGTCGACAGCCACGCCGTATTCTGGCTTGGCGGTGCCTTCCATGATGCCCTTGATCTCTTTGAACTGCCGCCGTACTTCGACCACTACCGCGCCAGCGGCGCGGCCGACGGCCTCCATCGCCATCGCGCCGAACAAATAGGGGATCAGACCGCCCAGGAACAGCCCGATGATCACCATCCGATCCGACAGATCGAAGCCGACGTTGATGTTGGCGCCAGCGAGCGCATGGGTGTAGTCCGCAAACAGCACCAGCGCGGCTAAGCCCGCGGAACCGATGGCGTAGCCCTTGGTGACCGCCTTGGTCGTGTTACCGACCGCGTCGAGCGGATCGGTGATCGCGCGCACGGAATCGGGAAGTTTGGCCATCTCCGCGATGCCGCCGGCGTTATCGGTGATCGGGCCGTAGGCATCGAGCGCAACGATGATGCCGGTCATCGACAGCATCGCCGTCGCTGCGATCGCAATCCCGTAGAGACCTGCGAGCCAGTACGAGACAAGAATCGCCACGCACACCGAGAGCACCGGCAACGCAGTCGCTTTCATCGATACGCCCAAGCCCGCGATGATGTTGGTCGCATGGCCTGTCGTCGAGGCTTCGGCAACATGACGCACCGGCTTGAATTCGGTCGCCGTGTAGTACTCGGTGATCACGACCATGGCCGCGGTCAGAGCGAGACCGACTAAGCCCGCGCCCCAGAGGCGCAGTGTGGATAGCGACGGATCGGACGCGACCACGTCCGACATCAGCGACTGGGTGATGAACCAGAAGCCGATGGCGGATAGAACGCCGGCGACGATCAAGCCGCGATAGAGCGCGTTCATGATCTTGCCGCCCTCGCGCGCCTTCACAAAAAAACAGCCGACGATCGAAGCGAGAATGGAAAAGCCGCCCAGCGCAAGCGGATACGTGACTGCAGCCTGAGCGTGCACGGGCATGAGTAGCGCGCCCAGCAGCATGGTCGCGATAATCGTGACGGCGTAGGTTTCGAACAGGTCGGCCGCCATCCCGGCGCAGTCGCCGACGTTGTCGCCCACGTTATCGGCGATCACCGCCGGATTGCGCGGGTCGTCCTCGGGAATCCCCGCCTCGACCTTACCCACTAGGTCCGCACCAACGTCGGCGCCCTTGGTGAAAATCCCGCCGCCCAACCGCGCGAAGATCGAGATGAGCGAACCGCCGAAGGCCAGCCCCACGAGCGGTTCGATGGTGCCGTGCAGTCCTTCCTTCGTGGCATTCGGCACGTAGGACGCCGATTGCACGAGGAACCAGTAGAAGCCCGCTACGCCGAGCAGGCCGAGGCCCACGACGAGCAGGCCGGTGATTGCTCCGCCGCGGAACGCAAGGGAAAGCGCCTCGTTGAGCCCGCTGCGCGCTGCTTCGGCGGTGCGCACGTTGGAGCGGACGGACACGTTCATGCCGATGTACCCGGCGAGTCCCGAGAGCACAGCGCCGATGGCGAAACCCGAGGCAGTGCGCCACGAAAGAAACACTCCGATCACGACGAAGAGGATGATGCCGACGATGCCGATGGTGGTGTACTGCCGGTTCAGGTACGCCTGGGCGCCTTGCTGGACCGCAGCGGCGATCTCGCGCATCCGTTCGTTGCCGCTGGGCTTGGCCAGGATCCAGCTGATCGACCATCCGCCATAGATCAGCGCGGCGAGCGCGCATATGAGCGCGAACACGAGTGCGTATGACATGACTATCCCCTCAAATATGGTGACGCGAATGCTTTGTCATCCGGCTTTTAGCGCCCTCCTAGCCCATTTGGAGGCGGCCGGTCGGCCGTTGCGCGTCGAATCTCAAGCGCACGACCGGAAAAACGCGCTATTTTGCCAGCGCACGGTCCAAAAAGTCGAGCCTGTCCTGTCCCCAGAAGGGCTCGTCGCGGTAGATGTAAGTCGGCGAGCCGAAGACCTGGCGCTCGATCGCTTCCTGCGTGAGCGCGTCGTAGCGCGCGCCGATGTCAGCCTCTCCTGCGCGCCGGCCAAGGCGTACGGCGTCGAGGCCCTGCTCGGCGGCGAGCGCCGCCAGCGTGGCCGCGTCGGAGACATCTCGCTCCTCAACCCAGACCGCACGCATGATCGCGCCCGCGAGCTTGAGACCCTCGGCAGTGCTGCGTTCCAGCGCGGCGAGAATCCACTTCGACGCCGGGTCTCCGGGCACGGGAAAAAACTTCGGCTGCAGATTGAGCGGCATGCTTAGGAGTTCCCGCCATCGCTTGAGTTCGAACAGCCGGTATGCCTGGCGTTGCGGCGCACGCTGCTTGAGCGGCAAGCCCCCAGAGACGGAGAAGATTTTGCCGATATCGACGGGCTTGACGGCGACCGACGCGCCGTGCCTGCTCGCGACCGCGACAAGGCGATCGTGCCCGAGGTAGGTGAACGGAGACACGGGAGTGAAGTAGTAGTCGACGTGCTTCATACAGTGAGCTTTCGATCAGAGCTTGAATTCCGTCTCCAGCTTCTTCGGCACGGCGACGTTTTTCAGACGCGCGTAGCGCGGCAGGCCGCCTTCGAACGGAGGGTAGTCTTCGCCCCGCACCAACGGCTCGAGATAGGCGCGCGCTTTCGCCGTGATGCCGAAGCCATCGGCGCTGATGTAGTCGCGGGGAAGGCTCTTTTCGACATTCGCCACTTTGTCCAGCGACGCCACGCCGATCTTCCAGCGGTAGGGCCTATCCGATGTGCGCACGATCGTCGGCATCACCGCGTTGTGTCCGTCGAGCGCCAGCTCCACCGCCGCCTTGCCTACTGCGTAGCTATGTTGCACGTCGGTTTTCGAGGCGAGATGCCGTGCCGCCCGTTGCAGGTAGTCGGCGACCGCCCAGTGGTATTTATGGCGGAGCCTGTCCTTGACGATCGAGGCGACCAGCGGACCCACGCCACCGAGCTGGGCGTGACCGAACGCATCCTTGGTCCCCGCCTCGGCCATGAGTTTGCCTTCCGCGTTTAGCAGGCCTTCGGAGACGCCGACGCAGCAGTAGCCGAACTTGCGGACCCGTGCGTCAACCTCCGCCAGGAATTTCGTCTCGTCGAAGCGAATCTCGGGAAACAGGAGAACCAGGGGAATCGGCGTGCCCTTGTCCGCTGCCAGGCCGACCGCAGCGGTGATCCATCCCGCATGTCGGCCCATCACCTCCAGCACGAAAACGCGCGTCGAGGTCTTGGCCATCGATGCGACGTCGAAGGCCGCCTCCCGCATGGAAGTCGCCACGTATTTGGCGACGGACCCAAAGCCGGGGCAGCAATCGGTGATGGGCAGATCGTTGTCGACGGTCTTTGGCACGTGCACCGCGGTGATCGGATAACCCATCAGGGCGGACAACTGCGACACCTTGAGACAGGTGTCGGCGGAGTCGTTGCCTCCGTTGTAGAAAAAGTACCCGATGTCATGCGTGCGAAACACGTCGATCAGGCGCTGATATTGCGACCGGTCCTTTTCGATGCTGGCAAGCTGGTAGCGACACGAGCCGAATGCTCCCGCCGGCGTGTGCTTGAGCGCGGTGATCGAACGCAGTGGCTCCTTGCTGGTGTCGATCAGATCCTCGGTGAGGGCACCGATGATGCCGTTACGGCCGGCGTAGACCTTGCCGATACGGCGTCTGTTGCGGCGAGCGGTCTCGATGACAGCGCAGGCGGAGACGTTGATAACGGCGGTTACGCCGCCGGACTGGGCATAGAAGGCGTTGCGCGCGGGCATGGGATGAAAACGTGACGCGAGGGTGGCGATTTTAAGGCCGCTGCCTTGACGCGTCCAATCGAGCGAACGCGAACCCTAGAGAACCGAGTTCGCGCGCTCGATCTGAGCGGCGATCCGTGCGAGCTCCACGGGCGCGCATTTGCGCAGAATGTCTTCCCGCGTCGAGGAAGAAAAAGACGCGCGTGCGCCCTCCTTCGCCTTCCAGTCCGCCAGGAGATGCTCGCGGTGCTTCAGATCGAAGCGACGCTTGTATTCCCTCCACACGGCATCGTAGCGACCGGTCGACTCGTGGATGAGGACGATGTCGCGGCACACGGCTAGCTTGAAACCCGCCCGGTACGCTCGAAAGCTGAAGTCGAGATCGTAGAGGTGGAAGTGATCGAATACCGCGGCGTCGAAACCGACAGCCGCGAACACTCTCCGCTGCATGGCGAGCAGCACTCCGTCGAGCGCCTGGATGCCGGGGACGACCAGCGGGCCGCCGCCGAGCAACATCGTGCCGTAGCCCCCCTCGGGAAGCGGCGAGCTTATCAGCGCGTAGACATAGGGATCGCCGGCAGCCGCCCAGCGTCCCTCGACTAGACGCGTCGTTCCCGCGACGCCAATCAAGTCGTTGCCGGCGAGATGGTGCGCAACGCGGGCGGCGAAGTCCGGGGTGAGTACGTCGATATCGTCATGAGACAGGATCAGCACCTCGCCCTTGGTCTGCGCAATTCCCCGCTCGTAGCCCTCCGCCAACGAGCGCGCATCGTGAATGCCTACGATTTCAACCGAGCGACCGGTGTAGAGCGTCCGATATCGCTCGCAAACGCGCCGGAACATGGCGTGATCGATGCTGCAGATAACGATTGAAACCGTCGGGGAACTGGCGGTCCTCACGGTTTCACGCAACGAGCTGCAGGCCCGCGCATCCCGGCGGGCAGGCGCCTGGAGGATCGGCGCGACAGCGTCTTAGGCTTTCAACGCAGCGAGCACTTGGGCTCGAATGGCATCTACGCTGCCCATGCCGTCGACCTTGCGGTACTTCGGGGCGAGCGGATCCCCCGTTTCCGCCCACTTGGCGTAATAGGCGATCAGCGGTTTGGTTTGCGCGTGATAAACGGCGAGACGTTTGAGCACCGTCTCTTCCTGGTCGTCGTCGCGCTGGATCAGCAGCTCGCCGGTGACATCGTCACGATCTGCAACCCGGGGCGGATTGAACTTGACGTGATAGGTCCTGCCAGAGGCGACATGAACACGACGCCCGCTCATGCGTTCGACGATCGCGGCGTCGGGAACATCGATCTCGAGCACATAGTCGATCGCGACGTCGGCATCCTTCATCGCGTCGGCCTGGGGTATGGTGCGGGGGAAGCCGTCGAACAAATACCCCTTGCCGCAATCGGGCTCCGTAAGGCGCTCTTTGACCAGGCCAATGATGATGTCGTCGGATACGAGTGCGCCCGAGTCCATCACCCTCTTCGCTGCCAGCCCGAGCGCTGTTCCTGCCTTGACGGCCGCGCGAAGCATGTCTCCCGTCGAGATTTGCGGAATGCCGTACGCTTCGCGAATATAGTTGGCTTGCGTCCCCTTACCGGCGCCGGGCGGGCCAAGCAGTATGAGTCGCATGATGGACTAGGGCCTGTGAACGCTATGGGCGCATACGCGAACGGGCGCCTTAGGGCGCCAACCAAGGCGCAGGACGAAGCCAAGACTAGTGGTCTTGGCGAGGACGGCAACACAGAGTGGCGCCCTAAGGCCCCCGTTCCCGTCGGGTTGCTGCCGAAAACGCCGATCGCTGCGTTGCAAACTCTCACCGGGCGCCCTGCCCGCTTTCGCCTTTGCGCCTTGCGCTCGGCGTTTTCGGCGACGCAACGCGTTTGTGTCCATAGCGTTAACAGGCCCTGGGAGATGGGCGACGACGGCGCGACGCTGAAAGACTGCACAGCGCCCGCGCGCGAATTCTGGCTTGAATCCAAAGGCCGGTCAAACCTCCGGCAGCTTCAAGCCGCGCCCTGCCCGAGATAAACGGCGCGAACTCGCTCGAGATCTTGCGCCGTATCAACGCCGGGCGCCGGCGCTCCGCGGGTGACTGCAACCACGATGCGGTAGCCGTGCCAGAGGGCGCGCAACTGCTCCAGCGCTTCGAAGCGTTCGATAGGCGCCGGCTCGAGCGTCGGGTAGAGACGAAGGAAGCTCGCACGATATGCGTAGAGCCCGTAGTGGCGGTACAGAGGCATTTCTCCCGGAACCTCGCGCCGGCCGTCGGCGAATGCATCGCGCGCCCAGGGAATCGTGGCGCGGCTGAAATACATGGCGTAACCCGAGCGGTCGAGCACCACCTTGACCACGTTGGGATTGAATGCTTCACCCGGATCCTCGATCGGATGGCATGCGGTGGCGATCGAGGCGTCGCGATGGGTCGCGAGCAATTCGGCGACGTCGCGGATCAGTTCCGGTTCCAGCAGCGGCTCGTCGCCTTGAACGTTGACAACGATCGAGCTTTCATTCAGCGCAAGCGTCGTGGCGGCCTCGGCGAGGCGGTCGCTTCCGGTCGGGTGATCAGCACGAGTCATTACTGCATCGATACCGTGCTCGGCCGCCGCAGCAACGATCCGCTGGTCGTCGGTGGCGATCACGACGCGCGCCGCACCGCTGTGCGCGGCGCGTTCCGCTACCCGGACAACCATCGGTTTGCCGCCGATGTCCAGCAGCGGCTTGCCCGGCAGCCGTGTCGACGCGTAGCGAGCAGGAATGAGGACCGTGAAGGTCACTCGTATTCTGAGGGCTCCAGCCGGCGCGCCTCTTCTTCGAGCATAACCGGAATGCCGTCGCGAATCGGATAGGCAAGCCGCGCTGACTTCGAGATGAGCTCCTGACGCTCCTTGTCGTAGGTCAGCGGGCCCTTGGTCACCGGGCAGACGAGGATCTCGAGCAATTTGGGATCCACTTCAGCTTCTCCTCGACCAGGGTATAGAGCGCCGGATCGGGTACCGCACGCACCGGCAAGACCCAACAGCGGTCATCGGCAAACGCAGTGCATTTTACCGCATCCTTTTCCGTCATCAGTATCGCAGTCGCACCCGGCAACGCAAGCTCCCCAGGCGTGAACCGATGATGATCGGGGAACGGGTGGAGCGCGGCAACGATGCCCAGCGAGGCCAGGTGATCGAAAAAGCGCTGGGGATTGCCGATGCCGGCAAGCGCGTGGATGCGCCCGCTGCGGAACGCTTCGGCCGTGATGGTCACGGTCGGCGCATTGACGCGCGCAAAGCGATTTCCTTCGAGCGCCATGGCAAAGCTCAGCCGTCCTCGCTGCCGCCATGGCCCACCGGTGGACACCAGGGCGTCGATCCGGTCGAGCCGCGACGCGGGCTCGCGCAGCGGACCGGCCGGGAGCAACAGGCCGTTGCCCAGCCCACGTGCCGCATCGACGACCGCGATCTCGACGTTGCGATGGAGCGCATAGTGCTGAAGGCCGTCGTCGGAGACAATTAGGTCGCACTGGGCGTGCTCCGCAAGCAGGCCGCGCGCAGCGGCGGGACGGTCGCGTCCTATCCACACCGGATGACCACTTCGAGCGAGCAGCAGAGCCTCATCGCCTACATCTTCCGCAGTGCTATCGCTCGGCACGGCTCGCGCGACGCTAGCGCCTCCGCCGTAGCCCCGGCTTACGATGCCGGGATGCCATCCCCGCGCGCGAAACTCGTCGGCGAGGGCGATCACCAGCGGAGTCTTGCCGCTGCCGCCGACGACGATGTTGCCGACGATCACCACCGGCACCGGCAAGCGCTCGCTGCGCAACGCTCCCGAGGAGTAAAGCGCGCGGCGCAGCCCAACAACGGCGCGGAAGACCAGTGACAAAGGGACCAGCGCCGCCGTGAGCAGTGTAAGGCGCGGCGCGTACCAGGCGGCGAGGAGATGCTCGGAAAGAGTCACGGGTGGTTCGAAACGGTGCATCGCGCCGCTCGCCGTACCGTCGTTCCCGAGGAAGCGGGAGCCCAGCGTCTTTGGCTAAATAACACTGGATCCCCGCCCCCGGCTCCGCGCCGGGCACTCGCACGGCTACTTCTTCGTCGTCTGCGTCGCGAAGGTGATATGGATCAACCCGACTTCGCGCGCTGCTTCCATCACATGGATGACCGACTGGTGCGTTGCGTTGGCATCGGCGTTGATGATGACCACCGCGTCTTTTGCACCGCCAGAGGCGCGGCTCAACGCTTCTCCCAGGGCCGCCACAGTGGTGAACTGGAAAACCGTCTTGTCGATGACGTAATGTCCTTGCGCATCGACGCCGACGTTGATCTCCTTCGGCCTCTGCCTCATCTGCTCGGCGTCCGCCTCGGGCAAGGTGATTTGCAGCTCGGCGACTCGCTGGTAGGTGGTCGTGACCATCAGGAAAATCAGGATGACCAGCAGGACGTCGATCAGCGGAATGAAGTTGATCTCCGGCTCGTCTCGACTGCGGCTTCCGCGGAGGTTCATTTAGTAATACGCGAGAACAGTAACCCTAGCGCCGCTCGCCGTGAGCGATCTCGACCAGCTTGATCGCCTGCTGCTCCATCTCCAGGATCAGGCTGTCGACCTTGGCGCGAAAGTGTCGATAGAAAATCATGCTCGGGATGGCGACGATCAGTCCCAGCGCAGTGTTGTAGAGCGCGACTGATATGCCGTGGGCGAGCTGGATGGGATTCGATCCGGTTGCGCTCTGGGAACCGAAGATCTCGATCATGCCGACCACGGTGCCGAAAAGCCCAAGCAGCGGCGACATCGCCGCAATCGTTCCGAGCGTTGTGAGGAAGCGCTCAAGATCATGACCGACGATTCGCCCGACTTCCTCGATCGCTTCCTTCATCACGGGCCGCGGGCTCTTGACATTGGCCAGCCCCGAAGCGAGAACTCGCCCGAGCGGTCCCTGCGCCGCCGTCTTGGCGAGCAACTCCGGTGTGACGCCGCCATTCTTGTACTCGGCCAGCACATGATCGACCATGCCTGGCGGTGCGACAGCGGTCTGCCGCAGCGACCACATGCGCTCGAAGATGAGCGCCAGCGCGATCACCGATGCAAGGATCAGAGGCCAGATCGGCCAGCCCGCCGCTTGTATGATCGACCACACAGATTTTCACTCCACGTGATTGCGGCACAAGGCGTGCACTCTAGCGTGGCCACCGCGATTCGGCAAGGTGAAGCGGCGCAAGCTACTGCATGTTTACCACAGCGACCGAACAGCACACGAAGTGGCTTTGAGCGGGTAAACGTCGCCGGCAATCGATCACGCGTCAGCGCGTATCCGGGCGACGTCCTTCGGCCAGTGTCGCGGCAATAGCCGCGCCGACGAGCACGATGATCCACGACAGATAGACCCAGATCAGGAACACCGGCAGCGCGGCGAGAGCCCCGTAGACCATCCGATAGGTGGACAGGTTGAGGATGTAAAAGGTGAATGCGCCCCGCGCGATCTCGAACGCGACCGCGGCCACGAACCCGGCGATGACCGCTGCACGCAAAGGGACGCTGCGAACCGGGACGATCAGATAGATCAGCGTGAGAATTCCGGTGCCGATGGCCACGGCGAACGGCCGTGCAAGAAAAGGCAGCGCCTGCGAGGCAATCGGCACCACCGCAATCGACTGTTCGATCGCCCAGGTCGTGAAGTACACCGCCGCGGCGATCACCACCGGAACAGTCACGAAGCCGAGCGCGTACACGATGGCGCGCTGTGCGAAGGAACGCGTCGCGTTACCGCCCCAGATCACGTTGATTTCGCGCTCGACCTGTGCAACCAGCAGCACCGCCGTCACGACGATGAAGATCGCGGAGATGCCTTGCAGCTCGGCGGTGCGCGCTGTGAACTCGGAGAGGTAGTGGCGAATGGTCGTGCCGCTCGTAGGAAGCAGGAACTTGAGCAGGATCGGCTCCAGTGCGTCGAGCCAGCGCTGAAACAGCGGAAAGCGCGCGACGTAAGCGAAGGCGACGGTGAAAAGCGGAACGAGGCCCAACAACGTCGTGTAGGATAGGCTCGCCGCGATGCGTCCGATATCGGCTGCATCCACCCGATGCACGACGGCTGCGACAAAGGAGAAAAAGGTGCGGAATGCATCGATCACGCTCGCGCGCGACCGAACCGCGCGTTGAGGCCCGCCTAGCACAGAGCGATCGTGGTCCTCTGCCATGCGATACGCTCCGGAGTATCCGATTTCATGGCGAATGCGGATGGCACGGTTCGAGTCGACTTGTGATTATCGCACCGCGGACGCACGCGACCCAAACAAATCACCAACGCGTAAGCGAGCGCCGCTCAAACGCGACCAAGGTGCATGCGAAGCGCTTAATCGCGCTATGCTGCAACGTATCGCCTAGGAGCAAACAACATGTCAGCAAGTCAAACCGCGGTGCTGGGCGGCGGGTGTTTCTGGTGTCTCGAGGCTGTCTTTGATCGGCTCAAGGGCGTGCAGTCGGTTGAATCGGGCTACGCGGGCGGCAGCCTGCCCAATCCGAGCTACGAGGCGGTGTGCGGCGGTGACACCGGGCATGCCGAAGTCGTGCGCATTGAATTCGACCCCGATGTGCTTTCCTTCCGGGACCTTCTGCGCATTTTCTTCGCCATTCACGACCCCACAACCAGAGACCGCCAGGGCAGCGACGTCGGAACGCAATATCGCTCAGTGATCTTCGCCCAGACGCCCGAACAGCGTGCCGACGCGCAAAGCGTCATTGCCGAACTAAGCCAGGCGGGCCTGTGGCACGACCCCATCGTTACGCAGATCGCGGACGCCGCGACGTTCTATCCCGCGGAGAACTACCATCAGGAGTATTTTGAGCGTAATGGCCGGCAGCCTTATTGCCAGTTCGTCGTCGCACCCAAGGTTGCCAAGTTTCGCAAGCAGTTCGCCGACCGACTGAAATCCTAGAGACCCTTACCGCGCGATTCGACGTCTGGGTTGGTCACACACAAAGGGCACTAGCGCCCTCGCGCGAGCACGCCGCCTCCAGCGAGCACCGCTCCGACGGACCAGAATACCGGTGCGAGACCGAGGGTCGAGCCCACCGCACCAAAGAGCAGCGGCACGGCGAATGTCGAAGCGTTGACGATGGTCATCCGCACACCCGCGGCCTCACCCATGCGCCCTGCCGGCGCCATGCTGTGCAACAGCGACATCACCATGGGCTGTGCGCTGCCCAGCGCGAGGCCGAGCGTGAACGAAAGCATCATCAGTGGCCCGACGCGCTCGACAAAGGGGAACAGCGCATAGGCCGAGCCGGCGACGAACAGAGCGGCGGTCAGCACCTGGAATTCGGAAAAGCGCCGTGCGATGCGCGGCATCAGCAGTCGAACCGCGAAGGTGGCGGCCGCGAACGACGCCAGGATGACGCCGATGCGGGAGGCCGAGAGTCCGATCTTCGCGCCGTAGATCGGGATGAAAAAGGTGTGCAGGTCCCACGCCATCGACAGCAGCCCATTGATGATGAATACGCGCCTCATGCGCCGGTTTCGCAGGAGGTCGGCAATCCCGCCCGTCGTTGCGTGCGCCCGTTCGAGATGATGTGCAGGTAGTGCAGGCGCGCCCCGGGCGAGTGTCGCGACCGGGACCAGCGGCAGCAGAGCAAGCACCCCGAAAGTCGAACTGAAGCTCGCGTGGTCGATCAAAAAGCCGGCGAGCAGCGGGCCGAAGAATCCGGAGGTCGAGTAGCCGAGCGCCAGCAGGCTGAAGTTCTTCGCCCGCTCCGAGGGCTGCCCGAAATCGCCCGTCGCGTTCTGCGCGGCGACCTGGAAGAACATGAACGAGACGCCGATCAGCGATGTCGTAAAGTACAGGGAGGCGAGGCCGGGGAGCATCCAAGGAAGCGCGGCCCCGAGCGCGATTCCGCACGACCCGAAGAGCATCGGCCGTCTCACGCCGACGCGATCGGAGAGCCGTCCCGCAGACACCGCCAGGAGCATAGGCAGAAATGCGTAAAGGCCCGTCAAAATGCCGACGATCAGAGGCGTTGCTCCCAGGGAAAGCGCGTAGAGCGACGCGGTGACGCGGCTGCCCGACATCACCATATGGTTGAGAATGCCGAGGCCGATCAGCGCCGGGAAAGCGTAGCGGCCTGGCTTCGCTCGCTCGGTCACGGCGCGAGCCGTTGGATGAGCCAGTGCGCGCCTTCGTGGCGATAGCTGATGCGGTCGTGCAATCGGGAGCTTCGACCCTGCCAGAACTCCAGCGAAACCGGGGCGACACGGTAACCTCCCCAATACCGCGGCCGCGCAACGGCGGATCCGCCCCCAAAGCGCTCGCGGGCCGCCGCGAACTCACGTTCGAGCCAGGAACGATCGGAGATGACGCGGCTCTGCGGCGAAGCCCAGGCTCCGATTCGCGAGTCGAGCGGCCGCGTCGCGAAGTAAGCGTCGGAATCGGCATCGGCCACTTTGTCGACTGTGCCCTCGACGCGGACTTGCCGCTCCAGCTCGACCCAGTGGAACAGCAGCGCCGCTTCGGGCCGCTGGGCCAACTCGCAGCCCTTGCGGCTCTCGTAGTTGGTGAAAAAGACGAACCCCTGCGCATCGACTCGCTTGAGCAGGACGATGCGGGCCGACGGGCGACCTGTTGCGTCGGCGGTGGCAAGCGTCATCGCCGTGGGCTCGGGTAGCTCGGCGCGAATCGCCTCCGACAACCAGCGCTCAAATTGCTTGAGCGGATCGGGATTCACCTCGTCTTCGGTAAGCGCGGCGCGCAGGTATTCGCGGCGGAGATTGGCGATGTCCAAGGAAGAAGTCGCTCAAGGGTGACACCTATTATCTCCGGTTGCGGCGACGGCCGCACGAGGCGTGCAGGCTAGTCCACGCGGCGCAGCTTGTATCCCTGCTGCTTGAGCTGCGCAAGCATCCCGTTTGCGCCATGCAGGTGCAGGGCGCCAACGGCGACGAACACGCCGCCGGAGCGCAGCGGCATGAACAGCCGGTAGGCCATGAGAGCGCTGCGATCATCGACGATGCGGCGGGTGAGCAGCGCCTGGTGGCGCTCGAGCTCTTGGTCGCCCGCCGCGGCGGCAGCATTGAGACGTGCAAGAGCGCCGAGATCGCGATCGAGCCACGCCTGAATCGTCGGTTCGAGCTGGGCCTCCAGGAGTGCGCGATGCTCGATTGCATGCTTTAGCAGGACGAGCTGGGTTTTTAGCGGGATGCTGTCGAGCGCGACGATCTGCTCGTCGAGCAGTTCCAGACCGACGATGCTCATATGGCGTCTGCGCGCCGCTGCGAACAATTCTCGATCCAGAGTCAGACCGTCAGAGCCGGACAGCGCGGCCACGCGCATCAGCGCAGCCCAGGGCTTGGTGCGAGCCAGAATCTCGTCCGCGGGAGCTGCGTCGCCCAGCAGGCGCCGCAGTTGGGCGTAGTCTTCCGCGCCGAGCAGTGATTCAAGGCGCTGCCCATCGTCGAACTGCGTCGCCTCGAAAAAATGCACCTCATCGGCATCGGTGAGCTGAATCTCCATGGCGTAGGTGCGGCAGGCGGCGAACGCCTGCGCCACTGCGGGAGGGAGAGTCGTCACGCGCGAATCGGCAGAATGCAGCGTCCCGAACACATACGAAGGGGGGATGCCGGGCCGGTCGAGCCGCCAGAGCAAGCCATGGTCGAAGCTCTGGCAGAAAGCAGCGCCGGTCAACAGCGCAGCGACGGCGAAGAGGCCGAGCGCGAGCCCTCGGCGACATGCCCCTGCGCGCGTGAACTGCGCTGAAGCCGTGAAGCTTGTCAGGCAGGTGTAAGCCACGCTGGCTTTTCGCAATGCGGATGGTGGGCCACTCGAGCTATTTTCTTCCGCTTTAGACCGGGTCTGCCAATCCGCGGGACGCACTATACCGGCCGCGCATCCCTCGGGATAGGGTCGCCGCCCTCGCGTTGTGCGATTCTCGCCTATGCAACACCTCGCCACCGCCCCTATGAAAAGTGCGTGGATTTGCTCACCACGCGTTCGAGATTGCGGTATATTTGGCGCGATGGAGCGCGAGGGCCGATGTCAGGAGATCGGCCCGGCTTCATATTCATGGCCATCGCACGAAGCGATCAACCCAGGAAGGAGAACTATGGCTACCGCCAAGAAAGCTGCAAAGAAGTCCTCGAAGAAGGCCGCTAAGAAATCCGGAAAGAAACCCGCTGCTAAGAAATCCGCCAAGAAGGCCGCGCCGAAGAAGGCCGCGCCGAAGAAGAAGGCGAAGAAGTCAGGTGCAAAGCGCAAACCGAATGCCGCGTTCATGAAGGCGATGACGCCGTCGGCCGTGCTCGCCACGGTGGTCGGCAGCATGCCGCTGCCGCGCACCGAAGTCACCAAGAAGATCTGGGACTACATCAAGAAGAACAAGCTGCAGGACTCGATCAACAAGCGCCTGATCAACGCCGACGAAAAGTTGCGGCAGGTTTTCGGCGGCAAGCGTCAAGTGTCGATGTTCGAGATGACCAAGCTCGTCTCCAATCACCTCAAGTAACGTACCGCGCTCAAGCCCGTTCCAGGGCACACAAGCGCACAGACGGCCGGCCGTGGCATCTTGGCCGGCCGTTTCTTTTCCTGCAGCCAAGCTCATAGAGTCGGCCGGACCCTAGCTCGCGCCATTCGCTCGAATGAAAACGAGCGATCGCGGGAAACGCAGCGTTCAGCGCCGCGCCTGCAGCGCCCGGATGCGCTCTTCGATGGGCGGATGGGTCGCGAACAGGGCCATGATGCCCGCCTTATCGGTGATGCCGAACCCGGTGAGCGATTTGGGAAGCTCTCCGGGCGGCAGCCCTCCCAATCGGGAGAGCGCGTTGATCATCGGCTGCGGCGTGCCGAGGTATTGAGCGCTCCCGGCATCGGCGTGAAACTCGCGCCGCCGCGAGAACCATGCAACGATGATGCTCGCGAGCACGCCGAGAACGATCTGCGCCACGATCATGGTGATGAAATATCCCGGGCCGGTGCCGCGCTCGGTGCGAAAAATGATGCGGTCGACGAAGAATGCAACGACGCGCGACAAGAACACCACGAATGTGTTGACCACGCCCTGGATGAGAGTGAGCGTCACCATGTCTCCATTCGAGACGTGCGCAACCTCGTGACCGAGCACCGCCTCGATTTCCTCGCGCGACATCGATCCCAGCAAGCCCGTCGACACGGCAACAAGCGCGGAATTGCGGAACGCGCCGGTCGCGAAAGCATTGGGTTCTCCCTCGTAGACGGCGACCTCGGGCATACGAATCCCCGCCTTGTCGGCGAGCTTCTTCACCGTGGACAGCAGCCACGTCTCAGATTCGTTGCGTGGCGCATCGATCACCTGCGCCCCGGTCGACCATTTTGCAATCGACTTGGACATGAGCAGCGAGATGATCGCGCCGGTGAAGCCGACCACCGCCGACCAGACCAGCAGCGCCCCCGGATTGAGGCCATTCGCCGCCAACATCTGATTGAGACCCAGCACGCTGGTGACGATCGACAATACGACCATCACCGCGATGTTGGTGATGAGGAAGAGGATGATGCGCTTCATTGATTTCCTCCGAGACTAGGAGTCTAGCGCCGACTAGCACTCGCTGTCAGGCTTTGGCCGTCGCTTCCTTGCCCCACGAATCGCGCAGGGTCACCGCGCGGTTGAAAACCGGATGTCCCGCACCCGAATCGCGCGGATCGACGACAAAGTATCCGTGGCGTTCGAACTGGAAGCGTTCCTCCGCGACAGCAGTCATGAGCGTGGGTTCGACCAAGGCCGTGATGACACGTTTTCCGTGCGGATTGATGTCGTCGAGAAAATTTCGTTCCGTCGATTCATCGAACTCTACGTCTTCCTCGATATCCGTGGCGACCACCGTGCCGCCGGTCGCCGCTCCGGCACCTTGTTTCGCGCCGCCGGGGTATGGAACTTTGAACAAACGATCGTAGAGTCGAACCTCAGCCTGCACCGCTTCCTGCGCCGAAAGCCAGTGGATGTTGCCGCGGACCTTTCGCGCCTCCGCGCCGGGTGTGCCGCTGCGGGTGTCCGGATCGTAGGTACAGTGCACTGTCACCACGTTACCGGCGGCATCGCGATCGACTCCGTTGCAACGAACAATATACGCGTAGCGCAGGCGCACCTCGGCTCCCGGCGACAGCCTGAAGTACCCCTTCGGCGGGTGTTCGCTAAAGTCATCGCGCTCGATCCAAAGCTCGCGCGACAAGGCCAACGCTCGTTTGCCCAGCGCCGTTTGCTGCGGATGGTTGGGTGCGAAGCATTCTTCGGTGCTGTCCTGCGGATAGTTGTCGATGACCAGCTTCAACGGATCGAGCACCGCGATGCGGCGCTGCGCTCGCTCATTCAAATCGTCGCGCAGGCAATCCTCCAGAACGCCCGGATCGATCCATTGATCCGCCTTGGACACGCCGATGCGCTCGGCAAAGGCGCGAATCGCTTGCGGCGTGTAGCCGCGCCGCCGTAAGCCCACGAGCGTCGGCATCCGCGGGTCGTCCCAGCCGTCGACGTGCCCGCCCTCGACCAGTTGCAGCAGCTTGCGCTTGCTCATGACCGTATAGGTGAGGTTCAACCGAGCGAACTCGTACTGATGCGGGAGCGGCGTTTGCAGCAGTCCGGCTTCGGCGAGGCGCTCGATCACCCAGTCGTAGAGCGGCCGATGATCCTGGAACTCCAGCGTGCAGAGCGAATGGGTGATCCGCTCCAGCGCATCGGAGATGCAATGCGTATAGTCGTAGAGTGGGTAGACACACCATTTTTCGCCGGTTCGATGGTGCGACGTGTGGCGGATGCGGTAGATCGCGGGATCGCGCATGTTGATATTGGCGCTGGCGAGATCGATTTTGAGACGCAGCACATGAGCGCCGTCCGGAAACTCGCCCTCCTTCATCCGCTTGAAGAGGTCCAGGTTCTCTTCGACGCTACGGTCGCGAAAGCGGCTCTGCCGCCCGGGCTCGGTCAAAGTGCCACGCAGCCGTCTCAATTCCTCGGGCGTCGAGCTGTCGACGTAGGCCAGACCGGCCTTGATCAGGTGCCGGGCGAATTCATAGAGGCGATCGAAATAGTCGGACGCATAGTAGAGGTGGGGGCCCCAGTCGTATCCAAGCCACTGCACGGCCGCTTTGATCGACTCCTCGTACTCGATGTCCTCCTTGACCGGATTCGTGTCATCGAAGCGCAGATGGCAGGTGCCATTGTTTTCGGTGGCAAGCCCGAAGTTGAGACAGATGGACTTGGCGTGGCCGATATGGAGGTAACCATTGGGCTCCGGCGGAAAGCGAGTGACCACTCGTCCACCGTATTTGTGCGAGCTCAGGTCCTCGGCGATGATCTGGCGCAGAAAATTCGAAGGCGGCTGCGGGGACGGCTCTTGACGCGGCGCAGCACTCATTAGCGTTTGTTCATGAACAAATTGAAGCGAAGATGCATTCTAACTGGTGGGGTTCATCGAGTCATCGACCACTATGCTAGAGGCGTCAGTGGGACGCTTGCCAAGCCGCGCCCAATAAGGCTTCGCGCGGCATCGCCATTCTGCGACCGTGGCCGTTTTCCACAATATCTGGGGATAAAATTGTGTATATCTTGTACATTCGGCGGCTAAGTCGTCCGCTGTGTAAGGATTTCATTGTCATGCCCAAATTCGCACCGCAAATTAGGCGTGTGCGATCAATGAGTTATTTGATGACCCCCACGACGCCAGACGCGCTCCGACAAGGCCGGGACAATGCCGGTGGGTGGCTGGGTCAAGGGTTTTTGCAAACGTAATTGTCATGGACAACGGCATTCCCAACTCATCGTTGTCAAACCAGATTGCATCGACTGGTGCTGAGAGCGCGCCTGTGCTGCCGGTGTCCTTGGTGGTGGGCTCCGCCAGGCTCCTTATCGAACGGCATCTCGCACTGGCGTGGATCAGCGGGGAGATCTCCGGTTTCAGCCGGGCTGCATCCGGTCACTGCTATTTCGTCCTGAAGGACATGCATGCCCAGGCGCGCTGCGTTCTATTCAGACAAAAAGCCCAGTTGCTGGAGGTCGCGTTGAGAGACGGTCTCGCGGTCGAGGTGCGTGCCACGCCGACCATCTATGAAGCGAAGGGAGAATTCCAGCTCAATGTCGACACGGTTCGCCTTGCCGGTCATGGCGTCCTGTATGAGCGCTTCGCCCGCCTCAAGGCCAAGCTCGAGGCCGCCGGATGGTTCCGCAGCGAGCGCAAGCGAGCGCTGCCCGCATTTCCGCGAGCCGTCGGCGTTGTGACATCACTGCGCGCAGCGGCGCTGTCCGATGTGCTCTCCACGCTGCGCCGGCGAATGCCCTTGGTTCCGGTTGTCGTCTACCCCGCCGCGGTCCACGGACGGGGAGCCGCGGCAGAACTCGCAGGCGCCATCGCCACCGCAAATGCACGTCGAGAAGTCGATGTCCTCATCGTATGTCGCGGCGGCGGATCGATCGAAGACTTGCAGGCGTTCAACGACGAGTTGCTGGCGCGCGCCGTTTTTCAGTCGGCGCTTCCCATCGTAAGCGGTGTCGGCCATGAGACCGACTTTACGATTTGCGACTTCGTCGCCGACGCACGTGCACCAACGCCAACCGGCACGGCGGCGTTGGTTGTTCCGGACTGCAAGGCGGTGATGGATGCTCTCTCGGCCAGCGCAGTTCGCTGGCAACGCTGCACGGAACGCACCCTGGAGATTCGCATGCAGCGAGTCGATCGCGCTTCACGTCGTCTGCTGCACCCGGCGGCGCGTCTCAGCGCGCAATCCCACGTGGTGGCGACACTGGGGAGGCGGCTCACCAGGGCCGCAAAGGCGGCGCAGAGCCAGGACGAGCGCGATCTCGCCGATCGATGTCGAGAATTCGTGAGGCTGTTGCGAGCGCGGCCAGCGCAGGCGGAGCGCGTCGCCCGTTGCGGTGAGCGTCTGACGCGAAGCAGCAGCCATGCACTTGCAGCGCTTGCGCAGCGGCTCGCGGCGCTGGAGTCCGGCCTGAAGCACCTCGGCCCGCAGGCCGTACTCGACCGTGGCTACAGCATCGTGACCACGGCGGCGGGCGCCGTCGTGCAGGATGCAGCGCGGCTCGCCGTCGGAGACAGAGTCTCGCTGCGCTTTGCGCGTGGCGGCGCCGACGCCGAGGTGACCTCGAACCGCTGGGACGAGAACTAGGTACCTAGGCCTCGTCGGGATCCGGGTTGTCGATCGCTCCTGCAGCGCGCAACCGGGCGACGACTTCCGCAGCCGCTTGCGCTGCAATCTTGGGCGTCGGGCATACCGCGTCCGCGTTCTGACCGCGGTGGCGCAGCGCGTGGTCGATCAACACCAGCGCCAGCATCGCTTCGGCGATGGGCGTGGCACGAATGCCTACGCAAGGATCGTGGCGTCCGTGTGTGTTTACGATGACTGCCCGACCGGTCTTGTCAATGGTGCGCCGATCGAGGCGGATCGAGGAAGTCGGCTTGACCGCGATCGAGACGACGATGTCCTGGCCGGTCGAAATTCCACCGAGAATGCCACCGGCGTTATTCGACGCGAAGCCTTCCGGGGTCATCTCGTCGGAATGCTCGGTCCCACGCTGAGCCACGCTGGCAAACCCCGCGCCGATCTCCACCCCTTTGACTGCATTGATGCCCATCATCGCGCCGGCGATGTCGGCGTCAAGCTTGCCGTACACCGGCTCGCCCCACCCTACAGGAACGCCTTGGGCAACGACGTTGATCTTGGCGCCCACGGAATCGCCGGACTTACGCAAGGCATCCATGAACGCCTCGAGGTCTGCGACGACTTCGTCGTCAGGCGCAAAGAACGGGTTGCTGTCGACATGCGCCCAGTCCTTGAATGGAATCGCCTTGGGGCCGATCTGGGCGAGCCAGCCGCGAATGGTCACGCCATGGCGCTCGCGCAGCCACTTGCGCGCGATGGCGCCGGCGGCGACCCGCACCGCAGTCTCACGCGCCGATTGCCGACCCCCGCCGCGATAATCGCGAATGCCGTACTTCTGCCAATAGGTGTAATCGGCATGCCCGGGACGGAAAGTATCGGCGATCTGTGAGTAGTCTTTGCTGCGCGCGTCCTCGTTGCGGATCAGAAGCCCGATGGGCGCCCCGGTGGTTTTGCCTTCGAACACGCCGGAGAGAATCTCCACCGCGTCGGATTCCCGGCGCTGCGTAACGTGGCGTGAGGTTCCCGGTTTGCGACGATCCAGGTCGCGCTGGATGTCGCCGGCAGTCAGTGTCATCCCCGGCGGACATCCATCGACGACACAACCGATGGCTGGCCCGTGCGATTCCCCAAACGAGGTGACGCAAAACAAAGTGCCGAAGGTGTTGCCCGACATCGCTGCCGATGCTGCTCCGCTGAGACGTCGGCCGAGTGTAGCATGCGGGTCGACGACCCTTTTGGCTGCGCATGCAACCCGTCGCGTCTCCGATCATTGCCCAGCGAATCCACACCGCCATTGCACGGGCCCGCTATATCGCGGTGCTGACCGGCGCGGGAATTTCTGCCGAATCCGGCCTCGCCACTTTCCGCGATGCGCAGACCGGGCTGTGGGCGCGTTTCGATCCGCGCGAGCTCGCCACGCCGTCGGCATTTGCCAGGAACCCTAAACTGGTCTGGGATTGGTACGCGTGGCGTCGCGAGCAGGTCGTCACCGCACAGCCGAACGACGGTCACCATGCCCTAGCGGAACTCGAGCGGCGAGTGCCACGATTTCTGTTGATCACCCAGAACGTCGATGGGTTGCATCAGCGCGCCGGCAGCAGAAACGTCGTCGAGCTGCACGGCAACATCTGTCGCGTCAAATGCTCGCGCGAGGGAACGGTCGTCGATCATTGGGAGCCAAGCGGCGAGGCCGTCCCACGGTGCGCAGCCTGCGGAGCACCGCTTCGTCCCGACGTGGTCTGGTTCGATGAGATGCTTCCCGCCGCGACGCTTACGCGAGCCGAGGCAGCCGCCCGGGAATGCGACATCCTGCTGGTCGTCGGCACGTCGGCCGAGGTCTATCCCGCCGCGGCGCTGCCAGTGTATGCGCAGCAGTCCGGCGCGACCGTCATCGAGATCAACCCGAACCCGACGGCGCTATCTGCGGCAGCGGATCACGTACTGCGTGGCGCGGCGGGTGCGCTGCTGCCGGCGCTGGTCGCGAGCCTCTCCCCACGCGATCGCTGAAAGCGGCGCGGCGCGTCTGCTACGCGGATCATCGCTCCAGTGTTGACGTGCTCAAGTGAGCGGGTCAGTTCCGTGCGTGCGGTCGCCAACAGCCCCGCCCTCTGCGACTGTGACGGCGTCCGCCGGCGGCAGCGGCGTGACATAGCCGATCACCAGGAGCAGCGCGCCTACGCCCAGGAACGCGACCACTCGCGTAAGGCCCGACAGTGCTGCGAGGTCGACTACAAAGAGTTTAATGACGGCCGCTGCAAGCAAGCCGGCGCCGGCGAGCCACAACCAACGCCCCCCGCGGCGGTTGCCGGCAATCATCAAGGTAAGCGCTGCAGCGCTCCAGGTCAGCGTCAACGCAGCCTGCAGCGGCTTGGATGCGGCGAGGGAGGTGAATCGCCACGGCACGTCGAGCCAGTGGTGCACCGCTCTCGCCACCGCGCCGTTGAGTATGACAAAGGCACCCGCGGCGACCCAGCCCTGAATTGATACGCGGCCCGCTCGCAACCGCGCCCAGACAATGATGGCGCCTAGCGAAATCATCAGAGTGATCTCGAGCGGGTTCAAGAGCGGCACATACGGTAGCGGGCTCGCGTCGCCCGGATGAAGGATCGCCATCGCCGCGAAGCCCACGCCGAGCGTCAACGCCACCAGAGCACCCGCCACGCCGGCGTACGCTTCGCCGAAAGTCCGCACCGGCCAGCGCTCGCGGTGTGCGGCAAAGGCGACGGCAAAGAGATAGAGAGCAAGCGGAAGCAAATGCGCGCAGGCTGCCCAGGCCGTGCCTTGAGGCGTGACACGAGCCGTCCACTCGCCTGCCTCCCAGGAGAGCTGTCCCACGAGCAGGAGTGCGCCGAATGCGTGAGCGAGGGCGAGCCATTGCTTGGGCAGCGAGCGATCGGCGAACGGCAATTGCGCTTCCGCGGCGCGCGCCTCCGCACGATGCAGCACCACGAAGTGAAGCGCCCACGCCAACGGGTAGATCGCCCAGCCGAAGGCCAACATCCCCGTGTGGCGCCGCCACAGGTCGTGGCCGATGCCCAAGGCGATCGCGGGCAGCAGCGCGATCGCGGCGGAATCCAGTCGCGGCCAGCGCAAGGCACGTGTGAGCGCGATGGCCGCGGCGATGCTACCGATCACCCACACCAGCATCGCATGCGCCTCGTATCGAGCTGCTACATGCCTGCCAGCTTCGAGCGAGCCGCCCACCAACCACCAAGCGCATGCCCACGTGAACACCAATCGGGAGAGCGTGCGCTCGCTAGGAGACAGCCGCGCGTCAAGGTCGCCGAATAGGCTCGTCGCGAAGCCCGACAGGGCAATGGCGGCGATCCCCAGGAACTCGCGGTTGGCAAAGGGCGTTTCGGAGCCGCCAATGGAGCCTCCCAGGATGAAGGCGATGCCGGTACCCAGCTGCAATAGCAGCGCGAACGCTCGCCCGAAACGGCTGTCCTGGCGACACGCATTCCAATAGACGGCGGCGGCCTCCACCGCCCAGATCGCGCTGGTCCACCGCGGATCGACCGCGAGCGGCACGACCAAGGTGGCGAAGACGAGCGCGAGGGCCCCGTGCGCTGCGGCCAACGGCTGGATCTGCGGCTCGCTGCGGCGTTTGAGCGCGATCCACAGCAAGGCGTAGATCGCCGCTAGCGTCGCGGCGCTCCATGCGAGCCCACAGCTGCTTCCTCGGACCAGCGCTGCCTGCAAAGCGAAGGCAACGATCGGCACGCCAAACACCAGCATAGCGTCGAGCCTGCGATCGGCGGGAGAAGGAGCGAATAGCGCGTTCGCCACCGGTACCGCCATGTAAGCGGCGAAGAACAGAACGAGAAACGGCTCTACGCTCGCGAAGTATTCGGGCCTGTAGAACTCGAATCCCCACCAAAGGCCGAGCAGGAAGGTGAACACGAAGCCGACGAGGTTCAGCACCCGCCACGAGCGGCGCCAGGCAATCGTCAGCAAGGATGCGTTGACCACTGCGACGTACCCGAACAGTATCGGAGCGCTCAAATCCGTCTGGACCAGCACAGGCGCGAGCAGGCCGCCGAAAGCCGCCAACGCGGCGAGCGCCTGCGCGTTGAAGCGCAAAGCCAAGATCGCCGCCAGCCCGGCGACGCCGGCAAGCAAGCCGAAGGCCACGCTGGAACTAAGCAGAGGAACCATCTCCAGCGCGGCGAAGACGGTAATGTAAAGCACGCCGAGCCCTCCGCCGATCAACGCCATGGCGTAGGCGCGGCGCGCGAGACTCAACCGCGCGCCGAAGCCGATCATCGCAGCACCGATCAACGCGACGCACGCAAACTTGACCTCGATAGGAAGCGTGAAGTGCTCCGCGAAATATGAAAGCAGGAAGGCGATTCCGAAGAACAGGACAACGACCCCGACGCGGACCATGGCATTGCCGCCGGTGAACCAGTGCCAGAGACGGTCGGTGGTCGCGGCAGTGGCGGCGTCGACCGAAGGCGAAGCCCGGACCGGTTTCTCCCCCGTTCCGCTGCCGCCTTTGCGCACGGGCAGCGGTGGCGCCGGACGAACGGGAGTAGCTTCTACCGCCTCTGGCGTTGGCACGACCATAGGCGTATCGACCGAAGCCGCCGGCGTCGGAACCGCCTGCATCTCCTCAGTCGCGAGCGCCGATGGCGGCGCGAGCGTGCCATGCGCTGCGGCGCCCGCGTCGCTCTCAGCGCGGCTTGCCTCGAGTGACGTCAAACGGTTCTCGATGTCGGCGAGGCGCTGGGCGACCGATGCGTCGGACACTGCTGCCGGCAAGCGAGCTCTGCGCAGCACCTCGCCCCCGACCAGGCCAATCGCGGCGCCGACGACCGCTCCACGAAAGCCAGCGAAGCTTAAGCCGATCAAGGCGCCGAGCAAAAGACCGATCCACGCCATGCTCGAGCTCCCCCAACTCGGCGCCGTCAGCGCCAATCTCCCCGCAACCCGGCCACCTGCTGCTGCAGAAACTCAGGCGTCGCGCGATCCGGAGCGACCGGCGTTCCGACCACCAGCGCGATCCTGGAAAAGATTCCGCGCAATCGCCGCATCACCTTGCCGCCGGAGCGGCTGAAGAAACTGCCCCAGAGGCCTTGCAGCGCCATCGGCACCACCGGCACCGGAGCTTTTTCGAGAATGCGCTGCAGCCCGGGACGGAAGGGATAGAGGTCGCCGGTGTCGGTGATGCGGCCCTCGGGGAAGATGCACACGATCTCTCCCGCCTCGAGCGCACGCGCCGCCTCCTCGAAGGCACGCTCTTTCATCGCCGCGTCCTCCTTGGCCGGCGCGATCGGAATAGCGCGCATGGTGCGAAAGATGAAATTGAGCAGCGGGATCGCGAAAATGCGGTGATCCATCACGAAGCGTATCTGCCTGCGCACGCAAGCCGCGATGACCACGGCATCGACAAAACTCACGTGATTGCAGACGATCACGCACGCGCCTTCATCAGGAATGAGCTCCAGGTTCCGCTTGTCGACGCGGTAGAAGGTGTGGATGAGCAGCCACGCCAGGAACCGCATCAGGAACTCCGGCACCAGGAGGTAGATGTACAGCGCCACGGCCGCGTTCATCAGTCCGGTCACCAGGAAAAGCTGTGGGATGCTTAAGCCCGCCTTGAGCAGGCCGAGCGCGATCCCGGCCGAAGCGACCATGAAGATCGCGTTGAGTATGTTGTTCGCGGCGATGATGCGCGAGCGATATGCCGGATCCGAGCGTTCCTGGATCAGCGCGTACAGTGGCACGATGTAGAAGCCGCCGAACATACCAAGCAGCACGAGGTCGGCGACGATGCGCCAGTGTCTAGGCTCGGCGATGAACGCCCCCGCTCCGGAGAGCTCGTGTGCGCTCAAGCCCCGGCTCGCAAAATACAAATCGATCGCGAACAGCGACAGGCCGATCGAACCGAAGGGGACCAATCCGATCTCCACCTTGTGTCCCGAGAGTCGCTCGCACAGAAGCGACCCGGCGCCGATGCCGATCGAGAAGATCGCCAACAGCAGCGTCGCGACATGCTCGTCGCCTCCCAGCACGTCCTTGGTGAAATTGGCGAACTGCGTGAGATAGGTTGCGCCATAGAACCAGAACCACGAAATCCCCAGCATCGACAGCCACACGACCCGGTTGCCATAGGCGAAGCGCAGGTTGCGCGAGGTCTCGGTGAACGGGTTCCAGTTGATGCTGAGTCCCGGAGCGACGGCAGGGGTTTCGGGAATGCCGCGACTCACGAGATAGCCCACGATGGCCACGCCGATGGCGCTCGCGCCGGCATAGATCGGTCCGTCGGGTTTGATGGCGATCACCAGGCCGCCGACGATCTCGCCCAGCAATATCGCCACGAAGGTGCCCATTTCGACCAGGCCGTTGCCGCCGATCAACTCATCCGAGCGCAGATGCTGCGGCAGGATCGCGTACTTCACCGGGCCGAACAGGGTGGAGTGCACTCCCATGAGCCCGAGCGCGATGAAGAGCATGACCAGGTCCCGGCGGTAGAAGCCGACCGCACCGATGATCATGATCCCGATCTCGAGCAGCTTGATCCATCGGATCAGCCGCGACTTCTCAAACTTGTCCGCGATCTGCCCTGCGGTCGCCGAGAACAGTACGAAAGGAGCGATGAACACGGCCGCGGCGACGTTTACCAGGTCGTTGGATGAAAGCGTCGTCAGGGTGGCGGCCTGAAACGCGACGAATATCACCAACGCGTTCTTGTAGATGTTGTCGTTGCCGGCTCCGAGAAATTGCGTCCAGAAGAACGGCGCGAAACGGCGCTGGCGCAGGAGCTGGAACTGGCTGTGTTCGCGCGGGTCGGAGGCCTTCATACGCTGGATCCGTGAGTTCTCAGATAATCCTGAACCCCCGAGAGCGCACCGCGCACCGTCTCGACGTCAGGCCAGAAATAAACTTCTTTGCCGAGCTTTTCGCTCTTGAGCACCCCCGCCTGCCGCAACACCCGGAGATGATGCGACACGGTCGAGCGGGACAGGGTCGATGCGGCGACGATCTGGCCGACATTGAGCCGCTCGCCCGGCTCGAACATGAGCAGTATGCGCTGCCGGTGCGGATCGCCCAGCGCAACGAAAATGCTGGCGATTCGCCGCCACGTCGCAGGAAGCGCCCGGCCGTACGCCCGTCTCATATCGATATGACTAGTTATATCGTTGTATCAGTGTAGCCGCTGGCAAGGCCTTGTCAAGTCCCCGCCGGATTGCGGCACGGGCAGGATCGCTCATCGACCGGCTACAATCGCGTTCCAGCCTTGTGCGATTCCGATGCGCCAATACCTCGACTTCATGCGCCACGTGCGCGATCACGGTCACCGCAAGGATGACCGCACCGGCACCGGCACGCTGTCGGTTTTCGGTTACCAGATGCGCTTCGACCTGAGCGCCGGCTTCCCGCTGCTTACCACCAAGAAAGTTCACACCAAGTCGATCATTTACGAATTGCTGTGGTTCCTCGCCGGCGACACCAACGTGCGGTATTTGCAGGAGCACGGCGTGACCATCTGGGACGAATGGGCTGGACCAAACGGTGAGCTGGGCCCCATCTACGGGTATCAGTGGCGCTCTTGGCCGGTGGCACAGGGTCAGCATATCGATCAGATGACGAACGTATTGGCGGAAATTCGCCGCAATCCCGATTCGAGGCGGCTAATCGTCTCGGCATGGAATGTCGGCGACGTCCCGCGCATGAAGCTGCCACCCTGCCACCTCCTGTTCCAGTTCTACGTGGCCGGAGGCAAGCTCTCGTGCCAGCTCTACCAGCGCAGTTGCGACATCTTTCTAGGCGTACCTTTCAATATCGCGTCCTACGCGCTGCTCACGCACCTGGTTGCGCACCAGACCGATCTCGATGTCGGCGACTTTGTCTGGACCGGAGGCGACTGCCACCTTTATCTCAATCACCTCGACCAGGTCGAGACTCAACTTTCGCGGACGCCGCTGCCGTTGCCGAAGCTGGTTATCAAGCGCAGGCCGGCTACGCTGTTCGAGTATCGCTACGAGGATTTCGAGATCGCCGGCTACCAGAGCCACCCGGCAATCCGCGCACCGGTTGCCGTCTGAGCGGACCCGGCCGTAGATAAAAAGAAGCCCGCCGGGAGGAAGTCGGCGGGCAAGGGGGATTCGATGACCTGCGCCGAGGGTTCCGGGTCCCCGGCGCGTGCTTCACTTCTAGTTAGACGACGCTCCTCGCGGCGCTCACGAGTTCGACCAGTTCCTTGAGCGCTGCCTTTTGCGATGGGGACAAGACTTCAGCATTATTCAAGGGCTCCCCTTGCTCGGCAGCCTCGACTGGCTCACGCAGCCAGTACGCCGAGAATTCTGGAGAAAAGCTGTCCATCACTTGCCTCGCTAGACCTTGCCGCGTTGCCGCCCTTGTCCCTCAGGATCCTCGCAAAGCAAGCTATGTGCCATGCAATTGAACAACTTATGAATCAAAAGCTTGTTATTCTGTGTCGTCAAGAAAACCGCCGCAGGTTGGCAAAGACTCGCCTACCAAGCCCCGAAGTGTCGCATCTGCACGACAGATTGTGGCGACGGAATGGTCAACGTCCTGATTTAAAGGAAATAAATACTGTCGCTTAAAAACGACAGTCATGACGTTGACATTGTGCGCCGCGCAAGACAATACGCGACTAACGAAGTTACGAGGCTACGTGATTTGCGGGTGACCGGTGATTTTTGCACCGCGACAAATCAGCATGGCGAGCGACTCAGAGCTTGCCTTCCTTGAACATCGCCGGCTCCAAGCGATGACGTTGCAGCAGCTTGTAGAACTCAGTGCGGTTGCGCTTGGCCAGTGTCGCGGCCTGGGTCACGTTGCCCCCCGTGATTTTCAAGAGCCTGACCAGATAATCGCGTTCGAACTGCTTGCGCGCCTCCTCGAACGGCGCAAGTACTCCGGCATCCTCGCGTAGCGCACCTTGCACCAGGGTCGCAGGGATGACGCTGGTAGTGGTCAGCGCGACCGCCTGCTCCAGCAAGTTCAGGAGTTGTCGCACATTTCCCGGCCAGGGAGCGCCGATCAGCAACGCCATGGCGTCTGGTGCAAGCGTGGGGACGCTCTTGCGGTAACGCTCGGCGAGCTTGCGCAGAAAATGCGTCGCGAGGAGCGGAATGTCTTCGCGCCGCTCGGCGAGCGAAGGCAGCTTGAGCGACACCACGTTAAGCCTGTAGTAAAGATCTTCACGGAATTCGCCGGAGGCCCTTTGTACTTCGAGATCCCTGTGAGTCGCCGATATCACCCGGACGTCGACCGGCACCGATGCCGTCGAGCCGACAGGACGAACGTCGCCCTCCTGCAAGACGCGCAGCAGCTTGACCTGAAGCGCGAGCGGCATGTCGCCGATCTCGTCCAAAAAAATCGTCCCACCGTCCGCCGCCTGGAACAGACCCTTGTGCGCCTGCACCGCACCGCTGAACGCGCCCCGTGCATGACCGAACAACTCTGACTCCAGCAGCGGTTCCGGGATCGCTCCGCAGTTCACTGCGACAAAAGGCTTGTCCGCGCGGCGGCTGGCGCGGTGAATCGCGCGGGCGAGCAACTCCTTGCCGGTGCCTGACTCGCCGAAGATGAGCAAGCTCGCATCGGAATCGGCGACCAATCGCGCCTGGCGTAACAAGTCCTCCATGCGCGGGCTTCGGGTGATGATTCCGGCGCGCCACTCGCCACTGGTCTGACGCACGGGCTCGGGCTCGTCGCCGGTGAGCCGCACCGCCGCCGCCACCTTTTGTAGGAGCTCCTGACTGTCGAAGGGCTTGGTGAGAAAACCGAACACGCCGCGTTGCGTCGCGGTTACTGCGTCGGGAATCGTGCCGTGGGCAGTCAGAATGATCACCGGCAGCGTGGGGTGCTGGCGGTGAATCGCATCGAAAAGCGCGAGCCCATCGATGCCGGGCATCTTGAGATCCGTGATCACCGCGGCAGGGCGCGCGACTGCCAGCGCCGCCAGTGCAGTCTCGCCGCTGTCGGCGGTGCGAACTCTGTAGCCGGCAGAAGTCAGTCGCAAACTAATGAGCTTCAGCAGGTCCGGGTCGTCGTCGACCAGAAGGATATCGCCGGAGTGGGTCGTCTCAGTTTTCATCGTCCGGTACCTCCGCCGCCACCGCCACCGCCGCCTCCGGCATTGCGACTGCGCTCCAGCAGCAAGCTCCGTTCGACCGCGCGCAGCTGATCGAGTTTCTCCTGCGCTGCCTGCGTTTTCTTCTTTTCATCAGCTATGCCGCGCGCGCGCTCGGTGATTTGCACGTAGAGCACGAGGGCAAGTTGCTTCACCGGAGAACCACTGGCCGATTTTCCGAACACCGATTCGAGCAGCGCCAGCGCACGCACATCGTCGGTGGGGCCGGCACCCGGCAATGTAAGCAGCATCGCAAGGCGAATGCGGTTCGCATCTGTGCGCGAGCGATTCGCCGCCTGGTTTGCGGCGGCGAGCTCGCGCCGCAACTCTTCATTCGACTCGTTCGCATAACGCTGCAAATCGGCAAGCAAAGCGATCGCCTGCTGCTCTTCCTCGTTTACCGGCGGCGCCTCGACCGGCGGTGCCTGCTGGATAATGACCACCGGCGGTGGCGGCGGCTCGACGATCGCCGGTGCGGGCGCGGGCTGCGGCTTCGTTTCAACTACCGGCGCGGGCGCCGGCGCCGGCTCGGCACGTGGAGGTGGCTGCGCAGCGCAGGCGGCGAGCCACGTGAATGCGGCAACGGCGGCGCCGTACGCAAGCGCACGGCCCAAACTCACCCCTCCCCCGAGATGGTGACCGGTGCCGAGTGCACGGCGACGCTCTGCACTTCGCTCGACACCGCCAGCGGCAACCACACTCGGAAATGAGCGCCGCGACGTCCGTCGGCCCGATCCAGCGCTTCGATCCGGCCACCGTGAGCGAGAGCATACTCGCGCGCAATCGCCAGTCCAAGACCGGACCCCTTGATCCGCCCTTCCGGGGCCGGCTTTCCCTGGTAGAACGAATCGAAGATGCGCGGTTGATCATCCGGATCGATCCCGGGTCCCTGGTCGATCACGTCGAGGACTGCGAACTCGCGCTCAAGCGCGAGCTCGATCGCGATTACTCCTGAACGCGGCGAGTACTTGATCGCATTGGAGACGAGATTGTCGATGATTGCGCGAATCTTCTCGGCGTCGCCGACGACGATCGCGGGACTGAGCTTCGCCTCGAAGGTCACCATGCGCGCGAACGCGGCCAGCTTGTGCTCCCGCACCACTCGCCGGATCACGTCGACCAAAGCCACGGGCCCAAGCGTCTGCGGCTCCATGCTGCGGGTCTGGTGATACGAGAGCAGATCTTCAATGAGCTTCTGCAGCGACAGCGTGTTCTCGCGCACGATGCGCACGATCTCCTGTTGCTCCATGGAGAGATCGCCGCCGATGCGATCGCGCAGCAGCTCAACCCCCTCGCGGACAGCGGTCAGCGGAGTCTTGAGCTCGTGCGAGACATGCCGCAGAAAGCGGCTTTGCTGCTCTTCCAGATCGTGCAGCCGCGAGCGAAGCCATTCGAGCCGTCGGCCGAGATAGCGCATGTCCCGCGGACCATTGACTTCGATCGCGTGACTGAAATCGGCCGTGCCCATCTGTCGCACCGCCTGATCGAGCTGGCGAATGGGGCGGGCGATGAGCACCGAGAACAATATCGCCAGCGCAAGCGCGATCGCCCCCGCGGCGAGCGCAAGGTATCCCCAGGTCTTGCGTCCCTCGGCGGCGGTCTCCTGGAGGCGCTCGATCTCGCGCTCGGTCAAACGGTTGCTCGCGGTGAGCATCGCCTGCGCGCCCTCGGCGAGGTTTGCGTAGCCGTCGGCGAGAGTAACGTTCGCGTTGGCTGGACGTCGCGATGACTTGAGCAGCGCGTACAGGCGGCTCTCGCCATCGGTGATCTTTTCGAGTTGCGCGAGCTGTGTATGGTCGAGCGGCAGCTGCTGCAGCTGTTCGGCGGTCGCACGGAAGTCTTGCCGCAGCCGGGAATAGTCATCGACGAGCTGGGGATCCTCGAGGATCAGGTGTTGCCGCACCAGGCGTTCGAGCGTCGTTGCCTGCTCGTAGAGCTGGCGGCTGGCGCGGCCCGCTTGCGCCGCCTGGAGTACCGCCTGCTGGCTCTGTGTTCCGAGACGGTCGAGACTGACGATCAGCTCGACCAGCGCATAGAGCAACGGGAGGCTGACCAGGAGGAATCCCAGCAGGATGAATTTGAGAAATGAACGCGGGTAATACACGGGTGCTTGCGCGAGGCCGCTATAATCGGGCGCGACAAAGTTTTCACCTACGAACCCCGCGTGAACGATACACCACCCCTTGCTGCGGCGCCAAGCGCAGCACAGGATCTGCGCGCTCGCGGCCGCATCGCTCTGATCGCCGCGGTCGCGCGCAATGGTGTCATCGGCGTCGACAACCGTCTGCCCTGGCGCATACCGGAAGACCTCAAGCGCTTTCGCTCGCTCACGACCGGGCATTCGATCATCATGGGACGCCGGACCTGGGAATCGATCGCGAGGCCCCTGCCCGACCGTCAGAACATCATCGTCACTCGTCGACTTGATTTCCGGGCACCCGGTGCACAGAGCGCCGCTTCGCTGAACGATGCCCTTGAAATTGTCGCTCTGCCCGAGCCGGTTTTCATCGTCGGCGGCGAAGCCCTCTATCGCTCCGCACTGCCGGTTGCGGATACGCTCTATCTAACCGAAATCGATCACGACTTCGCGGGCGACGCGCGCTTCCCCCAGTTCGACCGAACGACATGGCGATTGGTCGGGCACGATCCGCGGCGGGGGGAAAGCCTCGACTATGCTTTCGCGACCTACGTGAGAACTTGAGAAAGCGTGCGCCCGACCTCATTTCGCGAGCATTCCAACTACCGGAGTCCAACATGTCAGAAGGCTTCCACGTCCACGGTCCGCACGATCACGAGGTTGAGCACCGCGCACAGCACAGCGAGGATCCCTTCGCGGGGCGCATCGCGGTGATGACCGCGATCTTTGCCACCATCGGCGCCATGTTCGGATACATGGGCGGCGCGACGCAGAACGACGCGCTCATGTACAAGAACGAGGCGGCGATCAGGAAGACCGAGGCCTCCGATCAGTGGAACTTCTATCAGGCGAAGAGCAGCAAACAGAACCTGGCCGAGCTGGGGGCGACTCTCACCGCCGGAGAGCAGCAGGCGCGCTATCAAGCCGAAGTCGCACGCTACAAGAAGGAGAAGGAAGAGATCATGCCCGCGGCGAAAAAGCTCGAGGACCAGTCGAAGGCGGCCGAGCTTGCCAGCGAAGCGTCGATACACGTCCACCATCGTTGGGCACAGGCAACCACACTCATCCAGATTGCGATCGCGCTTGCCGCGATCACCATTCTCACCCGCAACAAGGGTCTGCAATACACCGCTTATGCAGTGGCCACAGCCGCCGTCGCGGTGGGCGCGCTGGCGCTGGCGCATATTTAAAGCGCGGAGCGCGCTCTTTAGCGAGTGCGCAGCTTGTGCCGCGCCGTGACCTGAGGCTATAGTAGGAATTTCGTGCAAGCCCCGAACTCCTCGTGGCCGAAGTAGCCAAAGCCGACTTAGGCGAATCTCCGGAAGCAGCAGTGACTCCGCCGGCAGCATCTGGCGGCGGCTCGATGGGCCAGCTCGTGCTCGACATGATCCGCCCGTATCGCGGCTGGGTTGCGGTGGTGTTTGCCGCGATGCTGGTCGAAACCGCGATGAGCATGGCAGGGCCCTGGCCCTTGAAAATCGTCATCGACAACGTGCTCGGCACGCATCCGTTGCCGGAATGGTTGCATTGGATTGACGATCTTCCGATCGCTGGGAGCAAGATGGGCCTAGCCTTCGTCGCCGCGCTCGCCGTGATCGCGATTGCGGCAATCGGCGCTCTGGCCACGTATATCGACAACTACTTCACGGAGAGCGTGGGCCAGTGGGTCGCCAACGACCTGCGGCTCAAAATCTACGATCATCTGCAGCAGCTGTCACTCGGCTACTACGACAAGCAGCAAACCGGAGTGCTGCTCTCGACAATCACCAACGACGTCGCAACGGTGCAGAACTTCGCCTCGTCGAACACGCTGGACATACTGGTCGATCTGCTCACCATCGTCGGCATCCTCGGGCTCATGCTGTGGCTGCAATGGGACTTCGCCCTGATCTGCGTCGCGGTGACCCCGTTTCTGCTCCTGTTCGTGTCGCGCTTCAAAAAGGCCGTCAAGAAGGCGCAGCACCAGGTCCGGCTGCACCAGGCCGACATCGTCACTGTCGTACAGCAGGGGCTGGAATCGATGCGCGTGGTCAAGGCCTTCGGGCGGGAGCAGCTCGAGGAGGCTCGCCTCACCGAAGCGAGCCAGGCGACCGTCGATGCGGCGCTCAAAGCACGGCGTGTGAAGTCGCTGCTCTCGCCGATCGTGTCGATCGTCGTAGCGGGCTGCACGGCCTATGTGCTTTGGCGCGGCGCATCGCTCATCGTGGCGGACACCATGACCATCGGCGCGCTGACCGTGTTTCTTGCATATCTCACCAAGTTTTTCAAACCGGTGCAGGACCTGGCGAAAATGACCAACGCCATCGCCCAGACGTCTGTCGCGCTGGAGCGAATCCAGGCGATCCTCGATGCCGATAACGCCATTCCGGACCGCCCCAACGCGAGGGTGCTAGTGAAGGCGCGCGGCGACATCGCCGCCGAGAATGTCGCCTTTGGCTACGACCCGAAGAATCCCATTCTTCGCGGCGTCAATTTCCGCATCGCGCCCGGACAGATGGTTGGAATCGTCGGCACGACCGGCGGCGGCAAATCGACGGTCGTCGGCTTGATCCCCCGCTTCTATGATCCCGACTCTGGTAGGGTCATGATCGACGGAGTGGATCTCAAGGACTACACCAAGGCGTCGTTGCGCGGCCAGATCGGTTTCGTGCTGCAAGAAACGGTGCTGTTCCGCGGCACGATCCGCGAAAACATCGCCTACGGGAGGCCGGACGCGACCGAGGATCAGATCATCGAAGCTGCAAAACTCGCCAACGCCCATGATTTCATCGCCGCGATGCCGGGTGGTTACGGCACGCTGGTGGGCGAGCGGGGCTTGACCCTTTCCGGCGGTCAGCGCCAGCGCGTCGGCATCGCTCGCGCCATCATCCGCGACGCGCCGATCCTAATTCTCGACGAACCGACGGCGGCGCTGGACACCGAATCCGAGCGACTGGTGATGGAAGGCCTGGAGCGACTGATGAAGGGCCGCACCGTTATCACCATCGCGCACCGCCTGTCGACGATCCGCGACTCCGACAAGATCATCGTTCTCAAGGACGGCGTGGTTGCCGAGGAGGGCAATCACGACGAGCTGCTGGCCAGGAACGGCGTCTATGCCGAGCTGCACCGCATCCAGTACGAACAGCCGGCCGGCGCCCCGCCGACTGCCCAAGCACCTTCCATCCACTGAATCGCCTTGCCATGTCACATTCAGTCATCGTATTGCCCGACGATTCCGCCAAGCCGATCCTCGACGCGATCGCGAGCGCGCAAAAATCGCTGCGGGTCAAGATGTTCGTGTTTTCCGAGCCGTCTCTACTCGACGCCGTCATCGCTGCGCGCAAGCGCGGCGTTGACGTGCGGGTGATGCTCAATCCCGCGCGGCGGAGCGGCGAATCGGAGAACGAGGAGTCGCGCAGGCGCCTGCAGGCTGCGGGCGTCAAGGTCGAGGACAGCAACCCCGAATTCGACCTGACACATGAGAAGTCAATGGTGGTTGACGATCGGCTCGCATTCGTCAAGTCACTCAACTGGGAATCGCGCAACCTGACCGAAACCCGTGACTACGCCGTAATCACCGACAACACCGACGAGGTGCAGGAGATCGTGAGCTGCTTCGACGCCGACTGGGCCCGCAAGGCCTTCGACCCTGGTGAAAAGGCGCTGCTCATCTGGTGCAACAAGAATGGCAGGGAACGCATCGCCCACTTCATCGATCAGGCGAAGCACACCATCTTCGTCCAGAACGAGCGCTACCAGGACCCGGTCATCATCGAGCGGCTGATCCGCGCGCACGAGCGCGGGGTCAAGGTCCATGTCATGGCGCGCCCGCCACACACACTCAAAAAGGACAAGCTGCTCGAAGGGGTCAGCGGCCTACGAATGATGAACGACGTCGGTATCAAGGTGCACACGCTCAAGCACCTCAAGCTGCACGCCAAGATGCTCCTTGCGGACGGCAAGTCGGCGATCATCGGTTCGATCAACCTCGCTCCGGGAAGCTTCGACTCCCGCCGCGAACTCGCCATCAAAGTCCACAGCAAGCACGTGATCCAACGGCTCGAGAAGGTCGCACGTCACGACTGGGATCACTCGCATCCCCTCGACCTCTCTGACGAGGGCCTGCTCCATGACCTGGAGAAGCGGCACGAAGCCGCCGCTGGCGCCGAAACGTTGATATTGGCCGATGACAAGGGCAAGAACAAGCCTGACGCCAAAGGGGGCCACAAGCATTGATTGATCACGTTGTTCCGAGGGTGCGCACGCTGGATTTCCATGCGTAGCACGATCCTGCGTTCTTTAGCGCTGCGCTCTTTAGTCAAAGGGGGCTAGTTCGATGACCATGCACCAACGAAAAGGGACGATCCCGCCTCGGCAGCCGGCGCGATTTCTCCTCGCTGCCGCGATCGCGAGTGCGGCGGGTTGCGCACCGGATTCGATCAAAAGCATGCAGGCGACGGGGTTCAACGGGTACCTGCGGCAACTGCCGACCGCATGCAGTCCACTGATCATCGGCAGCGAGAACGTTGGCGACGACATCCAGATGAACAACAACGGCGCCCCCAACTACGCCTACTTCCTCGATGTCACCTCGAAGCTCTATTACCATCAGCTGAGCCCCGCAGGCTATCGTCAGGCGGTTATCGGTTTCCTCGGCCCCGGAGCTCAAAGCGACAAATCGATCGACTGCATCATTCGGACGCTGCCAACCGACCGGCCTACTGCTCCGGCAGGGACATACTGACAGGTTGCTCCGCCGGCATGGGTGGCGACCCTGCGTCTCCATTGCGCAGCTTAGGTGAGCCCGGGCGGGCGCGCGCCCGAACCCGGCGCTGCCTACGCTAGGTTTCGCAGCTCGCGCAACGCCACCGAAAGCATCGCCGCGTCGGGTGAGCCGACTGCGCGCAGCTCGGTCAGCAGCTGCGCTGCACGCTCGATACCACGACGGTTGCGGTCCTGCCACGCGGCGATGAGAGCAGCGGATGCACCGATGTCACTGCCGCCCGCGAGCACGTCCGCAGCGATCGTCCGTTGCAGTCCGGAAAGATCGTCCAGCATGGCGCCCTTGGCCAGCATCTGCCAGTGCGCGTCTCCCGGCAGCGCCGCCATCTTGTCGCGCAACCAAGGCAATCCCAGTGTGGTCGACAGCGCGAAATACAGTTCGGAGACCGCTTCGGGCGGACGCTTCGCGGCTCCCGCGACTTCGATGACGTCGAGCGCCGCATAGAGCGTGTCGAAGCTCACGACGCGCGCCGCAAGCTCCGGCGGGACTCCCTGATCGACGTAGTGGGCGATGCCGGCATCGACGCGAGCGCGCTCACCCGGATCGAGCAGCCGCGGTAGACGCTTCGCCAGCGCTTCGACCTTCGGAGCGAAGTGGGCGATGGTCGCGGCCATGTCCTCGGATAGTCGGCGCGAGCGCAGGAACCACGTCGTTCCCCGAACGATCAGGCGGCGAGTATCGATCAGCATCGACGACTGCACGGCGTCGGCGACGATGTTGTCGAGCGCTTCGATCGCCTGCCATAGGTCGACGAAGCCGAAAACTTCCCGATTGAGCAGATAAGCGCGCACGATCTCCGGCGGTTTTGCGCCCGTGGCCTCCATCAGCTGGTGCACAAAAGTGCTGCCGACCCGGTTGACCATGCTGTTGGTCACATAAGTGGCGATGATCTCCCGCTTGAGCGGATGCCTCGACATGTAAGCGGCGTAGCGCTCGCGCATCGCTTTGGGAAAGTACCGCTCCAGCGCGGTCGCCACCCACGGATCGTCGGGGAGCCTCGAAGCGAGCAATTCGTCGTACAGCCATATCTTGCTGTAAGCCAGGAGCACCGCGCGCTCCGGGCTCACCAGCCCTAGGCCCTTGGCCCGGCGCTCGGCGAATTGCTCGTCGCCGGGCAGGAATTCGAGGGCTCGATTGAGCCTTCCGCTCTTTTCCAGGAACTGAACAAAGCGCTGGTGCGCGTCGAGCAGCGCTGGCGCGATGCGTCCTTCCACCGACAGTGCCTGCGTCTGAAAAGTGTTGTCGCGCAGCACCAAGGCAGCGACTTCGTCGGTCATATCCGCGAGCAGCGTGTTGCGCTGCTTGACTGTCAGCTCGCCCTCGCCGATCGGCAAGCCGAGGAGAATCTTTATGTTGACCTCGTGGTCGGAGGTGTCGACGCCGGCCGAGTTGTCGATCGCGTCGGTGTTGATGCGTCCCCCGGCGAGCGCGAATTCGACGCGGCCCAGTTGCGTGCAGCCAAGGTTGCCGCCCTCGGTAAACACCTTGCAGCGTAACTCCCGCCCGTCGACACGCAGCGCGTCATTGGCACGGTCGCCCACCTCTGCATGCGACTCCGTCTGAGCCTTGACGTAGGTGCCGATGCCGCCGTTGTACATCAGGTCGACGGGCGCCTTGAGGATGGCGTTGACCAACGCGGTAGGCGTCATCGCATCCGCGCTCACTCCAAGCACCGCTTTGACCTCCGGAGTGATGGCCACAGACTTGGCGCTTCGCGGATATACGCCACCGCCGGCTGAAATCAACTTGGTGTCGTAATCCACCCAGGATGAACGCGCGAGCTTGAACATGCGCTCGCGTTCCCTGAAGCTCGTCTCCGGGTCCGGCGCAGGATCGAGGAAGATGTGGCGATGATCGAAGGCCGCCACGAGCTTGATGTGACGCGACAACAACATGCCGTTGCCGAAGACATCTCCCGACATGTCGCCGATGCCCGCGACCGTGAAATCGGTTGTCTGCGTGTCGACGCCTACCTCGCGGAAGTGGCGCATGACCGATTCCCAGGCGCCGCGCGCGGTGATGCCCATCGCCTTGTGGTCGTAACCAGCCGACCCCCCGGATGCGAAAGCGTCACCCAGCCAGAAGCCGTACTCTTCGCTGATCGCGTTGGCGTAGTCGGAAAATGTCGCCGTCCCTTTGTCTGCGGCGACGACGAGATACGGGTCGTCCGCGTCGTGGCGCTTCACTTGCGGCGGTGGAACGATCGAATCGCCGACGCGGTTGTCGGTCAGATCAAGCAGGCCGCGCAAGTAATCCTTGTAGCAGGCGACTCCTTCCTTGAGAAATGCATCGCGGTCCGCAGCGGCCGGCGCGCGCTTGAGCACGAAACCTCCCTTGGAGCCGACCGGGACGATCACCGTGTTCTTCACCATTTGTGCCTTCACCAGCCCGAGCACTTCGGTGCGAAAGTCTTCCGGACGGTCGGACCAGCGCAGCCCTCCGCGCGCAACCTTGCCGCCGCGCAGGTGCACGCCCTCAAAACGCGTCGAGTACACGAAGATCTCGAACATCGGCTTGGGTTCGGGCAATCCCGGCACCTTGGCGGGATCGAATTTGAACGACAGGAAGCTACGTCGACCGCCGTTTTTGTCGCGGCGCCAGAAATTGGTTCGTACAGTCGCCTGCACCAGCGCCAGATATTGGCGCAGGATCCGGTCTTCTGACAGATTTTCAACTTCTTCCAGCGCGGTCTCGATCGCGCGCGTGTGTTCCGCGGCTCTTGCGCCTGCGCCGGCGTCGGCATCCGGATCGAAGCGCACCTTGAACAGAGCGACGAGCTGACGCGCGATGTCGCCATGCGACGCGAGCGTCGCCTCCATGAATGATTGCGACAGCGGAAAGCCGATCTGCCGGAGATATTTGGCGTAGGCGCGAAGGACCATGATGTCTTCCGCGGAAAGCCGAGCAGTCACCACCAGGCGGTTGAAGTCGTCGTTCTCGAGCTCTCCCCTGAAGACCTGCCCGAACGCAGTGTCGAACACGCGGTGCAGCGAGTCGATCTCGACCTCCGCGTCGGCGATTGGTGCGAGCATGCCGAGATCGTGGATCCAGACCGGAGGTCCTCCTTCGGGCGCAAGGCGATATGGACGCTCGTCGAGCACCTTGAGTCCCATGTGTTCGAGCATCGGGAGACTGTCAGAGAGCGTCACCGGCCCGCCGAGGTGGAACAGCTTGAAACGCAGGGTGTTCGGGGGCGCCTCGAGCGGCCGATACAGATACATGCCCAGCGCTTGCGTCCCGGTGAGCCTGGCCATCATCTCGATGTCGGGGACAGCAGCCCTCGCGGCGAACTCATCGCGGTAGCCTGCGGGGAATGCCTGGCCGAAGCGGCGGAAGAGCTCGTTCCCGCGCGCTTCGCCGGTCGCATCGAGAAGCGCCTGCTTCAAGTCATCGTCCCAGCGGCGCGCCGCGGTCGCGAGGCGCCCCTCCAGCTCGCGTACATCGAAGGGCGGAATCTTCCCCGGAGTCGTGCGGACGACGATGGTGATGCGCGCAAGCGCCGACTCGGAGAGCTGCACGTAGAACTCGGAGCTGCTTCCGTTGAATGCCTGGGTGAGGATCCCCTGCCACTTCTGGCGCAGCTCCGTGGTGTAGTTCTCCCGCGGCGCATAGATCAGGCAGGAGAGGAAGCGCTCGAAGGGGTCGCGACGAATGAAAAGGCGGAACCGCTGACGGTCCCCCAGATGGAGTATTCCTACTGCGGTGCGCAGCAGATCGTCCTCGGTCGTTTGGAAAAGCTCGTCGCGCGGATAGTTTTCCAGGATGTTGATCAACGCCTTGGCGGCGTGTCCGCCCGCGGCGAGATTGGCCCGTCCAACGATGTGGGCGATCTTGTGGCGCAGCAGCGGAATGTCGGCGGGGTTTGCGCTATACGCAGCCGATGTGAACAGACCCAGGAATCGGTCTTCGCCGCAGACGTTGCCCTTGGCGTCGAAGCGCTTGACCGCAATGTAATCGAGATAGCCGGGTCGGTGCACCGTCGAGCGCGAGGTTGCCTTGGTCACGATCAGAAGCTCCGGCCGGCGTGCGTAGGCTTTCACCTCGGGCGGCAAGGCAGCGAAGCTCGAAGCGACTTGCTTTTCCTGTCCCTCGCGCAGGATCCCGAGGCTCGAGCCCGGCACGATTTTCAGCGCGTCTTCGCCCTTGACACTCACCAGCTCATGGCGGCGATAGCCAAGGAAGGTGAAGTGGTCGGAAACCAGCCACTGAAGAAACGCTTTGCCCTCCGAGAGTTCATCGGCCGGTAGCGGCGGCGGGCGCTTGTCGACCTCCTCGAGGGTTGCAGCCACTTGACCTCGCATCTTCTGCCAATCGCCGACCGCTGCGCGCACGTCGTCGAGGACACGCAGAATGTCGGTGGCGAGCTCTTCCATGCGGGCCGTTTCGCCGATCCGGTCGACCTCGACGTGGATGAACGATTCGCGGCGGGCATTCTTGGCGTCGTCCGACGCGAGTGCCTCCAGCGTTCCGTCCTGGCTGCGATTCACCGACAGAATAGGGTGAACGATGAGATGAAGCGTCAGGCCGTGACGATTGACTTCCATCGTGACCGAGTCGACCAGGAAGGGCATGTCGTCATTGACGATTTCGATGACGGTATGCGTCGACTGCCAGCCGTGCTCCTCGATCGTAGGATTGAATACCCGCACGCGTGCATGGCCGATGTCGCGCTTGCGCGCGAAGTTCGAGTGCGACAACGCAGCGCCATACAGGTCGCCGGGCTGGCGGTCAGCGAGATCCTCCGGATCGACCTGGCCAAAGTAGCGGAGGACGAAATCCTCGAGCAGAGGCCGGCGATCGGCCGACACCCTGGAACGGACGAGCTTGAGTACTTCCCCGAGCCTTGCGGAGCCGCCCTCCACGTCTGCTTCCATCGTCTCCTCCAGTTGGGGATGGCTTGCGCCGACGGCGCGGCAATCGGCGCGCATGATCGCCGCTGTCTCGCGCGCCTATGACTGATGCCCGGACGCGCCGCTAGTTTAACGCCGCGAAGCACAAGCCGCCCACCCCACTGGTAAGCGCGGCGCGAACGCTTGCTACTCGATTCGCGGCCGGCCCTATGCGGCGGATCGCATCCGCGCCGACCGCGGCGCCGGCCGACATGCGAATCAGACAACCGCCGATAGTCGCAGGCAAGCGATGTCAGCACACTTCAAAGGCGACATCGACTTCGAAGGAAATCCGACATGAAACGAACGTCCCGCCGCTGGTCCGCTCGCGTGACTCGAACCAGCGATGCCCTGACGCTGGAGAAAGGCGTATTTACCAAGCGCAGCGCGCGCGAGATTGCGCTGTCGCTCAAACGATCCGCCGACAGGAGCACCCGCCGCAAGAGTTCGCCCTTTCGCTCCGCCATGTCCATGCTGACTTTCTATATCAATCGCATGGGCACCAAGCTGACCGCAGGTAGACGCAAAGTTCTGGAACGGGCGAAGTCGGATCTTCGTGAGCTCTACGCCAAGCGCTGAAGCGGGCGGATGGAAAGCGTCGCCTTCGTCGGCACGTAACCGTCATTCCGCGCCGTGAAAATTCTCATCACCAACGATGATGGGGTATACAGCCCCGGGCTCGCTGCTCTGGCGGAGGTGGCGCTGAGTCTCGGCGACGTCCGCATCGTCGCTCCGCACGTGGAGATGTCGTCGGCAGCTCATTCGATCACTTCGGCCCGTCCCTTGACCTATAAGCGCACCCCGCTCAAGGGCGTGGAAGCCTACCGCGTGAACGGCACACCCGCCGATTGCGTGGCCCTGGGGATCTATCAGTGGAAGGAAGCGGAAATCGTGCTCTCAGGCATCAACCTGGGCAGCAACCTGGGCAACTCGATGTGGCCGTCGGGTACCCTGGCGGCCGCGAGACAGGCGGCGTTGATGGGCGTGCGCGGCATCGCGCTCAGTACGCCAGCCCAGGGCGAGGAGGCCGACTTGAGCGCGCTCAAGCCATGGGTGGCGCGGGTCCTCCAATTTCTGCTGCCGATGAAAGGGCTTCCTCTGGTCAACGTCAACTTTCCGTCAAAACTGCCTCGCGGTGTGCGCTGGACCAGGCAGTCGGTGCGTCACTACGACGGCAAGATCGTTCCCGGTCAGGATCCTCTAGGACGCCAGAATTTCTGGTTTACGGTGACTCCGCTGGAGGGGGTCGAAGATGGCACCGATCGCTGGGCAGTCGAGCAAGGCTACGTGTCGCTCACGCCTGTCCGCCTGGACCTCACCGACGACAAGGAGCTCGCCGGCCTCGAGACGACTTCATCGCCGGCGGATCTGTCCTTCGCGTGAGAGTGCCCCGATTGCAACTCGGGTGCAGCCGTTCGCTGTTGGAAATCGTGCGTTCGTGCTTGCCTTGCTGTCCCTGGCACTAGACGTCCATCGAGCTGCGATCCATTCGCGTGCTTGCAGCACCTTCGGCGAATTCCTCGATCATTTTGCGATTGAAAGCCGGGATGTCGGCGGGCCGGCGAGAAGTCACCAGGCCGCGATCGACGACGACCTCTTCGTCGCTCCAGACTGCGCCGGCGTTCAAAAGATCGGTCTTGAGAGATGGCCAGGAAGTGAGGTGGCGGTCGCGCACGACCCCCGCCTCGATCAGCATGATGGGGCCATGGCATATCGCGGCCACCGGCTTTTCGGAATCGAAGAATGAGCGCACGAAGGCGACCGCAGCCTTGTCCATGCGCAGCGCGTCGGGGTTCAACACACCGCCCGGCAACATGAGCGCATCGTAGTCATCGGCGTTTGCCTCTCCCAAGGCGACGTCGACCTTGACCTCGTCGCCCCACTTCCTGCTTTGCCAGCCTCTGATCTTGCCGGACCGCGGCGCGATGACATGCGTCGCTGCACCGAGCCGGTCCAGCGCACTACGTGGCTCGGTCAGCTCCGCCTGCTCGAATCCGTCGGTTGCAAGAATTGCCACCCGCTTGCCTTTGAGCGGTTTGCTACTTGATGTGCCTCGCTCCACGCTTGGTCTCCTACTATCTTCGGTTGCAGTTTTCATGCTCGCTGATTCTTAGGGCTTTGCATCGCGCCCCCGTACCACGGCCAACTGCGACAAAGTAGACCTGCTGCCGACATTGCGAGTTCCGACCGCACGGGAGGCGGCCTCTCTTCCCTCTCTGAAATCGAAGTCGACGACGCCTGCGATTCGCGTTATCTGACAAGCGATTCAGACTCGGACTGATTGGCGAAGCATTGTTGCGGTTCCACCATGGCGGCACGTTTTGCCAAGGAGAATCGGAATGGTTCCGAATTCACAGGCTTCGAGTTCCAACGAATTGGCCAAGTGCGCCCATTCGGCGTGCAGCTGCGTCGCCGCTCCGAGCAGCCGATATTGCAGTCCGTCGTGCGAGAAGCAGGCACGCTCCGGGTCGGCTTCCCACACCGATTGCGATTGCGGCCACGCCACGTGCGCGCGACAGCATTGACTTTCGAAGGCCCTCATCCTGCGCGCGGCGGCTGAAGCGACGTTTCGCCTTGGCGCACCAGCGTGCGAATCACCCTGATCCACAATCCCGGTGCGGGAGACCCTAGCCAGCCTGGGTCGCGTACGTTGCTGGCGCTCATGCGCGCCGCCGGCTATCAGGTCCGCTACCAGTCCTCCAAGGAAAAACGTCTCGCCTCGGCACTCAGCGAATCCGCCGACCTGGTGGTCGTGGCCGGCGGCGACGGAACGATCGCCAAAGTCGCGCGATTGATGCGTGGTCGTGACACGCCGATCGCGTTGCTTCCCATAGGCACTGCGAACAACATATCGACCGCACTCGGGATCATCGGACTTACGCTCGCCCAACATGTTGCCGGATGGAAAGACGGCCGGCAGATCTCGTTCGACATCGCGCGCGCTCGCGGCCCCTGGGGGTCACGTTGCTTTGTCGAGGCATTCGGCGTCGGACTGATGCCGCATCTGATGAACGTCTCAACGGACCGCCGGGACTCTCCCGACGCAGAGCGGGCCGATTCGAAGTTGGCTCGAGCGCTTCGCTCCGCGCGGGCTGCGCTGCACTTCCTCCCGGCCTTCGAGTTGGATGCGACCGTTGACGGAAGCGAGATTTCGGGGCGCTACGTGCTGCTCGAAGTGATGAACATCGGTCTGGTTGGACCCAACTTGAACTTCGCTGCAACGGCCGATCCGACCGACGGTTTGCTCGATATCGTGGCTGTGCGCGATGAGGAGCGCGAGTTGCTCGCAGACTGCCTGCAGGCGGAGCAGCAGGGTGAGCCGTGGCCGCACGAGTTCCCGGTAATGCGGGGAACGCATCTCACGATCAAGCGACTGCGCGATGTGACGCATATCGATGACGTAGTGCCGGAGAGTCGCGCCCGATCACGAAATCGAAGCGTTGATCTCTCGATCGACAATCGCGTCCGCATCGTGCTGCCGGCAGACGGCGGTGACGGCCGGGCGGGATGAGCGCGAAAGACGCGCGCCGTGCTACCAAGGCTTCATTGCTTTTGCGCGTGTCTTGCGTGTTACTTGCATGAATTACACGACGTGGCCTAAGTTGCAGCGCTCTATTGGAACAACCTTTGTAGAGCGCGTACCAATGTATTGTTTCACATCGTCTTCAAGCGTGGCACGCGCATTGCTGACGTGTTGATGCAATCGTCTTCACATTTGAAGGAGCAAGCGATGAACTGGGATCGTATGGAAGGAAACTGGAAACAATTCAGCGGCAAGGTCAAGCAGCAATGGGGCAAGCTCACCGACGACCAGCTCACCCAGATCAACGGACGCCGCGATCAACTGATCGGCAAGATCCAGGAAGCCTATGGCATCGGTCAGGACGAGGCCGACCGCCAAGTCAAGGATTGGGAAAAACTAAACGGATAGGACTCATCACCGAAGGTCACCCGCCCGAGCGCGCCCGGCAAACGATCTGGGACGGCCCACTACGGGTGCAGGCGGAGTGTCGCGCGAATTGCGCCGCGCGACAAAGAGCTGGTGCCCGGGGCCGGACTCGAACCGGCACACCTCGCGGCGGGGGATTTTCATACCACTTCGGCTTTCGCCGCGCCACGTCAAGGGCTTCGTGGTCTGGAGCACGCCTTCACCTTAGCCGCTTTGGCCGTAGGTGCCCGCCGTCTGCTCTCTACACCTTCCCTCCTGCAAGAGGGCTTGGCTCGGCATTAGCTCGAGCGTCGAAGCTCAGGGCCTTCACCGAATTTGACGGGCTTCACCTCTAGAATTTCTTCAAGAGGGCTCAAGTTGCTCTCGAGTCCCCTGCGTCTACCAATTTCGCCACCCGGGCTGTTGTCGCAGTACGGCCGTATTGTATACCGCCCAAAGTGAAGGCCAAGTATCGCGCAGCGATCGGCCGCAGAGCACCGCGAACCACCACATTGCTCGCGTCTAGCGCCGAAGGCATCATCGGCATCTGTTCGATGGTTGAAGACGCTGAGGTGCTGCTCGATGCCCGATCGCATCTATCGCCTTTCCGACTTCGATTACGACTTGCCGCGCGAACTCATCGCGCAGCGGCCGGCCGACGCCCGCTCGGCGAGCCGCCTGCTGCACGTTGCCGGCAGCGTACTCGAAGACCGCAATTTCACCGCACTTCCCGAGCTGCTCGACGCGGGCGACCTGCTGGTTGTCAACGATACGCGGGTCATCCGCTCGCGGCTTTTGGGACGCAAGAGCAGCGGCGGCCGCGTCGAGCTTCTGCTGGAACGCATTGTCGCGACCGACCAGGCCTGGATGCAGCTCGGTGCCAGCCATCCGCCCGGTGTTGGCGGGCAAATCGAATTGAGCGGAGGCGCATCTGCAACCGTGGTCGAACGCGACGGTCGTTTTTTTCGCCTGAAGATCGAAGCCGGCATGCCCCTCATCGATTATCTCGAGCGCTATGGCGAGGTACCGCTGCCACCCTACATCGCCCGCTCGCCCGACGCGTCGGACGCGGAGCGCTATCAGACCATCTACGCGCGCGAGCACGGTGCCGTCGCGGCGCCGACAGCAGGGCTGCACTTCGACGAGGCATTGCTGGAGCGGCTGCGCGCGAAGGGCGTCGACCTGGCTTATCTCACGCTCCATGTCGGCGCAGGCACCTTTCACCCTGTGGAAGCCCAAGACCTCTCGCAGCACCGAATGCACAGTGAGCGCTTCTCGATTCCGGCGGCCACCGCCAATGCGGTCGAGTCAGCGCGAGCGGCGGGAGGCAGGATCGTCGCCGTGGGCACTACCACGCTGCGCGCGCTCGAAGCGGTCGCTTGCAAGCACGACAGGGTCACGGCGACCGACGCCGATACCGCGCTGTTCATCACACCGGGGTACAGGTTCCGTGTGGTCGACCGGCTCATCACCAATTTTCATCTCCCGCGCTCCACACTTCTGATGCTCGTGTCGGCGTTCGCCGGCTACGACGCTATCCGTGCCGCGTATGCTCACGCCATCCGCGCGCGCTACCGGTTCTATAGTTTCGGCGACGCGATGCTGCTAGAACGCGAGTCCCGCCCGTAACTCGCTGCTAGCACGCTGCGTCAGCCTGCTAGAATCCGCGCGATGGAATTTTCCGTCACCGCGCGCTCAGGCGCCGCGCGCCGCGGCCGGCTCAAGCTCGCACACGGCGTCGTGGAAACGCCGTTGTTCATGCCGGTGGGGACCTACGGCGCAGTCAAGGCCGTCGCGCCGAGCGAGCTCGAGGAGCTGGGCGCCCAAATCATCCTCGGCAACGCGTTTCATTTGTGGTTGCGACCTGGCCTCGAAGTGATCGCCTTGCATTCCGGGCTTCACCGCTTCGTCGGATGGCCGCGGCCCATTCTCACCGATTCAGGAGGATTCCAGGTATTCAGCTTGGGCCCTCTTCGGAAGGTGCGCGAAGACGGCGTGAGCTTTGCATCGCCGATCAACGGCGACCGCCTCCTGCTCACGCCCGAAGTATCACTGAAGATCCAGCTCACGCTCGATGCCGACATCGCGATGGTGTTCGATGAATGCACTCCATGGCCCGCGACACGAGATGCGGCTGCATCCTCGATGCAATTGAGCCTGCGCTGGGCGGCGCGATCGAAAGCCGCGCACCAAAGCAGTCGCAATGCGCTGTTCGGTATCGTCCAGGGTGGAATGTTCGAGGATTTGCGCGACGAATCGCTGGCGGGACTCAAGGATATTGGTTTCGACGGATATGCCGTCGGCGGACTCTCGGTCGGCGAGCCCAAGGACGAGATGCGCCGCATCCAGGCTCACGTCGTGCCTCGCCTGCCCGAGGAGCGGCCGCGCTATCTGATGGGTGTGGGGACCCCCGAGGACATTGTCGCAGCGGTGGCCGAGGGCATCGACATGTTCGATTGCGTGCTCCCGACACGCAACGCGCGCAATGGCTGGCTGTTCACCCGCCACGGCGATATCAAGATCCGTAATGCTCGCTACCGCACCGATCCGCGGCCGCTCGACGAGACCTGCCGCTGCCCCACGTGCCGCAACTTCAGCCGTGCCTATCTGCATCATCTGCAGCGCGTCAACGAAATCCTGGGCGCGCGGCTCAATACTCTGCACAACCTGCACTACTACTTGAGCCTGCTCTCGGAATTGCGGGAAGCGATCGGAGCCGATTCGCTGCCTGCCTACATACAGCGCTTCGAATCGGGCCGCTCGGCCGTGGTAGAATAGCAGGTTGGCTGCCGCTCCCGCCAAGACTGCCGAGCCGCTTACTAGCGCGCTCATCATTGCGAGCGAAGGTCAGTAATCCCCGAGGAGGATTCATCCGTGTTGATCAGCCCCGCGTTCGCGCAGGCCACAGGCTCTACGCCAGGCAGCGATCTGATGGCCTTCTTGCCAATGGTGGCCATCATCGCTGTGTTCTACTTTCTGATGATCCGCCCGCAGCAGAAACGGTCCAAGGAAACCAAAGCGATGCTCTCGGCATTGCAAAAAGGTGACGAGGTCGTCACCGCCGGCGGCATCGTGGGCAGAATTACCAAGCTCACGGACGCTTACGCGACCGTGGAAATCGCCAACAACGTCGAGATGACGGTCCAGCGCAGCGCGATCTCGCTGATGCTCCCCAAAGGCACCATCAAGACGCTGTGAGCGCCACCATGGGAGGCAGAGCCGCGGCCCGGGACTATAGATCTGGAACATGAATCGCTACCCCATTTGGAAATACACACTGATCGCGATCGCGCTGGTGATCGGCATTCTCTACACGCTGCCCAACTTCTTTCCCGAGGTGCCTGCGGTACAGGTCTCCACCAGCAAAGCGGGCGTCAAGATCGATGCCTCGACTCTCTCGACGGTCGAGGACGCGCTCAAAGCTGCCAACATCGCCTATCGCGGCGAGACGCTCGATGCGACGGGCGTCAAGGTCCGTTTCGCCGATCCGGACACGCAGCTCAAAGCTAAGGACGTGCTGCAACAGAAGCTGGGCGACAACTACATCGTCGCGTTGAATCTGCTGTCGAGCTCGCCGCGCTGGCTGGCTTCGATCGGCGCGTTGCCCATGTACCTGGGCCTCGATCTGCGTGGCGGCGTCTACTTCCTGCTCCAGGTGGACATGAAAGCGGCGCTGGACAAGGCCGCGGACCGTTATCTCACTGATATCCGGTCACTGCTTCGGGAGAAGAAAGTCCAGTACGGCGGCATCGCCAAGGAAGGCCAGAATGTCGCGGTGCGCTTTCGCGACAGCGGTGAACGCGAGCGCGCGCGGGTTGAGATCAGCGGCGCCTTTCCCGATCTCCTGATCGCCGACAGCGGTGCAGGCGATGACTCCAAGCTGATCGCCAGCCTGAAACCCGAAGTGCAAAAACGGATCCAGGACGGCGCGGTGCAACAGAACATCACCATCCTGCGCAATCGTGTCAACGAGCTCGGCGTCGCCGAGCCGATCGTCCAGCAGCAGGGCGGCGACCGCGTCGTGGTTCAGCTGCCCGGAGTGCAGGATACAGCGCGTGCCAAGGACATCCTCGGACGTACCGCGTCTCTGGAGATCCGCATGGTGAACGACGAGCCAGGGGCGCTCGAGCAGGCCCTTAACGGACAGGTGCCGCTCGGCAGCGATCTGTTCGTCGAGCGCAGCGGAGCGCCGGTGCTGGTCAAGCGACAGGTGGTGCTGACGGGCGATCGCATCAACGACGCTCAGCCGGGATTCGACAGCCGCACCAACGAGCCTGCCGTGCACGTCAATCTCGATGGAACCGGCGCGCGCATTTTCAAGGAGCTCACGCGCGAGAACGTCGGCAAGCGGATGGCAATCGTGCTGGTTGAAAAAGGCAAGGCCGAAGTGATCACCGCGCCGGTGATTCGCGAAGAGATCGGCGGCGGCCGCGTTCAGATCAGCGGCAGGATGAACACGCGCGAAGCCAACGACATCGCGCTGTTGATGCGTGCGGGCGCGCTCGCCGCGCCTATGGAGATCGTGGAGGAGCGCACGGTCGGACCCTCGCTGGGCAAGGAGAACATCGACAAGGGTTTCGATTCGGTGATGTACGGCTTCATCGTCCTCGCTGTCTTCATCTGCGCATATTACGTGCTGATGGGTGTGATCTCGACCATATCGCTTGCGATCAACCTTCTATTGCTGGTCGCGATTCTGTCGATGCTGCAGGCGACGTTGACCTTGCCCGGCATCGCCGCCATCGCGCTCACTCTGGGTATGGCGATCGACGCCAACGTGCTCATTAACGAGCGCATCCGCGAGGAGTTGCGCTGGGGCGATACGCCCCATGCGGCGATTCAGGCGGGCTACGAACGCGCCTGGAACACCATTCTCGACTCGAACGTGACCACGCTCATCGCCGGCATCGCGCTGCTGATTTTCGGCACCGGGCCCGTGCGCGGCTTCGCGGTGGTGCACTGCCTCGGCATCCTCACATCGATGTTCAGCGCGGTGTTCGTGTCGCGCGGGCTGGTAGCGATAGTCTACGGCGGCAGGAAGAAGCTCGAAAAAATCTCCATCGGCCAGGTCTGGAAACCGAGCCCAGGCGCTGCTTAGCGGCGCCTGGACTCGTCCCTGCGAAAGCGGGGACCCAGGTGGCTTTGAGGGTACACGCAAATGGCTTTGCTTAACGTTCCAAACGACACTGGATTCCCGCCTTCGCGGGAATGACACACATGGAATTCTTCAGAATCAAGCGCGTCATCCCTTTCATGAAGCACGCGCTGGTGTTCAACGTCATCTCGGCGATCACCTTCCTCTTGGCCGTGTTCTTCCTTGCATTTCACGGCCTGAATCTTGGCGTGGATTTCAAGGGTGGAACGGTCATCGAGATCGCGTATCCGCACGCCGCCGATCTGCCGCGCATTCGCGCTGCGATCGACAAGATGAGCCTAGGGGAATTCGCAGTGCAGAGCTTCGGCAGCGCCAACAGCGCGCTTATCCGCCTGCCGCTCAAAGAGGGGCTCTCCAGCGCGCAACTCTCGGAGCGAGTGATGGGAGCGCTGCGCGCCGACGACCCCAGCATCACGCAGCAGCGTGTCGAATTCGTGGGACCGCAAGTCGGCAAGGAGCTCTACGAGAACGGGGCGCTGGCGCTGCTGCTGGTAAGCATCGGCATCGTCGCCTACCTCGCGCTTCGCTTCGAGTGGCGCTTTGCGGTCTCGGCAATCGCCGCCAATCTGCACGACGTCGTCATCATCCTGGGCTTTTTCGCAGTATTCCAGTGGGAGTTCTCCCTGCCGGTGCTCGCCGCGGTGCTGGCGGTCCTGGGCTACTCAGTCAATGAATCAGTGGTCATCGCCGACCGGATTCGCGAGAACTTCCGCAAGATGCGCAAAGCAACGGTCCCCGAAGTGATCAACAGCGCGATCACCAGCACGCTGTCGCGAACCATCATCACCCACGGCTGCACCCTGATGATGGTTTTGTCCATTTTGTTTTTCGGCGGCGAGACGCTGCACTACTTCGCGCTTGCACTCGCCATCGGCATCTGCTTCGGCATCTATTCGTCCGCGCTGGTGATGGCCGCGCTGGTCATGTGGCTGGGCGTCTCTCGCGAGGATTTAGTCAAGCCCGAGAAGAGAGCGGGTGCCGGCATCGAGAAGATCCTGCCCTGACGCTTAAGACGCGCCAGACTCGTGCCCCCGACGGGCGTCCGGCACAATCGTTCTGACTGAAACGGAGCGTCTGTCGCGCTGTTCGATGATCACGACGCTCCTGTATTCGCTTTTCGCGCTCGACCAGACGCTCTCCGCGCTGGCGGCGCAGCATGCCCTATTGATGTTCGCTGCGCTGTTCGTGGTGATCTTCGCCGAAACGGGATTGGTGATCTTCCCGCTGCTGCCCGGCGATTCCCTGTTGTTCTTATCGGGCACGGTCGCCGCGGCCAGCGGCATCGACGTGCACCTGCTGGTGCTCACGCTGATGGCGGCGGCGATCCTCGGCGATTCTGTGAATTATGGCGTCGGGCGATATATCGGGCCCAAGGCATTCCATCGTCCCCATGAGACGCGCCTGGGCCGCTGGCTCAAGCCCGAGTACCTCGAGAAGACCCACCGCTTCTATGAAAAGTACGGTGGCTTCACCATCATCATCGGCCGCTTCGTGCCGATCGTGCGCACCTTTGCGCCCTTCCTCGCCGGCGTCGGCTCGATGACCTACAAGAAGTTCCTCTGCTTCAATGTCATCGGCGGAGCGGCATGGGTCGCATCGCTTTGCTATGCCGGATACCTTTTCGGCAACATCCCGTGGGTCAAGGACAACCTGGCGTATATCGTCCTCGGAATCGTGATCGTGTCGCTGATGCCGATGGTGATCACCTGGCTGCGTGAACGGCGCGCGCCCAAGCACCCGCGGCCCGAAGCGCGTCGCGGTCGCTAGATGCGTTTCGCGAGCTCTGCGGCCTTGCCGATATAGGTGGCCGGCGTGAGCGCCTTGAGTCGATTCTTGGCCTCCGTCGGAATCTGCAGCGTATCGATGAACGCGTGCAGACTCTCGCGCGATGTCCCGTCCCTTCCCCGGGTCAGGCTCTTGAGCTGCTCGTAGGCGTCGGCGACGCCGTAGCGCCGCAGTACGGTCTGGATCGCTTCGGCAAGGACTTCCCAATTGGCGTCGAGGTCCGCCGCCAGCCGTGCCGGGTCCGCTTCGAGGCTGGACAGGCCCTGGCGGCAGTTCGACCACCCCAGCAGCGCGTGTCCGAGCGCGACCCCGACGTTGCGCAATACCGTGGAGTCCGAGAGATCGCGCTGCCAGCGCGAGATCGGAAGCTTCTCCGCGAAGTGGCGCAGCAAAGCGTTGGCGATGCCCAGATTGCCCTCGGAGTTCTCGAAATCAATGGGGTTGACCTTGTGCGGCATGGTGGACGATCCGACCTCGCCTTGCCGCGCCTTCTGGCGGAAGTAACCCAGCGAGATGTAGCCCCACAGGTCGCGATCCAGGTCGATGAGCACGCTGTTGATGCGTGCCAGCGCATCGAACAGCGCGACGAGGCCGTCGTGTGGCTCGATCTGGGTGGTATAGGCATTGAAGTCGAGTCCGAGTGCAGTAACGACGCGCCGTGCCAGCGCTTCCCAGTCAACGTCGGGATACGCCGCGAGGTGCGCGTTGTAATTGCCCACTGCGCCGTTCAACTTGCCCGGCATGGCTGCATCGGCAAATGCCGCCACTGCGCGATCGAGTCGCGACGCGACATTGGCGAATTCCTTGCCGAGCGTTGTCGGCGTCGCCGGTTGTCCATGCGTGCGCGCGAGCATGGGGAGCGCGGCATGCGCATGCGCCAATGCACGCAGCTCTTCCCGGAGCCCGTTCAGGGCCGGCAGCAGCACTTCGCGCCGCGCGGCGACGAGCATGCGCCCGTAGGCAAGGTTGTTGATGTCCTCCGAGGTGCAGGCGAAGTGAATGAACGCGACCGCGCGAGCGATATCGGCAGCGTCGGCAAAGCGCTCGCGGAGCCAGTACTCCATCGCCTTGACGTCGTGGTTGGTGGTGCGCTCGATCGCCTTGACGCGCTGCGCATCCGCGACGCCGAATTCTTCGACAACGGAAGCGAGATGAGCGCGAGTCGGCGCGGCAAGCGGTGGAAACTCGGGAATGCCCGGCTCGTCGGAGAGCGCTTCGAGCCAAGCGAGCTCGACCTTGATGCGTTCGCGAATCAGCCCACTCTCGCTGAACAACTCCGCCAGCGCCGCGACCTTGCCGCGATAGCGGCCGTCGAGCGGAGAGAGAGCGGTCAGCGGCGTGAGCGCGTCGTTCGCCATGGTACAGATTACGCGCCGTCACCTCTTTGCACGGCTTCTGTCGAGCCTAAAACCGCGTGTCGGCGGCAGGCGCTCGGCCTCCTTGTGCGCACATCGTACTGCCGCGCCGGCAGTGTCGGCCTCCTGCGACTCGCCACGCGCGATCCAGCGCTCCGCGCCGGCCCCTCGCTGCGGGCTCGCGCGGCTACCCGCGGACACTGGACACCACCGCGCTGCGCGCGGCGCGGTTCCCTCTCGCTGCTCACAGCGCCGTCTTCAGCTGCTCTAGAATCGCCGGATTCTCCAGTGTCGAGACATCCTGGGTGATGTTCTCTCCCTTGGCAATCGAGCGCAGCAGTCGGCGCATGATCTTGCCGGAGCGCGTTTTGGGCAGATTGTCGCCAAAGCGGATGTCCTTGGGTTTAGCAATTGGTCCAATCTCCTTGCCCACCCAGTCGCGAAGCTGCTTGGCGATTTTTTCCGCTTCCGCTCCATTCGGCCGCGCCTGTTTGAGCACGACAAAGGCGCACACGGCTTCGCCGGTCATGTCATCCGGACGCCCGACAACGGCGGCCTCGGCGACCAGCGGATTGGCGACCAGCGCCGACTCGATTTCCATAGTGCCCAGACGGTGCCCCGACACATTCAGCACGTCGTCTATGCGGCCCATGATGGTGAAATAGGCGGTTTCCTTGTCGCGCACCGACCCATCGCCTGCCAGATAGAGCTTGCCGCCGAGCTCGTCGGGATAGTAGGACTTCACGTAACGGTCGGGATCGCCCCAAATGGTGCGGATCATTGCGGGCCATGGTTTTTTGATCACCAGGATGCCGCCATGCCCGTTGGCGACGTCGTGACCCGTCTCGTCGACGATAGCTGCCATGACGCCCGGCAGAGGCAACGTGCACGATCCGGGAACCGTGGGAGTGACGCCGGGCAGAGGGGAAATAAGATGGCCGCCGGTTTCGGTCTGCCACCAGGTGTCGACAATGGGGCAATGGCCGCCTCCGACCTTCTCGTGGTACCACATCCAGGCTTCGGGATTGATCGGTTCGCCGACCGTTCCCAGCAACCTGAGGCTGGAAAGATCGTACTGGGTGGGCGCGCATTGCGGCGTCACGCCTGATGCCTTGATCAGCGACCGGATCGCGGTCGGCGCCGTGTAGAAGACGTTCACCTTGTGTTTGGCGATGGTCTGCCAGAAGCGACCGGCGTCGGGATAGGTGGGAATACCTTCGAAAACAATTTCGGTCGCACCGACCGCGAGAGGTCCGTAGGTGATGTAGGTGTGACCGGTCACCCACCCGATGTCGGCGGTACACCAGAAGATATCGGCAGGTTTCGAATCGAACACCCAGCGCATGGTGAGCATCGCCCATAGCAGATAGCCGCCCGAGCTGTGCTGAACGCCCTTGGGCTTCCCCGTCGACCCCGACGTGTAGAGAATGAACAACGGGTGCTCCGCACCGACCCACTCCGGAGGGCAGGTGTCGGTCTGCTTGGCGACCAGCTCGTGCATCCACAGATCGCGTCCGGACTTGAACGAGATGTTGCCGCCGGTGCGCTGGTAGACGATCACGTGGTGGACGGCGTCGCAGCCCCCGAGGCCTATCGCCTCGTCAACGATTGCCTTGAGCGGAAGCGGCTTGCCACCGCGGGCCTGCTCGTCTGCAGTGATCACCGCCACAGCGCCGGCGTCGATGATGCGTTCCTGCAGCGACTTTGCAGAGAAGCCCCCGAACACCACCGAGTGCGTCGCGCCGATGCGCGCGCAAGCCTGCATCGCGGAGACCGCCTCGATCGACATCGGCATATAAATGACGACGCGATCGCCCTTCTTGATGCCCAATGACTTGAGCCCGTTGGCCAGCCGGCAAACACGGTGATAGAGCTCCTGATACGTGACCTTGGTCACCGCCCCATCGTCGGCTTCGAAGATGATGGCGATTTTGTCGGCGTTGCCGTTCTCAAGGTTGCGCTCGAGGCAGTTGTAGGAAACGTTGAGCTCGCCGTCCTCGAACCATTTGTAAAAGGGCGCCTTGGATTCGTCGAGCGATCGCGTGAACGGCTTGTTCCAGAGCAGGGTCTCGCGCGCGAGCTTCGCCCAGAAACCAGAGTAATCCGCGGCGGCAGCAGCGTTGAGCCGGTCGAAGTCGGCTCTCTTTATATTGGCCTGAGCGACAAAGTCGCGCGGCGGATCGAACACGCGTGTTTCGCGCGAAACGGACTCGATGGTGGACATGTTGGAGGTCTCCGTAGGAGAACTGCAGGATATACCGGACGATCTCGTACCCAGTCTAACGAGTCTGGGACAGGTCACGCAATAGCGACGTGCCACTGCGCGGAGGACGTCGTTCGGGATGGTAGAATGGGGTGCTAGCGATTCGTTGCGACGAATCGGCTGGCGGCGGCCTCACCGGCCGTAATTTGGCATCCGTGCGCGCCCCTTCGCGATGGCTGATCCCACGCCTCGTGCCGCCGGAAGATAACACCTCGAACCCTAGCCCACTATGACCGCGATCAAACAGGAACACTTGATCCAGAGCGTCGCCGACGCGTTGCAGTTCATTTCCTACTATCACCCCGTGGACTACATCGAATCGCTCGCAGAGGCGTATCGGCTCGAGCAGTCGCCGGCGGCCAAAGACGCGATCGCGCAGATCCTCACTAATTCGCGGATGTGCGCCGAAGGCCATCGACCGATCTGCCAGGACACCGGCATCGTCTGCGCCTTTGTCAAGATCGGCATGGACGTTCGCTGGGAAGGCGCGACCATGACCGTCACCGACATGGTCAACGAAGGCGTCCGCCGCGCCTACCTCGATGAGGACAACAAGCTGCGCGCTTCCATCCTGGCGGACCCGGCTGGTAAGCGGCGCAATACCGGCGACAACACGCCGGCGGTAGTGCACTACGAGATCGTACCGGGCGGCGGAGTGGAAGTGGATATCGCCGCCAAGGGCGGGGGCTCCGAGAACAAATCCAAGTTCATCATGCTCAACCCCTCCGATTCCATCGTCGACTGGGTGTTGAAGACGGTGCCGACCATGGGTGCCGGCTGGTGTCCGCCGGGCATGCTGGGAATCGGCATCGGCGGCTCGGCAGAGAAGGCGATGCTGCTTGCCAAGCAGGCACTGATGGAGCCTATCGACATGCCCATCCTGAAGGCGCGCGCTGCCTCGGGCGCTGCGCTGACGCGTCTCGACGAGCTGCGGCTGGAGATCTACGACAAGGTGAACGCGCTCGGCATCGGCGCACAGGGTCTCGGCGGTCTGTCGACCGTGCTCGACGTGAAGATTCTCGACTACCCGACTCACGCAGCGAGCTTGCCTGTGGCGATGATTCCCAACTGCGCGGCGACGCGCCATGCCCACTTCGTTCTCGACGGTTCGGGCGCGGCGAAGCTCGAACCGCCCGATCTCGAGCGCTGGCCCGATGTGCAGTGGGCGCCCTCTCCGGAAGCGCGGCGGGTGAACCTCGATGCCCTGACTCTCGCCGAAGTTGCTTCGTGGCGTCCCGGCGAGCGGTTGCTGCTCAATGGAAAATTGCTCACGGGACGCGATGCCGCGCACAAGCGGATTGTCGACATGCTCGCCAAAGGTGAAACGCTGCCGGTCGACTTCCGCAACCGGGTGATCTATTACGTCGGTCCGGTCGATCCGGTGCGCGATGAAGTCGTCGGTCCGGCGGGTCCGACCACTGCGACGCGAATGGACAAGTTCACGGAGGTGATGCTGGGCAAGACCGGTCTGATCGCCATGATCGGCAAAGCAGAGCGCGGTCCGGTCGCGGTCGAGGCGATCCGTCGCCATCACGCCGCGTACCTGATGGCCGTCGGAGGGGCAGCATATCTCGTATCCAAGGCCATCATGCGCTCGCGCGTCGTTGGGTTCGCTGACCTCGGAATGGAAGCGATTTACGAATTCGAGGTCAAAGACATGCCGGTGACGGTCGCCGTCAACGCCGAAGGACATGCGGTCCACCAGACCGGTCCCCGCGAGTGGCAGCAGCGCATCGGCAAGATTCCGGTGACCGTGGCCTAAGTGTCGTCGCAAGCGCCGACGATTTCCTGGCCGCTCGGGCACGCGACGTGCTTCCGGTGAAGCACGTTCCATGGCCAAATCGAGCTCACCGCTGGTCGACACAACGACGCCGCTCAAAGCGCCGACGGTGCGCTTCGGACTGCTGCCCAAGCTCAACCTGTTCGCGATCGGGCTGGTTGCTGTCAGCGCCATCGCCGTTGCCGCATTGCTCACCCGCCAGCAGGGCATCGATGAGCAGACGAGGCTGGAAACCGCGGGAACGACCATAGCCGCCATGCTGGCGGAGCGTGCGGGTTCCGCACTCATCGCCGGGGACACGAGCTCGCTCGGCCAGATGATGCAGGGACTGGCCATGGATCGAGACATCGCCTACGTCGTGGTCCTCGATGGCAGCAAAAATCCGATTTACGCGCACGCGTTCAGCGCGATCCAGGTTCCGGCGATGAACACCAGCGAGCCGCAGACGGGGACCATCGCGCGCAGCCTTCACGAAGTCGAGGGCCATCGCTACCTAGAATTGATCGCGCCGATCGCAACCGCGCCGGCTCCGCCGGGGGCGGCGCTGCCTGTTCCGGTGCCTCAGGGTTTCATCCGACTCGGGATGAGCTTCGATCGCAGCCAGGCGCAAACCCGCGCCAACCTAGTCGGCGTGTTTTCCGTCCTGGCCGCGGTCATGGGCGTCGCCATTCTGCTCACGCTGCTGCTGCATCGGCGCTTGGTCGCGCCGATGTATCAGCTCATGCGCGCTGCTCGCTCGGTCGGCTCAGGCAAGTTCTCGCTGCGCGTGCCGGCAAAATCACACGACGAGCTGGGGCTGCTCACCCATAGTTTCAACCACATGATCGACAGGCTGTCGGAATCGAAAGCCGAAGAGGCGACTTATCAGCGAACGCTCGAGGAGAGAGTCGCGCAGCGCACCAAGGAGCTGGAGATCGCCACCGCTCAGGCATACAAGCTCGCGCAGCACGACATCCTCACAGGGCTGCCCAACCGTTCGCTGCTCAACCAGCGCCTCAGGCAGATCGTTGCTCAGGCGACGCGCGACGGGCACCAGGTCGCGTGCCTCTTTCTGGACTTCGATCATTTCAAGCGGATCAACGACACGCTCGGACACGATGCCGGTGACCAGCTCCTGCGCTCGGTTGCGCAGCGACTGAGCAACGCCGTGCGCGAATCGGACACCGTCGCCCGTCTTGGAGGCGACGAATTCGTTATCGTTCTTCCCGGACTCGATCCGGAGAAGGCGACCTTCGAGATCATGACCGTGCTCGGACGCATACGCGAATCGTTCCTCGCCGCGTTCAGACTCGGCGACCAGACGCCTACCCTTACCTGCTCGATCGGCGTCTCGCTCTATCCGCTCGACGCAGGCGATCCCGACGGGCTCATCAAGCTCGCCGACACGGCGATGTACGCGGCGAAGGAAGCAGGAAGAAACTCGTACCGGTTTTTCACCGCCGACATGAACGCCCGCGTTCAGGCGCGACTGCAGCTCGAGACCGACATGCGCCGCGCGCTGATGGACGACGAGTTCTTCCTCGTCTACCAGCCGCAGATCGAGATGGAGAGCGGGCGCGCCTGCGGTGTGGAAGCTCTGCTGCGCTGGCGCGATCCGCAACGCGGCATCATCGGTCCTTCCGAGTTCATCCCGATCGCCGAAGAATCGGGAATGATCCAGGCGCTCGGTGCGCGCGTGCTGCGTGAGGCATGCCGCCAGGTCATGGCATGGCACCGCATGAACATGCTGCTGCGCCTTTCGGTCAACCTATCCGTGCAGCAACTGCAGCATGACAGCTGGTTGGGCGTCGTCGAAGAGGCGCTCAAGTCCTCGGGCCTGGCGGCGCGCTATCTCGATCTGGAAATCACCGAGAGCGTGATCATCACTCATCACGAGAAAGCGGTGTCTACGTTGATGAAGCTGAAGCAGATCGGCGTCTCCATCACGGTCGACGACTTCGGCACCGGATACTCGAGCCTTTCCTACCTCGCACGTCTGCCGATCCAGGCTGTGAAGATCGACCAGCGCTTCGTGCACGGGCTGGAAAAGAACCGCAGCGACGAGGCGATTACCCAGGCGATTATCGCCATGTCGCACAGTCTCGGACTCCGCGTGATCGCCGAGGGCGTCGAGACGGCGCCGCAGTTCGAGTTCCTCAAAGTGCACGGCTGTGAAGAGGCGCAAGGGTATCTGATCTCGCGTCCACTGGAGGAGCCGCACTTGCGCGCGTGGTGGAAGATGCAAGACGAGGAGACTCGAATCGTCGGACGCCAGGCCGACATGTGGCGGGAGCGCCACCCCTAGCCACCGACGGAGCGTTCGCGCCGCTGCCTCCTCGTTCGGCCTGCATTCTATGGACCGCAGCGCGTCGGCCGCTGCGGCGACTCGCGGTCGCTCGCACCCCACTCGCTGCCGCGAGCGGGACCTGGCTCGCTGCTCGCGCCGCTACGCTGACAAGTCGAGATCTTCGCGGCGGTCGACGTCGCGAAGAATCCCCGGATCGTTCACTGCGATCAGCTCAACCGCTGCCGCGTGCGTACTTAAAAGGTGCTTCGCACCCTTATCGCCTTCGAGCGCGGCAAGGGTGGAGTAGAAGCGCGCTGAAATCCCTACCGGGTGTCCTCGTTGGCCGGCGTATACCGGAGCGACGAGGGCGCTCCCGCGCCGGAGCGCGTCGGCAATCGAGGCGATAGTCGCCGCCCCGATCCATGGCATGTCGGCTAGCGCGATCACCCAGCCTGCGGCGAGAGGTGCAGCACGCACACCCCAGGCGAGACTGCGTCCCATGCCCTCGCTCGCGTAAGGGCAGATGGTCACGCGAGCCCGGTGTGCGTAGAGGACGTCGGCAAGCTCCTCATCGCCCGGGCGCGCGACGGCGACGACATCGTCGACCGCAGCAAGCAGGGGTCGAAGTGCTGCCACGGCGATCGGTGCGCTATCGGCCAAAGGCACGGTCAGCTTGGGGCCGCCGAAGCGGGTCGCGCTGCCTGCCGCCAGCAGGATGCCTAGGATGGGGGCGACGCGCGTCAAACCTGTCCTCGAGTATCAGGTCAATTGGATCCCCGCTTCCGCGTCATTCCGGCAGCAGCCGAAACTTACCGTCCTTGACGACGACCAGTACGCGCGCGCGTTCGTCCATGCCGTTGTGGTTGTCGGAACTCATGTTGAAGACGCCCTGGCAACCGACGACATCCTTTTCCTGTTCGAGCGCGTCGCGAAGAGCGACACGGAATGCCTCGGTTCCGGGCTGTGCGGATTTGAGCGCGACGGGTATCGCCCGCTCGAGCAGCAATCCCGCGTCATAGGTATTGGCGCCGAAGGTCGCGGGTCGGGCGCCGAACTGCTTTTCGTACGCCTTCATGTACGAGCTCGCCACTTTCTTGATGGGGTCCGACTCGGCGACGTCATCGATAACAAGCATCGAGCCTGCCGCCAGAATGGTGCCTTCGACCTTCTCCTTGCCCAGCCTGATGAAGTCATCGGTCGCTACGGCATGGGTCTGATAAATGCGCCCCTTGTATCCCTGGTCGTAAAGCGTCGCCTGCGGCAACACCGCAGGACCGCCGACGGCGGCGATAAGGACCGCGTCTGGCTTGGCAGCGATCAACTTGAGCACCTGACCCGTGACGCTCTGGTCGGTGCGCGCATAGCGCTCGCTCGCCACGATGCGAATGCCCGCCTTGTCGGCGAGACCGCTGAACACCTTGAACCAGTTCTCGCCGTAGGGATCGTTGAAGCCGATGAAGCCGACGCTCTTCACCTGGGCCTTGGTCATGTGCTTGAGCAGCGCCGCGGCGATGAGATCGTCGTTCTGCGTGGTCTTGAACACCCATCGGCGCTTCGCGTCGATCGGCTCGACGACGGAAGACGTGCCGACAGTCGCCATCAGCGGAACCTTGTTTTCGGCAACGATATCGAGGATCGCCAGCGCATTGGGAGTCGTTGAAGGACCGATGAGTGCGTCGATGTGATCTTCACCGATCAGCTTCTTGACGTTCTGAACCGCGCGCGTGGTGTCGCCACCGTCCTCGAGCTGGAAGTATTCGATGGTCGCGTTGCCGATCTTTTTCGGAAGCAACTCCGCAGTATTTTTCTGCGGGATGCCGATGGCGGATGTCGGTCCGGTGGCGGAGACCATCAGTCCGATCTTCACCTGGGCCGAAGCGGCGAGCGCCACGCCGCCGAGGACCACGCCCGCAATCACCCGCCAAAGGGGACCAAACAATTCGTCCTCCACGCTGTCCAATTGGGAGTCGCGAATGCTAAGCCGAAGGAGACCTCAGGACAAGGCACTGCAGGCCGGAGGGCGCTCTGGCTTGCGATGCCCGGATCGGCGAGAGTAGAGTGGAGGGAGGTTAAAGCGGTCCGTCGATCCACTCTCAACGAGGAGACTGACGATGAGACGCAGACTGTATTACGCCGTGCCGGATCTGGCCAGCGCACGAAGGGTCATGGATGACTTGTTGCTGGCTCGTATCGAAGAGCGCCACATCCACTGCCTGGCCAAGCGCGGAACACCGATGGAAGGCCTCCACGAATGCAACGTGTTGCAGAAAACCGACCTCGTGCACGCGGCACAAACAGGACTGGTGCTGGGAGCGCTGCTGGGTTGTGTTGCAGGATGGCTGGTGGTGCTATTCGTTCTCACCGATAGCAAATGGCAGATCGTCACTGTGCTTGGTGGGGCGCTTATTGGTGCTCTGCTCGGAGCATGGGTCTCCAGTATGGTCGGGTCATCGGTTCCCAACTCGCGTCTGAAGCACTTCCAGCCGCTGATGGACGAAGGCAAGATCCTGCTGATGGTCGATGTGCCTGAGCATAGCGTCGAGTCGATTCGAACGCTGGTTGGCCGTCAGCACCCCGAAGTGCTCGATCGCGGTATCGATCCGCGGGTTCCAGTCTTTCCGTAGTCGCACGCCGCGGCCTCCTCGATCCGGCTATACGAACAAGCAGCGATGCGCGTCGGCCGCCGCGGCCATTCGCGGCCGCTCGCACCCCACTCGCTTCGCGACCGGGACCTGGCTCGCTGCTCAGGTCGCTAGGGTCCGAAGAACTCGCGAACGCGGTCGAACCAGTTTTTGGCGCGAGGATTGTGCCGTCCGGGATCCTCGGCGTTGATCGCCTCGAACTCGCGCAGCAATTCCTTCTGTCGCACAGTTAGCTTGACCGGAGTCTCGACTACCACGTGACAGAACAGGTCCCCGTGGACGCTGCTCCGGACCGGCTTGATACCCTTGTTGCGCAGACGGAAGATCTGACCGCTCTGCGTCTCGGCGGGAATGGTCAGGCGAGCGTGGCCGTCGAGCGTGGGAATCTCGATCTCTCCGCCAAGCGCCGCGATTGCGAACGAGACAGGCATTTCGCAATGCAGATCGCTGTTCTCGCGCTGGAACACCGGATGCGGCTTGATATTGATGACGACGTAGAGATCCCCGGCCGGTCCTCCGTTCAAGCCTGCCTCGCCTTCGCCCGATAGGCGAACCCGGTCGTCCTGATCAACGCCGGCGGGAATCTTCACCGACAGAGTCTTATGCTTCTTGATGCGCCCGGCGCCGTCGCACGTCGGACAGGGTTCCGGGACGATCTTGCCGGTGCCGTGACAGTGCGGGCAGGTCTGCTGAATGGAGAAGAAGCCTTGCGACATGCGCACCTGTCCCTGGCCATGGCAGGTGGGACAGGTTTTCGGCTGCGTTCCCGGCTTGGCGCCGCTGCCGTGACAGCTCGCGCACTGCTCCAGCGCGGGAATGCGGATCTTGGCTTCGGTTCCGCGCGCCACTTCTTCAAGCGACAGCTCCAGGTTGTAGCGTAGATCGGCGCCGCGATACACGCCGTTGCCGCGTCCGCGCGCCGAGCCGCTCCCGAAGATCTCGCCGAAGATGTCACCGAAAGCGTCGGCAAAGCCGCCAAAGCCCTCGGGACCGCCGAAGCCGCGCGCACCGGCGGCTCCAAATCCCGCCGAAGGATCGACACCGGCGTGGCCGAACTGATCGTAGGCGGCGCGCTTCTTGGGATCGGTGAGAATCTCGTAGGCTTCCTTCGTCTCCTTGAACCGCTCTTCCGCCTGCTTATCGTTAGGATTGCGATCGGGGTGATGCTTCATCGCGAGCTTGCGATACGCCTTTTTGATGTCCTCTTCCGAGGCATCGCGATTGACGCCGAGGGTCGTGTAGTAATCTCGTTTTGCCATTCCTTACCTTCGAGTCAACCGCTTCAGTTCTCCTCGCCGCTCGCTTTGATCTGCGCATACGACAAACGGCCGAGCTAAGGGGCGCCGCAGGCGCCCGCTTCAACTCGGCCGGACATGGCGTCGGCGAAAAGTCACGCCCTCGGTGCACATTGCTGCTCTCGCACCGATCGCCGACGTCATATCACTTCTTGCCGTCTTTTACCTCAGTGAACTCCGCGTCGACAACCTTCTCCTCGTCGCCGCTCTTGGGCTCGCCACTCGCGCCCGCCGTGCCTTGTGTATGCTGTGACTCGGCCTGCGCCTTGGCGTACATCGCTTCTCCGAGCTTCTGCGACGCGGTCATCAGCGCCTGCGCCTTGGCTTCCAGCGCGTCCTTGCTCGCGTCCTTCTGCTTCAAGAGCTCGTCCGCATCTTTCAGCGCCGCCTCGATCTTACCCTTCTCGTCGGCGCCAACCTTGTCTCCGTACTCGCCCAGCGACTTCCTCACGCTGTGCACCATCGCGTCGAGATGGTTGCGCGCCTGCACGACCTCGAGTTGACGTTTGTCGTCTTCGGCGTGCGATTCGGCGTCCTTCACCATGCGGTTGATCTCGTCTTCCGAGAGTCCCGAGCTTGCCTTGATGGTGATCTTGTTCTCCTTGCCGGTCGCCTTGTCCTTGGCGTTCACGTGCAGGATGCCATTAGCGTCGATGTCGAAGGTAACCTCGATTTGCGGCATGCCACGCGGCGCCGGCGGAATGCCCTCGAGGTTGAACTGGCCTAGGCTCTTGTTACCGGCCGCCATGTCGCGCTCGCCCTGCAGCACGTGAATCGTCACCGCCGACTGGTTGTCGTCCGCGGTCGAGAATACCTGCTGCGCCTTGGTCGGAATGGTTGTGTTCTTCTGGATCAGCTTGGTCATCACGCCACCGAGGGTCTCGATGCCGAGCGACAGCGGTGTCACGTCGAGCAGCAGAACGTCCTTGACGTCGCCCCGCAGCACGCCGCCCTGAATCGCCGCACCGACCGCAACCGCCTCATCCGGATTCACGTCCTTGCGTGGCTCCTTGCCGAAGAACTCCTTCACCGTCTCCTGCACTTTGGGCATGCGCGTCATGCCGCCCACCAGGATCACGTCGCCGATGTCGGAGAGCTTGACTCCCGCATCCTTGATGGCGATGCGGCACGGCTCGACCGTCTTGGCGATCAAGTCCTCGACCAGCGCCTCGAACTTGGCGCGGGTGATCTTCATCGACAGGTGCTTCGGCCCCGACTGATCCGCCGTGATGTAAGGAAGGTTGATTTCGGTCTGCTGCGAGCTCGAGAGCTCGATCTTCGCTTTCTCCGCCGCATCTTTCAGCCGCTGCAGAGCCAATACGTCGTTCTTGAGATCGACACCCTGGTCGCGCTTGAACTCGGTGACGATGTAATCGATCAGCCGCTGATCGAAGTCCTCTCCGCCCAGGAACGTATCGCCGTTGGTCGAGAGCACTTCGAACTGGTGCTCGCCTTCGACCGACGCGATCTCGATGATGGAAATGTCGAAAGTGCCGCCGCCCAAGTCATAGACCGCGATCTTGCGGTCGCCTTCCTTCTTGTCGAGGCCGAACGCGAGCGCCGCTGCAGTGGGCTCGTTGATGATGCGCTTGACTTCGAGGCCCGCGATCTTGCCCGCGTCCTTGGTGGCTTGCCGCTGCGAGTCGTTGAAATACGCGGGAACCGTGATCACCGCGTCGGTGACTTCCTCGCCGAGATAATCTTCGGCGGTCTTTTTCATCTTGCGCAGCACTTCCGCCGAAACCTGCGGTGGCGCAATCTTCTTGCCCCGCACTTCCACCCATGCGTCGCCGTTGTCGGCACGCACGATCTTGTAGGGCATCAATCCGATGTCTTTCTGCACTTCCTTTTCCTCGAAGCGTCTGCCGATCAGACGCTTGATCGCGAAGAGGGTGTTCTTGGCGTTAGTAACCGCCTGCCGCTTCGCGGGGGCACCGACGAGGATCTCGCCGTCTTCGGTGTAGGCAACGACCGAAGGCGTGGTGCGGGCGCCTTCAGAGTTCTCGATTACCTTGGGCTGGCCGCCTTCCATGATGGCGACACAGCTGTTGGTCGTCCCGAGGTCGATGCCGATGATCTTGGCCATGGTGTTTCCTTTGCGTCCTAGAATGGTTTAACTGGAGCTGTAAATGGGGATTTTCGCCTGCAAGTTCAAGCGCCTGCCTGGCCGGATGCCGCTCCTTCACGGGCTTTAGCCACGGCCACCAGTGCGGGGCGCAGGATGCGATCGTTGAGCAGATAGCCCTTCTGGAAGACCTGCACAACCGTGCCTGCAGGCTGGTCCGACTCGAGCATGGTCATGGCCTGGTGGCGATGCGGATCGTACTTTTCGTTGAGCGGGTCGATCTCAGTAATCTGGGCCTTGCCGAAGGCCGCATTGAGGTTCTTTAGGGTCAGTTCAACGCCGTCCTTGAGCGTGTCGATGCTCGAGGCGGGTGTTGCCAGAGTAAGCTCAAGCGCATCCTTCACGGTGAGCAACTCCTGGGCAAAGCGCTCGATCGCGTACTTGTAAGCCTTGGCCACATCGTTCTGCGCCTGCTTGCGCACGTTTTCCGTTTCCGCCCTGGCGCGCAGCCACGCGTCCCGCAGGCCGGCAGCTTCGTCCTCTGCCTTCCGTAACAGCTCGCCTAAATCCGGCGCTGGGTCGACGGAAGACGAGGCCTCGGTCTCGGTACGGCTTTTGTCGATGGGAATCGGCACGGTGGAGTCAAGCTCGGCCGAAACCTGAGTATTCTGATCGGGCTTCTTGCTCATTCCGGTTCCTTTACAGTCCTCAAGCCACGATGGGGGCATTTTCGGAGGTTTCAATCTCCGGAAACGATCGCTCCGAGGCCGAGTAGCAGGGGCTCCGGGCGCGAAAGCCTGGCTCATCTCGAAGGAAGCCGGCTCCGACGCCCGAATAGGCCGGCCTCGGCGAGAGCGCCGAAGGGATGGGGCGATATCCCAGCGTCAGCGCTCGGCGCCCAGCGCCCTCGCCCGGGCAAGCGTCACTTCGCGCGTCGTCGCATCCGCTGGCGCCTCGAGCCAGCCCTGCAGATTGCGCATCGCCAGATCAGCGAGAGCAGCGATCCACGTCGGGCGTTCGTTGAGACAAGGTATGTAGTGAAACTCCTTGCCGCCCGCCTTGAGGAATGCGCTCTTCCCCTCCTGGGCGATTTCCTCCAAGGTCTCCAGGCAGTCGGCCACGAATCCTGGACATGCGACATCGACTCGCCGGACTTTTTGCCGGGCGAGGTCCACCAGGGTCGGGCGCGTGTACGGTGTGAGCCAGTCGGCGCGTCCAAACCGCGACTGGAACGCGACCAGGTATTGCTCCTTCGAGAGGCCCAGTTCGGTCGCAAGCAGCCGCGCGGTCTTCTGACAATGGCAGTGGTACGGATCGCCTCGCTCTAGCGTGCGCCGCGGCACGCCGTGGAAGGAGAGCACGAGCATGTCCGGCCGGCCGTTCCTCATCCAGTAGTCGTTGACGTTCTGCGCCAGTGCCTTGATGTAACCGGCGTCGTCGTGATAGGCGTCGATCACGCGAAGCGCGGGAACCCGCCGCATGCTCCGAAGCACGGTGAACACGGCGTCGAGGGCGGACGCCGTGGTGCTCGCCGCATATTGCGGATACAGCGGCAGTACCAAAACGCGCGTACACCGCTGCTCCTTGAGCTTCCACAGCGCATCGGCAATCGACGGCGTGCCGTAACGCATGCCGAGCTCGATCCGTGCATGGTCCGAGGGCAGCCCCAATTCCTTGAGCCGCTGGCCGAGATACCCCAGGAACAGCGTCTTTTGCCGCAAGCTGTGCACCAGCAGCGGCGACCCCTCCTTGGTCCAGATGCTGGCATAGCGCCGTGCCGAGTTCGCAGGGCGCACGTTCAAGATGACCCCGTGGAGCAGCGGCTTCCACAGGGCGGGCGGGATCTCGACCACCCGTGGGTCGGAGAGAAATTCCCGCAGATAGCGGCGTACGGCCGCGTTGGTGGGAGCGTCGGGTGTGCCCAGGTTCATGAGCAGCACACCCAAGCGTAGCGCCCCGTCGTGGGCGAAAGCCGGCTCCGCCGCGAGCGTCATCGCCTAATGAGTCGCCCCGGGCGCCGCCGAGTTAACGCTCATCGTTCGCTGAGCTGTTGCGTCAGCGCATTCGACAGGAGCTTGGCTGTTACGTCGACGATGGGAATGACTCGTTCGTAGGCCATCCGGGTCGGGCCGATGACGCCAAGCGTTCCGATCACCCGGCCGTCGACTTCGTAGGGCGCAGTGATGATGCTGCATTCGTCAAGGGGAGCGATGCCCGATTCGCCACCGATGAAAAGATGCACGCCGTGGGCGCGTTGCGAGAGATCGAGCAGATGCAGCAATGACGTCTTCTGCTCGAACACTTCGAATAATCGGCGTAGCCGGTCCATGTTGGAGGCGAGGTCGGACGCGGATAATAGGTTCCGCTCGCCCGAAACGACCAGCTCGTCCGCGCTATCTGACAGCGCTGCGTCGCCCGCTTCCACCGCCGCGGTCATGAGCCCGACGACGTCCTCGCGCAGTTGTTTGAGCTCGTCGGCGAGCAGCGCGCGGATCGCGTGAAAGGGCTGGCCCGCATAGTGACTGTTGAAAAAATTGGAAGCCTCGATCAGCTGCGACTGCGTGTACGGCCGGTCGGTGTGCAGGATCCGATTCTGCACGTCACCGTCGGGGGTAACGATGATCAACAGCACACGTCGATCCGACAAGCGAAGAAACTCAATCTGCCGGAACGAAGCTTCTCTGCGGCGCGCGGTGGCGACCACCCCGGCAAAGCGAGTGAGCTCCGACAAAAGTTGTGCCGCATTGCTAACCAGCGCCTGCGGCCGGCCGGCGCTCAATTGATCCTGCAGGTCACTGATTTCGCCGTCGCCCAGCGGCTGAACTACAAGGAGGGTATCGACAAAAAAACGGTAGCCCTTGGGTGTGGGAACGCGCCCCGCGGAGGTGTGCGGGCTCGCGATGAAGCCCATCTCCTCCAGGTCGGCCATGACGTTGCGGATGGTCGCGGGCGACAGCTCCAGACCCGACTGACGCGACAGCACGCGCGAGCCCACCGGAGAACCGTCGAGGATATACCGCTCGATAAGCGCCTTGAGCAGATGTTGTGCACGGGGGTCCAGCATGCCTTGTATTTTATGCTTTAATCGCGGCCATGAGCGCCTCTGTCAATGCGTTTCCCACCATCGCATTGGTCGGGCGACACGCGAGTCCCGGAATCGCCGAACCGCTGAGCCGTCTCGCCGCGTTTCTTGTCGCACGAGGCCATCGCGTGCTGCTCGACGAAGAGACCGCGCGTCTGACTCCGCTGCTGGGTTATCCCACCGCACCATCGGCCGAGCTCGGGAAACAAGTGAAGCTCGTTATTGTCGTCGGCGGCGACGGAACCATGTTGTGGATCGCGCGTCAGATCGCACCATTCGATGTGCCGCTGATCGGCATCAATCAGGGCAGGCTCGGATTTCTCACCGACATCGCGCTATCGGACATGGAAACGGCGCTTGCCGCGATGCTGGCCGGAGGCTACGTCGAGGAGACGCGGGCCTTGCTCGAGGCCACATTGACGCGCATGGGCGGCAAAGCCGTGCAGGCCTATGCGCTCAACGAGGTCGCGGTGAATCGCGGCTCGCTCGGTGTCATGATCGATTGCGCGGTCGCCATCGACGGGCGCTTTATGTATGCGATGCGCGCCGACGGCTTGATCGTCGCTACGCCGACTGGCTCGACCGCGTACGCACTCTCGGCGCAGGGTCCGATCGTCGATCCGACCGTGGCCGCGATTCTGCTGGTGCCGGTGGCGCCGCACGCGCTCACCAATCGTCCGCTGGTCGTGCGCGACTCGGTCGCCGTGGAAGTCTCGCTGCTGCGCGGCAAAGACGCGAGCCTGCATTGCGACGGGCAGGCGAATTTTCCTCTGTCCGAGGGAGACCGCGTCATCATCCGCCGCGCCAAGCATCGCGTGAGGTTGCTGCATCCCGAGGATCACGATCACTTCGCCATGCTGCGTCGCAAGCTGCACTGGGGCGAGACGCCTGAGCGATTGCGCCCCGGCGCCTAGCAAGCGCCACGGCTGTCGATTCATGCTGCGCCTGCTGTCGATCCGCAATTTTGCAGTGGTGGAATCCCTCGAGGCCGAGTTCGGCGCGGGCTTCACCGTGCTCACTGGCGAAACCGGCGCCGGAAAATCGATCCTGCTCGACGCACTGTCGCTGCTCCTCGGCGATCGCTTCGACACCCGCCAACTCCGGCCCGGGGCCGACCGCGCGGAGATCGCCGCCGAATTCGCTGTCGATGAAGCTTCCAGCATCGGCGCATGGCTGCTCGAGCAGGACCTCGCGGCAGAGGGAGCGCTACTGCTTCGCCGCGTGCTCGACGCGCAGGGCAGGAGCCGCGCTTGGATCAATGGCCGCCCGGCAACGCTGGCCCAGCTTACCGAGGCAGGCGAACGCTTGATCGACCTGCACGGTCAACACGCGCACCAGTCGCTCGGCCGCGCCGAAATGCAGCGTCAATTACTGGATGCCTTCGGTGGCTTCGCCACACTTGCCGGCGAAGTTGCTTCCGCCTGGCGCGCATGGCGCGACGTGCAGGAGCGACACGCGCGTGCCGCTCGTGACGCAGCCGCCAAGGAGATCGAACGCGAGGCGCTTGCCCGCCGCCACGGTGATCTCACCGCTCTCAGCGCGACGGCGCAAGAATGGCGTGATCTCTCTCAGCAGCAGTCTCGGCTCGCGCACGCTGCGGCGTTGCTTGAAGCGGCCGGCAGCGCCGAAGCCGGGCTTGCCGAGGGTGAATCGGCGCTGGTCCCGCGGCTAGCATCGCTCATGCAACGTCTGCGCCAGGCTGCCACCCACGACACTGCGCTGGATGAAATCGTCGCCTTGATCGATGAGGCAAGAATCCGCTTCGACGAGGCTTCCCGTTCTCTTCGCAGTTACCGCGAACGGCTCGAGCTCGATCCGGCTGAGTTGGAACGAGTCGAGCGGCGTCTGGCGTCCATCCACGAAATGGCCCGCAAGTATCGGGTTCGTCCCGAAGAGCTACCCGATCTGGCTGCCAGCACCGAAGCCGAGCTCAAGGCGCTGGTGGCCGACACCGATGTCGATTCCCTCGTTCGCGCCGAACACCGGACCAAGGCCGCGTTCGATGCGCTTGCGCAGGAGCTGTCGGCCAAGCGCAAATTCGCGGCTGCCGAGCTTGGCCACCGTGTGACCTCGATGATGGCTAAGCTCGCGATGGCCGGCGGCCGCGTCGAGGTCGGACTCACGCCGCTCTCCGAGCCCTCGAGCTACGGGCTGGAGCGGGCGGAGCTGAAAACCGCAACGCATCCCAAGCAGCCACTGGGGCCGCTGTCGCTAATCGCTTCCGGAGGAGAGCTCTCGCGCCTCGGGCTTGCAATCCAGGTTGCGCTATCCGAAGTCGGCGCCGTGCCCACGCTGATCTTCGACGAAGTCGACTCGGGCATCGGCGGAGGCGTGGCCGCGTCGGTGGGCCGGCTGCTCAAGCAGCTCGGCACCCGAAGGCAGGTGCTTTGCGTCACCCATCTGCCGCAGGTGGCTGCATGCGCGGATGCGCACTACCGCGTCACCAAAAAGACGCTTGGGGATTCAGTCAACAGCGATTTGAAGAGGCTCGGTCCCTCCGAGCGGGTCGAAGAGCTGGCGCGAATGCTCGGCGGGCGCGAAGTCACCGCAAAGACGCGTGCCCACGCGAAGGAATTGCTGCTCCAGAACCAGCCTGCCAGAGGCGCAGGCGGGTAGCTTCAGGCGCGAGACGCCTTGGTGCGCTTCGCCTTTGCCGGCTTGACCGCAGCCGCGGGTAGTGTCTCTCCCGTTTCCAGCCAGTACTTCACCCGGTTGGCGTCGCCGATGCGGGTCAAGCGGCCCAGGGAATCGAGCAGAACGATGATCACCGGCCGGCTGGCAATGTTGGCGAGCATGACGAGACACTTGCCGGCTTCACGTATGAACCCGGTTTTGGAAACCTGGATGTCCCAGGCGCCGCTCTTTACCAGCGAGTTGGTGTTGTTGAAACCGAGCATTTGACCGGTCGGCTGCAATTCCACGTAGTGGCTCGGCGTGGTCGTGAACTCGCGTATCAGGGGATAACCGGCAGCGGCCTGCACCATGCGCGCAAGGTCGTTTGCCGTCGATACATTTTCGCTGGACAGTCCGGTGGGATCGGCGAAGCGCGTGTGGGTCATGCCCAAGCTCTGCGCCTTCTGATTCATCGCTTGCAGAAACGCCTCGGTCCCGCCGGGATAGTGCCGGGCCAGGCTCGAAGCGGCGCGGTTCTCGGACGCCATCAACGCAATACGAAGCATGTCGCGCCGTGACAATTCGGTCCCGAGCCGCAGTCGCGAGTGACTGCCCTTGAGCAGGTCGAGGTCGGCGATGCTGACCCCTATGGGTTCATCGAGGCTCTGCCCGCCATCGAGGACGACCATAGCCGTCATGAGCTTGGTTACCGAGGCGATCGGGGTGACCGCGTCGGCTCCCTTGGCGTAAATCGGCTGTCCGTTGCCGGCGTCGAATACCAGCACGTTGGCCGATCCGAGCTTCAACTTGCTGCCGTCGCGCGTGAAGATTGACGCAGCCGCGTCGGTCTGCAAAGACTGCGCAGCGGCCGCGCCAATGCCGAGGCCGCCAATTAGCACAATCAAAACAAGGGTTAACGGATGTTTCATCAAGCTTGGTCGCAAACGGTCGCTCGGCTTTATAGCACAAAAGGCAAGGCCTGTGCCAATGGTGTGGCAAAACAAGCGCTTAGCGAGCTAGGGTGGTGCAGACTGGCCGGCTGCATCGCGGTTCGAACCGAAGCTTCCCCTTTTCGATGCCGTCGTCATGGCATCGCGGATGATGATTAAACGCGTCACGCCGCTACGCGATGACACGACCTGGCGAGGCGGTCTGCTCTTGCCCTCCGGCTTCGGCGTCGCGCTTCTCCTGCTGTTGTAAAGCCCACATGCGTGCGTACGCACCCTCGGCCGCAAGCAGCTCGGCGTGGCTTCCACGCTCCGTGATCCGACCATGCTCGAGCACCAGTATCTGATCGGCGCCCACGATGGTTGACAGGCGGTGGGCAATGGTAAGCGTGGTTCGGTCTGCAGAGATCTGCTCGAGCTCTGCCTGAATCAGTCTTTCTGATTTGCTATCCAGCGCTGAGGTAGCCTCGTCGAAGATCAGGATGCGCGGATTCTTGAGAATCGCACGCGCGATGGCGACACGTTGCTTCTCTCCACCGGAGAGCTTGAGTCCCCGCTCTCCCACCGGCGTCGCATAAGCCTCAGGCAACCCGGTGACAAAATCGTGAATCTGCGCTAGGCGCGCGGCTCCGGTGATCTCCTGGTGGCTCGCGCCGGGACGGCCGTAGGCGATGTTGTACTCGATCGAATCGTTGAACAGCACCGTGTCCTGGGGAACGATGGCGATCGCCGCGCGCACGCTCTGCTGCTGCACCGCGCGCAGGTCCTGCCCGTCGACGGTGATGCGGCCGCCGGTGACGTCGTAGAAGCGATAGAGCAGCCGGGCGAGCGTCGACTTCCCCGAGCCGCTTGGCCCCACGACGGCAATCGTCTTGCCGGCGGGAATCGTGAACGACACGTCGAAGAGAATCTGCCGGTTCGATTCGTAATGGAAGTCGACATGCTCGAAGCGCACTTCGCCCGCGGCGACCTTGAGCGGCGCGGCACCGGGCGCATCCTTCACTTCAGCGTTCTCGTCGATCAGACGGAACATGCGTTCCATATCGGCCAGCGCCTGCTTGATCTCGCGGTAGATGACACCGAGGAAGTTGAGTGGAATATAGAGTTGAATCATGAACGCATTGACCAGCACCAGATCACCGATAGTCATGGTGTGATTTACCACGCCCAGCGTCGCCCGCCACATGATGAGCGTGACGGCGACGGCGATGATCGCGCTCTGTCCTATGTTGAGCAGAGAAAGCGACGTCTGGCTGCGCACCGCGGCGGTTTCCCAGCGCTCCAGGCTCTCGTCGTAGCGCGCGGCTTCAAACTCCTCGTTGTTGAAATACTTCACCGTCTCGTAGTTGAGCAAGCTGTCGATGGCGCGAGTGTTGGCCTTGGAGTCGAGCTCGTTCATCTGGCGGCGGAAGCCGGTGCGCCACTCGGTGATCGTGACGGTATAGAGCACGTAGGCACCCAGTGCGCAAAGGGTGATCCCGATGAACCAGATGTCGTAGCGCGCGACCAGGATTGCCGATACTAGCCCGATCTCGATCAGTGTCGGCAGGATCGAGAACAGGGTGAACCCGATCAGCGTCGAAATGCCGCGCGTGCCGCGCTCGACATCGCGGGTGAGCCCTCCGGTCTGCCGCGCCAGATGAAAGCGCAGCGAAAGCGCATGCAGATGGCGGAACGTCTTGAGCGCGATGGTGCGCACCGCGCGCTGGGTCACTTTGGCGAAAAGATACTCGCGCAGCTCGGTGAAGGCGGTCGTAGACAGCCTCAGCACGCCGTAGGCGATGAGCAGCGCAATGGGCAGGACCAGAACTTGCGCGGCCGCCGGCAGTGTGAGCTTGTCGACGATCTCCTTCAGTATCAGCGGCACGCCAACGTTGGCGAGCTTCGCCGCCACGAGACACGCCAGCGCGAGAAACACTCTTCCCTTGTAGGCAAAGAGGTACGGCAGCAGAGTTCGTACGGTTTGCCAGTCACCACGGACCGCGCGGTCGGGAGGAGCTGGAAGCGGGAGGGAGGAACGGCGCATGGATCGAACAGATTCGCGCTTGTGGTGCTTTAAGCAACACGCGCGCGCCTTGGCGATGCTTGACCCGAGTTTAGCAGCCCCTAGGCCCTAAGCGGTGGCGCGGCTCGGCGCGGGCCGCTCACGGAACCACTCGTTGCCTCCATAACCGAGGAAGCCCATCGCCACGCGCACGATGCCGTAGGCGATCCAGATCGCCACCTTGTACAGGCGCGGTCGCAGCTTCCAATCGACCGCGGCGACCTGGCGCGATCCTGCCGAGATCATTTCCTCGAGCTGCCGCTTCAACTCCTGGTTGAAAGCGTCGTCGCGCACAAAAACATTCGCTTCGCGCGCCATCAGCAGACTGTAAGGATCGATGTTGGACGAGCCTACGGTCGCCCAGCGGTCGTCGACGACAGCAACCTTGGCGTGCAGCATGCTGCGGTGATATTCCTGGATGATCACCCCCGCCTCCAGCAGCTGCCCGTACAGCGCCCGCGCGGCGAAGTGCAGCAGCACGTACTCGACCTTGCCCTGCAGCAGCAGTGTCACCTTGACCCCGCGCCGCGACGCTGCCGTCAGCGCGCGGCGGAAGCGGATCCCGGGGAAAAAGTAGGCGTTGGCGATGGTGATCTCGCGCTTGGCGGTGCGTATCGCCGCCAGATACGCGCTCTCGATGTCGCGCCGGTGCCGGAGGTTATCGCGGGTGACGAATTTCGCGATCTGGCTGCCGACGCGGATTCCGCGGCGCCGCTCCGGAAATAGCGGTACGTCGCTCGCTCCCGATTGCACCAGCTGCACAAGCGCCCACACGCGCTGCATGGTCTGCTCGACGTCGGGCAGCATCAGGCCTTCGACGCTCACCGCGAAATCTGTGCGTGGCGGCTTGTGGTGCGGCGTGTTCATGTCGTCGATGATGTTGATGCCGCCGACGAAAGCGACCTTCCCGTCGACATGGGCGAGCTTGCGATGCAGGCGTCGCAAACGGTGCGAGCGGAACTGCCACGGCGCAACTTCGGGGCGGTACTTCATCACCTCGATACCGGCGTCGAGCATGTCGCGTTCGAGTGTCGCGCTTAGGTAGAGCTTGGCGCCCCAGCCATCGACCAGCACCCGGACCCGCACGCCGCGCTGCGCTGCGCGCGATAGCGCGCTGGCGACCAGGCGCCCCGTCGCGTCGTCGGCAAAAATGTAGCTTTCAAGCCAGACTTCGTGATCGGCGGCGTCGACCGCGCGGATCAGCGCCGGAAAATACTCCGCCCCGTCGCGCAGCAGAGTGACGCAGTTGCCGGGAGTGAAGCGGTTCATCGCCGCGAACGCTTACCGAGTGGATGGCCGCGGCCTCACCAGCTCGAACGTCGCCGCGAGTGCGGCGTGGTCCGACAACCGCGCCAGCGGATAGGCATAGTGAATATCTGCGGCGACGACCTTCAGACCGCGAGCGTAGATGCGATCCAGGCGAAAAAGCGGAAGCACCGCGGGGAAGGTGCGTGCCAATCGTCCACGTGCGGCGCTGAATACTTCCAGAACCTCTAGGTCGTCCTTCAGGGAGCGGTCGGCTTTGCGCCGCCAATCGTTGAAGTCGCCGGCGATGATCAGCGGAGCTTCCGCCGGGACCGCCGCGCGGATGCGCTCGGTCAGCGCATGCACCTGCCAGCGGCGGCCTCGTTCGAAAAGGCCGAGATGGACGTTGATGCAATGCATAGGCGGCAGGTCGCGCCGAAGCTGCATCACGCAATGGAGCAGGCCGCGGTTCTCGAATACGTGCGCAGAGATGTCCTGATGGGCCTGCGCCACAATAGGGAACCGCGATAGGATCGCGTTGCCGTGATGACCATGGCGCGTTACGGCGTTCCTGCCGTAAGCGACTTCGTGCCACACCGTGTCGGCGATGAATTCGTGCTGCGGCTTTCCGGGCCAGTCGCGATACCGGCCGGCGCGGCGGCGGTGAACGCCGCCCAGGACCTCCTGCAGAAACAGGACATCGACCGCGAGGCCGTGCAGCTTTTCCTTTAGCTCGTGGATCACCATCCGCCGGTTGAGCTGCGAAAAACCCTTGTGGATGTTGTAGGTGGCGACGGTAAAGCGCATGGCAAGGGGAAGTGTTTCCGATCCGGTAATGGTAGCGGCATTTTCATCGCGACGGCAGCCACAACTTATAATCCCCCTGTCTTTCACTCGGGGGCATGATTTCCTTGAGCCTCACCACGTTGCGCGCGGCAGTTTGTCTCTGCGCACTTCTGTTTGCCTTCTCCGCCTGTGCTTATGACGAGCCGCAGGCGGTGCGCCTGCGCTTTCCCGATCTTTCCCTTGCCTTCGACACGCCCTCGTTCGCTCCCGGTAAAACCGATTTCACCAGTTACGAGGAAATGATGGCGTTCGTCGAGCGGCTGACAGAAAACTCCGACAGCGTGACGTTGCGCATCATTGGCGAATCTCAGGAGGGGCGATCGATTCCCATGCTGGTTCTCACCAATTCCCGAGCCACTTCGGCCGCCGACGTGCAACGGCTGAATCGTCCTATCGTGTGGCTGCAGGGATTGCAGCACGGTGATGAGCCGGCCGGCGGAGAGGCCATGCTGGCCATCGCCAATGCGCTTGCGGTGGGCGAGCTCAAGCCCCTGCTCGACCGGCTGACTGTGGTGATCATCCCACGGGCGAATCCGGACGGCGCGGCCCGCTTTACCCGGCGCACCGCGAACTCCATCGACGTCAATCGGGACCATATCAAATTCGACCTACCCGAAACGGTCGCACTGCACCGGGCCATGAACGAGTACCAGCCGCAGGTCCTGGTCGACTGCCACGAATTTTCGGTACACAACCGATGGCTGCAGAAATGGAATCTCATCAACGCTTACGACGTCACGCTGCTGTATGCGACCAACGCCAATGTCCCGCCGGAGCTCACCGCACTGGCCGACGAGCTCTATCGCGCCAGGGCGACGGCGGCGCTGGAGCAGGCCGGGTTGCGCCACTACTGGTACTTCACCACGTCGTACGATGTCGCCGACAAGCGCGTGCAGATGGGCGGGCTCGCTCCCGACATCGCGCGCAACACCTTCGGTCTGGCAGGCTCGATTTCGTTCCTCATGGAAACGCGTGGGGTCGGCATCGGCCGCGAGCATTACGAGCGACGCGTTGCTGCGCACTACATCGCGCTCAAGAGCATGCTGGAGACGACCGCCGACAACGCCGCGCGGGTGCAAGCGACGGTCTCCGCCGCACGCTCGCGCATCGCCGAGGCCAAGGCCGATCCGATCATAGTCACGTCGCAGCCGCGCAAGGGCCAACGTGATCTGGCGATGCTCGATCCCGTCAGCGGAGAGGACCGTACGCTGACAGTGGCGTTCGAGGACACGCTGCAGCCTGTCCCTGGGATCGTACGGGCTCGCCCCTACGCTTACCTGCTTCCGCCGTCGTACCGCGATCTCGCACGCAAGCTCTCCCTCAACGGCGTGCGCGTGCAAACCTTGCGCCGGCCGACTTCATTGGACGTCGATGCGTACGCCATCGTCGACAAAAAGGTCGCCACGACGACCGAAGAGGGTCACGTGCACGTCACGGTGGCGACCGAGACCTCCAGTAAGAACGTGCGCTTCCCCGCAGGAAGCTACGTAGTCACGATGTTGCAGCCCAATGCCCTGCTCGCGGCAGTCGCGCTTGAACCCGAATCGGCGTCGAGCTTTGTCGCCATCGGCTTGATACCAGTCGACAAGCGCGGCTCGGTCGAAGGCTCGCCGAGCGAGGTGCCGGTGTATCGGCTGATGGCGCCGGCTCGGCTGCCGCTCGCGATCGCCGAGTTCTGATCGGCTGCGCCTGAGTCGGCCTTGGTGTAAGGTAGGCGTCGCCCAGGCGACCAAGGGCTCGAGATAGGCCATCCGTGGTCTGTCTTTGCTGACCGTTCATTTCCATCTGCAGAGGAGAAATCATGAAGCAACAAAGCGTTGTTCAAGCGGCGATCGCCGGTCTGTTGGCGCTCGGGCTGGCAGGATCCGTTGCCGCCGGTCCGGTCGCTCCGGACGCGACCAAGGACAAGTGTTACGGCATTTCCAAGGCCGGTCAGAACGATTGCGCCGCCGGGAAGCATTCATGCGCTGGACAGAGCAAGGCGGATAACGACCCGATGGACTGGAAGTACGTTGCCAAAGGCACCTGCGAGCAGGTCGGCGGCAAGATGGCAGCTCCGAAGTCCTGAAAACGCGCGCGCCGGTGGGGCGAGCGCTCCTCCGGCGCCGTTCGCGCGCATACTCATGTCCGCCTCCTTGCCCAACACCGCGGGCATCGGCCTGCGCTCACCACACATGGCGCAAGTCCGCCGCCAGCGTCCGCCGGCCGGTTGGCTCGAGGTTCATAGTGAAAACTTCTTTGTCGACGGAGGCCCGGCGCTCGTCGCTCTGGAGGCGATTCGCGCCGACTACGCCGTGTCCCTGCATGGGGTCGGGTTGTCGCTCGGTTCGGCCGACGCGCTGGAAGCATCGCACCTGGCAAAGCTGCGCCGCCTGGCCGACAGGATCGAGCCTGCGGTTGTTTCAGAGCATCTTTGCTGGGGTCACGTCGACGGCAGGCACTTAAACGACCTGCTGCCACTGCCCCTCACCGACGAGGCGCTCTCGCTTATTTGCCGGCGCGTCGACGCCGTTCAGGCCGAGCTCAAACGCACGATCCTGGTTGAGAATGTCTCTGCGTATCTGCGCTTCGGCTGCGATGCGATGGCCGAGTGGGAGTTCGTTGCTGCGGTGGCGGCGCGCACGGGGTGCAAGTTACTGCTCGACGTCAACAATATCTACGTCAACGCGGTCAACCACGGTTTCGATCCGCGAGCGTATCTCTCGGCGATTGCGGGCGAGAGCGTAGACGAAATCCATCTCGCAGGTTTCGAAGCGAGCGGCACATGTCTCATTGATACCCATGGCGCGCGCGTCGCGGCGCCGGTGTGGGAGCTGTACCGCGAGTCGATCGAGCGCTTCGGCCCCAAGCCGACGCTCATCGAATGGGACACCGACATTCCGCCGCTGGAGGTACTCCTCGACGAAGCCGCGAAAGCGCAGGCCATTTTGGAGGCACGCGATGCCGTCGCTGCATGAGTTGCAACGCGCATTTTGCGCCGCCACGCTGTTTGAAGACCGCGCAGCGCTCGCTTCTCTCGGTATCACCGGCGGCCGCGTCTCGCCGGACGCGGGCATCGCGGTCTACCGCAATAACGTGCTCGGTAATTACCGCAAAGCGTTGGCGGCAACTTATCCGGTGGTCAAGCGGCTGGTCGGCGCGGCGTTCTTCGACGCGGCGGTGGACTACTTTGTCCGCACCTTTCCCTCGAAGAGCGGCGACGTCAATCGCTACGGCAGCGAATTCGCTATGTTCCTCGAGTCTTATCGCCCGGCGCGCGGTCTAGTCTACCTGCCCGATGTAGCACGACTCGAATGGGCGATCGACCAGGCGGGCATCGCCGCCGACGCGCCGCTGCTGGATCTCGAGGCGCTGGCCGCGGTGCCTGCCGACAAGCAGGGCTCGCTCCGCTTCACGCTCCACCCTTCGGTCGCGCTTATCAGATCGCGTTACCCCATCTTAAGCTTGTGGCGGGTCAATCAGGCGGGGCACATCGGAGACCAGCGCGTCGATCTCGATGAAGGCGCCGATGCGCTGCTGGTGATACGCGGGCCCGCCGGTGTTTCCATCGAGCGCATCGGCGAAGGAGAGTACGTGTTCCTTGCGGCGCTTGCTGAAGGTGCTGCAATCGAAAGCGCCTCGACTCGCGCGGCTCAACGCGAACCGGGGTTTGACCTCGGCGATGCGCTGCGCCGACACGTCGCAGGCCAAGCCATTGTCGCGTTTAGCGTCTCCGCGTTGCCAACCTGAGAAAGGAAAGCATGGACGCCATCGGAGCCCCTTCGGGTCTCGCCCGTTTTGCTGGCCTCTATTGCGCCGCGAGCCGGCTCATCGACAAGCTGCAGCCACTGCTGTTGCTCGGTTTCCGCCTCTATGTCGCCAAGGTGTTCTGGATGTCGGGGCTCACCAAGACGCGCGACTGGAGCGTCACGCTGGCGCTGTTTACCGATGAATATCACGTACCGCTGCTCTCGCCCGCGGTGGCGGCGGTGATGGGCACGACAACTGAGCTGTCGATGCCGGTGCTGCTCGCCCTCGGCCTGGGAACCCGATTCGGCGCATTCGTCCTTTTCTTTTTCAACATCATCGCTGTCATTTCGTATCCCGCACTGCCCGACATCGCGGTGAAGGATCACATCCTCTGGGGAACGATGATCCTGGTGATCCTGCTGTTCGGTCCCGGCAAGATCTCGCTCGACCATCTGGTCGAGCGCCGGCTCGGGCGCTCTACGCTCTGACCGATGAGATCTGTTACGTTCTGAACCGCTGGGCGGCCCCGCGCAGGAATCCGAGCTGGCGCCGATAGCGCTGGCACGCTATGCAGCGCCGAATGTGAAACCACAGCCGGATGCGGTCGCGTCGATTGAGGCGTCTCTCCTGTGCCTGAGACAACAGCCGACTCGCTTCTTTGCAGTCGGTGAGACGCGCGAGGTAGCGGAACGGATTAAGCAGCACGGGTGCCGGGCTTGGATCCGGCCGACGCGCCGGCGGCGAACCAGCGTCGCTCAAGGCACTCGCGCAGCGCCATTCTCGCCCTATAGAGAATTACCCACAGATTGTTCGACGTGATCGTCAGCTGCTGGCAGATTTCGTCGGCGTCGAGCTCCATCACTTCGCGCATCATGAACGCGCGCGCTGTATTGGGCGGAAGGTTTTCCAGGCAAAGCTGCATGACTTCCAAAAACTGCTGTTGCGAGAGCTGACTCTCAGGGTCCCCGCCCCAGTCGGCGGGCGGATTCTCCCAGTGACCCGTTTCGTCGAACAGTGCATCGAAGTCGTCGATCCGGCACTCCTCTTCGAGCGACGCGAACGCCGGAGCACGCGAGCGCTGGCGAATGGCGTCGACGATCTTGTGCTTGAGGATCCCGGTCAACCAGGTCTTGAGCGACGATTTTCCGGAAAACCCGGCCTCTCCCTGAAGAGCCGCGACCAGGGTGTCCTGAACGACGTCTTCGGAAAGCGCCGTGTCGCGAAGCTGGAGTTGGGCGACGCGCAGCAAATACGCGCGATGACTCTGTACCTGTGCAGCGAAGTCCGGATTGGCCATGGGGAGGCGCGACGACGTTTCTCGCGGCTAGCGCATGATACCGCGCCCGTGTGAGAAGGTGTCAGCGGAACCGCCGCCATGCCGCTGTAAGATTCGCAGAGGCTTGATGACTAAACCGCCAACGGGGCGGCACGTCGCCAAGGGCAAACACCCGCTCGCGTCGCGCGTCCGATCGGGGAGAGGTTCGCCGGTTTGAGTCGTGTGCCCCGACCATTTAAGGAGTCTCGACATGAAGCGGAAAACGGCATTGGTAACCGGGTCGACCAGCGGCATTGGCCTCGGAATCGCCACCACGCTTGCTGGACAGGGATTCAACGTGATCCTCAACGGCTTTGGAGATGCCGGAGAAATTCAGGCATTGCGCGGCAAGCTGGCGAAGGAGAACGGCGTCGAAGTCCGCTATGACGGCGCCGACCTTTCCAAGCAAGGCGAGATCGAAACTATGATGGCAACGGCGCTCGGCGAGTTCGGCGCCATCGACGTTCTGGTCAACAATGCCGGCATCCAGCACGTCGCACCGGTCGACGAGTTTCCGGTCGACAAATGGAACGCGATCATCGCCATCAACCTGACGGCGTCGTTTCACACCATTCGCCTGGCACTCCCCGCAATGAAAGCGAAGCGGTGGGGCCGCATCATCAACATCGCTTCCGCACACGCGCTGGTCGCGAGCCCGTTCAAGTCGGCGTATGTCGCGGCCAAGCACGGCATCGCCGGGTTGACCAGGACCGTTGCACTGGAAGCGGCCGAGCACGGCATCACCATGAATGCGATCTGTCCCGGGTACGTCTGGACGCCGCTGGTGCAGAAACAGATTCCGGACACGGCCAAGGCGCGCGGACTCACCGAGGAGCAGGTCATCAACGACGTGTTGCTCCATGCGCAGCCGACCAAGAAGTTCGTGCAGATCGACGAAGTCGCCGCTTTCGCCGCCTTTCTCGCGAGCGATGCTGCCGCGTCGATCACCGGCGCAATCCTGCCCATCGAAGGCGGTTGGACGGCGCAGTGAAGCGTCGCGACTGGAGGAGACCTCGAATGGCCACGTCACGCAAGGCGAACCCTCGCAGTAACGGCGACACGGCCGCCCGCCGACGCGGCATTCCCGGCCAAGTCGTGCTGGTGCTTCAGGGCGGTGGCGCTCTCGGCGCCTATCAGGTCGGCGTCTATACCGCCATGCACGAAGCAGGCATCGAGCCGGACTGGATCATCGGAACCTCTATCGGTGCGATCAATGCCGCTCTCATCGCTGGCAACGCGCCACGCCATCGGCTGGAGCGCCTGCACGCGTTCTGGGATCGCGTCGAGCAGCGTGCCGGTGTCGGCGCACTGGAACTCGTGCCCGGCGTCGGCAATATGCTCGCCAACATAGCGACCTTGGCGCAGGGCATACCGACGTTTTTCGGCCCCAACTACGCATCCTGGTTCGGGCCGCACATTCCCATCGGCGTCGAAAGCGCTGCCTATTACACGACCGCGCCGTTGCGCGATACGCTGTCCGAGCTGGTCGACATACACCAGCTCAACGCGCAGCAGCCGCGGCTAACCGTCGGCGCGGTCAACGTCCGCGACGGCGAGATGCGCTATTTCGACAGCCGCGACCAACCCATCGCACTCGAGCACGTGATGGCGTCGGGCGCGTTGCCCCCTGCCTTTCCGGCGATCCGCATCGACGGCGATCCTTACTGGGACGGAGGGATCTACTCCAACACGCCGATCGAAGCCGTCCTCGATGACAAGCCCCGCCGCGATTCCCTGATCTTTGCCGTGCACATGTGGAACCCGGAAGGCACCGAGCCGGAAACGCTGTGGGAGGTGGTCGGAAGACACAAGGACATCCAGTACGCGAGCCGCGCCAGGAGCCACATCGCTCGTCAGAAACAGATCCACCATCTGCGCCACATCATCCGCGAGCTCGCCAAGCATGTGCCGGAGAAGGAGCGCGACTCCGACGCGGTGCGGGAGCTTGCTTCGTGGGGATGCGGGACAACCATGCACGTAGTGCGACTGGTGGCGCCGCGCTTGGACGGAGAGGACCACACCAAGGACATCGACTTCACGCCGATGGGCATCCGCGCGCGCTGGCAGGCTGGTTACGAAGCGACGCGACGCATGCTCGAACGTGAACCATGGCAAGCAGCAGTCGATCCCATCGAAGGCGTGGTCATTCACGACGCGAGCGTGATTGGCCGTCCGATCGCGATTGGGGTCAACGGTTTCTCGGGCAAGACCAAATAGCCGGTGGCACGACGGCCATACTCGCTTCGTCATCCAGTTCGGCACAGTCGGCGAGCTTGAGACCGGGACGACACAGTGCGCAGACTTCTCATTGGCTTGTTGTGCAAGCGCGAGTGTCTGACCTTCGTGCTGATGGGCGTGTTCTTCCTGCTCTTCGGCGTGATGACCGCGAACATATTCGTGCTGCTCAAGGCGAACATCGATCTGTTTCTCGATTACGGAAAGATGGTCGTCGCTGACGGTGCTCTGCTGCAGCTCGTTGAGCTCGTTGCGTACGGTTACTTGAGCCTGCTGTTCTACGTGCTGTTCAAGACCTGCGAACACATCCTGGTCAACCGCCTTACCGAAGATCGACGCCGAGCTGCTTAAGCGGCGTTGACTCTCTCCTTTCCCCCGCAGTCCTCCGACGCCTGCGTTTTCGTCGCAGGTGGCTCTCGCCACTTCGCACCTGAGCGCGCATAAACGAGTTCGTGTGCAGCTTTGCCCTAGCGAGGCGCACTGCACGCTGACTGTTGTAAGCACGCGATAGCTGCGCCGACGAATCGGTACCCCGCGGCACGTCCGGCCTCGGATTCATCAACTCTAAGGAGATCGACATCATGAGCAGAACGAATGCGTATCGACGCCCGTCGACGTGGCAGCGCCTTGCATTGGGTGCAGCGATCGTGGGAGTGTTTTCAATCGGCGCAAGCATCGCAAATGCCGGTGAGTGTCCTGCCGACAAGAGGGTTGCCGACGGCCAGGGACAGAAAGCCAGCACTGCCGCCGCCAAAGGCGTGACCGACGTCGTGCGTTCCACAACCGATCTGTCGATGGAACCCGCCGCGATCAACGGCCGCCTGTTCCGCTTGCGCCAGCTCGACGTGCAACCCGGCGGAATCGTTCCTTGGCACAGTCACGACAACCGGCCGGCGATGATCTACGTCGTTTCAGGAGAGATCGTCGAGTACGCCAGCAACTGCGCCGTGCCCATCGTGCACAAAGCCGGTGACGTCGCGCCCGAGAAAAAGGGAACCTCGCACTGGTGGCAGAACAACGGCAGTACGCCGGTCGTATTGATCTCGGTCGACCTTTTCCCGGTCGACAACATGAAGGATCAGCACATGATGTAGTCGGCGCTTGTCAGCGCTCCTCTCTATCGGGAGAGGGGCGCGGCAGCTGATTCATTGCACAGTTACGGTTTTCTCTTCAGGACGACTCGATCATGGCAATCACGATTCACGCGACGCGTGCGCCGTCGACTATCGCCGCGAATGGCGCTTTAATGCGCTCCCTGGTGATCGGCCTCACCGCGTTTCTCACCGTGGTCGACTTGTTCGCGACACAAGCCATTCTGCCCTCGCTCGCCAAGGCCTACGCGGTCACGCCGGCGGCCATCGGCTTCGCGGTCAACGCGAGCACGATCGGGATGGCGGTCGCGGGGCTGGCGGTCGCCTTCTTCGCAAGCCGCATCGACCGCCGCCGAGGCGTGCTACTCAGCCTGGTGTTGCTTTCCATACCCACCGCGCTGCTCGCGGCGGCACCCAACTTGACCGCCTTCGCCGCGCTGCGCATCGTCCAAGGGCTGTGCATGTCGACCGCGTTTGCACTGACGCTCTCGTATCTGGCCGAGAATTGCAGCGCCGCCGACACTGCCGGCGCCTTCGCCGCATACATCACCGGCAACGTCGCGAGCAATCTGTTCGGTCGTCTGATGTCCGCAGCGCTCGCCGATCATCTCGGCCTCGCCGGGAACTTTCTCGTCTTCGCCGCGCTGAACCTCGCCGGGGCAGTGCTGGTTTATTTCACGCTTGGAAAAACCCAGCCGATGTCCGCCGCGATGCCGGGGCGTTCGCCGTTTTCTTACTGGGCGGAGCACCTGCGTAACCCGTCGCTGCGCGCGAGCTTCGCCATCGGCTTCCTGATCCTGTTCGCATTCATCGGCACCTTCACCTATGTGAACTTCGTGCTCGTGCGCGAGCCGATCGGTTTGAGCCGGATGCAGCTCGGCTTTGTCTATTTCGTCTTTCTGCCCTCTATAGTGACGACGCCTCTCGCGGGACATGCAGTGGAACGTTTCGGAACGCGGCCGACGTTCTGGGGTGCGCTTGCGCTTGCCGCAGCCGGGCTGCCGCTGCTGTTACTTGCAAGTCTCCCTGCTGTCATATCCGGTCTCGCGCTGGTCGGCGTCGGGACATTCTTCGCCCAGGCGACGGCCACCGCATTCGTCGGCCGCGCGGCGACGACGGACCGCGGCTCGGCGAGTGGTATCTATCTCGCCTGCTACTTTTTCGGTGGCATCGTCGGCAGCTTGGTCCTGGGGCAGCTCTTCGACCGCTTCGGCTGGACGGCGTGCGTCGCCGGCATCGGCGCGGCGCTTTCGGTTGCGTGCCTGCTCGCGCTTCGATTGAAAATGCCGGCACGTGAAGCAGCGACATCCGCTGCGTGAACCTCGTTCTGGCACAAGTACCTCGCCGTACCCGCAAAAAGCGGATTCCAAACCAAAGGAGAAACCCGTGTTCAAATGCATCCTCAAGTCCCTGCCTATGGCGTATTTCGCCCTGATCCTGTGCGCGCCGTCGATCGGCCTTGCGCAGGGCAGCGCGATGCAGTCTCCCGACGACGGCATCGTCAAGGTGAAGAGCGCATATCCCATGGCCGAGTCGATCGCCCGACTCAAGAAAGACGTTGCCGACAAGGGCATCAAGTTTTTCCTCGAAGTCGACCAATCCAAGCTAGCGGCCGACGCCGGCATCAGTATCCGGCCTTCGACCTTGCTGGTATTCGGCAATCCGCCGCTGGGCACGTTGTTCATGAAGGCCAATCCTGTTGCCGGACTGGACTGGCCAGTGCGGGTCCTCGTCTTTGAAGACGCAAAAGGCGACGTCTGGGTCGCGTATACGGACTTCGGCTACATTGCGCGCCGTCACCGTATCCAGGGCATGGACAACGAGGCCTTTCAAAAGGCGTCCGGCGTCATCGCGTCCATCACCTCGAGCGTCAAGGCCGAGTAACAGCCGACAAGCAGTCGAGCGCGAGCTATCCCCGAGGCGGCACGAAGAAGTCGACGACGACGGGTCTTGGAGCGACTCGGTCGGCGAGAAGTTGTAGACTGAACCTGCCAGCTCGGCTTGCGCGGTAAAGTCTGGGTCGCGCTGTTCGCTCCAAAACTGCGGTTGTAAGACGCATCCTCGGCTGAAGGAGACTTGCCATGTCTCAAACTCACGACGCCATTGTCATTGGCACCGGCCAGGCGGGTCCGTCCCTGGCGGTGCGCCTCGCCGGTGCCGGGCGCAAGACCGCCATCATCGAACGCAAGCTGGTCGGGGGGACCTGCGTCAACAATGGCTGCATCCCGACCAAGACGCTGATCGCCAGTGCTCGAGCCGCGCATGTCGCCCGCCGCGGCGCGGATTTTGGAGTCATGCTCGATGGAGCGGTAGGCATCGACATGCGCCGGGTCAAGGTGCGCAAGGATGGCATCGTTCAGAAATCGAACCAGGGCGTGACTGACTGGCTCAAGGGCACGCCGAACGTGACGCTCATCATGGGCCAGGCGCGATTCGAGGGTCCGCACGCTGTGCGCGTCAACGAAGGACTGCTCGAAGCGCCGCAGATCTTCATCAACGTCGGCGGCCGCGCCACGATTCCCGACATGCCGGGAATCGACTCGGTACCGTTTCTCACGAACTCGAGCATGATGGAAGTGGATTTCCTTCCCGAGCATCTGCTGGTCGTCGGAGGAAGCTATATCGGCCTGGAGTTCGCGCAGATGTACCGCCGCTTCGGCAGCCGCGTAACCGTGATCGAAATGGGTCCGCGACTGATCGGCCGCGAAGATGAAGACTTCTCACAAGCCATCAAAGAAATTCTCGAAAGCGAGGGAATCGCCTTCCGTCTCAACGCCAAGTGCATGAGCCTCGCCAAACGCGGCGACGGCGTCGCGGTGAACATGAGCTGCGATGAGGAACCGCGCGAGATCAACGGATCGCATGTACTGCTCGCGGTCGGCCGTGTGCCCAACACCGACGATCTCGGGCTCGACAAGGCCGGCGTGAAGACCGATGCCCATGGCTACATCGTCGTCGACGATGAGCTCAAGACCAATGTTCCGGGAATCTGGGCACTTGGCGATGCCAACGGGCGAGGCGCGTTCACGCATACCTCTTACAACGACTACGAGATCGTGGCAGCCAACCTGCTCGACGGCGATGCGCGCCGGGTGTCGCAGCGCATCCCCACTTATGCCTTGTTTATCGATCCACCGCTCGGGCGCGCCGGCATGACCGCGCGCGAGGTAAGAGCTTCGGGGCGCAAAGCGCTTATCGGCCGGATGCAAATGACGCGGGTCGGGCGCGCCCGCGAGCGAAGCGAAACCCAAGGGTTCATGCAGGTCCTGGTCGACGCCGATACCAAAAAGATTCTCGGCGCCGGACTCCTTGGCATCGAAGGCGACGAAGTGATCCACTGCATCCTCGATATCATGTCGGCCGGCGCGCCGTATACCGTGCTGCAGAGAACCATGCACATCCATCCCACGGTTTCCGAGCTGGTGCCTACGCTGCTCGGCGACCTCAAGCCGCTGACGTAGCCCCCTTTGCACAAGCGTATCGTGCTCTGCTAGAGCAATGTGCGGCCAGCCAGGGATGAACAAGATCTCTCACGTTCCCATTGATCGGCGATACTTCGAGGATTATCCGATCGGGGCAATTTTCGACTGTGGCAGCATCGCCGTCGATCAAGCTGAAATGATTGCGTTCGCTCGCCGCTACGACCCGCAGTACTTTCACACCGATCCGAATGCGGCGAAAGAGAGCGCGTTCGGCGGCTTGATCGCCAGCGGCTGGCAAACCGCTGCGCTGACCATGCGCCTGCTGGTGGAAGGCTACCTCTCAAGCGTGGCGAGCCTGGGTTCCCCGGGGATCGACGAGCTGCGCTGGACGAGGCCGGTGCGCCCTGGCGACGTTCTGCACGTTAAGGTCAACGTCCTCGATGCCAAGCTTTCGCGCACCAAGCCCGACCGCGGCATCGTGCGCTCGCTCATCGAAGTGAGCAATCAGAGCGGCGAATCGGTGATGAGTTTCAAGGCAATCAACCTGCTCCTCTGCCGGTGACGACATCGGTTGCGGAATCGATGTAGTTGATCGCCTGGTTGAGCATCGATAACGCCCTCGATGCGTTGCCTTTGGCGAGCTCGTCTTTGGCGTCGACGATGAATTGCCGCAGGCGCTGTTCGTAGGCTTCAGCTTTTTCGAGTTCCTCAACGAGCTTGGTGACTTCCTCGGATGAGGAAGGCTGGCGTTCATTCGGGACCATGAGACTCTCCTCGAGTCGGCTCGCCTTTATTCTAATCCGCTGATCGATACCTTGTGCGGCACAAGCGCGAACGTTCCGCAGCGCTCCTTGCAAAGCACAAGCGATCCGCGCATCCTTGTTGATCGGGACTCAACTCCCCGCTACGTGCTTGGAGCTTCGAGTCGCGTTCTATCGCACATCGCCATTGCCGTGTCGCCAATAAAACAAGCGTCAATGCAAGGCGACTTCTTCCTAGGAGACGACTCATGAAACGCCTGAGCGTTGCTTTGATCGCATTGCTCTCGCTGGCACTCTCATTGCCGGCATCGGCATGGATCCGCAGTCCAGCCACGACCTTCGCGACGTTACCTTCCGGCGCCACGCCGCCCGAAGGACTTACGACGGGCCCCAATGGGGACGTCTACGCTTCGACTTTCGGATTCCCGGAATCAGGTGCCTCCTCGAACCCGGGACAGATCATCGTCTGGGACAGCCATGGAAAGCTTCTGAGGCAGATGGTCGTCGTTGGCGCGAGCCCCCATCTGCTCGGCCTAGCATTCAATCCCGTGACGCACGATTTCCTCGTGCTCGACTTCGGCGCCGGCAAGGTGCTGCGAGTCAATCCACTGACGGGCGCGGTTCTCGGCGTCTTCGCAGACATCTTCGCTAAGTGCACCTCGATGCCCGGCCTCTGCCCGATAACTCCGGCAGGGTTTCCGCCGGGGTTTCCGGGTCTGAATGCGCTGACCTTCGATTCTGCCGGCAATGTTTATATCTCCGACTCGTTCCAGGGAATCATCTGGAAGCTGCCACCGGGTGGCGGTACCGCGACGGCATGGGTCAGTGACGTCTCTCTCCAGACCTCCGGCTTGCCACCATTTGGCGCCAACGGCCTGGCCTTCAACAATGAAGGCAACGTACTGTACGTAGCGAACACGGGCAATGACTCGGTCGTTGGCATCGCGGTGAACGCCGGCGTGCCTGCTCCGGCAGCGGATTTCAAGATCATCTACAGCATCAACGGCGCCGACGGACTGATCATCGATCAGGACGACAATATCTGGGTGTGCGCCAACCAGTCCGACGAGATCGTCGTTCTGGACAAGACCGGCAAGGTGATCGCCAAGCTGGGCGACTTTGACGGCATCGACAGCAAGGGAGCGGTGCGCGGCCTGCTGTTTCCCGCGAGCCTCGTGTTCAGCGGCGAGTTCCTGCTGGTGACCAATCTGGTGCTCGACACCCGTTTGTTTGGATTCACGACTCTGGACTCGCAATGGGCGGCCCAGGTTAAGCAATACACAGTGAGCAAGATCAACCGCCACCTGCCGCCGACGCACGGCGAGCACGACTGATGCGGAGACGACACCGGCTGCGCCGCGACGCAGCGGGTGTCGTCGGAACAGCGAACGGGTTCAGCCAGCGAGAGCGATCTCGACGCGCCGGTTACGTTTGCCCTCGCTGCGGATCTTGAGCACGCGGATGCCGCCGATCTCGGCGATGTTCCTGACGTGCGTGCCACCGCAGGGTTGCAGATCGATCCCAGGGATTTTGAGGAGCCGCACACGCCCGGCACCCCTGGGCGGCTGCACGCTCATGGTCTTCACCAGCTCCGGACGCTCATCGAGCTCTTGATCGGTAATCCACACGGTTTCGGTTGCGACGCCGCGGCCGATCAGCGCGTTGGTTTCGTGCTCGATGTGGCCCGCGTCGAGCAGGCTCATGTCGATGTCGAAGTCGAGCCTTGCCTTCTCCGGAGAGATGTTCCCGCCCGTCACCGGTGCGACGACGACGCATGACATCACATGCAGCGCGGTGTGCAGCCGCATGAGCGCATAACGACGCTCCCAGTCGATCTCAAGCTCAACTTTCTCTCCCGGCTCGGGTTGAGCCGCCCCTGCAGCGGGAATGTGCAGCACACTGTCGATTGCATCGCCCTTGCGCGTGTCGGCGATGGCGATGCGTTCTCCATTCGCACGAACCAGCGCGCCGGTGTCACCGGCTTGACCGCCGCCCAGGGGATAGAAGACGGTGCGATCGAGCTCGATGCCGCGCTCGGTCACCGCAAGGACGCGTGCGCTCGCGGCCCTGAGATAGGCATCTTCGCGGAACAAAAGCTCGGTAGCCATGTACGCTCAAGCGGGAGAGACGATGACGTGATCTTAGCAGCTCACTACCGGCCGACCTTGAGACGCTCCGACAGACTATGCGCCGTGCGCAACGCCGCGGTCATGTTGATCGCCCTGGCGATCGCCGCCGGCTGCGCGACCCAGGGGCCTCGGCCGAGCGAGACTGTCCCGGCGGCGCCGGCGAATTTCCCCGTCCAGTACTACCGCGATGCGGTTGCGAAAGGCGAGCCGGTCTACCGCATCGATCCGGCTCAGTCCCTGTTGGTTATCGAAGTTCATCGCTCCGGCTCCCTGGCGCGACTGGGACACGACCACGTTGTCGCCAGTCACGATATCCGAGGTCTGGTTGCGCCTGATGCGGGTCGAGCAGACTTGTACGTCGAGCTCAACCGCCTTGTTGTCGATGAGCCGAGCCTGAGGTCAGAGGCCGGATTCGATACGCAACCGTCGGATGACGACATCGCCGGTACGCGCCGAAACATGCTCAATGAGCTGCAAACCGACCAATATCCCTTCGCCCGAATATCGGTCAGCGCGATCGGCACGGGCGATGCTCGGTCACAATTCAAGGTCGCGGTCACGTTGCGGGAAGCGACCAGGGAGTTCGAGGCACCTGTACAGATTCAGAGCAGCACTGAAGCGATCAGCGTGAAAGGGAACCTTTCGCTTCGGCAGACCGATTTCGGGCTGAATCCACTGTCGGTCCTGGGTGGCGCGATTCAAGTCCAGGACCAGATCGATCTGCGATTCAGAATCCGGGCGACACGCATCTGGCGAGCGGACGACGCCTAAGCGTTGCAGCCGCCCAAAACCACCCGCCAGGGAAGGCGTCCTCCGCCGGCTGGAGGCCTCTCGATCGGGTTCCTGTGCCACCATGTTGCGTCCCGACAACAACGCATGTTCGCAGGCGCCTCCGGCGAGGCAATTCGGGAACTGATTGGGGGGTTCGATGGTATCCTTGCACGCGGGTATTTAGGGAATATCCGTGCCAGCCGGTTCGGCGGCATGACCTGAAGAATTGGGGGGTTCCGTGGCCTTAATCCGCAAGACCGTGTTTTTGATCGTCTTGACTGCGACTACGTTCGCCGCACAGGCAGCGCCCAGTCTGCTCATCATCTACTCGGGGTCCACGCCCCCGACGACGCAAATGATGGCGAGCGGGAAGTTCTCCGCGGTGACGAGCTTTGATGCGGGAGCGGGAACCCCGACCCTGGCCCAGTTGCTCGCAGTCGACAACATCCTGGCGTTCACCAACACGGTTCCGTCGAATCCGTCGGGGCTGGGTGATGTGCTCGCCGGCGCGGTCGACGCGGGTCGTCACGTGACCATAATGACCTACGGTCAGAGCCTGCCGTGGGCCATCACCGGCCGCATGCAGACTGCCGGTTACAACCCACTGAAGGTGGCGACCAACGCCGATGTCAGCGGGAACATCGTCGCCACGCAACCGGGCGATCCGGTCTTCATAGGCGTCAACCTCGCTGCGGTTACCTACTTCCATAACAGCAACTTCGCCCACCCCACGCTCGACGGGGGTGCTCAGCTGCTGGCTACAGACGGCGCGGGGGTGAACATGATCGCCCGCAACGCGAATGGCAGTGTCATCGGCGCGAATCTCTTTCCCGATGCATCCGAGCCTCAAAACAACGCCATGTTCTATACGCTGGTGGCCAACCTCGCGCTCGGACAGGGAGTTTCGCGTGAGATCCCGACGCTGTCCGAGTGGGGCCTTGTCGCGATGGCGGTGCTGCTGGTCGCGGTTGCTATCCCATTCCTGCGCAGACGCCGCGCAGCCTGAGTCGAGACGCCCGCTTCCACTCCTTCGCGCGCGACTGGCGCGGCGGTGTCGCGTCGTGACCTCGATTTCCTGACGATAAGCCCCCGGCGAACGCGCTGCATCACGTACCCTTCCGCCCGATTCGGCGGAATCAAGCATCTAACTGCCGGTTCAGTTTACGGCCGTGATGGCGGGGGTCGAAACAAGCGCGTTGGCGAGCGCTTCGTCTACCTGCTCGATCCACACGAACTTGATCTTCTCCCGTGCCTCGGCCGGAATCTCCTCCAGATCGCGCCTGTTGCGCGCGGGAAGCATCACCGTGGAGATACCGGCGCGCATCGCTGCCAGCACCTTTTCTTTGACGCCACCGATCGGCAGCACCAAACCTCGCAGGCTGATTTCGCCGGTCATTGCGACGTCGCTGCGCACCACGCGGTGAGTCAGAAGCGACGCGAGCGCCACGAACATCGCAACGCCAGCGCTAGGACCATCCTTGGGCGTCGCTCCGGCCGGCACGTGCACGTGGATATCCGATTTTTCCAGCGACTCCGCAGGAACGCCCAGCTCCGCCGAGCGCGCCTTGACCAGCGACAACGCGGCTTGCGCGCTTTCCTTCATCACCTCTCCCAACTGTCCGGTCAGGATGAGCTTGCCCGAGCCCGGCATGCGCGCGGCTTCGACGAACAGGATATCGCCGCCGACGGGGGTCCAGGCAAGACCCGTCGCAACGCCAGGAACGCCGCTGCGCATTGCGACCTCGGCTTCGAACAGACGCGGGCCAAGGATCGGCGCCAGCTCGGCGGGGCCGATGTTCACATGCTGCACGCTGCCCTCGGCGATGCGCACGGCAACGTTGCGACAGACCTTGCCGATCTCGCGCTCGAGATTGCGCACCCCCGCTTCGCGCGTGTAGTCGTCGATGATCTCCGCCAGGGCTTCATCGCTGATCACGCACTGCTCGGGTTTGAGCCCCGTCGCTTCGAGTTGCCTCGCGACCAGGTAACGGCGGGCGATCTGCAGCTTTTCCTGCGAAGTGTAGCCAGGCAGCTGGATCACCTCCATGCGGTCGCGCAACGGCCCCGGAATAGTGTCGAGGACATTCGCGGTACAGATGAACATCACGCTCGACAAATCGAACGGCACGGCGAGATAGTTGTCGCGGAAGCTCGAGTTCTGCTCCGGGTCGAGCACCTCCAATAGCGCCGACGACGGATCGCCGTGAAAGCCGCCGGCGCCGAGCTTGTCGACCTCGTCGAGCATCATCACGCAGTTGCGCGTCCCGACCTTGCGCAGGTTCTGAATGATGTTGCCCGGCAGCGCGCCGATATAGGTGCGGCGATGGCCGCGCATCTCGGCTTCGTCATGCACGCCGCCCAGGCTCGCGCGAACGAACTTGCGTCCGGTCGCCTTGGCAATGCTCTGCCCGAGTGAGGTCTTGCCTACGCCCGGCGGGCCGACGAAGCACAGAATCGGGCTCTTGCCGGAAGGATTGAGCTTGTGCACGGCGAGGTACTCGAGAATGCGCCGCTTGATCTTGTCCAGCCCGTAGTGATCCTGGTCGAGGATGCGCCGCGCCTCGGCGATGTCGATCGCCGGCTCGGGCTCCGCTGCCCACGGCAACTCGATCAGCCAGTCGAGATAAGTACGGATCATCGAGTACTCGCCGGCGCCTTCCGGCATGCGCTCGAGGCGCTTCAATTCCTTGCGTGCCTGCTTCTCGACTTCGTCGGGCATCTTCGCTTCAGCGATGGCCTTTTCCAGCTCGGCGATCTCTGCGCCGCCTTCTTCGCCTTCGCCGAGCTCCTTCTGGATCGTGCGCATCTGCTCGCGTAAGAGATGCTTGCGATTCATGTCGCCGATCGATTCCTTGGTGCGCTCGTCTATCTCACGCGAAACCTTCAGCACTTCAATCCGATGCGAAAGCAGCTCGAGCAGTTTGTCCAGACGCGTCTTGAGGTCAAAGGTCTCCAGGAGCGACTGTTTTTCCTCGGCGCTGATGTCCATCAGGCCGGCAATGAAATCGGCCAGTCGCGCCGAGCCTTCGACGGCTTGCAGCGCCGACACCATCTCCTCGGGGACTTGGGGCAGGAGCTGCAGGATCTCGGTCGCGCGCTCCCTTAACGCGTGGGCCCGACCCTCGATGTCCGTGTCGACACGCTCGGGCTCTTCGATGACCTGGATTCGTGCCACGGTGAACGGATAGCCTTCCAGGAACTGCAGCACGCGAAAGCGTTGCAGGCCCTTGCAGATCGCGTGATGCGACCCGTCGGGAGCGGTGATGTAGCGCAGCACCGTCGCGGTGGTGCCGACCCAGTGCAAATCGTCCGGACCCGGCTCTTCGACGTCCGGCTTGCTTTGCAGCAGTATGCCCAACGGGCGCTGCAGCCTCGCCGCCTGCTGCGCAGCGGCGCGAGAGCGCTCGCGCCCGACCGCAAGAGGCACTACCAGGCCTGGGAAGAGAACGACGTTGCGCACGGGAACGATGGCGATCGCGTCCTCGGGCAGCGGCCGCATTGTCGCTTCCTTCGACGTGCGCGATTCTGCCGTCGGTGTCTCCGCCCGTGGGGTGGCGTCGGCGCTCAGCGGGTCTGGCTTGTCGATGGTGTGCTCGTTCATGGTTGTCCGGTTCAAGCGCTCTTGCGTAGCCTCAACACCAGGCAGCCGTCCCTGGTCTCGGGCGTGCCGGTATGCAGCGATGCATCTGGCAGACGGATGCGCCGCTCGAAGAAACCGTATGGGATCTCGAGCTGGCGGACGTTGTGCTCGGCGCCAAACGCCGCCGGACGCTCGGCACGCACGATCAGCATTCCGGGCTCGGTGCTGAGCTGGATCCGGTCCGCGGGAACGCCGGGCAGTGCGACGACGACGATGACCTCGTGCTCGTCTTCGAAGACGTCCGCCGGCGGCTCCCACACGGCCTGCGCCCGAGTCGAAGTCGTCAAATGAAAGAATTGCCGATGCATGCGCTCGGCCTGCTCAATCAGCTCGCAGGCCTCGGCCCACATCCAGTCGGTCGGGTAACGTGTAGACATTTGGGTGCTTAGGAAAATGAGGGCGAAGCCGGCGCCTTCAAGTTCTTAGGGCCGGGTTAGCGGGGATGGGTTCCGATAGTGCAGGCGCGACTGCCAGCCCGCCACGAGTTGCCCGGGTGTGGGTCAGCGAGGCGGAGCGGTAACGCTGGCGGGCGGGCCCGATTGCCCCAAGCAAGTCACGTAGAGCCCTGCCTCTTTATTTCAGCCACACCGCAACGGCGCGGTCGTATTCGCCCGACGCCCGCGCGAGATGCAGCCACTGGTCGACCCACGCCTTGAAGGTAGCGTCGCCGCGCGGGATCAGATACGCCATCTCCCCATATTGCAAGGGACGCTCGGGATTCACTGCGCAAAGCCCCGGCCGCAGCTTGGACTGCACGATCGTCTCGACCGATTCGGAGATCATCACGTCGGCGTTGCCTTTGAGGATTTCGTCGAAAATCGTCGTGTTGTCGTTGAAGATGACGATCTTGGCCTGCTTGAAATTGGCGCGTGCGAAGCGTTCGTTGCTGCCGCCCGGATTTTCGATGACGGTCACGTGCGGCTTGTCGATGTCGGCGATGGTCTGGAACTTGGCGACGTTCTCGCACTTGGTGATCGGCGCCTTGCCATTGACCATATAAGCGGTCGTGAAAAACGCGCGCTTCTGACGGTCGAGCGTGACCGAGATGCCGCCGACCCCGATGTCGCACTTCTCCACGAAATCATCCATGAGCTTGGGCCAGCTCGTCTTGACGAACTTGGCTTCGACGCCGAGGGACTTGGCCATCGACTGGATCAGATCTACGTCGATCCCTTCGAATGTCCCGTCGCCCTTGGCCAGGCTGAACGGCTTGTAATCGCCAGGCGTGCACACGCGCAGCGCTCCGCGCTTGATCACATCATCGAGGCGGGAGTCCTCGGCGTGGACGAGAGTAATGGTGCATAGACCGACGATCGTGACCGCACCTCTGAAGAGCATAGCAATTCCCGTGGGTCAAGAAATGGTTAGTGAGGATTGGAAGCTGGGACAACCGGACGAGGGGTCATTATAGAGCGAATGACGGGCGACCGGCTCCAGCCGGGAACCATCGGCGGTGCTGCGGTCGAAGCGAGGCTTTAGTCGCGCAGCCCGCGACGTCAGAGATCGATCGCGGCGACGTGAGCGCAGGGAGGAACCAGGCGGTCAGCTCCGCCCGGTTGACTTTGCTCGGGATTAGCCCTTGGGCTGCTGCAGGCTCCGCGGCGCACCGGCGGCATCGATGCATGAGCGCCTCGCGAGGACATCGGTAGAGTCTGCCTTGCCGACACCCGATTCGGCCAGCATGACGAACATCTGGCTCTCGGGTTCCATTTTCGACGGCAGCACGACCAGCAGACCGATGGTGATCGCTGTCATTGCAAAAGCTGCGACCGCGAATGCCAGGCGCGGTGTAGAGGGCTCGTAAGGGTTCCTCATCGACTTCTCCTGATGCTCGAAAACGGGCGATCCGATTCGCGGACGAGCTTCAAGCGCCAGCGAATTGTGGTTTGTTCTTTCGAGACGCGTCGTCGAATCTCGGACGCCAAATTGCGTCCGACCAGTCTTCACGTCCAATGAAGACCGCCAACACCCCTCGAGGCGTTGCTCTTCCGGCAGGGAATTATTTCTTGCTGCGTGGAATACTTTCGCAGCGCGATTGTTGGCGGCCGCGTCGTGGAGCTCTGCGAGGCCCAAGCGCGGTGAGACTTTCAGGCCGGCGCGCTAGCTGACCGTCAGGATGATTTAGTTGCGGCAGGATGCAAGCGACCGCCGCCAACTGCCGTCGTGCGTTTTGGAAGTGGGGTGGCTGACGGGATTCGAACCCGCGACAACCGGAATCACAATCCGGGACTCTACCGCTGAGCTACAGCCACCATGGCCTCGCAGTGCCTCGCGCAGGCACGCTCGGGACGGTGCTTTCTCGCTTCACGCACCGTGCACACATTATACCAATCCGTCATCCGCGAAGCATCGTCGTCGACAGGTCAATCGATGACTTCGGCGGCCAGCAATTGCAGCGAGTGCGGCAGATTTACGCCGAGCGCCTTCGCCGTCTTCAGGTTGACCGTCAATTCGAATCTCGACGGCTGTTCGACCGGCAGGTCGGCGGGCTTGGCTCCCCGCAGAATCTTATCGACGTAGCTCGCGGCGCGAAGATACAGGTCGTTCAGGTTCGGCCCGTAGGTCATCAGCGCTCCCGCGTGCGCGTATTCGCTGAGCGTGCAGATCGTCGGCAGGCGGTACTTGAGCGCCAGGTCGCCGATCGGCTTGCGCATCTGGTAGGTCAGAGGGCCGACGATGACCACTACACCATCGACTCGCTTGCTGGCCATCGCGGCGAACGCGCCGCCCACGTCATCGGGCTCTTTGAGGTCAGCGATCTCGAGCGCGATGCCGAGCTGTCGCGCGGCGACCTCCAGCTCCGCGAAGCCAGTCTTGGCCGCGACCTGCCCGAGCGCGCCAACGCGCGAAAGCTTTGGCGCGGCCTCCCTGAGCAGGGCGAGGTATTTCGTCCACAGTTCGGGGCTCGCATCCCCGCTCAATCCGGTGACGTTGCCGCCGGGGTGCGCCAGACTCTCAACGAATCCCGCTGCCACCGGGTCCGACGTGAACACCATCACCGTGGGCACCGTCTTGGTCACGCTTCTCACAGCGGCGACGTGGATTCGGGTGCCGGTGACGATGACCTCGACCGGCATGCGCACCAACTCCGCGGCCAGATCCGGCAGCCGGTCCATCTTGCCGCCGCCGTAGCGGGCCTCCAAGATCAAGTTGCGGCCTTCGATGTAGCCGCGGTCGCGCAATCCTTCGTTGAGCGAGTTGTACAGCGACGTCACCGACTCGGCAGTGGCGCCAAGGAGAAAACCGACACGATGGATCTTTGGTGCCGACTGAGCGTCGACGACAGCGGGCGCCAGAACGAGGCCACTCGCGCAAGCACCCAGGAATGTCCGCCGATCCATCGCCTCCCCCCTCGACGAATGCGATTCGTCACTTTGTTTATACGACGACTCAGCACAACGGATCGGAACGGCGACACGACCCTACAAGCTGTCGTGGCGCGCCCGACAGGACTCGAACCTGTTACCCCCGGCTTAGAAGGCCGGTGCTCTATCCCAATGAGCTACGGGCGCCCGGGTTGATGCGGCCTTCTGTATGTGGTCGGGGTGAGAGGATTTGAACCTCCGACATCTTGCTCCCAAAGCAAGCGCGCTACCAGGCTGCGCTACACCCCGAAGACTGCAAATTATGCCACTCCCGCCAATGCCCCGGCAAACCGCGATGTCTCGACCATCGGGATAGGCGCAACTCGCGCGGTCGATCGCGCTTATACTTGGTTTGCAACTTCCGCCACAATGGCGCTCCGGCTGCATCTCCCAAAAAAGGAACAACCATGGCAACCACTCGAACCGTCGGCGTATTCGTCGGCAGCCTGCGCAAAGAATCGTTCAATCGCAAGATGGCGAATGCGCTGATTGCCCTGGCCGCTCCCTCGCTCAAAATGGAGATCGTCGAGATCGGTCAGCTTCCACTCTACAACGCTGACTACGAGGCCGATCCACCACAGGTGGTGCGCGACTTCAAGCAACGCGTGGAAAGCTTCGATGCGGTGCTTTTCGTAACGCCGGAGTACAACCGCGGCGTTCCGGGGGTGCTCAAGAATGCGATCGACGTCGGCTCGCGTCCCTATGGCAAGAGCTCATGGAATAGAAAGCCGGGAGCGGTGGTGAGCGTATCTCCGGGCGCGATCGGCGCTTACGGCGCCAATCACGCGCTCCGTCAGTCGCTCGTCTTCCTTAACGTGCCGGCGATGCAGCAACCCGAGGCTTATATCGGCAACGCGGCCAGCCTGTTCGACGACAAGGGCGCACTCATCAGCGATTCCACGCGCGATTTTCTACAGAAGTTCGTGCAGGCTTTCGCGCAGTGGATCGACCAGAACATGCCGCGGTGATCACCAGGGGATGCGGCCGGTGAGCATCTCCTTGTACATCACCCAATCGCCGGCGAGGCTGTACAAGGGATGGGTGAATGTCGCCGGGCGGTTGTGCTCGAAAAAAAAGTGACCCACCCAGGCGAAGCCGTAACCGCACAGCGGCGCTGCGAGCAGCCACCAAGGATTGCCGGACACGACCGCCGCCAGCACGCAGCCGATGACCAGAGAGGTGCCTGCGAAATGCAATCGCCGGCAGGTGCGACTGGCGTGCTCGGCTAGATAGAAGGGATAGAACTCGGCGAACGAACCAAACCCACGCCCTGTCATGATTCGCGCTTGAGCTGCGGAAACAGGATGACGTCGCGGATCGACGGGCTGTCGGTAAGAAGCATCACCAGTCGATCGATGCCGATGCCCTCGCCCGCCGTTGGAGGCAGCCCGTACTCGAGCGCACGGATGTAATCGGCGTCGTAGTGCATCGCCTCCGCGTCGCCCGCGTCTTTTGCCCGCGCCTGCGCCGCGAAGCGCGCCGCCTGATCCTCGGGGTCGTTCAGCTCGGAAAATCCGTTGGCGATCTCGCGCCCGGTGATGAACAACTCAAACCGATCAGTGATCGCCGGATTCGCGTCGTTGGCGCGGGCAAGCGGCGAGACATCGGTGGGATGCGCGACGATGAAAGTGGGCTGCGACAGCTTGTCCTCGGTCGTCGCCTCGAAGAGCTTAAGCTGCAGCACGCCGATGCCATCACTCGGGAAAACCTCGACGTCGTACGGTGCCAGCGCGACCTTTAGATACTCCCGGTCTGGAAGCTCGCGCAGCGCGTAGCGCGGATTGTGCTTGGCTATGGCCTCCGCCATGGTCAAGCGATCGAACGGAGACCCTAAGTCGATGCGCACATCCTGGTATTCGATGGTTGTCGTCCCGCAAGCCTTGAGCGCCACATCGCGCAGCAGCTCCTCGGTCAGATCCATCAGGTAGCGGTAGTCGCGATATGCTTCGTAGAACTCAAGCATCGTGAACTCGGGATTGTGCCGGGTCGAGATGCCTTCGTTGCGGAAGTTGCGGTTGATCTCGAACACCTTCTCCAGGCCGCCGACGACCAGGCGCTTGAGATATAGCTCCGGCGCGATGCGCAGATACAGGTCCATGTCTAGCGCGTTGTGATGAGTCACAAACGGCCGCGCGGCAGCGCCACCCGGGATCAACTGCATCATCGGCGTCTCGACCTCGAGATAGCCGCGAGCGACGAAGAATTCGCGAACCGCCTGCACGATCTTCGAGCGCATGATGAACACGCGCCTCGACTCGGGGGTGGTGATGAGGTCGACGTAGCGCTGTCGGTATCGCTGCTCCTGGTCGATCAGGCCGTGAAATTTTTCGGGCAGCGGGCGCAGCGCCTTGGCTAAGAGCCTGAGCTCGGTCGCCTTCACTGTCAGCTCGCCGGTGCGGGTCTTGAACAGCGTGCCGCTGGCACCGACGATGTCGCCCAGGTCCCAGTGCTTGAATTCCTCGTAGGCCCGCTCGCCAATGGAATCGCGAGTCACGTAGAGCTGGATGCGCTCGCTCATGTCCTGTAGGGTAGCGAAGCTCGCTTTGCCCATCACTCGCTTGAGCATCATGCGGCCGGCGATTGCGACTTGCACGTTGGTCTGCTCGAGCTGCGCCGCGTTTTTCGCGCCGTGGGCGTCGTGCAGATCCGCGGCGAGCGCGCCGCGCCGGAAATCATTGGGGTACGCCTGCCCACGCTCGCGCAAGGCTTTGAGCTTCGCCCGGCGCTCGGCGATGACCTGATTTTCGTCCTGAGGCGCCTGGGGCCTTTGCTCCGGTCCGTTGTTGTCGTCGGACACTAGACCCCCTGCTTCAAGCTCGCCGCGATGAAATCGTCGAGGTTGCCGTCAAGCACCGCCTGAGTGTTCCCGACCTCGTAGTTGGTGCGCAGATCCTTGATCCGCGACTGATCGAGCACGTAGCTCCTGATCTGGTGTCCCCAGCCGATGTCGGTCTTCGCTTCCTCCAGCTTCTGCTGCTCGGCCTGGCGCTTGCGCAGCTCCAGCTCATAGAGGCGCGACTTAAGCATGGCCATCGCCTCGGCGCGGTTCCGATGCTGCGAGCGGTCGTTCTGGCATTGCACGACGATGCCCGATGGCACATGGGTTATGCGCACCGCGGAATCGGTCTTGTTGATGTGTTGGCCGCCGGCACCTGAGGCGCGGAAGGTGTCGATGCGCAGATCCGCTGGGTTGATCTCCACCTCGATCGTCTCGTCGACCTCGGGATAGACGAAAACACTGGCAAAGGAGGTGTGGCGGCGCGCGTTGGAATCAAAAGGGCTCTTGCGCACCAAGCGGTGCACACCGGTCTCGGTGCGCAGGTAACCGTAGGCATAATCGCCGTTCACCTTGACGCTCGCGCTCTTGAGTCCGGCCACTTCGCCTTCGGATTCTTCCAGGACCTCGGTTTTGTAGCCGCGGCGCTCGCAGTAGCGCAGGTACATGCGCAGCAGCATCGCCGCCCAATCCTGCGCTTCGGTACCGCCGCTGCCTGCCTGGATATCGATGAAGCAGGAATTGGGATCCATCGGATTGTGAAACATCCGGCGGAACTCCATGTCGGCGACAATATGTTCGAGCTCGGCGCCGTCGCTTTCGAGCGCGGCGAGGGTGGCGTCGTCGCTCTCGCCGCGGGCCAGCTCGAACAGCTCGGCAGCGTCTTTGAGCCGCGCGTCTAGATTCGACAGCGTCGAGACTACGGCGTCGAGCTGCTTTTTCTCCCGCCCAAGCTCTTGCGCACGCTTAGGATCATCCCAGACCTTCGGATCCTCGAGCCCCTTGGTGACCGCCGCCAGACGCTCGGACTTGGCGTCGAAGTCAAAGATACCTCCGCAAATCGGCAGCGCGCTGCTGCAGACCCGTTAGAAGGTTGGCGAGCTGATTGATCCGTTCGGCTTCCATGGAGGTCGTTTCGAGCAAAATTAACAACACATTATACCGGGCCCAGCCACCCGTTTCGCGTCGCGTCGTACCGCTTGCCGGAGGAATCCCCTATGATATGAAGCAAGGGAGGGACATGAAAACCGTCATCCAGCGTTTAGGGGTGCTTGGGCTCGTTGCGTGGGCCATCGCCGCATCGGCCGCGGACCCCGGCGTCACTTCGACAAGCATTCTGATCGGCGAGTCGGCGGCGTTCTCGGGCCCGGCGTCCGAGCTGGGGACGGAGATGCGCGCCGGCGCGATGGCTTATTTCAATGCGATCAACAAAGCTGGCGGCGTCAACGGTCGTAAGATCGAGCTCAAATCGCTGGACGACGGCTACGAGCCCGACCGCGCCGCGGCGAACACCAAGAAACTCATCGACGATGGCGTGTTCCTGCTTTTCGGTTACGTGGGCACGCCGACGTCGAATGCGTCCAAGCCCATATTCACCGCGGCCAAAGTGCCGTTCGTAGGACCATTCACGGGCGCCGAGTCGCTGCGAACGCCACTCAATCGCTACATCTTAAACATTCGCGCCAGCTATTTCGACGAAACAGACAAGATCGTCGGACAGATGACGGGCCAGACGCTGGACAAGATCGCGGTGTTCTACCAGAACGACGATTACGGCAAAGCGGGGCTTGCGGGAGTCCAGCGCGCAATGGAAAAGCGCAACCTCAAAATTGTGGCCACTGGCACCGTCGAACGCAACACGACCGACGTCGCCGCCGCCGTGGCGTCGATCTCCAAGGCCGAGCCGCAAGCGGTAGTCATGATTTCGGCGTACAAATCATGCGCCGCGTTCATCAAGGCCATGCGTGCCGCGGGCTATAATCCGCAATTCATGAATGTGTCGTTTGTCGGCAGCCGCGCGCTGGCGCACGAAACTGGCCCCGCGGGGCGCGGCGTGGGAATCACCCAGGTCGTGCCCTTTCCCTGGAACCTCTCCACGCCCATCGTCAAGGAATATCAGCAGCTGCTTGAAGCCTCCACGGGAAAACAGGAATATTCGTTCACCAGCCTCGAAGGTTTTATCGCCGCCAAGGTGCTGGTGGAGGGTCTGCGCCGTACCGGCAATGACTTGACGCGCGAGAAGTTCATTGCGGCGATGGAGACCATGCGCGACGTCGACTTCGGCGGCTTTTACGTGACCTTCACGCCGACCAATCACAACGGATCGAAGTTCGTCGAACTCACCGTCATCGGCAAGGACGAAAAGTTTCTGCGGTGAGATGAACACCCCCCCTGGTTTCGAGCCGGGCGTCGTGCTTCCGGCGGATCTCTCATCGGCCGCGCGGTGCTTCGTCTGGCGCGACGACAAGATCCTCGTCAGCTCTGCCGATCCGCCCGCGCTTCCCACGCTCTCTGAAGTGAGTGGTCTTGACATCGACGGAGCCCGCCTTTATCTGGGGCGGCTCGACGGTGTTGATTGCCTGGCGCTGCGGGCTTCCGCCGATGCGCCGGAACCCGAGGGTTGGCAATGGCGGGGCTTGCGCTCGCTGTTCCTCAAAGTCCCGGACGCAGTGCTGGCGCTGGCAGGGCGCAGCTTCCAGATCGTCGAATGGGATCGGAGCCATCGTTTCTGCGGCCGCTGCGGGACTGCGACCGAAGACAAGGCCGAAGAGCGGGCGAAGATCTGTCCTGCCTGCGGCCACGTCGTCTACCCCAGAGTCTCGCCGGCGATGATGGTCTTGATCACCCGAGGGCGCGAATTGCTGCTCGCTCGTGCCAACCGCTTTCCGGGGGCGATGTTCAGCGCGCTCGCCGGCTTTGTCGAACCCGGGGAATCGATCGAGGACTGCATCCGCCGCGAGGTGCGCGAAGAAGTCGGCATCGAAGTCGATCACCTCACCTACTTCGCGAGCCAGTCGTGGCCGTTCCCGCACTCGCTGATGATTGCCTTCAACGCCGAGTACTCAAGCGGCGAGGCGCGTCCATGCGATCCTGAGATCGCGGACGTGAAGTGGTTCAGTGTGGACGCGCTGCCGCAGCTCCCGGGACCGGTGAGCATCTCCCGTCACCTGATCGACGCCACGGTGGCGCGGCTGCGCGCGAAGCAAGGCAATTGAGGAATCGCCCGCGCACAATTCACGCGCAGGCGATTGAAATCCGGCCGCAAACGTCGTCTATTTGGGAGGCGGGACTGGAATCACTCCAGTGAAGACGTACGCCTGAAGCAGGGCGATGATGCCGATAACTGCCGCGCCGCTGATCGAATACCAGAAGACCCTGCGGAAGATCGGACCCAGAGCGTGCGAGCGCTCTTTCGGGTCGTCATAGCACGCGGCGCACGCTACCATGATCGATTGCGCATCGATCATCTTGCCCATGACGCCTCCGGTCGAGTTCGTCGCGACGATGAGGATCTCGTTCAGGTGCAGCTGCTGCGCCGTAATGCGTTGCAAGCTGCCGAAGAGCGCGTTCGACGCGGTATCGGAGCCCGTCAGGAACACGCCGAGCCATCCGAGGTACGCCGCGAAGAACGGATAGAGCACGCCGGCGCTGGTGAATGCAAGACCCAGCACCGCGTCGGTTCCGGCGTAACGGGTAAGAAATCCCAGCCCAAGCACCTGGCCGATGACCAGCACCGGAATCTTCATGCGGTGCATGGTCTGGATGAATGCCTGCTTCCATTGAGCGGGCGAAAGCCCGAGGACCAATCCGGAAAGAAGCGCAGCAACGAAAACGCCTGTACCCGCGGCAGACAGCCAGTTGATGGTGAAGCGCGCCACTTCCGGCTTCGCGTTGACGGGCGCGACCGGCGGCATGCGCTGCACCAGATTGTTCAACGACGGCATGTCCCATACCGGCAGTGACAATGTCCCGGCAAAAGGCGATCCCAGCAGCGTCGTCGAGAACTTCACGTCCGAGAACAGATTGTTCATGAAGGTCTTGAACTGCGGCCATCCCCAAAGGGCACAGCAGGCGATCAGGATGACCCAGGGCAGCCATGCGTAGATGGTCTGGCCGACGCTGTACTTGTATTTCCATTCACTTTCGCCGGCCATGGCCCTCGGCCCATTTTTTCCGGCGCTTGCCAGAGCCTCGCGTTCCGAGCGCAGAAGGAAGCGCGTCTTCGGGTGCCAGACGAAACGTAGAAACAATGCGGTGCAGATCACCGAGAACACGCCGGACACGACATCGGTCATCAGGTGGAACTGCGGACTTCCGGAAGCAAACCACTGCATCACGGCAAACGAGCCGCCGGCGACCAGCGCGGCTGGCCACACTTCGAAACCTTCCTTCCACGTGCCGCCTTCCATCTTGACGAAGGCGACCATGAGCCAGAACGGCACGAGGACCGAGACCCAGGGCAACTGGCGCCCGGCCATCGCCGACAACGTCAACTGATCAAGGCCACTCACCGCCGCCAGCGTCACAATCGGCGTACCGATCGCTCCCCAGGCGACTGGAGCGGTATTGGCGAGCAAGTTGAGCACGGCAGACTGGAACGGCTTGAATCCGAGGCCGACCATCACCGCACCGGCAATGGCCACCGGAGTACCGAATCCGGAAGTGCCTTCGATGATGGCGCCGAACGAAAATGCGATCAGCACGCATTGCAGTCGCCGATCGAAGGAGATGTGGACGATCGATTCCTTGACGATCTCGAACTTGCCGCTGACGACGCTCATGGTGTAGAGAAACATCGCCGCCAAAACGATCCAGATGATGCCGAGGAAACCCGACAGCACGCCGAGTAGGAACGCGGATCCCGCCGACAACAATGGCATGCCGAACGCAATGCAAGAGATGATGAACGCGGCGATTACGCCATAGAACGCGGCGTAAGGGGCCGAGATGCCGAGATGCCGCGTCCCGCGCTCGTCCCGATGCGGGTGCAGCGCGATGAAGTACAGCAGAACGACGATGGGAATCGCCGCAACGACGGTGGATAGGAAGGCGTTACCGAGCGGGTTGTAGTTCTGCTGAAACATGGTTCCTCCCCTGGTGATCCGATCGAGGTGTGCCCCAACACCCCATATCTGCCCGGCCGAGCATTTCAGTGAGACGACGCGGCCCCGCTGCCTCGGACTGGCAGGCATCGTACGGCCGTGCGGCTACGAGGTCAATCTCGCGGACTGGGTGAAATGACAATGGGAATGCGCTTGATCTCGGCGTTCATCGCGTTTTCGTTGACGTCGATTTCCGCAAACATGGTGTACTGCCCGGCCGCGAGCTTGCCTTTGAGATCGATCTGGAACGTCGAATCGTCGGCCAGGCGAGCCTCGCCCGTGAGCACCACGCGATCATTGGCATCGACGACTACGTATCGGCACGCCGGTGCAGCCCGCTTCAGGACGTCCGGAGAAACCGCTGCCAGCGACTGGCGAACGATCTCGTAGCTCCGCTGAAATTTGTTGATGGTCTCGATATCGGCCAACAGCTTGAGTCGATCGTTTTCTCGCTGCACTTGGGTGATGAACCCCCGGCGAGGGATTGCATAGGCGTCGTAGGAACCGACGCCCAATGGGTAACTTAAATCCCTGAACACATCGAGCACGGCGCTTTCGGCCAACCACTCCTTCAATTGATAGGGCCCGTTGGTCACCAGGAAATGGTGATGGGCCTGGTAAAACGCGGCGATCGCGGCCCAGCGCTTGCGTGCTTCATCGGCGGTTACCAGCGACTGTAGCGCGGCAGGGCGATATCCCTCGCGTTCGAATTCGGCAACCAATGAGGCCAGCTGATCGTTCGTTTTCTGTGATCGAACGAGGTCGAGCCACGGCACGCCGCGGCGCGCGGCCTCCGCGCTGGAAAATGCGCCCCAGCCGCGACTCACCGCCTCCTCCATCAACACCAGCAGATGCCATGGAATCGTGCTCCACGGAGGCGCGATCACGGCGTCCTGCTCCGGGTCTTCTGTGGCAGTGGACAGATAGACATCCATCAGGAAAAGCTCGCGAACAACGTTGATCTCGGCGACGCGAAATGACTTCGACGCCGTGTCCGTTCCTTGGAAGCTCACGCCCAGGAGCCGTTCGCGCAGCACGGCGGTCGCGGCGTCGACGACGGGGTCGTAGTGAGCATCGTTCGTATCCGCTCGCGTACCCCACCGATAAGCAAAGCTGTAGGCGTAGAGCAGGTCGGCAGCGGTCATCAGCGTTCCGTCGTGGTAGGCGGAGCCGAGCATCCGATAGGTGAGCTTTTGCTTGGCGACTTTTCCCGGCCCGACCGGCCGCATCTCGCCGGTAGATGGATCCGGAAGCAACGCGGTCTCGGGGACGCGAATTTCTGTGGCGACCGTCTCGACAGGTTGCGCTGCGGGTCGTCTCTCGGTGATCGGCTCCGCCAGAATGGACAGGCTCACGAAGGTGTACGCAACCATCAGGGCGGTCAGAGGAACTTGGGAACGCAGCGCGGAGCTTCTGGAGCCGAAGAGCCGCATCGCGCGCACGTGAGCCAAATAGACTGCGCAGATATGTCCCAGAACGATCGCGGTGACCGCTGCGTACCAGGTGAAACGGGCGCCGACGATTCCGATATCGACCCGATATCCCGCTGTTCCGAACAGGTTCCAGCCGTATCCGAATGGGTCCGACAGCAATGGAACGATGTACTGCCCTTGAATGAGCAGAAATGTCAGATAGTGCGCGAGGTGGTAGGCGATGGCGATCGGCACCAGCGTCAAAGCAAAGCCCTGCGCGATGTCACGGACCGATCGCTGGCCGTGCACGGCCCGGTGCATGACCGCGGCGATCGCCAGATAGGCACCGAAGAAAAGCAACCAACAAGCACCGAGGCCGATAGTACGGAACGCAATCGCCGCGCCGTCGCCGGAGCCTGGGACGAAAGCCACGATCTTGCTTTCCAGCTCGGTCCATTCGGGTGTCGCCAGGATTCCGTCGTAGAGGACTGTCGCAAGGACCAGTAGAACGAACGCTGTCATCGAGAGCGAATTGACTGCGTCGTCGAGGAGCCCGACGGCGAAGGGCCGTAGCGCCAATTCTCTTTGCGGCGGATGAGCGCGGCGAAAACAGTCGTGGCAATCGATACATCTCCCGTCGGCGTCGCGGCAAGAAAACCGGCAGGACTGGCAGACAGCGGCGGCGTGAACTCGCACTTCGGTCGGTGCAAATCGTGCGAAGGTCGAGAACACCACCGCAAAGACCTCGCCGTGACGGAGCCACTCTTCGCCGCCATACAAGGCCATCCCAATCCATGTGACGATGGAATAAGCGAGCGCGAGCCAAGCGATGTGCGAGGGAAGCGCCGGACTGGGATAGACGAGCTCGATCCAGGAAAAGACCAGCAACAGGAAGAGCGCCGGCCATACTCCGAACGCGTCGCGATACTTGAGACCGAGAGAAAAATCGCCGCTCCTGTCGCGCATGAGCAGGCGATAGAGTCTTCCCGCCCAGTCAAACAGCGTGCGCCAGGGATTGATCAGCACCCAGACGTTGCCGACAAACGCCGAGAGGTATGCCACGCCAACCCAGCCGACGACCCATACCAGCGTCGGTGCAAGGTTCTGGTATGGATTCGGATTGCCCCAGAAACCCGCGCTCACCGCGACAACGAACAGGATCAGTGCAATCAGCTTGAGCGGCAGTGCGAGATATGTGAGCAGCCGGCAAATCGGATTGGCGAGCAAGTCGTGATGAGGGTAGTCGCGCCTTTGCGGCCCGCCACGTACGAACAATCCGACAATGACGACCGAAAAGACGATCGCCGCCGCCGTACCGATCACATACAGCGACAGCGGCAGTGGCAAGTCGTAGCGTTGGCCGAAGCCATGGGCTCGGGCAGCTCCCGTAGCACATGCCACTGCCGCAACCGCCCACTTTGCAGCGGACGCCGCACTCCGCAAACCCGTGCTATTTGGGATACACCTCGACATATAGCAGCGGAGCTTCCTCGTCAGCGCCTTTGTCAGTGCTTGCGCGAGCTTCATGCGCGTGAACCGGATATCTTCCTGTTGCACGAGCCGTGAAACTCATTTCGCCGACCTGACCCGGCTCGATGCGCTTTTCGATGTCGTAGCCGTGCAGATGAACGGTAATCGGCCGGTCGGCGGTCCATCGCAGCGTCACGGTATCGCCCTGCTTTACGCGCACCACGCGCATGTTCTGCGGAAGACGGCCATTTTCGATTCGCAGGTCGAAGGCGGCTTCGGCTGCATACGTCGCGACGCCGGCAAGACTCGTTGCCCATGCGGACAGCAACAGACATCTGGCAACTGCGCGCTTCATGCGCATAACAGCGAGCTATGGACGCATCATCGATGCGGACTTGCTTGAACGTCCGAAGTGCGATTGAGGATCCATCCGGCACCGTTGGGCGAGGGAATCATCGCCGGATCGCCCATGGCCCACCACATCAGGCGCCCGAACCTGTCGGTGAAACCGGCAATAGGGTTCCACGCCGCCATCGGATGCGCATCGGTCCCCAGTGAGAGCCAGCCGTTCCACGGGAAATCCTTCAGCTTCGCGGTTCGGATGAAGATGGGCGAGTTGAGCCCGTCGATGGAATCGAACCCGATGTTCTCGATTCCGGCTGAATATTCGGTGCTGACGTATTCGCGTTTCACCGTGTAGCCGACGATCATGGAACGGCAGTTGGATATGAGGCTCGTGACGAGCTCGCGCTCCAGGTTGATTCGCGCTACGGCACTTTCATATGCGCCCGATTGCAGCCGACGAAGGTCCGCCTGGACGCGATCGCGTACCGCGGGATCGTCGACGGACGCGGCGAGCAGCAAGGCGGCGTGGAACCACCCCATCTTCGCCCAAGGCGGGCCGAGCCAACCATTGGTCGCCGTGATCGACGGGGCGACGAGATCGACTACGTTGACCTCCTCCACTGCGGCATCCCATACGGACGTCTTGGTCTGCCATTCTTTGGGCACGAGTCCTTCGGCAAGAGCTCCAGTGGCCCGCAGCTTGAGGCCTCGCACGCCGGCGGCGAGCGAAGTCTCGCGCGGGCTCTGAGTGAAACGCGCTTTGGCGGACTCGGCGAGATCGACGTGATGAAGATAGTCGCCGTGAAACGGCGTGACCGGATAGGGATGAAAAACCATCTCGCCGTGCCGCGGTGCCAAACTGCGGATCACGGTTTGCCCGACCGCGCAGGTGCTCGCGGGATCTCTTGCAAGCGGAGAGTCGGGATTGATGCGTACGATGACAAACGAGCCCAGCGATTCGATCGCGCCGATGGAATCCTTCGGAGCACTTGCAGTGGCCAGCTCGGATCCGACGTAAGCCTGGATCTTTCCCTTTAGCAGCAGATCCGCGGCACGGTCCGCCGGGATGGTCTCGATGCGGATTTCGTGCGGGTAGTAGCCCGGGTAGACCGGGAACTCATGGCCACTTTGTGCCACCGTCACGATCGCCGCGGTAACGATCAGGACAGCGAGTGTGGCCAGGCCTTTCACAGAGACATCGCGGATGACGGAATCGGCTTTAACCGCGAAGCGTATGCATCACGTCCTGGTTTTCCATGGCCTCCCTTGGCGTACCTTGGAAAATAATCTCGCCGCGATCGATAGCGTAAAGGCGGTCCGCAATTCGGATCGCGGTCATCAGATTCGACTCGGCGATCAGCAGCGAGATCCCCATGCCCTTGATCTTCTTGACGGCATCGATAAAACGACTGACCACCACCGGCGCCAGCCCTTCGAACGGCTCGTCAAGCAAAAGAATCGACGGCGACAGCGCCATGGCTCGGGCGACGGCGACCATTTTCTTCTGACCTCCGGAGAGGTGCAGGCCTTGTCGGTTCATGAATGCCCTGACCTCCGGGAAAACCCCGAAAATACGTTCCTCGATGTTGACGCTTCCGGTTTCCTTTCCGTTGGCCGAGCGCTTCAGCCATTCGCAAATGCGGAAATTCTCGGCCACCGTGAGCTCGGGGAATATCCCCGCATCCTCCGGTGCATAACCAATGCCGAGCAGTGCACGCTGGTAGGCCTGAAGCCGCGTGATCGCGTTGCCGCGGAAGCTCACCTCCCCGGCGCGCGCCGGCAACAGCCCCATGATGGTTTCGATGGTCGTCGTCTTTCCCGCGCCGTTCCTTCCCACTAGAGCGACCGCCTCGCCACCTTCGACGCGCAGCGAAACTCCCCGCAGCACTTGCACGCGGCCGCGATAGGCCTCGAGACGTTCAATGACCAACATTGCCGGCATTCCCGTACGCGGGCTCGCCCGTCGGGTGCGTCCCGATGAGCGTCGTCGTCACCGCGTCGTTGCGTCGAATCTCGTCGGGTGTTCCATCGGCCAGAACCGATCCCTGGTGCATTACAACGATCCGCTCGGAATAGCGGAAGACGATGTCCATGTCGTGCTCGATGATGACGACCGTGATCCCCCCGGAGCGGACGATCGAGCTGACAATGTCCATGATGGGCGCTTTTTCGCGCGTGGAAACGCCGCTGGTAGGTTCATCGAGGAACAGTAGCTTCGGTTTCAGCGCATAAGCAATCGCCACGTCGAGCAGCTTGCGTTCTCCGTGCGAGATCGTGCCTGCGAGCAGCGTCGCATTGTGATCGAGGCCGAATCGACGCAGCACGTCGTGAGTTTCATCCCATACGGCGCTGTCACGGCTCGCTAGCGTCGTCAGCTTCGGAGACTTGCCTTCGCGCGAAAAAATGGGCAGCGCAATGTTGTCGGCGCAACTCAAGTGGTCGAACAGGTTCACGAGCTGGAAACTGCGCGCGATGCCCGATTTTATTCGCTGGTACGACGACTGCTGCGTAACGTCGTGGTCCTCGAAAATGATTTGACCGCTGTCGGGTTTCAAGAGCCCGCTGATCAGATTGACCAGAGTCGTCTTGCCTGCGCCGTTGGAGCCGATCAGCGCCAGTACTTCGCCGCGTTTGACGCGAAAGTCGACTGCGTTGACCGCCCGGTTATCGCCGAACGATATCGCAAGCGCTTTGGTCGCGAGAAGGTCCACGTTAGCGCGACTTCTTGATCGTCGACGTCAGGCGTTCGACCGCGCCCATGATCCCCGTCGGCAGCACGAGGACCAGCACCACGAGCACCGAACCGAGCAACAGCTGCCAATACACCGTGAAGCCGACCGCGTAGGTCTTGAGGTAAGTGAAGGCGATAGCTCCGACGATGGGTCCGACGAAGGTGCGGAACCCTCCCAGCACCGTCATGAACACGATTTCTCCCGAGAACGTCCACACCAGGATGTCGGGGCTCGCCAGCCCATTGAGCGGCGCCCAGAGAGCGCCTGCGACGCCGGTAAAGACGCCGGAAATGACAAACGCGATCAGCCGGTACCGGCGGATTCTTATGCCGACGAATTCGGCACGCGTCTCGTTGTCGCGTATGGCCTGCAGCGCCTTTCCAAACGGCGAATGCACAATCACCCACATCAGGAAGACGCAAATGCCAAAAACGCCGAGCACGTAGTAGTAGTACTGGTGAGCGAGAAACGCCATCTTGTCGTCGGTGGCTGACATTCCCAGCAGCGTCGGCGTGGGCACTCGCAGACCGTCGGTTCCTCCTGTGACCCAGAAAAACTTGAATGCGAGGCTCCAGAGCACCTGCGACAGGGCCAAGGTCAGGATGCCAAAAAAGATGCGGGTGTAGCGGACGCACACAAAGCCGAACAGCACCGAGAGAATCGCGGAAGCCAGCGCGGAGCCCGCGAGGAAGAGCTCCATCGAAGCGATCTTCAGGTACTTCACCATAAAGGCGACGGTATAGGCCCCGCCGCCAAAAAATGCCGAGTGCCCGAACGAAAGGAGGCCGGTGTAGCCAAGGAGCAGATTGAAACCGAGCGCCCCGATGGCGGCGATCAGCCCGTAGGTGAGCGTGAGCGTCTGGAACGGGTCGATGACCAGCGGAGCGACAATCAGCAGCACTGCGACAACGACGATCCAGGCAAGCGTGCGCCACTTGAGGCCGGTGGGCGAAACCGCAGCGACGGTAGCGTTCATGCGCGTCCGAAGAGTCCTGCCGGACGCACCAGCAAGACGAAGGCGGCGATGAGGTAAAGCACCGCCAGTTCGATCTCGGGAAAGAACGTGATCCCTGCTTCACGCACGATGCCGACGATCAGCGCGCCAGCCAGCGCGCCTTCGAGGCTGCCGAGGCCACCGATGACGATGACGATGAAGGCCAGCACCAGGGCGTCGACTCCCATCCCCAGCACAGCCGACTGGCTCGGCACGACGATCGCTCCGCCAAGCCCGGCCATGAAGCATCCCAATGTAAACGCCTGGAGGTAAACCCGATTGACGTTCACACCGAGTGCGGAAGCCATCCGCTTGTCCTGCGAAGTCGCTCGCAGCAATACCCCAAAACGAGTCCGATAGATGAACCCCCACAGAAATATTGCGGCGATGATGCCGACGGCAATGATGATCACGTTGTAGCCCGGATAGCGTCCGTCGCCGATCGGTATGCTGCCTACGCTTGCGTAAACAGCGGTGACAGTGAGCGGGCTCGGTCCCCAGATGAGACGGATCAGATCCTCGAGGATCATCAGCAAGCCGAAGGTCATCAGCAACTGGTATTCCTCGGGTCGCTTGTAAAACGGACGCAGCAGCGTGCGCTCGATAATGGCTCCGACGATCGCCGCCGCAATTGCGCCCGCAGGCAGCAGCAGAAACAACACACCGGGTGGCGCGTTGCCGCTCACAGCCAGACCGACGGCCCACGCCGAAACGAACGCGCCGACGGCGTAGAGATTGCCATGAGCGAGGTTCAGTATGCGCATCACCCCGTAGATGAGGCTCAACCCGCCGGCGATCAGAAACAACACCGAGCTGTACAGCAGGGCATTCAGAACGTGAATGGCGATGACTTCCATGCAGACTCGCTGTCGCTTGTTATCGAGCTGTCCCGAGTGCTATCGCTCCCGGGTCGCCGGGTTGCTGGGCGGCCGCTCGGCGACCCGATGCTTGATCAGCTTGACCTCAGGATTCATCGCGTTCCCCCCAATGAACAGCGCGGCGGCGATAGTGTACAGTCCCGACGCACGGAGCGGCGCCAGATCAACAACGAACACGCGGTTGCGTCGCAACATTGCCGTCCCCGCCCGCACTACGCTTCCGGTGGGCCCGACAATAACATAGCGGCATATGGGCAGCTCATCGCTTTCGGCGTCGGCGTGAGCCTCCGCGAGAGCTACTCTTTGGATCTCGTAGCTGCGCTGCGCCCGGGAAACCTGGTCTACATCGGCGCTGATCTCGAGGTGATCACCACGATCTTCGATCCCTGAGACGTACGCTCGGCGCGGAATCGCGTACTGATCGAGCGAGCCCACGCCCAGCGGGTAGCTTAAATCGCGGAAGACTTGGAGCACGACCCGGTCTGGCGTCCATGAATCCAGCCGGTAGGGTCCATTAGTCACCAGAAAGTGCCGGTATCGCTGGTAGAACTCCCCGAGAGCGGACCAGCGCGCGCTCGCTTCTTGTGCTGTCACGAGTTCCTTAAGCGCTTCCGGGCGATATGATTCCTGGCGGAATTTTTCCACAAGCACGTTGAGCTGGGCCCCGACACTGGGGTCGCGCACGAGGTCCAGCCAAGGTATCCCACGGCGCTGTGCCTCCTCGAGTGAAAAGGCGGCAATGCCGCGATCATCCGCCTCTTCCATGAGGACGATCAGTTCCCAGGGGAGCGTGGACCATGGGGGCGCAATGGCCGCGGCCTCCCACATGTCGCTCGAGCGGTGATTGAGGTAGACATCTACGACTGGGACGCGATAGCTGAACTTGAGATCGCTTCCGTAGTCACGGGTCTGGGTTTCCACGCCGATCAGTTTGAACGCCGCCAGCCAGTCGGTGAGCAGCGGCGCCAAGGGAGAGGCGATGGCTTTTGATCGATCCGCACTTGCCTCGGAGTGCGCCGCCTGGCGAAGAGCGAAGATATACGGGTACAGAACGTCGGCCACGCTCGACATGGTTCCGTCGTGGAAGGCGGACGTAATCAGCGAATAGCGCAGCTTCTGCTGTGCCCGTTTCCCTGCGCCGACGCGCTTTAAGATCCCGCTCCCTTTCTCCGGGAGCAAGGCGTCGCTGGGAATGTTCACCGTTCCCGAGTTTTTTCCGACTGTCACACTGGCCCGATTGGCGATCCAGCTTCCCCCGTACGGTTCAGGAAGCAGCGCAGGATCGGCGACCGTCAGCCACAAGAGTCGCCCAAACGCGTCGTCGAACCCTCCGACGGGATTCCATGCGGCGGTCGGCTTGGCGGCGATACCGAGTCGCAACCAACCATTCCACGGAAAGTCCTTGAGCTTGACGGTACGCGGGAATATCGCCGACAGAAGTCCAGTCTGCGAATCGAATCCCACGTTCTCGACGCCGTTGGAGTAGTCGGCATTGAAGTATTCATGCTGCACCGTGTAACCGACTACGATTCGCTCGCAGCGGTCGACGAGCAGCTTGACCAGCTTGCGGCTCAGGTTGACGCGTTCGATGGTGTCGCGGTAGGCCCCGGTCACCAGGACGCTGTGGATCTTCTCCAATCCTGGTTCTTCCGCAGCGCCGCCGCGATGTCCCTGGTACAAGAGATAGGCTTGAAACCAACCCTGCTTGACCCATGGTGGAACCGCATGAACTGCATCCGCACTAGGCATGACAGTGCGCACACCGACTTCTTCGAGCGTCGCGTCCCAGTCGCTCGAGTCAGCGGCAGACGCTGCAGGAACGAGTGCCTGCGCAAGCGGCCCTTTGGGCCGGATCTTGAGCCCGGCCTGGGACACACTGGCAACGGGCGCTGTTTGGTAGAAATTCAGCGCTTCCGAGGCGAGATCGGAATGTTCGAGGTAATCCGAGTGATAGGGCGTTACTGGATAGGGATGAAAGATGTATCCGTCTCGGGCGAGCCGCGGCAACACTCGGCGAGCGGCGGCACACCGCGATGGCGCATCACTACCGCTTACGGCATAGCGCCCATGCTCTGCATCGAAGCTAAGCACGAGGTAGGAACGCAGCGATGCCACCGCGGCTGCATCGGCGGGAACATTGCCGCCGGCAAAGAGATCGTCTCCAACATACGCGTGAACAGGTGTCTTGGCCCACCCCTGGATCACGCTCGCCGGATCGAGCGTTTCGATCCGGATCTCCTGTGGATAGAAGGACGGGTAAAAGGGAGATTCGTGGCCGGCCTTCGCCGGCTGGGAAACGACGAATGCGGCGAGCACTCCCGCAGCCGCAATGCGCACGGCGCCGTGCATTCCGGATCCGATAGAGCTGGTGCTACGGCGAATATCAAGCGGGCGCCGAACAGGCGCCCGCCGATTGATTCCCAGTACTGCTCTGCGCGTCAAAGCGGGGCACCGGCCCCAAGCTCAAGCCTTCACAGTGGGCCAGGTCTTGTCGATCCAGGTGTAGGTCGACGTCGGTTCGCCTTTGGGCCATCCCGGAGGCGCCGTGATGCTGCGGATCGGGATGGTGATGATGCGATCCGGGTCGAGGACCGGGAACGGATAATCGGCAACGTTCTTGCTGAAGCCGGTCATCGCTTCCTTATAGCCCTGGTGGTTGTCCGGCCGGATATACACGTATCCACCCGGTCCCGAATAACCCAGCCCCTCGAGCATCGCGATGACCGCGTCGTCATCCGGCCAGCCGCCCGTCAGACGGTTCGCTTTCTCGATCGCGATTTTGAGCATGTAGGTCGCGCTATAGGCGCCTTCGGCCTGGAAGTTCGGATACTCTTTCCAGCGCTTGTAGTAGTTGGCGACGAAAGTCTTGTTGTCGGGCCAACTGTCGCCGGCAGGATAGGTGAAGTAGTAGTTCGAGTGCACGCCGGTGAGCACGCCTTCCGGGTGATCCTTGCCGATGGCGTGGGGCGCGACTCCCAGCGCCAGCGTGGTGGCGACCTTCATCTTGTCGAACAGCCCATATTGCAACCCCTGCTTGTACATTGCGACGTAATCACCACCCCACACGGATGAGCACAAGAGATCGGGCTTCGCGGCGATAGTCTTGGTGATGTGCGAGCTGAAGTCGGTCGTTCCAAGCTTCGGCCAGGCTTCCGACACAACCTCCGACTTCGGCAGAAGCTTCTTCATGACGATGCTGAAGTGGTCGAAGGCGTTGCGCCCGTACGAATAATCGGGATGGATATGGGCGATCTTCTTGGTATCCGGCCAAGTCTTGGCAGCCGCAATCGCGCATGTCGCTCCGTCCGCCGACTGGATGTTAGTGATGCGGAAGATGTAGTGCGGATTCGGCACCGCCTTGTCGAACAGAAAATCCGTGCATCCATCGACAAAGATCGTCAACACCTTCAGCTCTTCGGCGACCGGCCCGAGAGCAGGCGTGTTGCCGCTCGAGGTGATCCCGCAGAAGAAATCGATCTTCTCCTGGAGCTTCAGTCTGCGCAGCTCCTTGACGTTGCCGTCAACGCCAGCGGCTTCGTCCGCCTTAAGCACTTCGATCTTGCGCTTGCCGAGCAAACCTCCGTTGGCGTTGATCTCCTCCGCAGCCAGCATCTGACCCTTGTACATCGGCTCGCCCAGCACAGCAGCCGGACCGGTGAAAAAGGTCATGTGTCCGATCTTGTACGGTGTACTCGGAATGTTCCCCTTCGGCGCCGGTTGCTGCGCCTGGGCCATCCCGATCAGTGGAATCGAGCCCGCGGCACCGAGGGTTGCTCCGACACTTACGCCGAGGGTACGCAAAAAGTCCCGACGATCAATTTCTCCAGCCATGTTGTCTATCCTCCTAAGTTCACAGCACTACGCATGATGCCAAGCCTCGCTCCCTTCGGGTTGACGCCTCCAAGGGCGTATTATGGGCTGCTGGCTTGAATGAGGTAAACCATAACCTCAGCTGGGTGGGCGCGCGGCGGACAGCCTTTAGCTTAGTGTAAACACCGTCAGAGCGCACGTTCTTCCAGCCCCCTGCGGGTTTGCGAGTGTCGAACTTCCTATCACCGTCGACCATAGCGCGCACAGCTTGGCGGAGCGAGGCCGGAGCTGGAGCCACGGATGCCTGAAGCCTTCAAGCGCACGATGCGCGGGATCGCGGGCGCCGTGCGCGCAAGGCCGGGTGTCCTCATACTCGTCGCAGCCGCCGTCTTGTTACTCGACATCTTTGTGCCGCCGGCGGTGTTGACCGTGGTCCGCAAGCCACCGGATTACTTTACATTCAACCCGTGGCTGTCCGAGTTGCCAGGATACGTCGCTTCAACCACGGTCCTGCTGCAGCGCAAAATGGAATTTCTTCCCAATCTCGCCCTATTCTGGTTTAGCGCCGATAGCCCATTTGGTGGCGTTGACTGGGGGTTTGCGGTCACTGTCGCCGACCTTGTACGCTACCTTGGGGTGTCGATTCTATTCGGCGTTTACTTCGCCCTGGTTTTTCATTGCCGCGACCAGGCACCTGCGTCTGGCTGGAATCCCAAGCTGATTCGACGTGGAGGTGCGTCGGGAATCGTGGCGAGTGTTCTAGGCGTATCGACCGGTGGTTGCACCGTGGTCGGGTGCGGCGCGCCTGTGCTTCCTGTGATAGGGCTCGCGTTCGTTGGCCTGTCGAGCGGAACCATAGCTCTGCTCGCGGAGTTATCGCGCGTTGCCACTGCGTTTGTCTTCTCGGTCGTGGTTCTCGGCATCATCTACCTGGGGTGGGTCATGGGCGAGCGCCAGACCAACTTACCGATCCGCCAAGGAACGTAGCCGCGACGGAATTCGCGTCGAAGGCCTCTGCTAGAATTGCGACCTCGCTTGGGTCCCCTCTCGCATGGTCCGGCGCATCGTTGCTATCACCCTTGTGCTGCACACCGGTATCGTGCTTGGACAGGCGCCACCGCCGCCGCCTGCTGCCGGCGAGCAGCCCAAGGCGACCATCCCTGGGCTTCCCTCCGAGCTGGCGGCGGCCAACAAGCTGATCCACGACGGGGAGTACGCCGAGGCGCTGGAAAAGATCGACGCCGTGCTCGCCAACGACGCGCGAAATCCGCAGGCTCGGTTCTTGAAGGGCGTGATCCAGACTGACCAGGGGGAAACCGAGGAGGCGACCGCGACGTTCCAGGCACTCACCGAAGACTTCCCGGAGCTGCCGGAGCCACACAATAATCTGGCGGTGATCTGGGCGCAGAAGGGGCGCTACGACATCGCCAAGTCCGAGCTGGAGACCGCGCTCGCCGCGCATCCCGACTACGCCATCGCCCACGAGAATCTGGGCGACATCTACACGCGACTGGCGGGCGCCGAGTACGACCGGGCGGCGTCGCTGGACAAGACCAACAAGAGCGCGCAGGCGAAGCTTGTGCTGGTGCGGCAGATGTTCGACGTTCCGCCGTCGACGACACCGCCCAAGCCGCCGGTGCCCAAGCCGGCAAAAGCACCCAAGCCCAAGAAATAGATCGCAACCGCCCGAGGGCGGACAAAGCTTCGACCATCAACCACGCAAAGGAGTCACCGATGTTTCGCAGTATCGCAACGACGCTCGCTGCCGTCTTCGTCCTGGGCCTCGCCCCGCTTGCACAGGCTGCCAATCCGCAGGTGGAGCTCGACACTACCGCAGGCAAGATTCGCATCGAGCTCTATCCCGACGCCGCGCCCAAGACCGTCGAGCATTTTCTGTCCTATGTTAAGTCCAAGCAGTACGATGGCACGCAGTTTCACCGCGTCATCGCGGGATTCATGATTCAAGCGGGCGGCTACACCGCGGATTTCGCCGAAAAGCCGACGCCGCTGCCGCCAATTCCGCACGAAGGTGAATCCAACAAAAAGGCCGGCCTGTCGAACGTGCCGGGCACCGTGGCCATGGCGCGCACCAGCGATCCGCAGTCCGCGAACGCGCAATTCTTTATCAATGTGGCGGACAACAGCCGGCTCAACTTTCGCGACGCGACGCCGCAAGGGTACGGGTACGTCGTGTTCGGGAAAGTGGTCGACGGCATGGACGTCGTGAACAAGATTGCTGGAACGCCAACGGGTGGGGCCGGACCCTTTCCGCGCGACGTTCCCAAGACGATCGTCCTCATCAAAAGCGCCAGCGTAGTCTCACAGTAGATCATGATCATCCTGCACACCAACCACGGACCGATCACGCTCGAGCTCGACGCCGAGCGTGCGCCGAAGACCGTGGCCAACTTTC
>DATFSE010000130.1:0-118373 GCA_035262745.1 Casimicrobiaceae bacterium | reverse complement strand
CGGACCGAGCTCGACACTGACGTTCACCGCCGAAGGCTTGTCGGCCGGCAACGCCTCGATCGCCTCCGGCAGCCCCGCGTCGTCGAGTGGCTTGCCATCGATGGTGATGGTGACCTTGCCCTGGTAGTAGGCGAAGCCATGCAGCACCGTCTCCAGCCGTTCGACGTCGAGCTGCGCGCGGCCCACCAGCGTAAAAGGCGCGATCGCCCCAGCCGGCTTGAGCGAGTCGAGCTGCGATCCCGCTTTCAGAGCGGCGTCGAGCGGGTCGTTCCCCGTTTCGGCGATCGTGACGTCGTAGGACTGTGGATCGGCAGCGTGGGCCAGCGGTGACGCAAGCACCGCGATGGTGCCAATCGCGATCAACCGCTCGAGCCGACGCAGCAGACCGCCGCTACGCTGCATGCAGCAAAGTTGCGCCCTGCCGCGCGAATCGCATCAGCCGCTCACAGCCTTGCGCCAAAGGGTCGCCAGCCAGGGCTGCTGTTCTCGCGGCAAGCCGGCCGGCCGATAGTAGTGCGCAAGTTCGACAAATCCCGCTTCGGTCACGTGGTGCCGCCAGGTTTCCAGCCGGTGAAACGCACCGAAGCGCCCGCGCTTCCACTCCTCCTCGTCGTTGCCGCGCGGGTTCGAGCTGAACAGCACGCCCTCCGGTTTCAGCGCGGTACGCAATTCCCGCAACACGCGCGGCAACTCTTGCGTCGGCACATGGAACAGCGCGGCGTTGGCGAAGATGCCGTCGAAATAGCCGTCTGACAGGTCGAGCTTCAAAAAATCCTGCTGCCACACGTCACAACCGGTGGCTTCGCGAGCCATGGCCACGAACGGCGCCGCGCCTTCCAATCCGATTGCGCGGTGCCCGAGCCGCGTGAACGCCGCCAGGTCTCGCCCGGGCCCGCACCCGAAGTCGAGGATCGTGAAAGGTGCTGGTCCGACGATATGCTCCAGCAGCGCGGCAATGTTCTGACTTACGTCGTGGTCGCGCGTGCCCTCCCGAAAATCCTCCGCACGTTCACAGTAGTGCGCGAGCGTGCGCTCGGCGAGCTCCTCCAGTTCCTGCGCCGTGAACGGCTTGCCCGATCGGGTCATTCGACGATTCTGCCGCGCGTGGCCTTGAGCTGTCCGCGCTTGACCTTGCTGTCGACACGGCGGCGTCGCGAGCCCTTGGTCGGTCGGCTCGGTTTGCGTGGACGCGGCACGCTGCTCGCACTGTCGATGAGCTCCTGCAGGCGCGCGAGCGCGTCCTCGCGATTGCGCTCCTGCGTTCGATATCCCTGCGCTTTGATGATCACGACGCCGTCGGCAGTAATCCGCTGATCCTTCCGGGCGAAAAGCCGCTGCTTGATCAGCTCGGGCAGTGACGATGCGCGGATATCGAAGCGCAGATGCACGGCGCTCGACACTTTGTTGACATTCTGCCCGCCCGCGCCTTGCGCACGGATGGCCGTCCACTCGATTTCGGTGGGCTTGATAGCGGTCACGGGCCGAGTAGCGCTTTTCCGAGTGTCGGCGCGCGATCGCGCGCCGCTTACGCGAGCGTCTTGTACAGCGCGACCAGCTTGCTCCATGCGCGCTCGGCCTGCGCTTTGTCGTAGAGCGGCGCGCCATCCTCGACCGGCATGTCGGGCACGCACCAGCCGTGCCTTGCCGGATAGACCTCGACTTCCACCGGAACGCCGGCCTTCGAGAAACTCTCCTTCAACTTGTCCTTCGCGTCGGGCTGTCTCTGATCGTCGTTGGCCGCGATGCCGAAGTACATGCGCGCCTTGATCTTCGGCGCGAGAAGATGCGGGCTGTCCGGCTTGTCGGTTACGAGTCCGCCTCCGTGGAAGGACGCGCCGACGCCGATGCGATCTGGAACCGTCGCGGCTGTCCGCACGACAAGCGCCCCGCCCATGCAGTAGCCCTGACTGCCGATCTTCTTCGTCTTGTCGACTTGCCGCTGCGCGTCGAGGAACGCCACGTACGCGACTGCGTCCTTTTCGGCCGCGCCGGCCGCCTGAACCGACGGCATCAGCACACGCAGCTTTGCCAGGAGCTCCTGGTCCTTGAAGTCGAGATTCGCAGTGGTCGGAAACTGCGGCGATTTGCTGACACGGTAGAACGGATTGGGCACGAGCACGCTGTAGCCCTCGCCGGCGATGCGCTTTCCCATGTCGCGCATCGAGGGGCGCAATCCCCCCGCGTCGGGCCAGATGATGACGCCGGGATACGCGCCGGACGCTGGGTGAAAAAAGGCTGCGTCGCAGGTGCCGTCAGGCGTCTTCACCGTGACATCCGATTCGACGACGTCGAGCATCGCGGCGAACGACGGACGGGTCGCGGCGACGAGCCCTGCGGCTACCGCGCGAGCGATGAAGTCACGCCGCGAGACGTTTGCCTCGTCGGGCTTTGTGGGATCGTGTTTGCCAGCTGCCATCGTGTTGCCTCCAGGGCAGGGATGGCAAATTATGCCTAGCTGCGCGCTTTCTGCAACAATGCTTCGCTTCGCTTGGTCATGTCCTTCCTCTTGACGAAGTCGTGAAGATGCACCGCTCAGCCTTCGAGGCGCTGGACCGGATCGACCCTCTGGCGCCGCTCCGCGACAAATTTTTGCTCCCGCCCGGAGTGATCTACCTCGACGGCAATTCGCTGGGCGCATTGCCGCGCGCGACGGGCGCGCGGGTGTCCCGTGTGATCGAGGAGGAATGGGGCGAGGATCTGATCACGAGCTGGAACCGTCACGACTGGATCGGGATGCCGCAACGCGTCGGGGATAAGATCGCACGGCTGATCGGTGCCGATGCGGGAGAAGTCGTGGTTACCGAGTCGACTTCGATCAACCTGTTCAAAGTGCTCGCCGTGGCGCTCAAAATGCGCCCGGGACGACGCACGATCGTGTCCGACGCGGAGAACTTCCCGACGGACCTGTACATGGCCGAAGGGCTGACGAGGTTGCTCGGCGAGGACTATATGCTGCGTCTCGTGCCTACCCACCATCTGCAGCACGCGCTCGGTGCCGACACCGCCGTTCTCATGTTGACGCAGGTGAATTTCCGCACCGGGGCGATCCACGACATGGCGGCATTGACCACAGCAGCGCACGCGGCGGGTGCGCTGGCGATCTGGGATCTGTCCCATTCGGCAGGTGCGCTGCCGGTGAATCTCACCGAAGCGCGGGCGGATTTCGCGATCGGCTGCGGCTACAAGTACCTCAATGGCGGGCCGGGCGCACCGGCGTTCGTTTACGCCGCCGCACGCCACCAGGGGCAGGCCCCGCAGCCCCTTTATGGCTGGCTCGGTCATGCCGCGCCTTTCGAGTTCGCTGCCGGCTACCGTCCTGCAGAGGGAATCCGACAGTACGTCGTCAGTACCCCGTCGATACTGGCGCTCGCAGCTCTCGAAGAGGGTGTCGATCTCCTGTTACAGGCGGACCTGGCGCACCTGCGAGCGAAATCGCAGGCGCTCACGGAGGCGTTCATCACGCTGGTCGAAGCGCGGTGTCCCGGCCTGGGTTTGTCGCTGACCACACCGCGTGATCCCGCGTGCCGCGGCAGCCAGGTTTCATTCGCGCACGAGCAAAGTTACGCGGTGATGCAAGCACTGATCGCGCGCGGGGTCATTGGGGATTTTCGCGCGCCCGACATGCTTCGTTTTGGCTTCAGCCCGCTCTACATCCGGCACGTCGATGTTTGGGACGCAGCCGAGACCCTTCGCGACGTCCTCGTGACTGGCGCTTGGCAGCGAGCCGAGTTCCAGCACCGAGCTGCGGTGACCTGACGCCAACCGGACCATCCCAGACCAAATCGTTGATTTCGCAACGCCGCGCACGTAGCGCTGCGCGAAGAATCCCATGTCATCGCTTGAAATGCCGCTGACCGAAAAGCTTTGGATCGCCCTCGGCGGCCATGACACCGCTCTCAATGCGTTGCACTTCTCCGGCCCCTTGGGTGGCCTCCCCTCGCGGTTCCACGTAAGCGAACTCGCCGCAGCAACGATCGGCGTTGCCACACTCGCCGCGGCGGAACTGTGGGCCGCGCGACGCGACGAGCCATTGCATCAAGTCACGGTCGACCAGCGGCTCGCCGCGGCTGCGTTCCGCTGCGAGCGATTGCTGCAGCCCATCGGATGGACGCTGCCGCCGTCCTGGGATCCGATTGCCGGCGATTACGAGGCGGCCGACGGCTGGATCCGCCTGCACACCAACTATTCGTATCATCGCGATGCGGTGACGCGCGTGCTCGGAGTTCCTGCGGATCGCGGGCGCGTCGCAACGGCGGTGAAGTTGTGGAACGCATGCGAGCTGGAGACGGCGGTGGTCGACGCTGGTGGCGCTGCGGCAGCGCTCAGGACGATGGACGAGTGGCGAACGCATCCACAGGGTGCCGCGCTCGCCGGCGAAGCGCTGTGCGACTGGAGCGCACAACACGCATCATATCCACTGCCTTCCAATGCATCGGCTCCGCTCAGCGGCGTACGTGTCCTCGATCTCACGCGCGTGATCGCGGGCCCGATCGGCACGCGCCATCTCGCTGCATTCGGCGCCGATGTGCTGCGCATCGATCCGCCGAAGTTCGAAGAGGTAGCTGCGCTGCTGCCCGAGACTACGCGCGGCAAGCGCTGCGCCGCACTCGACCTACGCGCGGCGCGCGATCGATCAGCGTGGGAACAATTGATCGCTACGACTCACGTCCTCGTTCACGGCTATCGGCCCGGGGCAATGGAAGCACTCGGTTATTCCGCCGAGCGGCTTCGAGAGCTCAATCCAGCACTCGTCATCGTGCGCTATGACGCCTACGGCTGGAGCGGACCGTGGGGCGGTCGGCGCGGCTTCGACAGCCTCGTGCAGATGAGCACGGGCATCGCGCATCCCGATCACGACGGGCATCCGAAGCCCTTGCCGGCACAGGCGCTCGATCACGGCACCGGGTATCTCGTCGCAGCGGCCGTGTGCCGCGCGTTGACCGACGGGCGTTCGAGTGCGCGGCTTTCGCTCGCGCGCACGGCGCGGCTGCTCGTGGAGCTCGGTACGGGCGGAAATCCCGAAGCTCCGTGGTTAAGCGACACCGACGCATTGCTGGAGAGCAGCGATACCGCGTGGGGACCGGTTCGACAGGTGCCCTGCCCTGCACGCATCGAAGGTTACGATGTTCGCTGGCGGGAGACAGCTGGCCCGCTGGGTCGCCACACGCCCCGTTGGACGGAACTGGTATAGTCCGGTCGCAACGCGGCCGCAGCGGCGCCGGTGATGTTTCTCGTCGGACGCCCGGTAACGTGCAGCACGACCAGCTTCGATCAACCGAGGGAGGATCTCGATGCTGATCTCGATCGTCAACCTGACCCGCGGTGCGGTCGCCGATGAAGACCTGCAGCGCGTGATCCGCGCGATCAACCGGCAGATCGCCGAGGACTTCGAACCTTACTGGAGCTTCGGCGCGCGGCTGCGGCTCGAAGGCTCGGTCGGCGTGCGTCCGCGGCAGAAGACGCTGCCGGAGATGCGCGGCGACGCGCTGATCTATCTCTGGGACAAGATCGACGTTGAGGACGCGCTGGGCTACCACGACCGCAACGACAACGGCATTCCTTTTGGCATCGTCTCGCTCAACGAATGCCGGAAGGCGGGCGACAACTGGACGTCGACGCTGTCGCACGAGGCGCTGGAGCTGCTGGGCGATCCCGACAGCAATCTGCTGGTGAGGGGACCTCATCCCGGCGACAGAAGGCGCATGGTGTTCCACTGGTTCGAGATGTGCGACGCCGTCCAAAGCGAGTACTACGAGATCGATGGAATCCAGGTGAGCAACTTCATCCTGCCGGGGTACTTCACGCGCGGCGAGCAGCCTGGCTCCCGCAATGATTTTCTCGCGCGCGCGTACGAAGGGCGCGTGCTGCAGTCCTTCGGCGTCAATCCGGGAGGCTACGTCGGCTTCTACGATCCCGAGAAGAACACCGACACGACCTTCGCGCACAGGGACGACGTTCAGGCCAGGGCGGTGATCGCGCGCAAGAATGCGGCGAAGCTCGGACGCGGCTGGCGGCGCACGCACAACCTGACCACGGGAAAGGTCCGCATCCGCCGGTAGGGAAAGCGCTCGACACGACGCATGAACTCCCTTTTGTTCAAGAACGTCCGTCTCTTCGACGGCACCTCCGCCGATTGCCCCGAAGGCATGCACGTCCGCGTCGCCGACGGGCTGATCCAGGAGGTCTCGCCAAAGCCGATCACGGCCAAGGATTCTCGAGTCATCGACGTCGGCGGCCGCACGCTGATGCCGGGCCTGATCGACGCGCACATGCACGCGTACTGCAGCGACGTGTCGATGCAGAAGATCGAAGCGCTGGGCGAGCCATACCGCACCGCGCACGCGGTTCGGATGCTGGGACACGCGCTCGACTGCGGCTTCACCACCGTGCGTGACATCGGTGGCGGCGACTATTCGCTCGCCAAGGCGATCGCGGATGGGCTGGTGCGCGCGCCGCGATTCTTTTACGCGGGCAAGATACTGTCGATGACAGGGGGCCACGGAGACTTCCGACCGCTCGAGCAGAAGTCGCACGAACACGAGCTGTGCTCCTGCGGTGTGGTCAACTGGGGTTGCCGCATGGCCGACGGCGTCGATGCCTGCATCCATGCGGCGCGCGACGAGCTTCGTCAGGGCGCGCACTGCATCAAGATCATGGGCTCGGGCGGCGTCGCGTCACCCACCGATCCGATCTGGATGAACCAGTACCGCGAGGACGAGATCCGCGCCATCGTCAACGAATGCACCGAGCGTCGTACCTACGTCGCCGCGCACTGCCATCCGGCGAGCGCGGTCCGGCGCTGCGCTGAATTTGGTGTACGCTCCATCGAGCACGGCACGCTTATCGACGACGAGACAGCTAAGTTCGTTGCCGAGCGCGGCGCGTACATCGTGCCGACGATGGTCGTGCTCTTCACGCTGCTAGAGCTGGGACGCGAGCTCGGCTTTCCGGCGGTGAGCCAGGAAAAGTGCGAGTACGCTTACAAGTACGCCCTCTCCGGCATGGACAAGATGCGCAACGCCGGCGTCAAGGTCGGCTTCGGCACCGACCTGCTCGGCTCGACCTATGTGCAGGAGTGTCGCGAGTTCACCATCCGCAGCGAAGTTTTCACCCCGCTCGAGCTTCTGCGCCAGGCGACATCGGTCAATGCGGAACTCATGATGCAGCAAGGCAAGCTCGGCTGCGTCGCACCAGGAGCGCATGCGGATGTGCTCGTCGTCGACGGCGATCCGCTCAAGGACATCTCGCTGCTGGCGGCGAACGGCAAGAACCTGCGCATGATCGTGCGAGCCGGCGAGATCGTGAAGGACGAGTTGCGCTAAAACTGGCCTGCTGCGGAGGAACGCACTTCGCCATGTCCGAACTGATCGCGGTCGATCGACTCTCGAAGGTCTACGAGACGCGCAGCGGCCCGGTGACCGCGCTCGAAGGCATTCGCTTCGCCATCGACGAAGGGCAATTCGTCGCGGTAGTCGGGCCATCGGGCTGCGGCAAGTCGACTTTGCTCAAGATCCTCGCTGGACTGATTCCCGCCTCGCAGGGAGAGGCGAGCCTGGGAGGCACGCCGATCAACGGACCGCGACGGGACATCGGCGTCGTCTTTCAATCGGCGGTCCTCTTCCCCTGGCGCACAGTGCTCGACAACGTTCTGCTGCCGGTCGATGTGCAGCGTTTGGACCGCGACAAGTTGAGCACGCAGGCACTGGCGCTGCTTGCGCTGGTCGGCTTGCAGGGCTTTGAACGACGCTATCCGTGGGAGCTTTCGGGCGGCATGCAGCAGCGCGTCGCCATGGTGCGGGCGCTCATCCACGATCCCGCCATTCTGCTCATGGACGAACCCTTCGGCGCGCTCGATGCAATGACACGTGAGCAGATGAACCTGGAGTTGCAGCGCGTGTGGCTCGAACGCCGGAAAACGGTGCTGTTTATCACACACTCGATTCCGGAAGCACTCTTTCTCGCTGACCGGGTGCTGGTGATGACGCCACGCCCAGGACGCGTCGTAGAGGACGCACGAGTCCCGTTCGCCAGGCCGCGCAAGCTGGACGTGATGACGACGCCGGAGTTCGGTAGCTACGTCAAGCGTATCCGCGATCATTTCGACGCCAAGGTGGGATCTCACTGATGCCGCAGCCGCCCAAGCTCGTGCTGCGCGTGCTCTTGGTCGTCGCGATCCTCGCCGTCTGGGAGATCGTGGTTCGGGTGTTCAGCATTCCCGCCTTCATCCTTCCGGCACCGTCGAGCGTGGCCGTTGCGCTGTGGCGCGGCACGACGTCGATGCTCTACGTCGAGCATCTGTACATCACGCTTACCGAGACGCTGCTCGGATTCGTGCTGGGATCGATCCTGGCGCTCGCGCTCGGGACCATTATCGCCCTGAGCAGGCGCGTCGAATACTATGTCTACCCGTTCGTGGTCATGTTCCAGGCGATGCCCAAGGTCGCGCTCGCGCCGCTGATCATCGTCTGGTTCGGACTGGGGCTCATGTCGAAGGTCGCGCAGGCCGCGTTCACCGCCTTCTTTCCGCTGATGGTCAACACCATTGCCGGCCTGCGTTCGGCGGACGAGGATCGCGTAGCATTGATGCGCTCGCTCGACGCGTCCGAGATGCAGATCTTCACCATGCTGCGAGTCCCCAGTGCCATGCCGTTCATCATGGCGGGCTTCGAGATCGCCATGGTCCTTTCGCTCATCGGTGCCATCGTGGCGGAGTTCGTCGGTGCACAGCGCGGGCTCGGGATGCTGATCATGAGCATGACCTTCACCATGGACGTTGCCGGGCAGTTCTCGGTCCTGCTGGTGCTCTCAGTGCTGGGACTGATCCTCAATGCGATCATCGTCGGGATTCGCAAGCGCGTGCTGTTCTGGGACGTCTCGCAAAAAACGGCGGAGGAGGCGTCATCCAAAGGAGAAACGATATGAAGCGCTCGCTCGCCGCACTGCTGTCGACATGTCTCCTGGCTGCGATTGCGACAGGTGCCGGCGCCCAGACGACGGTGCGCGTCGGGTGGTGCGCGCGCACGGTCAGCTCGGCAGCAGCACCTTTCGCCATCGCCACCAAAATGGGTTGGTTTGCCAAGGACGGCATCAAGGTCGAGCTGGTGCCATTGCCCGGCTCGACTGACTGCGTCAAGAACGTCGCCACTAAGGAAGTGCCCTACTCGCTGCCGTCGGTCGAACCGCTCGCCATCATTCGCGCACAGGGCGTGAAGGCCAAGATCTTTTACACGGCGTACCAGGGCAACATCTACGGCATCGCGGTCCCGGAACAAAGCACAATCAAGAACATCACCGATTTGAAAGGCAAGTCGATCGGCGTGACTTCGATGGCTTCGGGCGGAGTCATCATTGCCCGTGCGCTCGCCGCCAATGCCGGAATGAACCCCGACAGCGACATCCGGATCGTCGTCGCTGGCGAGGGTGCGCAAACGGCTGCGCTGGTACGCTCGGGCCAGGTCGACGCCTTGAGCCAGTTCGACACGCAATACGCGCTGGTCGAGAACGCCGGCGCCAAGCTGCGCATGCTGGACACCAAGGAGATCGACCGCTATCCATCGAACGGCTTCCTCGCGCTCGAGGAGACGCTGCAAAGCCGTCGCAAGGAGGCGGTGGCGCTGGCGCAGGGTTACGCCAAGGGCACTGTATTCGCGATTGCCAATCCCGAGGCCGCAGTACGCATTCTGTGGGAGGTGTATCCGCAAACCAAGGCCACAGGCAAGGACGAGGCGACTGCCCTACGCGACGACGTCAAAACACTCGAGGCGCGCATCCGCAACTGGAAGCTCGACAAAGCAGGCGTTTCGCGCTGGGGCGAGAATTCCGAGGCCAACTACGCCGCCTATGGCGAGTTCCTCCAGAAATGGGGCGTCATCAAGGAAAAGGTCCCGGCGAGCGACCTCGTCACCAATGAACTCATCACCGAGATCAACGATTTCGACCAGGCGAAGATCAGCGCCGAAGCGAAAGCTTATAAGCCCAACTGACGAGTCGATCGTTGCTCGCCATCCACTTTGACGCGGCGGCGCGATCAGCGAATCAGGTCATCCGCGCGCAAAAGCAACGATGACGGAATCGTGAGGCCGAGCGCCTTCGCGGTAGCGAGGTTGATCACGAGCTCGAATTTCGTCGGCCGCTCGATGGGCAGGTCGCTGGGATTGGCTCCTTTCAGGATCTTGTCGACGTAACCGGCGGAACGCTCGAACATCGCGTCGATGTTCGGGCCGTAGGACATGAGTCCACCGTCGCGAACGTAATTTGCAAATTCATAGCACGCCGGCAAGCGGTACCTTGCGGCCAGCTCAATCAGCTCAGCGTGGTACGTATCAAAATAGGGAGACGGCAGGACGAGGATGGCACCCGCACGGTCGCTCCTCGCTTCCTTGAAGGCGTTGTCGAAGTCTGCCGGCCCGGTAACTTCGAGCGTGTGGGCCGCGAGGCCAAGACTCCGCGCTGCGGCCTCCGCGGCAGGCAGGACGATAGAAAGATTTTCAGCACGATGGAGAAGGCCCACGCGAGAAAGACCGGGAATGGCTTCCGTCAGAAGCTGAAGCTGCTTAGTAATGAGATCCTCGAACTGCGAGGCCACTCCCGTCATGTTGCTGCCGGGACGCGCGAGGCTTGTGACGAATCCTAACGCGACCGGATCGGTCAGCACGACAAAAACGACGGGAATCGTCGTGTTCGCCTGCTGCACAGCGCGAATCGCCGGGGTACCCGAGACGATGATGACATCGACCTTGGACTGCACGAGCTCTGCAACGAGTGCCGGAAGTCGACCAGGGGCGCCCTCGGCCCAGCGACGCTCGATGGTCAGGTTCCGCCCTTCGATCCAGCCCAGTGCCCTCAGACCCCGGCGGAACGCTTCATCCTGCGGGGAGCGCAGCGGACTCCCGTTTCCTAGAAAGCCGACCCGAGCTGATTTGACGGGCTGCGCCCTTGCAGCGAATGGCGCGGTGCCGAGTAGCGCCGCCATGGCCCCGATCACGGTCCGCCGATCCATCACTTGACTCTTCGACGAGGAAACACAAAAAGTACTACGATTAGCCTGCGTCCGCACGTCGTTGATTCAGACCCGAAGGATTGCCATGCCCAAAGTCCGTGCCGGCAACATCACCTTGAACTATGACCAGCAGGGCAGCGGCGAGCCGCTGGTCCTGATTCCCTACCTCGCGGCCGATTGCGCTTGCTACGCTTTCCAGGTCGCCGACTACGCCAAGCACTTCACCTGCATCTCGGTCGATTTGCGCGGCACAGGCGAGTCGGACAAGCCCTCCGGCGCATGGTCGACCGAGATGTTCGCGGATGATGTCGCGGCGTTCATGCAGTCGATCGGTGTGGAGAGCGCGCACGTGAGCGGGCTCTCTTTGGGTGCGGCGACCGGATTGTGGCTGGCGGCAAAATACCCGGCTCGAGTGAAATCGCTTTCGCTGCACAGCTGCTGGCACAAGAGCGATCCATACGTCAAGGCGGTCGTACAGAGTTGGCAGGTGATGGCCAGGGCGCTGAACAGTGTGCCGGAGATGATTATCCAAGGCCTCTTTCCATGGTGCTTCACGCCGCAGCTCTACGCGCAAAAGCCGGAGTACATCAAGGCGCTCTCCGATTTCGTGCGCGGCCGTCCTGTGCAGCCGGTCGCTGCGTTCATCCAAGAGTCGGACGCGGTGATCGGCCATGACGCCTCGGCGCAGCTCGCTTCGATTCGAGCGCCCACGCAGATCACTTTCGGCCGGCACGACCTGGTGACATCGTCCGCTCGATTCGCTGAACCCATGAAGAACGCGATCAGGAATTCCGAGCTGCACATCTTCGAGGATTGCTCGCATGCGGGGCTGTACGAGAACGTGGCTGCGTTCAACGAAACGACGCTAACGTTCCTGCGCAAGCAAGCGGCGCGCGCATGAGACTCGTGACGCCGCTGCTCTTTGTCGCTGCCCTGCTCGCGCTGCAGGTGTCGGAGCCTCGTGCGGCAGCCGACCCGACGAAAGTGCTGCGCATCTCTTCGTCCGACATCGCCAGCCTCGATCCCGAGCAGGGAACCGATCTCTTTTCGACGCGCGTCGCCACGGAGATCTTCGAAGCTCTGTACAAGTTCGACTACTTGGCGGAGCCGGCGAAGGTCGTGACCAACACCGCCGAGGCCATGCCGGTGATCACCGACGGCGGCAAGACGTGGACGATCAAGCTCAAGCGAGGAATATTCTTCACCGATGCACCAGTCTTCAAGGGCAAGCCGCGAGAGCTGGTTGCGGAGGATTACGCCTACTCGATCAAGCGCTCGCTCGATCCCAATCTCCTAACCGGCGGCGACCCCGCGCTCGCCGATCTGATCGAGGGCGCACGACCGATTGTCGACGCGGCGCGCAAGCCGGGCGCGAAATTCAACTACGACGCGCCCATGTCGGGCCTTCGGGCGATCGACCGCTACACGCTGCAGTTCCGCTTGACGAACGTCGACTACACCCTGCTCGAGCGGCTGGCTGGGCTCCAGACCATGGCGGTCGCGCGCGAAGTCGTCGAAGCCGCTGGAGACGACATCAAGAGCCAGCCCGTGGGCACCGGTCCGTACATGCTCAAGGAATGGAAGCGTGCATCGCGCGTCGTGCTCGTGGCCAACCCTCGCTATCGCGGGCTCAAGTTTCCGGACAGCTCTGATCCTCGCCAAAGGGAGCTCGTCGAATCGATGCGCGGCAAGTCATTGCCGCAGATCGGACGCGTCGAGATCAGCATCATCGAAGAGTCGCAGCCGATTCTGCTTGCCTTCCAGCAAGGTGACCTGGATTACGTAGTCCTCGGTGGGAACGACGTCGCCAGCATGCTCGTCGGCGACAAGGTCAAACCCGACCTCGCGCGCAAAGGCGTCACTCGTCTGCGCTACAACGCCCCGAGCATCACCTTCACTTATTTCAACATGAAGGATCCTGTTGTCGGAGGCTACTCCAAGGCACAGATCGCTCTTCGTCGCGCCATCGCCATGGGCTTCGACGTCAATGAGCTGATCCGGGTGCTGTACGCTGGTCAGGCGCTGCCGGCGAACCAGCTTTTGCCGCCCGGCGTCTACGGTCACGACCCCTCCCTGCCGCCAAGGTCGATCTACGATCCCGCGGCGGCGCGCGCGCTGCTCGATCGCTTCGGATTCAAGGATGTCAACGGCGACGGCTATCGCGAAACGCCGGAAGGCAAGCCGCTCACCATCGTTCGCGCGACGCTGCCGCAGTCCTGGTATCGCGAGGTCGACACGCTGTTCAAGAAGAACATGGATGCGATCGGCATTCGCATGGAGGTGGTGCAGCAGAGCTTCACCGAGCTGGTCAACATGAGCCGCGGCGGGAAGCTGATGATGTTCAATTTGGGCTATCGCGCGCTGGCTCCGTCCGGCTACGAGATACTGCAGACCCTCTGGAGCCAGGAGCCGCTCGACACGAACCCGTCGCAGTTCTCCAACCCGGAATACGACGCGGCGTACGAGCAGTTCCTGCGTACGCCCGCCGGGCCGGAACGCGTCGGTGTGACTCGAAGGATGTCCGAGATCTCGCAGACCTACATGCCCATGATGCTGCACACTTTCGGCGTCGGCAATGCGCTGCTGTACCCTTGGGTGCAGGGCTACTGGCCGTCGCAGTTCGGCTTCTCCTTCCGCTACCTGGATATCGACCTGGCCAAGCGCAACGGCGCGACGAAATAGCCACTGGCGTGGGCCGTTTGGTTGTCGCGTCGGCGGGCCGGGATGAAGCCGAATGTCACGCTTTCCTGCATTTCATCCCTCCCGGTGCACAGTGTGTCCCGTCAAGCTACCGTTGGAGGGCACGCTCCGCTAATCTGGCGCCCGGACTAGCAGACGACCCGTTCGCATGAATACCGATCCACCCGGCCCGAACCCCGACAGCGCGGCGCCGCACGGCACGCCGCCTCCTGCAGTGCAGCCGCCTGGCACCAAGCAGACTTTTCGTGACCTCGGCCGCCTGATCGCCGAGCTGTGGTGGCGGTTCTTCGATTGGCTGGCCGTGGTGTCGTGGAAGACGCTGGCGATCATCTACGGCCTGGGCTTGATCTTGGCGGGGATCCTCAACCGCCCCACCACGTTCGTCGTTTTCGTCCTCGCTTCCGCCATCATCAAAGTCGTGGCCGGCGGCAAGCGTCGTGCTGAGCTGACCGCCAGCCAGGCCACCGAGCGAGCCGACGCTGAACAGCTCGAGCGCACGGTGTTGGAAGCGCGCATGCAAGCGCTGCAGGCCCAGATCGAGCCGCATTTCCTGTTCAACACGCTCGGCAGCATCGACCAGCTCATCCAGACCGATCCGCCGCGCGCATCCAAAATGCAGCAGAGCCTGATCCGCTACCTGCGCTCGGCCATGCCGCAGATGCGCGACGGCCGCCGCCCTACCCTCGGTCAGCAGGTCGATCTGTGCAGTGCGTTCCTGGAAATCATGGCGGTGCGGATGGAAGAGCGCCTGCAGTCCAGCGTCAACGTGCCCGAAGGCTTGAAGTCGGCGGTGTTCCCCTCGATGATGCTGCAGACCTTGGTGGAGAACGCGATCAAGCACGGCCTCGAGCCCCGGGCTGAAGGCGGAAGGGTGGAGATCGGCGCTGAGATCGTCGACGGCCAGCTCGCCGTGCAGGTGCTCGACAACGGCGTCGGCTTCATGCCCAAGAGCGACGAGGGCGTGGGGCTCGCCAATATCCGCGAGCGTTTGAAGGCCTTGTACAAAGGACGTGCAGAGCTGATCATCAGCGTGCCTCCGGCGGGCGGCACCTGCGCCACCATCAAGGTGCCCTACGAGATCGGTCCCGCCGGCGCCTGACCGGACGTCTATCATGCACGCCAAGCCTGCTCCCACCGCCGTCGTTGTCGACGATGAGCGCCTGATGCGCGAGCAGATCGTCGGGCGGCTGAAGGAGGCGTGGCCCGAGCTGATTATCGTCGGCGAAGCCGGCAACGGTCGCGAAGCGATCGCAATGGTGGAGAGCCTCGAGCCTGACATCGTCTTTCTCGACATCAACATGCCCGAAATGGATGGCATCAAGGCGGCACAGGCGCTCGCCGGGAAGGCTCACCTGGTTTTCGTCACCGCCTACGATCAATACGCCGTCCGTGCCTTCGATCAAGGCGCCGTCGATTACCTACTCAAGCCGGTGGAGCCGGAGCGCGTCGCGCTCGCCTGCCGACGGCTGCGCGAGCGGCTCGAGCAAAAGCCCGATCCGATGAACGAGCTTCTGGATCAGCTTTCGCAGCGGCTCGGAAGCTCGGGAGTCGCACATCGCGAATACATGCGCTGGGTGCAGGCGAGCGTGGGCTCGAACATTCGCATGATTCCCACCAGCGAGATCCTCTTCTTCCGCGCCGAGGACAAGTACACACGCGTGCAGACAGGCAACTTCGAGGCGCTCATCCGCAAGCCGATCAAGGAGCTGCTGGAGGAGCTCGATCCGAAGGAGTTCTGGCAGATCCATCGCGCAACCGTGGTACGCGTGGATGCGATCACACAGGTGAGCCGCACCCTGCGCGGCAAGCAGGTCGTGCATCTCAAGGGCAGCGACGAGAAGCTCGAAGTCAGCCGCAGCTTCGGGCATCTGTTCAAGCAGATGTAGGCGCGTTGACTTCTAATGGCGCGGGCCACTTGCTGCCTGCTCCATACCCTGGCGAAGCGACCTCAAGCTTTCATCGAACGCCGCGCCCATGGCGATCGCGCCGCCAGTCCACATGTCCATCCAGTCGGAAAGCAGCCGCGATGGATTCAATGAGGAAGCCGCGAGGCGCTCGCGTGTCGGACCTATGGATCGTGCTTTCGCCTGGTGTCCGTCGTCCTGTTCGAGCGCATTGCGCGCCGCGAGATGAAACGGCAGCCGCGTATTCAAGGTGTGCGTCGCCCATGGCACGAACAGCGCCATCTGCGGAAGCGTCGAGTTCAGCAGGCCAAAACCGTCCAGCATCCCCATGAATTGCCGCGTTTCGGCGAGCAGGGACGGCAGTTGCACCAGCGCGCCTAGCGTCGTCACGGTAAGTCGAGGACAAAGCTTCTGCCAGTCTTCCGCAGTCAGATTGTCGAGTGCGGTCGCGATGGAAAGATTGCCCTTGCTGTGCCCGATCATTTTGCGGATGCACGAATCGGGCAGCGACAGGAGCCGGTTCAGGCAGTCGGTTTCAGGCAAGCCGCGCACGTAGGCCACCAGTCGCCGCGGGTCACCGTTGGGCTGAGTGTCCGCGCTTATCTTGCGCAGAGCGGGCGTCAGCGGCGCGAACCACGCGTCGATAAACTGCCGCAGCTGGTTGGAGCGATGCAGGACGAACCAGCCGACAAGGCCCTCGGCCACGGCGTCAGCAAGCCCGTATCCCGAGACAATGCCGACGACGGGTCGATTCAGTGCGTCGGCAACGTTGGCAGCAAGCGCCGCTGTCCCGAGCGCCGAGCTGCCGACACCGGCGATGGCGACCACGTCCAGTTCTTTCGCTTCCGGAGACGCGAGAAACTTGTCGATTTGCTCGAAATGCTTGACCTCACGCTCGACGCCGTGTCCAGGATGCACGACCAGGATGGAGCCGTCCGGGTCGGACCAGCGCAGCAGCTCGCGCCGCTTCTCTGCGGGAATGGTGTGAATGTCGTAGAACAAGAGATCGAGCACATTGTTCGCCGCACGCAGCATACGCACCGGTGTGCGCAGGAAAAGCCGTTCGAAGACTGCGAGGCCGGAAAAGTCGATTCCGATGCGCAGCTCCCGCGCCGTATTCTGAGATTCCACGACTGTTGGGAGAGACCGCGCCGGTTGCTTCGCTCGGTGAGCGTGACGACCTCTTGCCAGCACGCTCGGTGCGCGCGTTGATCTCGGCGGCAAACCCCGGAGCTTTGCGACCGACGCAAACTTACGAGCAGTGAGTGCCATGACGTCCCCTTGTGGCCTAAGTCGGTTCCAGATGGACAATTCAAAGTCGGCGTGAAATTACATGGCGGCGGCGAAGAGTGCAAGGTGAATATTCCAGCACCACTGTATGATGACGTGGTTCGTCTTTGCCCACAGTCTCGGAGGAGTCATGCATTCCCGGCCGGCGTGCTTGTTGCTGTCGCTTTTTCTAAGCAGCGTCTACAGCTTTGCCTTCGCGCAAAACGTCAAGATCACTCCTCTCGGCTCGCACCCCGGCGAATTGTGCGATCGCGATCGCGCCATGATCCTCGAGGATCCCACAGGCGTGCGCATTCTCTATGACGCGGGACAATCGGTGACCGGCGCAGATGATGCGCGCCTCGGCGCGGTTCATGTCGTGCTCCTGAGCCATGCCCATGGCGATCACATCGGCGACCAGAAGCTCAAGTCTCTCGGTGCCGGCACCTGCGACAAGCCCGAGCTGGTATCGGCGGCTCCCAATTCCACAACCGCAGAAATCGCCGCCGCCAAGAACTCCGCCGTTGTCATGATGGTAGCAACGGCGAACTTCATCGGCCGCAAGATCGAGATCATTCGCGGCAAGCCCACGGGAGCGTGTCCGCAGAGCGGAGCCGATCTGATCGCGCCGTTTGCCGCGCCATGTCTCGCCAGCGTGTGGATCGGCGGGACGCGCACGGTCAAGACCGCGGGCGCAACGAGCGCAGTGGAAATCACGGCGGTGACGGCCGCGCACGACAGCACGGTCCCGCGCGAGTTACTGAGCGAACAGGAACGCAAGAATCTTGAGCCGGACAACATCAGCATTGCGCTCGGTCCCTCGAGCGGCTACGTCATCCGCTTCACCAACGGTCTAACGGTTTATTTGTCGGGCGACACCGGATTGCACGCGGAGATGAGCTCCATCGTCAGGGATTTTCACAAGGCGAATCTGATGGTGCTCAACATGGGGCCGAACGCCATTACGTCATACGCCGGCGCATACGCCGCCAACCAACTCGTCCAGCCGGCCGCCGTCATCGCCACCCACGTCAACGAGGGTGCGACCAAGGACGGCAAGCTCCTGCCGAGCTCGCGCACGGCGGCGTTCATCGCTTTGGTCAAAGGGCGGCCGGTGTATCTGGCGTTGAGCGGCAAAACCATGGAGTTCGACGGTTCCGCAAAGTGCGTCGCCGGATGCTAGCGGCCTATCTGGGGGGCACGCGTTCATGAAAGTCACCGGCCAATGCCACTGTGGCGCCATACAATACGAAGCCGAAGTCGATCCCTCGCGCGTGCAGGCTTGTCACTGCACCGATTGTCAGCGCCTGTCGGGCTCCCCATATCGCGCGTCGGTTGGTGCTCCCAGGGAAACGTTTCGCCTCCTGAGAGGCACACCCAAGATCTACATCAAGACCGCGGAGAGCGGTAACAAGCGCGCGCACGGCTTTTGCGGCGATTGCGGCTCGCCGATCTATTCATCGAAGGTGAGCGATCCGCCGATGTATTCGCTGCGCGTCGGCTGTCTCGACCAGCGCGCGCAATTACCGCCCGCCAAGCAGATCTGGTGTCGCTCATCGCTCGCCTGGGCAATGAACATCGAGGGTATTCCGAAGGTCGAGCGGCAGTAGCGATTGCAACGAAAGCTTGCGGCGAATTGCGGTACGATTCGCTGGCATCGAAGCGATCCAATCCACAATGAAAATCGCCACCTGGAACGTCAACGGCATTCGTGCGCGCGAGGCGCAGCTATGCGATTGGCTGGAGCGCGACCGGCCCGACGTGGTGTGCCTGCAGGAGATCAAGGCGCGCCCCGACCAGGTCCCGGAGCGCTGCAAGCTCACCGACTACCACGCCTTCTGGCATGGAGGCGGCGGCTACTCCGGCGTGTCGCTGCATCTGAAGCGCGAGCTGCTCGAAGCGCCTGAATTCAGCCATCCCCATTTCGATATCGAAACGCGCATCGTGCAGGTCACGCTGGGTAACATGCTCGTCGCGTCGGTCTACGTGCCCAACGGCGGCAAGGACTACGCCGCGAAGATCCGCTTCATGACGCATCTGGTCGAGTGGTCGAAGCAGATGCAGGCCGAGGGACGCGAGCTGATCCTGTGCGGCGATATCAACATCGCACGCGCCGACATCGACGTTCACCCGAGGGAGCGCAAAGCGGACGTCATCGGCCAGCGGCAGGAGGAGCGCGATCTTTTCCAGGCGTTGCTCGACGCCAGCATGGTCGACGTGACGCGCAAGTTTGACCCGGACAACGATCGTCTGTTCAGTTGGTGGCCGCCGTGGCGCAACATGCGCCAGCGCAATATCGGCTGGCGCATCGACTACATCCTTGCCTCACGCACGTTGGCTGATCGCGCCAGCGCCTGCACCATCCTCGCCGACGTGGGCACCAGCGATCATGCGCCGATCATGATGACGACGGGTTGAGTCCAGGCTTCAGCTGCTCGCGTCCTCCAGCGCCGCGAGCGCCTGCGCATCGAGCTTGATATCGGCAGCGCGCAGGATCTCCCGCAACTGATCAAGGTTGGTCGCGCTGGCGATCGGCGCGGTCACGCCAGGGCGTGTCATCAGCCACGCCAGGGAAACCTGCGCCGGCGTCGCATTCAGACGCCGCGCGACCTCGCCCAGCATATCGAGTATCGAAAGCCCGCGCGGGTTCAAAAACTTCTTCATACCGGGTCCGCGCGTGCTCTTGGCGAAATCCGCCTCCGAGCGGTACTTGCCCGTCAGAAATCCGGCCGCAAGAGAGAAATAGGTGATCACACCGAGGTTCTCGCGCATACACAGCGCCTGCAGTTCGCCCTCGAAGCTCGCGCGCTCGTAGAGGTTGTAATGCGGTTGCAATGTCGCATAGCGCGGCAATCCGCTCGCCTTGGCTGCATCGAGCGCCTGCTGAAGGCGCGCAGCAGTGAGGTTCGATGCACCGATCGCCTTGACCTTTCCCTGCTGCAGCAACTGGTCGTACGCGCTGAGCGCTTCTTCGAACGGTGTGTTCTCGTCGTCCCAGTGCGACTGGTAGAGATCGATGCAGTCGACCTGCAGGCGCTTGAGCGACGCTTCGGCCGCTTTGAGGATATAGTCCTTGCGCAGTATCTTGTGTCCGTGCCCCATGTCGGAGCCGACCTTGGTGGCGACGATCACGTCGTCGTGCCGTCCCCGGCGGGCGATCCAGCGTCCGATCACCGTTTCCGATTCTCCTCCCTGGTGACCGCTTGCCCATCGCGAATACGAGTCCGCGGTGTCGATCAGGTTGAAGCCTGCGGCAACGAAGGCGTCGAGCAGGCGGAACGACATGGCTTCGTCCGCGGTCCAGCCAAACACGTTGCCGCCGAAGGCGAGCGGAGCGACTTCGAATCCGGTGTTCCCGAGCTTGCGCCTGTTCACGGTCGTCCACTCACGAAAACGACAGAGCTTACACCGCTTTGTTCAGCCGCCTGACACGACTTCGGGCGCGTATACTGGCGAGAGCCGGCATTCGAAAAAGCGGATCGAGAACGCGTGATCCGCCCGGCTGCACTGGCAGGCGGTCGCCGCCCGGCAAGGAGGATCCATGAGCAAGTCCACAGTCGACGCTGCGGTGGCTGGCGCGTCTGCGTACGCGCAGGCGTCGAGCCTCGATGAACTGCTGAAAGCCGAGGCCCGTCAGCTGGCGCACGAGCGCGTCGATCCCGCGTCGCCCTACTTTGCCGGCGATCGAAGCGCTCGTATCGACCGCCGGCGTTTCCTGGGATCGATCGCGGCGGCAGCCGCGGCCAGCACCGCGGTGCGATCCGCTGCTGCGGCGGCGCCGCTCGGCGCCGTCGAGCACGAGGTGCCGCCCGACGCGAGCAAAGCGCAAGGCTATCCACTCGACGACACAAGCTACGGTTCGCGCTCTCAGTTCGAGACCGAGGTTCGGGTCCGGTTCAAGACCGCGACGCCGCAATCATCGTGGACCTTTACGCCGCTGCAGAACGGCTGCGGCATCATCACCCCGTCGGGCCTGCATTTCGAGCGCAGTCACGCCGGCACAGCGGTGATCGATCCGGCCAAGCACTTCCTCTACGTCAACGGCCTGGTCAAGAAACCGCGCAAGTTTTCGATGCGCGACATCCGGCGCTTTCCTTCGGTATCGCGAATCATGTTCATCGAATGCTCGGGTAACGGTCTCACCGAATGGTCGAAGCCCACCATGCGCACGGTTCAGGGCACGCATGGCCTTACCTCGACGTCGGAGTGGAGCGGCGTGCCGCTGTCGACGATCCTCAATGAAGCAGGCGTCAAGGGAAACGCCAAGTGGCTGCTCGCCGAAGGCGGCGACGGAGCGGCAATGACGCGCAGCATTCCAATGGCCAAGGCAATGAAAGACTGCTTCCTCGCTTATGGACAGAACGGAGAGGCAATCCGGCCAGAGCAGGGCTACCCGTTGCGTCTCATGATCCCCGGTTTCGAAGGCAACATGCACATCAAGTGGCTGCGCCGGCTGGAAGTCTCCGATGCGCCGTTCATGACGCGCGAGGAGACGTCGAAGTACACCGACCTGCGGCCGAGCGGCAAAGCCGTGCAGTTCTCCTTCGAAATGGAAGCGAAGTCGATCATCACGTTTCCCTCTGGCGAGATGACTCTCGACGGTCCGGGCTTTTACGAGATCAGCGGCCTTGCGTGGTCGGGGCGCGGGACAGTTAGGCGCGTCGACGTGTCCACCGACGGCGGCAAGAACTGGCACCAAGCCGCGCTGCAGGGCCCCGTTCTGCCGATCTGCCACACCCGCTTCCACTATGCGTGGCAGTGGGACGGCAAGACCGCGATCCTGCAGAGCCGTTGCGTGGACGATACGGGTTACGTGCAGCCCACCCTCGGGCAGGTCATCGCGCTGCGCGGACTCGACGGACCGCTGGGATCGATCTATCACTTGAACGCCATCCAAAGCTGGCAGGTCGCGAGCGACGGAAAGGTCTCCAATGTCCACGATTACTGAGCGCTTCCTGGGAGCAGCCGCGGCGGCACTCGTGGTTTCGACGTCGGCATCGGCGGGTCCCCCGGCCGCGCCCTATGGCTTCGGCACGACGCCTTCCCAGGCGGAGCTCGAGCGCTTCTTTGCCGTGATGCCCGATGGTCGCGGCCTTCCCTCCGGATCGGGATCGGCCGAACAGGGCAAGGTGGTCTACGAGCAGCAGTGCGCCTCGTGCCACGGCGCCAATCTGCAGGGCGGGATCGGCGATCGTCTGGTCGGCGGTCGCGGCACCCTGGTCAACGAGGACCCGACCAAGGCACCGGTGAAGACCATCGAGAGTTATTGGCCGTATGCGACGACGATCTTCGACTATGTCAAGCGCACCATGCCGTTCAACGCGCCCGACAGCCTTTCCAACGATGAGGTGTACGCGGTCACCGCGTACATCCTGACGGAGGCGAAGATCATTCCGCCCGACACCATTCTCGACGCCATGACGCTCACCACTGTGAAAATGCCGAACCGCGACGGCTTCATCGCTGATCCGAGGCCGGAGAAGTTTCCGCCGGCCGCGAAGTCACCGCACCAGAGCCTGATGATCGCTCCGCCCAAGTGAGGCGCGTCCGGCCTCGACGCCTTTAGCGGGGCCCCCCGACGGAAGTCTTAGGCCGAAATTCTTCTTGCATACGGGTTGAAACGCACTATTCTTGTTGTATGCAACCGGCGCTGCCGGCCTGCTGGAGAGTTGGCCTAGTCGAGCTGCTCCGAGCAGGCAATGGGGCGACAGCGCGGGAGAAAAGGTCCGGCCTTGGCCGGACCTTTTTGTAATCGTGAGGAGGGCTTGATCTGACGCAAATGGTTTGGGTGGTCGCAAACGTAGGATCGAAGCGTGGCTGGGGCGCTTTGGACTCCCCGGCAGGCGAGACCAGCGACAGGAAGGGGGTAACCTGATGGTTTCGGCTTGGTGGTTGTTGGTGTCATTTTGTGGAGGCGGGTGCGCCGGGCTGTTGGTGGCGGCATTGATGCGAATGTCGGGCGGATTGCCCGAGGCGTCGCCAAGCGTTCCGGACTTGAACGGCCAGCCTTGGTAGTGCCGCCGGCGTAAGCCGGCCGGGTCAATTTTTCGCCAACCCTTCGGTTGCGCGAGGGTGTAGTGTCCCCTAGCTAAAACCGCCAACATTCAGCGCGATTTCTTATCGACGGAGCGGTTGCCTTTTGCTGGCGCGAGCGGCCGCTTTTCAGGCGAGCCGCACCACGATCTTGCCGCGCGCGTGGCCTGTCAACATCGCCTGCAATGCGTCCGCGACTTCCTCGATGCCGATCGTGCGCTCGACGTGTGCACGCAATACGCCTTTCGCTACCAGATCGAGCAGCCGCCGCCATAGAGGCGGTCCGTTCCTGAGGGTGAACGCAATCGCGCGCTGGCGCGAGGTGAGTCTGGCGATGACGGCGCCGGCGCTGGTAGTGAGTGCGGCGGTTAGGTCGCCGCTGGTACTGATGTAGCAGCCGTACGCGCTGAGCATGCGGCGAGACGCTGCAAACGACGACGCTGACGCCGCGTCGAAAATCACATCGAAACCTTCGCCCGGCGTGAGATCCTTTCTCGCGTAGTCAACAGCCTCATCGGCGCCGAGCCCGCGCACGAAGTCGACGTTGGCCGCGCTGCACAGCGCGACGATGTAGGCTCCGAGGTGCTTGGCAATCTGCACCGCAAAGTGCCCCACCCCGCCTGCAGCGCCGATGATGAGCACGCGCTGGCCGGCGGCGAGGCCTGCCGCGTCGGTGAGGGCTTGCAACGCCGTTCCCGCTGCGATCGGCAGCGCAGCGGCGTGCACGAAGTCGATCTCGGAAGGCAGCGGCAGCATCCGATCGTACGGAATGATGACGTAATCCGAACATGCGCCGTCGCGGCCGAAAGGAAGAAGTGATCCCATCACGCGCTCGCCCAGGTGCCGCTGCGTCGCGCCACCGCCGATACTGGCGATTTCGCCTGCAAAGTCGAATGCCACGCCACGCGGGGGCGGCCGAAACAGCGGAATCAGACGCACGTGTCCAGCGAGGAGCTTCCAGTCGATGGGATTCAAACCGGCGGCAGCGATGCGCACCTTGGCGTGGCCCGCGGGCGGTGACGGCTCGGGCAGCTCGTCGATCCGCAGTACCTCCGGCGAGCCGTAGCGGTGGTAGCGCAAGCTGCGCATCGGCTCATTGTAGCAATGGGCCCCCGGGTCCGACGAAAGCCCGCAAGAGCTTTGAGCGTGAGAAAAAAAGCGGCCCCGAAGGGCCGCATTTTTCAAGAGGTGATTTTTCGCTTATCCGCGCGGTTGGCCGTAGCCATTCACGATGATCGTCCCGGTAGGTTGCGTGCTCATTTGCGCGTGGCGCTCGACGCCCTGGAATTCGTAGGTTACGTCGAAACCGGACGCGGTTCCCGGCACTGTTTCGCAGCGCTGGACGTATGGCAACCCTTGCGGCTTGCCTGCCAGCAAGTCACCAGTTCCATTGAGGAGCACGCTAGGAAGCTCCAGCGGTCCGACCTGCTTTTGCTCCATCCAGCAGTGCTGCTGGGCTGCACCCGCGATCGGCTGCACCGATATCACCCGTGCCTGGAAAGTCTGGTCCGCCGGATTGATGTTCACCGCGGTCGCGGCTGGAGCTACGTTAACCGCCGCTGTCACTGCCGGGTTCACGTAGGTCGTGGCCGGAGCGACAACCACCGGGGCCGGAGCCTGGTACCCGAGCGCCGCTTCGCTGACCGGACGCACCGAGGAAATGCCTCGCCTCATCTCCATCGATGCGAGCGACGGATAGTTACCCGGCTGCAGGATCACGCAACGACCTTGGAAGGCGGGTTGCGAACATGCTTCCCAGCGACCATTGGTGATGCTCGCCGATGCGGCGCGATCATCGAATTGATACATGCCAAGGTCGGGAATCGGTCCATTCGCTGTGACGAAACGGCCGAGGTACCCTTCGCCTTCATAGAAGGTTACTTGTGCAACCGCCGACGTCGCTACAGCAACACCCGCGACTCCCAGCAACATCTTCAAGCCCATTCGCATATCTACCTCCGTTAAAGGGCCTCCCACGACAACAATGCTAACGCTCCAGAATTTGCATGGCTGTCGGTGCGCATCGATACATTTGTAAGATATGCACCGACGTCGCGCATTGGCGACTGTTGTAATTGCTGCAGGTTAACCTGCAAATTAAAAGGGGTCATTATGAAAACGCTTCGCACGCTCATTGTCGTCGCGATTGCGCTCGCGCCAACATTCGTGTTGCCTGCATACGCGCAATCATGGCCTTCGAAGCCTGTGAAGATCATCGCTGTGTTTCCTCCAGGCGGCTCGGTCGATCAGGTGGCGCGCGCACTCGCGCAGCAGATGTCGGTGCAGACCGGCCAGTCGTTCGTCGTCGACAATCGCGGCGGTGCGTCGGGTTCGATCGGCACCGCGGCAATCGCCAAAGCCGAACCCGACGGCTACACGATCGGCGTCGTGTTCGACACGCACGCGGTGAATCCTTCTCTGATCCCGAATCTCCCCTTCGACACGCTCAAGGATTTGACACCGTTGATGCTGGTGGGCACCGGCGCGATGGCGTTAGTCACCAACGTCGCGCAACCGTACAAGTCATTCAAGGACGTCGTTGCAGCAGCGAAAGCAAAGCCGGGTAGCGTCGCCTACGGCACGATCGGCGCCGGCAGCCTCGGCCATCTCACCATGGCGCAGCTCGGCAACCAGCTCGGCGTCGAGTTCAATCACGTTCCGTATCGTGGCGGCGGGCCGCTGATGAACGACGCCATCGGCAATCAGGTCCCGCTCGCCATCGGCTCGGTATTCCTGGTGAGCCCGCATGTTGCGTCAGGACGTCTGCGCGCAATCGCGGTGACTTCGCTCAGGCCCGATCCGAGCCTTCCCGGTGCTGAGCCGATCGCCGTGCAGGGCGTGCCGGGCTTCGAAGCCTATACGTGGTGGGGCGTGATCGGTCCCGGAAATCTGCCTGCGCCGCTCGCCAAGCGCATCTACGACGAGCTCGCCAAGGCCATCAACGCCCCAGCCGTTCGCGAAAAGCTGGTCGCGCAGGGCATCGACGTGAGCGGTGCGCCGGGCGCGGCGCTTGACGCGCTGGTGCGCAAGGAAATGGCGCGATGGGCGAAGGTGATCAAGGACAACAACATCAAGGCAGGCGATTGAACATGCGCACTGCTTGTTCTCGCTGAAACGGGACCCGGCGGCACCGTCGCAAAGACGCTGGATTCCCGCAACCCTGCCCCCGCGAAAGCGGGGGGAAGGAATGACCGACTGTCATTTCATCGACGTCGCACCCGGGAAAGCCTTGCGGTAGAGCTCCGCGTCGATGTACTTGGTCGGATCGCTCAACTCGCGCTTGGGCTGCCCATATTTGGAACGCAGCGCCAGCACGACCTTGAAGCCTTCCATGTCGATTCTAAGATCGCGATACAAGCCGCCCTTCTTGTCCACGAACATCGCGTAGGTCTTTTTCGCCAGCGCCGGCGTCATGTCGCGATCGTTGGCAACTAAAATCGCTTCGCAGGTCTCGCGGTTCTGCGGGTCGTAGATCCAGTCCATCGCCTCGCGCATCGCGCGCATGAAACCGATCACCGCGGCTTCGTTGTCCCTGATCCACGCGCGCATGCCGAACGCTGCGCGACCCTGATACGCGCCGAGGAGATCGGTGGCGTTGCCGAGTCGCGTGAAGCCCTTCGACTCGGCTTGGAGGTCGAAGGGCGTAGACAGCAGGGTCGCCGCGAACTTGCGGTCGAGCAGTCCCGCGTAGCGGAAAGGGGTGCCTCCTGCGCGAACGTACCGCACGTCAGAATCCTTGATGCCGGCGCGCTCGACCATCTCGCGCAGCACAAAGGCGAAGCCGGTGGTGAGCGCGTCGACCGCGAGCTCCTTGCCGCGCAGATCGGCAACGCTCTTCGCCTCGGGCAGCCCCACCAGCTCGAGAAACCCATTCTCGAAGCCGAGGAAAGCAACCAAATCGGGTTGCACCTTTAACGGCACTTCGCCCTGCCCTTCCTGGTACGCAACGAGGTTGTCGATAGAGGCAGTCGCGATGTCGAAGCGGCCTTCGACCAACCCTGTCATGAGATAAACCGAATTGGGCGTGTAGCGCAGATTGACGTCAACGCCTTGCTTGGCGAAAAACCCCTGGCGCTGCGCTACGAACGTCGGAAGATTGACTCCGCCGCCAAAGGTGATGAGATTGATAGTACGCAACGCCGGTGGTTGCGGTTGCGCCGCGGCGCCGACGCTCAAGAGCGAAAAAACGATGACCACCAGAAAGCGCTTCACGGTTCTCCTCTCGCCGGCTGGATCCGTCAGCTTCATAATCGCAACGCGCAGGCCTGTTCGGTGCACGCCGCGAAAATGCCCTATCAGCGTTCGCTGCTGAACCCGATCGACTGGTGCGAGCCGTCGCAGAACGGCTTGTTCTTCGATGCCCCGCAGCGACACAAGGTCATACGATTGCGCACCTCGTATTGAAATCCGTCGGCCGCAAAAAGGCGCACTCCGCCGCGCAGCCAGATCGGCCCCGAACATCGCTGGGCGGGATCTTCGATCAGACCGATCGAGAGATCGTACTCGGGCTCGAGTGCCTTGCCTGTCGCGTTGTCCCAGGCCACCAGCCGTCCCGATGGGCAGTCGCCGCATTGACGCGTGAGGTTCTCCCGCGCGCCCTGCTCATCCGTGGTGCGCACGAGCTTCCACACCGATCCGTTGGGATCGCAAAACCGGCCGGATGCGCACAGGCCTCTCGAATCGGTCAGCGACATCGTCGGGCCCCTAAGCGTTTTGGCCTCCTCGCTGTAGGGAGCGCGACTTGCCGTTTCCGTACCGTCGAACGCTACGCGCGAATGTGCGCCGTCGCAGAACGGTTTGTGGGCGCTGTGCCCGCAGCGACACAACGCATATTGCTGCTCGCGCGGAAACACCCTCCCTTGGCGCCACTCGACCGAGTCGCCTTCAGCGCTGACGCCGATCACTTGCGTAGCGAGCGGCAGACTTCCCGAAACGCGGTAGGGCCCATGCCTGCTGACTTGCACTCTGGCGACTGCGAGATCAACCTCTGCCATCGTGTACTCCAGTGCAGGAGGAATCGCTCGATGCTACACCCTCGGTTCGCCCTTCCAATTGACCGTGATGGTCGCGCCTGGTGCGAAGCTCAGCTGAGCGCGATGGGTCACGCCGCGGAACTCGTAGGTTACGTCCCAGTAGGCCGGCTGTGCCGAACCCGGAACCGCCTCGCAACGTTGCACGTTCTGAGTAGACGTCTGTGTGCCGCGATTCACGTTGGCGCCGAGCGCTGCGCCGCCGACTGCACCGACCGCGGTAGCGACGTCGTTTCCGCGGCCGCTGCCGATCTGGTGTCCGAGCACGCCACCTAGAACGCCGCCGATAACGGCACCGGCAATGTTGGGCTGGTTCTCGCGAACCACCTGCTGCTGCTCGACCCAGCAGCGTTGCTGCGGAGGTCCGACCACCGCGCGTACCGCGAGGACGTTCGCCGTGTAGAGCGTCTCTCCAGAGTGCGGATAGTAGGAATACACGGGCATCGCAGGTGGCGGCGGAGCATAGCCGTATTGTGCGCGCCCGCTCAACGGCCGCACCGAGGAAATCTTCCTGTTCATCCCGAACGAGGCGAGCGACGGATATTGCCCGGGCCTCAAGGTGAGGCACTTGCCGCGAAAATAGGCGTCTTCGCAGACTTCCCACTCGCCACGCTCCACGACGACGGACGACGCCCGATCGTTGAAGCCGACCTCGTCGAAGCTGTAGATGGGGCTGCTGGCCGCAAATGAGCGTCCGCGCAGGCCTTCTTGGTCGTAAAAGACAATTTGTGCGGCGGCATGCCAGGCAATCAGCATGGCTGCCAATCCCAGCCCTATTGCCATGAGTCTTCTCATACAATCTCCGTTTAATTCGCAGCGGATCGGCGGGCAATGTTGCACGCTTCGGTCCTGCCAAGCCGACCCAATGCTACCAGCCGCCTCGCCCTCGGGGAAAGCCTCTGGCGCCGACTCCTCCACTGTTAGACTCCATAAACGTCCAAGGGCTTGAACCGGTGGACGGCGAAAATACCGGCCACGCCGGCGGGCCCGCGGCAACAATTGGATACTCGTGGCAACATCCACGTTACTCGCGCAGCTGGTCAACACCTCTGAAGCCATCGCCGCGGACGCGTCGCGGCGCAACAAGATCGCCCGTATGGCGGAGCTCTTGCGAGCGCTCGACGCTTCGGAAATCGAGATAAGCGTCTGCTACCTCGCTGGCGCTACCAGGCAACGCAAGACCGGCGTCGGATGGGCAATGCTGCGCGATGCGCAACCGGCGACGAATGCGCAGCATCCTGCGCTCACTCTGCTGGAGGTCGACACGGCGCTCGAGCAAATTGCACAGACCGCGGGTTCCGGCTCGATCGCCGAGCGTACCCGGTTGCTATCGGGACTCTTTGCGCGAGCCACTGCGCGTGAGCAGGAATTTCTCAAGCGCCTGCTCATCGGCGAGCTGCGCCAGGGTGCACTCGAGGGGTTGATGATCGAGGCAGTGGCAAGTGCCGCTGCATTGCCGGCGGAGACAGTTCGCCGCGCCGCCATGATCGGCGGAGGTGTCGCCGCCATCGCCACCGCAGCGCTGACCGAAGGCGCAGGCGGACTCGCCCGCTACGCAATTGCGCTGTTTCAGCCGCTCGCGCCGATGCTCGCACAGCCGGCGGACGACATCGCCGAGGCGATGGCGCAGATCCCGATGGCCGCGCTGGAATGGAAGCTGGACGGCGCCCGCGTCCAGGTGCACAAGAACGGCGACGAAGTTCGCATTTATTCGCGCACCGGTAATGACGTCACGCCCGCCGCGCCGGAGATCGTGAGCGCAATCACGACTGCAGGCGCACACGCGCTGATTCTCGACGGTGAAGCTATTGTGCTCAAAGCCAATGGAGCGCCCTACCCTTTTCAGGACACTATGCGACGCTTCGGACGCGTGCAGGACATCGAGGCGATGCGGCAGACCATGCCGCTTTCGGTTTTCTTTTTCGACTGCCTGCGCCGTGACGAAGTCGACCTGGTGCCCATGGCGACGGCCTCGCGCTTCGAAGCGATGAGCGCTGCGGTGCCCACGGAGCTGTTGATGCCGAGGCTGGTGACCGGCGACGTCGCTGCCGCGCAGGCCTTCTACGATGACGCGATCGAGCGCGGTCACGAGGGAGTGATGGTCAAGGCGCTGGACGCGCCCTACGATCCGGGCGCACGCAGCGCGCTGTGGCTCAAGGTGAAGCGCGCGCACACCCTCGATCTGGTGGTGCTCGCAGCGGAATGGGGACACGGCCGCCGCAAGGGCTGGCTGTCCAATCTGCATCTCGGCGCAATCGACCCGGCGAGCGGAGAATTCGTCATGCTGGGCAAGACCTTCAAAGGCATGACCGACGCGATGCTCAAATGGCAGACCGAGGAGTTGCTCAAGCGCGAAGTCGCGCACGACGACTGGACGGTCCGCGTTCGTCCCGAGCTGGTGGTTGAAATCGCCTTCAACGATCTACAGGCGAGCCAGCGCTATCCCGGAGGGCTTGCATTGCGCTTTGCGCGCGTCAAAGGTTATCGCCCGGACAAGAACGTTGAGGACGCCGACACGATCGATACGGTGCGTGCGATCTACGCCAGGCAGTCGCTCTAGCAGCGAGGGACGACGTCTCGCGTGCGTGGCGAGGGTGCACGGTGCGGCGATTGGAAGCCTCCACAATTGGCGGCCGTTCGCGATCGATTGTAGAGTGCGTGTTGCAACCCGAGCGGCCTCACGCGAAAAGCCAATGGTCCTGTCACACAACACCCGATCGATCTTCATCCACATCCAGAAGACCGCCGGATCGTCGATCGAGGCGGCGCTGCGAGCCAAGGACCCCGAGGCGAGCTCCGTCAGCGACGACGGCCGCCGTCACATGTCTGCGCGCGAAGCGATGCCGCTGGTGCCGGCCCCGGTCTGGGAGAGCTACTTCAAGTTCGCTTTCGTCCGCAATCCCTGGGAGCGGCTGGTGTCGTGGTACCAGATGTGCATGGAGTCGCCGACCCCCAACCGCTTCGCAAGCTATGTGCGGGCCAATGCGCCGACGTTCAGCGACTTTGTGCTGCAAACCATCACCGGAATGGGATTGCGAACCACCGTCAATCAGGTGGAGTACATCATCGACGAAAAGGGCGCGCTCATGGTCGACTTCGTGGGCCGCTACGAGAATCTCGCGCAGGACTACGCCATGGTGAGCAAGCGGCTGGATCTCGACGCGCTTCCTCGGGTCAATGTTTCGACGCACCGCGACTATCGCGACTACTTTTCGGCGGAGACGCGAGACGTCGTGGCGCAGCGCTTCGCGCGCGACATCGCCTACTTCGGTTACGCATTCTGACAGCGACCCTAGTCCGAGCCGTGCGAGCGCGCAACCGTCCAACGTGATCACCATCTATCACCTTTCCACTTCGCGGTCCGAGCGCATCGTATGGCTGATGGAGGAGCTTGGGATCGAATACCGCATCGAGCGCTTTCAGCGGGAATCTACCGGCGCCGCGCCGGAGGCGATGAAAGGGATCCACGCCATCGGCAAAGCGCCGGTGATTCGCGACGGCGACACCGTGCTCGCCGAGTCGGGGGCAATTGTCGAATACATCCTCCAGCGCCACGCCAGCGGTCGGCTTGCCATAGCCTCGGACGCGCCCGGCTACGCGCGCTACGTCTACTGGCTGCACTTTGCCGAGGGAAGCTTGATGTCCCTCATGCTTATCGCGCTGGTGCTGTCGCGCATCCCGGAGGCGCGCGCGAGTCCAGTCAGGAGCCGGGTGCTCACGCGCATGACGCAGATGCTCGGCTTCGTCGATGCAGAGCTCGGTGAGGGCCCTTACTTCGCCGGGCCCGATTTCACGGCAGCCGACATCATGATGGTGTTTCCATTCACGACCATGCGGCTTTTTCTCGAATACGACTTGGCGCCTTATGCCAACATCCTCGCCTACCTGGAGCGAATCCAGGCCAGACCGGCTTATCAAAAAGCGATGGCGATCGCTGGCCCGAATGTCGGAACCGCACCATGAAATCGGGCACGTGATGGCTCGGTGAGAGATAATCGACGCGCATGATCACCGCCGATCTCGTGCTGAGAGTCGCCGTGACGCTCGAGCTGGGCGTGCTGGCGGCGATGCTTGCAATGCAATCGCGCAGAACGCCGGCAATGCGGCTGGGCGCTCTGTTCTGCCTGAGCGTGATTGCATTCGTCGTAACGTCGGCGCCGGCGGGGATCGGCGCGATCGCCTATCCCCTGACGGCGCTATGTGTGGCCAAGTCGGCGCTGTTCTGGCTCTTCGCCCAGTCGCTTTTCAGGGACGGCTTTCGGCTGCGTCCCATCCACGGCATCGCGACGATCGGCGTTGTGGTACTGGGTTTATGGCATGAGTTCGATTTCGGGCGCGGCGTGCGACAAGGGACCGCGACATCTTTCGAGCTGGTCGGCAGCCTCGCCTACGAGACTCTGGTGCTCGGCTTCGTGCTTGCTGCCGTGCACGAGGCGTGGCGCGGCCTGGCCACCGATCTGGTCGAAAAAAGACGCCGGCTTCGTATCGCGCTGGTCGCCGGCGTCGCCGCCTACCTCGCCGTGGTCGTGGCCGTGCAGGTGTCCAACCTCGCGCTCGGCCAGCAGACCGCGCCGCTGCTGGTTGTGGCCAATCTCGGTTTGATTTTCGCGGCCGGCTTCGCCGCGACACTCTCGCTGGTACAGATCCGCCGTGGTAGCTGGATCGATGCCACTTCGGGCAGCGCACCGGCGTCCGCCTCGTCCGCGGCCGAGCAGGCGCTGATAGCTGCGCTTACCCGGCGCATGCGCCACGAAGCCTTGTATCGGCGCGAAGCTCTCACCATCGGCGCGCTGGCCCGACTGCTGGGCACCCAGGAGTACCTGCTCCGCCGCGCCATCAACGGTCAGCTGGGGTATCGCAACTTCAACGATTTCCTTCACAGCTACCGCATCACGGAGGCGTGCACGCGCCTGCGGTCGCACGACGAATCGGCGCGGCCGATCCTGTCCATCGCACTGGACTTGGGCTACAACTCGATCGGGCCGTTCAACCGTGCCTTCAAGGCGAGGGTCGGTATGACGCCGACCGAGTTTCGTCGCGGAGACTCTGTCGAAGTGACTCCGGCGTCCGACTGACCGTTTAGGGACCCTGGCCCGCGCCGATTTCGAAATCGGCGCCATGTTTTTCGCTTTCGGCGCGACGTTTGAGCTCGATTCGCGAATTCTTTTCCGTGCCAAGTCGACGGAGAGCACGGTGGATGCGAATCATGCCGATGCGAAAAGGTTGCCAACGGCCACGCGGGTCCTGGCACTGGCTTCGATTCTGATCGCCAGCGCCGCGTCTGGCGCCGACGATCCGTTGCCCCGCCACGCCGATCGGAAGACCGGGGCTCCACTTCCGCATGAGCAGATCGCCGGACGCGTCGTCGAGTACGCGTCGGTGGTCAGTTCGCGCGGTCACCGCGTGCGCACCATTACTACGCGGCCCCCAGCAGCCGGTCGGCTACCCGCGATCGTGTTCATTCCCTGGCTGTCGTGCGACTCGGTCGAATCTCCCCGTGGCCCCAAGGATGGCTGGTCGCGCATGCTCTATGCGGTTGCGTCCGGCGTCGACGCAGTGTTCGTTCGTGTGGACAAGCCCGGCGTTGGCGACAGCGAAGGCGATTGCTCCAGGACCACGCTCGAAGACGATCTCGCCGCGTATCGAGCCGCCATCCGTGCAGCTACCGAAAGAACCGATGTCGACCCTTCACGGCTCACGCTCTTCGGCGGGAGCATCGGCGGCGCTCTCGCACCGCTGCTCGCGCGCGAGTTCAAGGCTCACGCCGTCGTGTCGGCGGGAGGGTTCAGCCGGACCTGGGGAGAGCACATCCTGGCGCACGAGCGCAGGCGATTGACGCTCTCGGGCTCAACGCCTACGCAAGTCAACGCCGCCCTGCGCGGCTTTGTCGAGTTCTACGGACTCTACCTCGACTCGGACATGACGCCCGGCCAGGTGATCGCCCAGCATCCAGAGCTCAAAGCCATCTGGTATGACGCCCCCGATCATCAATACGGGAGGCACGCACGATACTTCCAGGAGGTTCAGGCCCAGAATGTCGAAGCTGCCTGGGATGCGGTGCGCGTTCCGACGCTTGTGTTGTGGGGCGAATACGACTGGATCATGGGCCGCGCCGACCAGGAGCGCATCGTCGAGATCGTCAACGCCAATACTGCTGGTCTCGCGCAGCTCGCCATCATCCCTGGCATGAATCACCATTTCGAACGCTTCGCGACGCCGCTCAAGGCGTTTCGCGAAGAGGGCGGGACTTATGCCGAGGACGCGGCGGCCGTGCTGGTCGATTGGCTGCGCAAGAACATCTGACGTCCCTTCAGCGCAGCCAATCCCAGTTCAACTGCTATACGCGCGGTTCGCCGTTTTCGTTGACGGTGATCCGCGGGCCCGGAGGGGTACTCGTCTGGACGTGGTGCCAGGTTCCCCGGAACTCGTAGGCCACGTCCCAGTACGCGGGCTGAGCCGAGCTCGGGACCGACGCACAGCGCTGGACGTCCTGGTCGTATACTTCACCACCGCCTCGGTTCACATTGGCCCCGATCGCCGCGCCGGCGACTGCTCCGCCCGCAGTGGCGACATCGCGACCGCGACCGCTGCCGATCTGGTGTCCCAGCACGCCACCGATCACACCACCGATAATCGCACCTGGAACATTGGCCTGACCGCCTGATTGCACCTGCTGACGTTCGACCCAGCAGCGCTGCTCCGGCGGTCCGACCACGGCGTGTACCGACGCCACCGGTACTTCATACAGGCGCTCGCCTGAACGGCGGCTGTAGTCATAGGCAACCGGCGGCGGTCCGCCTTCGTAGCCGTAACGGTCACCGCGGACGGGCCGGATCGACGAGATGTTGTGGTCCAATCCAAAACGGCCGAGGTCCCGGTATTCCCCAGGGCCCAGAACTGCGCACTGTCCACGAAAGTCCGCATCCGAGCACAGCTGCCACTCGCCTCCCTGGATCACGGCCGATTCAGCGCGATCGTTGAAGCCGGTCGGATCCAGGCTGCGCATCGGATGGTCGACGAAGAAGCTGCGTCCGCCGAAGCTCTCGCGGTCATAGAGCGTCACCTGCGCCGCTGCGCTTGCGGCTACCGCGATGCTTGCTACACCAAGCGCTATCTTCAATATACTTCGCATGGCTTGACCTCCTGTTCTCGGCCGCGAAAGGTGCGGCTCGATTCAAGAAATCCTAACGCGCAAAGCTTTTGCAGGTTGTCAGCAGCTGCTTTTGCGCATTGTCAGAAGACAGCGGAAAAATGCGTAGGACATTCGCCGACGGCGATGATTGCACTGCGCAAATTCCTTCCAGCGCAATGCATTGCGGCGGCTGCAGAACCTTTAGCTGTCGCTGTCTGAAGGCACTCGTCCGAGCCCCGGCAGCTTGAGCGCAGGACGACGCAGATCGATTCCGATCACCAGGCCCAGCACGTTGATCTCGATGCCCTCGTCGCGCGCAGCGCTCGCGCCGAGAAGGCCGAGCAGCGAAAACTGATAACCGGTCCCGCTCGGCGTGCGCTTCACAGCGTCGCTCAGGGGAAGATAGTCCTTGCCGATCGCGATCGAAGGCATGGTCAGTTTGAGCTCGGGGATCTCGCGGCCCAGATGAGCGATAAAGGTGTTGCTGTTCGGTCCCGGCCACACGCTGTAGCCGAGTGCGTGAGGATACGAAGCCACCGCCTGCTCGAGCTTCGCGATCGCTGCTTCCGCTTCCTCACCGCGGCGATCGCAAAGCAGCATCGGCGCTGCGCCGTACCATTCCGCATCGGCAGGATGGGAGCTCGAAATCGAGATCACCGGCTGGCCCGCACGCGCGAACCAGCCGATCACTTCGTAGCGCATGTAATGATCGGCGTCCTTCGGTTTGGCGGCGAGCCAGGTGTGAACGCCGAAAGCGCCGCGCCAGCCGAAAGCGCGGCTCGCGTAGACCTGCACGATCGCCTCGCGGTGAGTCGCCGGGTCGGGCGCCAGTCCCGTCGATCGCTGACTCGCCGTGCGCCAGTCTCCGCGCAGCGGAACTCGACCCGTCGCAAGTGTCCACAACGGGCCGGCGATAAGAAACAGAAAAAGCATGACCATCCAGAGAGCCATTCTGTTGACCTTTCCGGCGCGCTGCGACATGACGCGATGTTACGCGATTCCGCGGATGACGGCGGCCGCGAGGCATGGGCCCTCGTTGGCGCCGACACGTAAGAGTGCTTTTTCGGTTGCCGAGGTCGACAGCGCGATGCGAAGCCGGTATGTTGCGCATGGTTCCGATCGATGACGCGACCCTGCGGATTTCCCATGGATGCCTCGGCGCTTGTTTCTACCATTTCGAAGCAGTGGGACGCCGACATCGTCCCGCAACTCACCGACTACATCCGCATTCCGGCGAAGTCTCCGCACTTCGATGCCGGATGGGAGGCACGCGGCTACATCGAGCGGGTGACCCGTTTGGCGGAAGCTTGGGTCAGACGACAACCAGTGCGCGGCCTCGCCTGCGAGATCGTACGCCTGCCAGGCCGCACACCATTGCTGTACTTCGACGTACCCGCCAGCCACGGCGACAATCGCACCGTGCTCCTGTACGGGCACCTGGACAAGCAACCGGAAATGACGGGATGGCGCGAAAGCCACGGCCCTTGGGATCCGCTTTTCGAGGACGGCAAGCTCTACGGACGCGGCGGCGCGGACGACGGTTACTCGGTGTTCGCCGCGCTTTGTGCGATTTCGGCGCTTCAGAGCCAGGGCATCACCCATTCGCGCTGTGTCGGGATCATCGAGACCTGCGAAGAGAGCGGCAGCTACGATCTTCCCGCGTATCTGGAAGCTCTCGCAGCGCGCATGGGCAAAGTCGACTTTGTCATCGGGCTCGATTCCGGTTGTGGCGACTACGAGCGGCTCTGGGTAACCACGTCGCTGCGCGGACTGGCCGGCGGCATACTGAGCGTCGAGGTCCTTAGCGAAGGCGTTCATTCGGGCGATGCCAGCGGCATTGTTCCGTCGTCGTTCCGAATCGTGCGCCGGCTGCTCGACCGCATTGAGGATTCGGAGACCGGCCGGCTACTACTTCCGGAGCTGCATGCACCCATCCCGGCTCAACGCATGCAACAGGCAAGCCGTGCCTCGGAAATTCTCGGGGACCTGGTCACTAGCAAGTACCCGTTTGCCGGCGCGACCCGCCCCATGGTCAGCGATCGGACCGAGGCGCTGCTCAACCGCACTTGGCGACCGGCGCTTTCGTTCACAGGTGCCGACGGCATCACGCCTGCTGCCGACGCCGGCAACGTGTTGCGACCGTACACGTCGCTCAAGCTTTCGCTGCGACTGCCGCCGACGGTCGACGGAAATCAGGCAGCGCAAGCGCTCAAGCGCACGCTCGAAGCCGATCCTCCGTACGGTGCATCGGTGCGATTCGATATCGAAGAGGGCGCCACGGGATGGGATGCCCCGCCGAGCGTCACGTGGCTCACTCAGGCACTGGATCAAGCGTCTTCGCGCTTCTACGACAAACCCAGCGCTGCAATGGGCGAAGGCGGAACGATTCCGTTCATGGCCATGCTCGGAAAGCACTTTCCCGCCGCGCAGTTTCTGATCACGGGCGTGCTGGGGCCGCACTCCAATGCGCACGGGCCGAACGAGTTCCTGCACGTGCCCTACGCCAAAAAGCTAACCGCCTGCGTTGCCCTCGTGCTCGCTGCGCACGCGAGCGCGCCTTAAGGCAAGCTGGGCCGGACGCCTTGTGGGCGCGTACGGGCCCTATCTCGAGTCGGCCGCGTGAGCGCCGTGCTTGGTTCCGGAGTCGGCCGTGTGGGCGCCGGACTTGGCTCCTGAGGCGTCGAGACGCTTGATGTCACCGGTCAGCTCGCCTCCCTCCTCGACGATCAGCTTGCCGTAGCGGATGGTGCCCGAGACGCGGCCCGTGCCATGAATCACCAGCCGCGTACGGGCGGTCAGCTCGCCCGAGAATTCGCCCTGGATTTCGGCGACATCGATCAGCGCGTTGCCCTTGAGCGTTCCAGGTGCGGAAACCTGCATCAGCTTGCTGTGTACCGTCGCCTCCACCTCGCCCTCGATCACTAGAGCGTCGCAGTCGGAGATCTCGACGCCCTTGAGCTTGATGTTCACACCCACGAACAACTTGCTTCCCGGCGTGTCGCTCAGCACGGGGGCCGCGGTGGCGGGTGCATCCGAAGCTTGCACCGGCGCATGCTTCGCGGGCTCCGGTGTTGCTGCCGGCGTCGGCGCCGGCGCATCGCGCGGCGGAGCGGGCGGCGGTACTGAAGGCCGGGTCGTTCCTGGCGTCGTGGTGCGAGCGCTTGAGCCTGGAGGGTCGTAGAGCGGCTTCAGCGGAGATTTCACGCCATCTCTGGCATCGGTGGGACGGTTGAAGTTAAGCATTGCGCCTCCAGTCTTTCAGTGAACGGGCCCCATGACGGCGTCATTATATCCCGCAGCTTCGCCTATGCAAGGTCATTCGAACACTTTACGCTCGATCCAAAGTGTCGGTGGCAACTGACGGCGCGCAATCAAAGCGATCGTCGATTGCATCTTCACAACGAACGGTGAGAACAGCGGTTCCAGACGTCGTCACGCTTGCGCGGTGGTCGCGAAGTGCGGAGCCAGCTGCGCGCTATCCGCGGTTGAACCAGAGCACCGACAGCGCCGCGGCGGCGAGCAGGAACGCCGCTGCGACAGCGGTGAATAAAAAGGTGATCTCGGTGTCTTTTTTCTCGAGCACCAGGCGCGCGTTCAAGTTCTGATAGACCTTGCGCAGATCTGCAGCGGTTCCTGCGTAGAAGTATTCGCCCTTGGTGATTTCGGCGATCTGTTTGAGCGTTTCCTCGTCGAGCCGCACGTAGATCGACCATCCCTCGAAGCCGATCTGTCCACCCTCGGCCGTTCCGAATCCGACGGTATAGACCCGCACGCCATGGTCCGCCGCGAGATGCGCCGCATCGAGCGGGTCGGGACCGGTGGTCCTTCTACCGTCGCTCAACAGGATAATGACGCCGGACGTGTACGAACCGGGCGCCATAGGCTTGAAATCTTTTTTAGCGCCCTTGGGCGAATCCAGCGATCTGCCGCGTGTGCCATCGCGCGTGAGGCCGCCATTGAACACCAGCGATTCAAGGTCGATGCCCGCGTCGGGGAACAGCGTTTGAAGCGCGACATAGAGTGCGCTGCCCGTGGCGGTACCCCGCTGCAGCTGGAAGCGATCGATCGATGCCAGCAGGTCCTCTTTGTTCTGAGTAGGCGGCTGAACGAGGGCCGCCGTGCCCCCGAAGGACACGATGCCTATGCGCACGTCGCGCGGATGATCCTCGATGAAAGCCTTGGCCGCGACCTGCGCCGCGGTCAGCCGATTGGGATCGACATCGCGCGCGCCCATGCTCAGTGATACATCGATCGCCAGCACCACCGTCTGCTGAGATGAAGGCAGGGTGATCAGAGCGGTGGGCGTCGCAATGGCCAGGATCATGGCTACGACCGACAGCAGGAACAGCAGCGGCGGAATGTGGCGGCGAAACCGTTGCCCCGGCCCCATGGCTTCCTTGACGATCCCCACGCTCGCGTACCTGACGGCGTGGCGCTTGCGCCGGCGCAGCACCACCCAGTAGGCAGCAACCAGAGCCGGAACCGTGAGGAGTAACCAGAGGATCTGCGGGTGCAGGAACTTCATGTAGGGCAAGTGCACGGGCCTGTCGCAGCACAATGATAAGCCTGTGACGCGATTATGTGGAAACCGTTCGCGCAGCTCCCGTCTGTTTCGCTGCCGCTCGAGCGACCGCCGGCTTTGCGCCGGAGGTACACGGACCGAAACAACGACGCCTCCACGGCGGATGTCTTCCGTACGGGGCGAGCCGCAGGGCTTGACAACCGCCGCCCTCGGTCACGCTCGACAGAAGTCTCTGCACGGCGCCGAGCTCGGCTGCGGCCTTTTGCGCGAGTGATCCGTCCGGCGTTTTGGCACAAGTTGTGGTTCACCGTTAGGGCCATGCGCCGATGTCACCCCATCGACGCGCTCGGATTCTCAGGCAGGACTGCGGCGGCAGCGTATCGCTGCGTCATCCGACAAGCGTCGGGCTCGACCGCTTGCTTGTCCTTGATTTCGCGGAGCGGCGTTGGGACAATTCGCCCCACTCCCGCCAGGTTGCGGGCGCTTGCGAAGGGGCACCATGCATCGGTTTTGGTTGTTTGCCATCATCTGCACCGGAGTACTGTGTGCTGGCTGCGGAAAGTCGGCTGAGCAGAAGGCGCGCGAGCAGGCGGAACTCGACGCCAAGGTCGCTGAGAAGCTGCGCACTGAAAAAATTGCCGAGACACGCGAGCGTGCCGCGGAAGCGATCGCTTCCAAGGAGCGCGCCAAGGTCCGAGACGAGGACATCCGCCGCGAAGCCGATGCGACCTTCGCCCAGTTCAACCGGGAGCGCCCGGCCGGTATGCAGGACATCCAGGACGCCGCCACCATCGATGCGGCGGCGGGCCGCGTGAGATCGCTCATGAGCGACCCCCTTTCCATGGAGGTGCGCAACAGCAGCGTGAATGCCCAGAAGACCGCCGTATGCCTGCTGATCGACTACAAGGAGTCCGGCACTTCGGTCGGTGCCAGGCAGGCGCTGGTCACCGCCGACGCGGTGCTCGTCGAACCCGACAAAAACAACGTCGCGCACCGAGTGTTCGAAATAAGCGCCAAGAATCTGGGCTGTGATGTCGCCCTCGACACCAAGCGCAAATGAGGTCGCCGCGTCGTCGTCAGCGTGCTGATTTGTTCTAACCCCGTCGCCGCGGCCGATTAGCATCGGACACCGCTCCGAAGCACCGCGCGCCCCGTGCGCAGTCTGAAAGACCTCCCTGGCCCACGCGGGCTGCCGCTGGTGGGGAACTTGCTGCACCTCGACGTCGCGCGACTGCATACGATTCTTGGGGAGTGGGCCGATCGCTTCGGCACGCTCTATCGCCTGCGCGTCGTCAATCGCGACATGCTCGTCGTGGCCGACGCCGAGCTCATCAATGACGTGCTGCGCCATCGCCCCGGCGGCTTCCGCCGCCGCAAGATCATGCAGGACGTGATGCTGGAGCTGGGCGTCGACGGCGTGTTCACGGCCGAAGGCGCGGATTGGCGACGCCAGCGCAAGCTGGCCATGCACGCGCTCAATACCGAGCACCTGCGCGAATTCTTCGGGCGCCTCGACCAGGTAACTGCGCGACTTCAGCGGCGCTGGGAACGCGCAGCGATAAGCGCGCAGCGGGTGAACGCCCAGCGCGATCTGATGCGCTTCACGGTCGACGTGACCAGCGGCTTGGCGTTCGGCAAGGATCTCAACACGCTGGAGCAGGAGGGTGACGTCATCCAGCGCCACCTGGACAAGGTGTTTCCAGCGTTGGCGCGCCGGCTGCTCGCCCCCTTCCCTTATTGGCGGTGGGTGGGTCTGCCGGCCGATCGGCGACTCGATGCGGCCATGGTCGAAGTGCTCAAGCTGGTCAACGAGCTTGTCGCCGCGGCAAGGACTCGAGTCGCCGGCAACGGGCACGCGGCGAATCCGCAGAACTTCCTCGATGCCATGGTGATGGCGCAGAGCGGCGATTCGGCATCGTTCACCGACGGCGAGATCGCCGGCAACACCTTGACCATGCTGCTCGCCGGCGAGGACACCACCGCCAACACGCTGGCGTGGATGATGCATCTCATGGTCGAGCATCCCGACGTCCAATCGAAAATGCAGGCCGAGGCGGATCGGACAGTGGGCCCAGCCGAGCGGCCGCTCGACTATGCAGCCACCGAAGTGTTGCGCTACATCGAGGCGACCGCGCACGAGGCGATGCGCCTGCTGCCGGTTGCGCCAGTGATCGCGCTCGAGCCCAACGAGGCAACGGTGATCGGCGACGTTGAGGTGCCCAAATCGACCGCCGTGTATCTTCTGACTGCGCACGCATCGGCAGCAGCGGTGAATTTTGCAGATTCCAAGAGCTTCCTTCCCGAGCGATGGCTCGACGGCGCCAATCATTCCCACAGCGCGCACAATACCAAGGCGTTCCTGCCTTTCGGCGCGGGGCCGCGCTTCTGCCCGGGGCGTCACCTCGCCATGCTCGAAATCAAGATGGTCGCGGCGATGCTCTGCCGCAATTTCGAGGTGATGCGCTTTCCTGGAACAGCGCCGCCCGAGCAAGTGTTCTCCTTTACAATGATGCCGAAGGATCTGTTTGTTAAGTTGAGCAGACGGCAGCGCGCGGCGGCCTAGGATCCTAGAGGCAGGTCATGAGGCGCTTGGTTCTTGCAGCAGCGTTATTGAGCTTCGCTTCGATTGCGCCGGCGGACGCGGATCGTGCTGCCGGTCCGGTCTCGGCCGCCATCACCGTCATCGATTCGACTGGGAGCATCGCCGCAAGGTGGTTGAGCGATACCACGGTGCTTGTGAATCTGAGTCCTGACATGGTCGCTCCTGCACTGATTCGTCCGATGCTCAGTGCTGACAGCCGCACTGCGTCAGGCCAGGCGACCTGGCAGGCGGGCGGCAGCGTACTCTTCACATCCGGCGACTGCAGCACCGGCGCCTACATCTACAGCCACTCCGGTCCGGGCTTGCGCGCCGCGACACAGGTCGAGACGCCGCGCGGGATCGTCCTTTACGCAGGTGCCATCGCTACGCCGGTCACGGTGACCATCAACTCAATCCTTTACGACAATGGGTGTTCTGCGGTCAGCGTTCAGCAAAACGGCCTCGTCGCCGTCGACGCGACGCTGAATCTGAGTACGACGTATCCTCCACCGCTTTCGGTGCGATAACTCTTTAGCCTACCCGATGCGGCTCGTCGCGCCGGTCCTCGCAGGGCTCATCGCCTGCTTGCTGGTCCCCCTGACACACGGTGCACCTCAGGCTGCCGTCAGCGATCTCGCCCCCACCGGCAAGCTGCGCGCCGCGATCAACTTCGGCAATCCCGTGCTCGCCAGTAAGGACCCGGCGACAGGCGAGCCGCGCGGCGTGTCGGTCGATCTCTCGCGCGAGCTTGCCAGACGCCTGGATGTGCCTCTCGAGATCGTTACGTTCACCGCGGCAGGCAAGGTGGTCGAAGCCGCGAAGGCCAATGTCTGGGATATTGCGTTCGTCGCCATCGACCCGGAACGTGCGGTCGACATGGACTACAGCGCAGCCTATGTCGTGATCGAGGGTGCCTATCTGGTTCCCGCCGGATCTGCCATCAGGAGCCACGCCGAGGTGGATCGCGAGGGAGTCAGGGTCGTGGTCGGACGGGGAAGCGCGTACGACCTGTTTCTTTCGCGCGAGCTCAAGCATGCACAGATTTTCCGCGCGCCAACTTCCAACACGGTTGTGGACATGATGCTCGCCGAGCATTACGACGTCGCAGCCGGAGTGAAGCAGCAGCTTGAAGCCGATGCCAGGCGTCTTAAGGAGGTGCGTCTGCTGGACGGCCGCTTCATGGTCATCAATCAGGCGATGGCCACGCCCAGAGGCCGCGCTGCCGGAGCGCGCTACCTTGCCGAATTCGTCGAGGAAATGAAGGCTTCGGGCTTCGTCGCCGGCGCCCTTGCCAGGCACGGCATCGAGGGTGCCGCAGTGGCGCCGCCTGGCCGCTAAGCGGGAATGCCGATACTCAGCGCCACTGAGTGAATTCCTTGGTCATCGGCACGTCGAATTCTATTTCCGCTTTGGGGCCGCCGGCACTGCTGTCGTCGAGCGTGAGCTTGCCGGCAAGGCGTTGCGGGCTGTCGGTGGTGAGCTTGAGCGCCGTCGGTACGACGGTGCCGGAATACTGCACTTTCTGACCGTTGGCGGTGAACCAGTATTTGAGTCGTGATCCCGTGTCGAGATCGAGCGCCAGTCCTTCACGCAAGTCGCTTTCCGAGCACGCCATTCCCTGGCAGCCCTTGATCTTGGGGCCGAGATCGCTGGCAGAGAAAATGAGTCGCCGTATGGTCTTGCCGGCCGCCATGTCAGGCCCTTTGACAAGGTAGACATTCTTGACCGTCACCGTGATTGCGCCGGATTTGGCCGCATAGCTGATCGTGCCCTGCCCTCGATCGGCACAGGCGCCGCCGGCGACCAGGGTTGCCACGGCCAACGCACAACCCGCAGCCATCCAACGCGACCAGCGGCAACGCTCCGCCGCACGCCGATCGGCGTGAACATCGACGACTTCATCTCTCATCATCAACTCTCCTCGTGAAAGAATGTTGAAGCCTAGGGCAAACGGAGGGTCGCGCGCAATTCGTGTCGCCGTAACCCGAGACACCGAGCAGCGGGCCGCGTGTTGAATCCCGAGGCCTCAACGGTGACAATAGACGCAGCCTCGTCGCAAATCGTTCCAATCAATCGCAATTCGATGGCCATTCAGCCGGTTGACAAGCGCATGTCGGTGCGCAAACAGGTGAGCGAAGCCGAGTGGGCCAAGAGAGTCGACTTGGCCGCATGCTATCGGTTGATCGACCTGTACGGCATGTCGGAGATGTCGGCCAATCATGTCAGCACGCGCGTGCCGGGAGAGGCTGACGCATTCCTGATCAATCCGCACGGAATGCTCTACGAGCAGATGCACGCCTCGTGCTTCATCAAGCTCGACCTTGCCGGCAATGTTCTTTTCAATCCGACGGACTACGAGATCAACAAGGCTGGTTATGTCGTGCATAGCTGCATCCACGCGGCAAGGCATGAAGTCGATTGCGTGATCCATACGCACACCATCGCCGGCATGTCGGTGTCGGCGATGGAATGCGGTCTTCTGCCGATCGCTCAAACCTCGATGCGTTTTGCCAAGATCGCCTATCACGACTACGAGGGCGTCGCTCTCGACCTCGAGGAGCAGGAGCGGCTGGTGCGCGACCTGGGCGAGCACGAAGGCATGATTTTGCGCAATCACGGTCTGCTGACCGTCGGCGCGAGCATTCCCGAGGCGTTCAACAGCATGTTCCGTCTCGAGCGCGCCTGCCAGGTGCAGGTGGCTGCGCTGGCATGCAACGTGAAGCTCAAGCTGCCGCCGGAGCACATCGTCAACGAATCATGGCGCCTGTACCAGCCGGGGGTGCGCCGCCGCTTTGGCGTGCTGGAATGGCCGGCGCTGCTGGCCAAGCTCGACAAGCTCGATCCGTCGTACCGCGACTGAAGGTGGCCTGTTAGCGCCCTATGGCCGCATACGCGAACGTAACGGGCGCTGGCTCCCCATGCCGGCACTCCGCGGCGCAAGACTCGATCGTTGCCTCGCCTGGCCGGATCACCGGCATCGTCCGCAAAGCTGCGCTGCTCGCCGCCATCGCGCTCGTCAGCAGCGCGTCTGCTCAAGGCACCTACCCCAACCGCCAGATCACCATTGTGGTCGGCTTCTCCGCAGGCGGGAGCACGGATATCGTCGCGCGGCTGCTTGCCGAGGAAATGCGCAAGAGCTGGGGACAGCCGGTGATCATCGACAACAGGCCGGGCGCCGGAGGAAACATCGGCGCGTCCATGGTCGCCAAGGCTAAACCAGACGGCTACACGCTGCTGATGGGTTCGGTGGGACCGCTGGCGATCAATGCCTCGCTCTACGCCAGCATGCCCTACGACAACCTGAAGGACTTCACTCCGATCAGCCTGGTGGTTCACGTACCCAACATGCTGGTGGTGAATCCGAGGGCGATGCCCGTGCAAACATTCGCCGAGTTCGTGGCGCTGCTCAAGGCAAATCCCGGAAGATACTTCTACGCATCGACCGGAACCGGCACCTCATCACATCTCTCCGGAGAGCTGCTCAAGACCATGGCCGGAGTCGAGATCACCCACGTGCCCTACAAGGGCGCGGTCGCGCTCAATGATCTCCTCGTTGGCGACCAGGTGCATTTCATGTTCGCCACCATACCGTCGGTAATCGAGTTCGTTCGTGCCGGCCGCTTGCGTGCGCTCGCGGTCACCAGCAAGAACCGCTCGGCTGCGGTGCCGCAGATACCGACCGTCGCCGAATCGGGCTTCCCGGAGTTCGAGGCCTCGTCCTGGTTCGGCCTGCTCGGCCCGGCCGAGTTGCCGCGCGATATCGTGCTCAAGTTGCAGGGGGAGACTGCGCGCGCCCTCAAAATTCCGGAACTTCGCGACACCCTCGTTCAGCAGGGGGCCGATCCTGTGGCAAGCACGCCGGAAGAGTTCGCCGCTTACATGCGCAGCGAGACCGCGAAATGGGCGAAGGTGGTAAGAGCATCGGGCGCAAAGGCCGACTGATTCGGGGGCGGCCAATGAATGTGCGCATGATCCGGGCAGGTCCCGTTCGCAGTCCGTGATGCGCGCTCAGGTTGCTAACTTTCGAGCAGCATGACCAACCACAGTCGGTTGCGTCCTTCTTCGTAGGCGTAGCGTGCATCCGCGACAATCTGACGGATCAGATAAACGCCGAGGCCGCCGGGGGAGCGCTCTTCAGCAGTCGCAGCGAGGTCCGGCGGAGCAACAGACCATCGATCGGTCGGGTCGTAGCGCGGCGCCGAGTCCTCGTAAATCACGCTGACGCCGCCCTCGCTCATTGCGAGCTCGATGCGAACAGGCGAGTCGCTTTCCTCGCCAAAGCCGTGTTTCACGGTGTTGGTGAAAAGCTCCTCGATGACGAACGTCAAGCGAAACGCCGTCTCGCTGCCGACGCCGTTGCGCTCGCAAAAGCCTCGCGCGAAACTCGCCGTGTCGGGCAGAGCGGTCAATCTCGCTGGAAATTCAGCTTTTTCGTTCGCTGGCATGGGCTGCGACCGGAGCGGTCGTGTAAACTAGCCTCGACGCATCGTCGCGAAGCAGTTTGCCGATTTTCGCATTCCACGGGCGTCGTCGTCAGCCTTGTCTTCAGGGAGAAGCCAAATGTCCATCTCACGCATGCGCGCGTGGCGCGCTGTCTTGATGCTCTCGTTGCTCGGCTTGGCGACCCTTGCCGGCGCGGCGGAAATCGGTCAGATAAAAGTCTCCAAGGGGCAGGTGACGATCGAACGCGACGGAAAAAGCATTCCTGCCGGCGTCGGCGTGCGCCTGCAGACCTCGGATGTCGTCAAGACAGGACCCGACGGCTCGGTCGGTATCACCATGGACGACGATTCCTTGCTGTCGGCTGGACCCAACAGCGTCCTCTCCCTCGATCGCTACACTTTCGATCCAACCACTAACAAGGGTCGCTTCGATGCTTCCCTCAACAAGGGAACGCTTGCCGTCATTTCGGGCCGCATCGCCAAACAGGCGCCCGACGCGATGACCGTGCGCACACCGACCGCGGTTCTCGGCGTGCGCGGTACCGAGTTTGCCGTAAGCGTCGACTGAAGCTGGCGCGCGTCCCCCTTCGAATTGCTGCCACGGGTTCGTGTCCGTAGCACTAACAGGTCCTTGTCGCCAGGCGCGCAGCGCCGGGGTGACGCTGATCGCATGCGCGATCCTGGCGGCGTGCGCGAGCAGCGGCACGGTGGTTCTGCTCCCGGAAAAGGACGGCCGGCCGGCGGCCGTTAGCGTGAAGCAGGGCGACAAAGAAGTGGTTCTCGACAAGCCTTATGCGGCCGCGAAGGCGACGCCGCTGGGGCCGCGACCCTATACCTCGAGCACGGAGGAAGTGCGGTCGCAATTCGGCTCCGCGCTCTCCGCGCAGCCGAGCCGGGCGACTTCTTTCACTCTGTATTTTGTCGAAGGCAAGGACGAATTCACCGAGGAATCGAAAAAGGCCGTCGACCAGATCCTGGCCGAGATAGCGCAACGACCCGTGCCCGACGTGCTGGTGGTGGGTCATACCGACGCCGTCGGCAGCGATCAATCCAACGACGCGCTCGGGCAGCAGCGGGCCGAAGCGGTCCGTGCGGCCTTGATCAGGCTCGGCATCCCAGCCGGCGATGTTCGCGCGATCTCGCGCGGCAAGCGGCAGCTCGCGGTTCCCACCGCCGACGGCGTCGCCGAACCGCGCAACCGAAGGGTGGAGATTATCGTCCGCTAGGGACCCTTGACTGCGGTCGAGGCTTGGAGTCATTGCGGTCCGCGCCAGCGCAACGCGAGCACGGTGAGATCGTCGGGGGCTTCCGTGCCTCCCGCGAAAGTCTCGACGTCCTTGCGAACTGCATCGACCAGCCCCGTCGCCGTTCGCTGCCCGTTGTGCAGCTGCCCGAACAGCGCCTGCAGCCTCTGTCTGCCGTAACGTTCGCCGCGTTGATTCTGGGCGTCGATCACCCCGTCGGTCACCAGACACAGCAGTTGGCCGTGCCGCAACGCCTTTCGTCCTTCGCGATACGCGAAGCCTTCAACCGTGCATAACGGCGGGCCCGCAGCGTCGGCAAGCTGCACAAAGCCGGCGCCTTGGGCATCGAGCAGGTACGGGTTCTCGTGCCCGGCATTGCAAAAGCCGAGCTCGCCGGAGTCGAGATCGAGCACGCCGGCGAAGGCCGTCACGAAAAACATCTCCGGGTTGTCCCGTGATACTTCGTCGTTGGCGGCCCGCATCAGCTCGCTCACAGTCGCGTCCGGACTGCGCAAGGTCGTACTCTTGTAGAGTGCCTTGCTCACCGCCATGAACATGCTGGCCGACAGTCCCTTGCCGGCGACATCGCCGATGAGAAAGAACAAGCGGCGCTCATCCAGCGGGAAGAAGTCGTAGAGGTCGCCGCCAACTTCGCGTGCGGGCCTCATCGACACCGCGATCTCGATGCGCTTGTCGCCAGCGAGGAAATCGGCGCGCGGCAGGAACCCCGTCTGGATGCGCTTGGCGGCTTCGAGCTCGCCCGAGACGTACGCCGCCTGTTCGCGTTGCGCCTGCACTACGCGCTCGAGTCGCCTGCGCTGGCGGCCCGCCTCGGCGAGCGTGAGCACCAGCAGAACGCTGAACAGAATGAGAAGCCCGAGCGCCGGTGCGGCGGCGTCGAACACCCATCGCTTCCAAAGAAACGCGGCGATGCCCGAGACGACGCACACTGCGATGCCGCCTAACGCAAGCCAAGCAGCGTTTCCGGGGCGCCAGCGCGGTGTGGCCCAAATGAGAACTGACCCCAGCAGAACGAAAACCGCGATCTCGAGCGCGGGCGCCCACGACGGCCGGGCCAGCCACGTTTGATCGAGCAGGTTTTCAAGGGCCTGTGCGAGAACTTCCGTGCCGGGCACGCGCGAGCCCAGCGGCGTGTTCTGATAGTCGGCGAGTGCAAGGCTGTTCATTCCGATCAGCACCAGCGTCTGCCGAAAGCGATCCGGATCGACCTTGCCGTCGAGCACGTCGATCGCCGAAACGTAATGCGAAGGGTCGTGCCTGGAATAGTAGAGGCGTAGCTCCCCATCAACCTCCGTCGGCGCGAAAAAATCTCCAACCGTTACGGCGCTTACCGAGGGACCGTCGACCAGCAAGCGGACGTCGGGCTGGTGAAGGGCAACGCGAAGCATCTCCATCGCGAGCGAAGGCACGAAGCGGTCATTGATCCGTACGGCGAGGGGCACGCGACGGATCACGTCATCCGAGCGGCCGGCCGATATGATTCCGTGGCCGGCCGCAGCGCTGTCGAGCTCGTCGAGGTTCACCAACGCGCCTTTATGACTGTGCATGCGCGTCACCGTGTCTGTCGCCGGTGCGCCTTTTTTCGCTTGATCCCGGACCAGCACCGGCGGGCCCAATGGCTCCTTGGCGGTTTCCTCGGGAGTACCGGCAAGTCCAAGAACCACAGGTCCCGCAGCGATCGCGCGCGCGAGCTCGGTATCGTTCGATGGAAGCGCCTCCAGATGGCTCGCGAGTACCGGATCCCGTTGCCTCGCCCATTTGAGCAGGTCCAGGTGCTCTGGAGACAGTCGATCGGCCTCGGGCATCAGGATATCGATCCCGATCGCGGCCGGCTGTTCTCGTTCAATGTCGCGTAGCAGCTGGGCAAGCACAGTGCGCTGCCACGGCCACTGGCCCAGGCGCGCCAGGCTCTTTTCGTCGATCTCGACGACGGTAACCGGGGCCAAGCTGAGCTCGCGCGGCTTGATGAGCTGATAAGTATCGAACCACGCCGACTGCAAGCGCATGTTCCACCGTGGCTCGAGCCAGATCAGAGCTGCCAGAGCAGCGAGCAGCGCGACGCCGACCGCGGTGATGCGTGCGTACGACGGTTTGGACGCTGCTTCTGCCGCGGCGCGGCTCACAAGGGGATTTCCATCCCATCGTAGGCGGCGGTGACCAGGAGAGGCTTCCCGCCGCGAGTGATCTCCTCGAAGCGCCGCGTCTCGGCGAGCACTCGCGCGATCGCCTCGTCGCTGTGAATAGGCTCGTGATGGAACAGGCAGAGCTGCCGCACCCCGGCCATCTGGCAAAGCTCGACGCCCACGATATTGCTCGAATGTCCCCAATCGGCCTTCACCGAAATGGTATCGGCAAGCGAGTACATGGCATCGAAAATCACCAGATCGGCATCGCGAAAGAAATCGACGAAAGCCTGTGTCTCGGCGAGATCGGCAAGCTTGTGCTCGGAATCGGTGGAATAGATGAGCGTCTTGCCCGCCGAGCTGAAACGATATCCATAGGAGTCTCCTGAATGCTGCTGCAGCATGAGGCGAACCTGCATGCCGGCGATTTCATACTCGGGCCCTGCTTCCAGTCGAACGAATTCGATATTTGCACCCAGCGCGGAAAAGTCCACCGGGAACGACGGCGCGGCCTGCTGCCTGCGCAATGCTGCTTCGAGCTCCGCGTGGCCGCCGTAGATGCGTATCTTGTTGCCTGGTATGTAAGCCGGCGTGAACAGCGGAAAGCCCATGATGTGGTCCCAGTGCACGTGGGACATGAAAACGTGATAGGTCTGCGGCGATTTCGGTCCGTGACGCGCCAATGCTTTCTGCCCGAACGGGCGCACACCGGTGCCCAGATCGCACAGCACATAGTCGCCGCCGCCGGTCTCGATCTCGACGCATGGACTGTGGCCGCCAAAGGTTCCAGCGATGGGCATCCCGAGGCTGTCGACGTACGCTTCGATGTCGTCGTCGGACGCGAACACTCGTCCTGACGCGCCGCGCAATGCGGCGATGACCTTGGCGCGAACGGCGGCGGCGGTCAGCGCGACCGGCAACGATCCGCGGGTTCCCCAGAAGCGAACGAGCTTCATTGGACGGCGTCGTAGAGTGCGAGCGCCGGGGCGGACAATGCTTGCAGCCCGGCGCGAACCGATGGAAACACTTCGAGGACGTGCTTGAAGCGGGCGATCTCGAAGATTTCCTCGACCACGGGCCGCAGAGCCGCGACCGCGATACGGGCGCTGCCGGCGCGCATCTGCTTGGCCGCGACCATCAGAACGCGAAGGCCCATGCTGCTGATGTATTCCACGCCTGTGAAGTCGAGAAGGAGCGGCGTGCTGGCGGCCGCAGCCTGATCGAGTATCGGCGCAAGCGCTTGTTGCAACTGCTGCGCATTGCGGTGGTCGATCTGGCCGACCGGTATGACGACGGTGACGTCGGCAAGTCTGCGACTGGAAATGTCCACGGGGTCCCCCCTGTCTTCGAGCGCCGCAAGCGCCGTGGCGGCCTGCCGCGATTATACGAGCCCCTTTGAACCGGCGAACCTGCCGATCAAGACGTTGCCCGGTGGCCTCGCGTAGAATTCCGGCACCCCCCAACGCTCACAGGATCTGCCGCCATGCGCATGCACCTCCTCGCGATGCTCGTTGCGTCAGTCGCCTTTCAATCGGCTTTCGCGCAAGAGACCGGCGACCGGTGGAACTTGTCCGACCTCTATCCCTCCGCCGCGGCCTGGAATGCGGATGCCGACAAGCTGGAAAGCCAGTTCAAGGAATTCGCCGCGTGCAAAGGGACCATGGGACAAGGTGCTGCGCGTTTTCGCCAGTGCCTCGACCTGCAGGCGGACATGAACAAGCGTTATCTGCGCATGGCGGTGCTTTCCGGCGAGCAGGTGTCCGAAGACACCGGCAATCCGGCGTACCTCGAGCTCGACCAGAGGTCCGATATTCTCGGCAATCGCCTGAACGAAACCACGGCATTCGTCGATCCCGAAATCCTGCACATTGGCAAGGACAAGATCGCGCAGTTCCTGGCGCAGGACCCCAAGCTTGCCATCTACCGCTTTCCTCTGGATCAGACGCTGCGCCTGGCGCCGCACACCCTCAACGACGAAGGCGAGGCGCTGATTGCTCAGTTCGGGCTGATGGACAACGCCGGCGGTTCGTCATTTTCGATTCTGACCAACGCCGACATTCCCTGGCCCAAGATCAAGCTTTCCACCGGCGAAGAAGTCACGCTGGACGCATCGGGTTTCGACAAGAATCGCCGTTCTCAGATCAGAGACGACCGGAAGAAGGTGACCGACACGTACTTCGGAGCGCTCAAGACCTACGAGCGGACGCTGGGCGTGGATCTGTATTCGCAGCTCAAACAGGACACGGTTTACGCCAAGGTGCGGAAATATCCCGATTCCATCACGCGAGTGCTGGATCGCAACAACATGCCGATCGCGGTGATCGACACGCTGATCGCTCAAACCAGGGCCAACCTCCCGACCCTGCACCGTTACTTCCGCCTCCGCGCAAAGATGCTTGGTATTTCGAACATGGAGGTCTACGACGTCTATCCTCCGCTGGTGAAAGGCGATTTCAAGTTTCCGTTTGCGGAAGGCCGCAAGCTGGTGCTCGAAGCGGTCGCACCCCTCGGGTCAGACTATGTCGCAGCCATGAGTTACGGCTTCGACCACCGCTGGATGGACACCTATCCGCGTCCACGCAAGCAATCCGGCGCACACATGGACGGCTACGCTTACGACGTGCATCCCTACGTGCTGATGAACTACAACGACGACTACGAATCGGTCACCACAGTGGCGCACGAATGGGGCCACGCCATGCATTCGTACCTTGCCAACAAGGCGCAGCCGTTCGTCTTGTCGAACTACGCCACCTTCGTCGCAGAGATCGCGTCGACTTTCAATGAGGAACTACTGCTGCAGCGTGTGCTTAAGACGGCGAAGACCGACGAGGAGCGGCTGTTTTATCTCGGCAGCGCGCTCGAGCAGCTGCGTGGCACTTTTTTCCTGCAGGCGCTGTTCGCCGAGTTCGAGCGCACCATCCACGCCAAAGTCGACAAGGGCGAGCCGATGACCGGAGAGTCGTTCACCAAGACCTATTGCGACATCCTAAAGCGCTACTACGGGTCGCAGGAGGGTGTGGTCAACGTCAACGACGCGTACTGCGTAGGTTGGTCGTCCATTCCGCACTTTTACAACTCGTTCTACGTCTACCAGTATGCAACCTCCATCGCGGCGAGCTCGTTGTTCGCCAAGCAGGTGGGGGCCAAGGAACCGGGTGCGCTGGAGCGTTACCTCAACCTGCTCAAGGCGGGCGGTTCGAATTATCCCTACGAACTGGTCAAGGCCGCCGGTGTTGACCTGGCGACGCCCGCGCCCTATCAGGCGCTGGTCGCGCGCATGAACTCACTCATGGACGAGATCGAAGCGATTCTGGCGAAGCAAAAGAAGTAACGAGCATTCAATGCCCGATGCGGAGCGCCTCCAGAAAGCGCGATACCATGTTGTACGCCGCGATGGTGGCCACCAGGTCGACCAGGCCTCTGACATCGAAGTAGCGGGAGACAGCTTCGAAGGCTGCATCGGGCACTTGAACATCGCGCGTCATGGCGTCGGTCAGCGCAAGGCACGAACGCTCGCGCTCATCGAAAGCATCGCCTAAGTCCGGTCGCGCAACGGCCGCGATCTTGTCCTCGCTCACGCCTACCTGCCGGGCGATCGGAAGATGCGCCTGGAACTCGAAGGGAGCGCGGTTGAGCACCGCGACACGCAGCATGATCAGCTCGCGCGTGGTCGGCGGAAGCGAGCTGCGGTTCCGGATTGCAGTGAGCAGCTTTTCCCATCCTTCCGCCAGCGGCGCGCTGTTGAGCAGCGCCTGATACAGCGCGTTGATGTGTCCGCGCTGGGCGACGATGGCTTGCTCGATCGCAGCAAGCTCCGGACGCGTCCCGGGCTCGACCAGCGGAATGCGCGGACCGTCGCTCATTCGCCGACGATCTTCTTCTCACGCACGATGCGGCCCCACTTGACGCCGTCGCTCCTGACCAGCGCGGCAAGCTGTTCGGGGGTTCCCGGCATCGGCTCGGCTCCGGAGCCGACAATCCGCTTGCGGTAAGGCTCCGAGGTCAACACCGTGCGCACCGCCGCATTGAGCTCGCTGATGCGCGCGGGCGGCGTCTTCGCGGGCACAAACAAGGCGTACCAGTTGTTCGACTCGACCCCGTGAATGCCCTGCTCGTCGAGCGTGGGCACGTCCGGCAGTAAGGGGTGGCGCACCGGCGCGGCGATACCCAGCGCCTTGAGCTTGCCGCTGCGGATGAATCCGATGAGTCCGGGTACGTCGCCGAAGAAGCCGCTCACCTGCCCGCCCATCACGTAGGTGATCGCCGGCGCGGCACTCTTGTAACAGCAATTCTCTTGACGTGCTCGTCTTCGGCATTACTTCGCCCGAGGACATCCCGATTGAACAATGGTACCAAACAGATACCTGCTCGACGACCGCGGGCTGGTCTGGCGCGCCGCTATAATCGTCGCCCTCTTTAAGATCCCGCACCCGGCCATGCGATCTGTAGGACGGTCACTGAGCCGCCTGGCCAGCGTTAGAATGGGCAGCGCCGCTCGCACGACGGCCTTGTGGAGGATGCATCGATGCTGGTTTTCAGGCAGCTGTTCGACCCTCATTCGTCTACCTACTCCTATCTGCTCGGCGATGTCCGCTCGCGCGAGGCGGTGCTGATCGATCCGGTTTTCGAGCAGGCCCGGCGCGACGCGGCGCTGATTGAGGAGCTCGGCCTCGAGCTTCGCGCCACGCTGGAGACGCACGTGCACGCCGATCATGTGACGGGCGCGTGGCTGCTCAAGCGCCGCTTTGGCAGCGCCATTGTGCTGTCGGCCGCGAGCGGCGCGCAGGGGGCGGATCGCTACGTCGCGCACGGCGACCGAATCGATTTCGGCAAGCGCTATTTGGAGACGCGCGCCACCCCTGGGCACACGCATGGCTGCGTGACTTACGTGCTCGATGACGAAAGCCTCGCCTTTACCGGCGATTGCCTGCTCATCCGCGGCAGCGGCCGCACCGACTTCCAGCAGGGCGATCCGCGTGAAATGTACCGCTCGGTGCGCAGCCAGATTCTTTCCCTGCCACCGACATGCCTGCTCTATCCGGCGCACGATTACCGAGGGCTCACGGTGACCAGCGTCGCCGAGGAGCGGCGCTTCAATCCTCGGCTGGGCGGCGATGTCGGCGAAGGCGATTTCGTCGGCTACATGAACAATCTCGGGTTGCCGCATCCCAAGCTGATGGATATCGCGGTTCCGGCCAATCTGCGCTGCGGACAACCGGAGCAGGAAACGGGGCTGCCCGCCGAGCCGGCATGGGCGCCGCTGACCTTCACCTTTGCGGGTATCTGGGAGATCGACCCTGAGTCGTTAGAAGAACACGCCGCAAGAGTACAGATCATCGATGTGCGCGAACCCGACGAATACGCTGGTCCCCTGGGATGCATACACGGTTCGCAGCTCATCCCCCTGGCCGAGCTGCCGAAGCGGGCGCAGGACCTGGCGCGAGACAAACCGATTGTCACCGTGTGCCGCTCGGGCGCGCGGTCGGCGCAGGCTTCAGTCCTGTTGCAGAAAGCCGGGTTTGCGGATGTCGCGAATCTCGCCGGAGGAATGCTGCGCTGGCGCGCGGAGGGCCATCCCGTCGAGGGCGGACGAGACTAGGTTCGACAACTCGGCAGGGCTTACCAGCGGAGCAAGCCTACCAAGGCATGTTGTTGAAGTTCGGCACTCGCGACGACGATTGCTTGGGCTGATGCGCCGACATCTGCAGCACCGCCATCACCATCGTGCCGGCGAGCCCTCCTCCAACAAACGTCAGGAGCAGCCACCACGCGGAGACCATTGTTAACCTCTCATTAAGAGCCATCGTGCCGCGGACGGCGGCGATGACACGCTCAGCCTAGAGTTTTGCGGCCAGTCCGACGATCGGCGTCGAGCGGATTCTGATGTAGGACACGTCGGCCGAAAGGAATCGCAGACGCCTACACGTGAGCTGCAACGTCCTTAGAAGCACCCGTGCCGCGCAACCGCCACGCAAGAAGCGAGGCGATTGTAATTTCAACCCATGCGGACGTTGTTCGAAGGGTGTCATTCGACCTTTATGCCAGCCTGCTTCATCAGTCCGGCGTAGCGGGCGAGCTGCTCCCGTGTCGCCTGCGCGAGCTCCTCTGTCGTCGACCCTCGGGGCGTCAATCCCTGTGCGATAAGCTTGTCGCGCACGTCCGGTGCGGTAAGTGCTCGCACGACCTCGGCATTGAGAAAGGAGACGATCTGCTTGGGTGTTCCCGCGGGCGCGACAATGGTGGCCCAGGAGTTGAACTCGAATCCGGGCAGCCCCGACTCGGATACGGTCGGCACTTCGGGGAACATCGGCATCCGCCGCGGCGTGGTCACCGCCAGCAGACGCAGCTTGCCGCTCTTGACGAGTCCGGTAACCGTCGCGAGACCCTGAAACGCGACCTGCACTTCTCCAGCGGCGACTCCAACCGCTGCTTGCGTCGCGCCCTTGTAAGGGACGTGGGTCAGTGAAATGCCCGCGGTCGCGGCAAACAGCTCCATCGCCACGTGTTGCGGGCTGCCATTGCCGCCCGAGCCATAATTGATCTTGCCGGGCGACGCCTTCGCCGCAGCGATAAGATCCGCCGCGGTGCGATAAGGCGAATCGCCCGTCGCCACCAGTCCCCACTCCACGGTCGCGACCAGAGACACAGGCTCGAAGTCCTTCATGATGTCCCACGGCATCTTGGCGTAGAGATTGGGCAGCATAGTCATGATGCTGTCGTTGAAACCACCGATGGTGTAGCCGTCCGCTGCTGCTTTGGCTACGCGCTCGGCACCGATCAATCCTGCTGCGCCGGGCTGGTTCTCGATGGCGATAGCCTGTCCCATGTTCTCCGCCATGCGCTCAGTCACAATGCGCATCGCGTTGTCCACCGCGCTTCCTGCAGCAAGCGGCACCACCATGCGAATCGTTTTGTCGGGATAGCGTGGTTGTGCGCTGGCGAGGCCCGCCAAGCAGATTGCGGCGATCAGGAGAACTCGTTCGGACAAGGTCATGGGTTCGGCTCCTCGGGGGAACCCGCGGTTTTGCAGTGCACGCCGCAGAATTCCCGGGGTGATCTCGTCATCCTAACCCAACGCCTGCGGCCGATCATCCGGATCGCCAGCCAAATTGCATCGCTTGCCGATCCGCACATCGCGGCTCGAGCCAGATGTACACTGGCGCTCGCCCGAGTTTGCTTGAGAAGGGCCCTCATGCGTATTCCCCTTGTTGCGCTGCTATTCGGAATTCAAACCCTGACTGCCATGGCAGAGACTCCATCCGACCGCTGGAACCTGGCCGATCTCTATCCGTCGGTCGCCGCCTGGGACGCCGATGCCGCCAAAGTCGAAGTCCAGATGAAGGAGTTCAGCCGCTGCAAGGGGCATCTCGCCGACAGCGCGGCGCGCCTCAGGCAGTGCCTCGAGCTGCAGGCCGACATGACCAAGCGCTATCTGCGCATGGTGGTTTACTCATCGCAACTGTTGGCCGAGGACACGGGCGCCGCGGCGAGCCTGGAGCTTGTGCAAAAGGGGCGCGTGATCGGCACCAGGCTCAACGAGGCCGGTTCCTTCGTGAATCCCGGAGTACTGCACATGGGAAAGCAGAAGGTCGCGGCTTTCATCGCTCAGGATCCAGGCCTCACGATCTACCGACAGCCGCTCGACCAGATTCTGCGCCTGTCGCCGCACACGCTCGATGCCGAAGGCGAAGCACTGATCGCTCGCTTCGGTCTGATGAACGACACGGGCGGCTCGGCTTACAACATCCTGACCAATGCCGACATTCCGTGGCCGACGATCCGGCTGTCCACAGGCGAGGACGTCCGACTCGACGCCGCGGCGTACACCAAGTACCGCGAGGCCGCGAATCGCGACGACCGCAAGCGCGTCATGGACGCCTTCTTCGGCACGTTCAAAACCTATGAGCGAACCATCGGCGTCACGCTTTATTCACAGCTCAAGCAAGACACGGTCTACAGCCAAGTGCGCCGCTATCCGGATTCAATCTCGCGCGCTCTCGATCGCAATCGCGTGCCGGTGGCGGTTTTCGACACGCTGATCAAAGAGACCAATGCCAGTCTGCCCACATTGCATCGCTACTTCCGTCTGCGGGCGAAAATGCTCGGCGTCGACCAACTGCACTACTACGATATCTACCCGCCGCTGGTGCAAAGCGACATCAAGTTTGCGCTCGCCGACGCCGAAAAGATGGTCATCGAAGCCGTGGCGCCGCTGGGGCCGAGCTATGCTTCGGCGATGGAGACTGGGTTCAACAGTCGCTGGATGGACGCCTATCCGCGTCCAAACAAGCAGAGCGGCGCGCACATGGCAGGGTTCGCCTACGACGTGCATCCCTATGTGCTCATGAACTACAACTCGGACTACGAATCGCTGACCACGCTCGCCCACGAGTGGGGACACGCCATGCATTCGTATCTTTCCAACCGCGCGCAGCCCTTCGTCACCGCGGGCTATGCGATCTTCGTGGCTGAGATCGCGTCGACGTTCAACGAACAGCTGCTGCTCCAGCGCATGCTGAAAAACGCCAAGACCGACGACGAGCGGCTGCTCTACCTCGGATCGGCGCTGGAACAGATGCGAGCCACCTTCTTCCGCCAGGCGATGTTCGCCGAATTCGAGCGCAACATCCACGCCCGAGTGGACAAGGGCGATTCGCTGACCGGCGCATCGCTCACCAAAATGTATTGCGATATTCTCAAGCGGTATCACGGCGCCGCCGAGGGTGTGGTCGCAATCGACGATGCCTACTGCGTCGAATGGGCATACATCCCGCATTTCTACAACGCGTTCTATGTCTATCAGTACGCGACTTCGATCGCCGCCAGCGCGCTGCTGGCGCAGAAGGTGAGCCGCGGCGAGCCGGGAGCACTCGAGCGCTACGAGAAGCTGCTACGCGCCGGTGGCTCGGACTACCCGTACGAACTGGTCAAGGCTGCGGGCGTGGACCTCGCCACGCCGGCGCCTTATCAGGCGCTGGTCGCGGAGATGAACGCGATCATGGATCAGATCGAGGCGATCCTCGCCAAGCGGAAGTGAGGAATTTTTCCGGAGGAACTTGAAATGAAGCTCTACTACCACCCCGTATCGACGACCAGCCGGCCAGTCGTGCTGTTTGCCACCGAGTCCGGCATCGGCCTCGACTATGAAATCGTCGATTTGTTCTCCGGCGCTCAGTACCAGCCCGAATACGCCGCGATCAACCCGAGTTGCCAGGTTCCCGTGCTCGAGGATGGAGACTTTCGTCTGACTGAAAGCTCGGCCATCCTCAAGTATCTCGCCGATAAGACAGGTTCACCGGCCTACCCGACCGATCTGCGCAAGCGGGCCCGCGTCAACGAACGGATGGACTGGCTCAACACCGGCTTCTATCGCGACTTTTCCTACGGCATGCTCTATCCGCAGATCTTTCCCTTCATGCGGCGCTCGGACGACACGGTGCAGGCGGGAACCGTGGCGTGGGGCAAGGACAAGGCTTTGACCTGGCTCAAGGTGCTCGACGGCAACCTGATCGGCCCGCGCAACGCGTACCTCTGCGGCAACGACATCACCATCGCCGACTACCTGGGCTCTATGATGGTCCTCGGCGGCGAAGCCATTCAATGCACTTTCGGCGAATACCCGAACATCTGCCGCTGGCTCCGCAACATGAAGGCGCTCAAGAGCTGGCCCAAAGTCAACGAGGCGTTCTACCAGTACGTCGTCGAGCCGAACAAAGGCAAGGAATTCGTGCGCGTGTAGAAGCGAACGGCCGATGCCGCGATTCGGCTGACGACGCGGCGGCTAAAGCGCAAAGCCACTGAAGCGATGCCACACTGGGCGCATCCGCGGCTCGTGGCGCTGACAGCGGTATTTGTTTGCGCGTGCGCAACGGTCGAGGTGCCGGACGAGGTTCAGCTTGTCACGCTGAGGCCCGGCGCCCAAGCCGTACGGATTATCGATGTCCGCGCCATCGATCCGCGCGAGCGCCAGCAAGGGCGCGGCTATGTTCGCAAGTTTCTGGCCGACGACGCGATACAGCCGCCCGCGCTCGACCTGCTGGCCTCGCGGCTTGGCGAAGCGTTGCCCGATTCGTACCGGAGTCGCACCGTGGAGTTGCACCGCCTCGACATCGGATTCCTCCTCTCGCCGAATGCGCTGCCGACCTCATCTGACACGACGCTGTCGCTCCCGTCCACAACATCTGGCGGTCTCGTGGCCGTCGCCGTGCTTCTGGGCTATAGCTTGATCAGAGCGATCAATCATGGCCATTCCGACAACCTGGCCATCGCATCGATCGACGTGTGGATCGGAGAGAACCAGCTCACGAGCGCGCGCACGGTCCCGATCGGCGCGGACATGAGAGCCGCCAAGGCGATGGAATCGGCTCTGGCCTCGGCGCTGGACGAGCTCGCGCAGCAGGCGCGCGACCTGCCGCTAAGGCGCGACCGAGAAATGCATTGACCGGTCGACGCGATCGCAGCGCAACGATGTTCCGATCGACCGAGCCTCGGCCGCGATGAAGCGCTTCGACGCCATCGTGCTCGGCCTGGGAGCGATGGGCAGCGCGGCGCTCTGCCACCTTGCCAGGCGCGGCAGCAGAGTGCTCGGTCTCGATCGTTACGATCCTCCCCACACCCTCGGTTCGACGCACGGCGATACTCGCATCACCAGGCTGGCGATTGGAGAAGGCGCGCATTACACGCCACTCGCCGTACGCTCGCACGAGCTGTGGCGGGAGATCGAACGGGAGACCGGCGCGCATCTGCTCACCTGTACCGGGGGGCTGATTATTTCCAGTGGCGGAAAAACCTCCTTTACCCACGTCGAGGGATTTTTCGAGAATACCCTCTCAGCTGCGCGACAGTTCGGAATCGCCCACGAGCTCCTGGACGCGAAGGAGATCCGTCGCCGATATCCTCCGTTCAAGGTGAGTGACGACGAGGTGGGATACCTGGAAAGGGACGCCGGGTTTCTGCGACCTGAAGCTTGCGTCTACACCCAGCTCGCGCTGGCGCGGCAGTACGGCGCCGAAATCCACACTGGCGAGACAGCGCTGGGGTTCGATGCTTCGTCGAGTGCGGTCAGCGTCGCGACCGACAAAGGGACGTATGCAGCCGATCGTCTCGTGTTGTGCGCGGGACCTTGGCTGCCGGAGCTCATCGGCCCGGCACACTCGAGTCACTTTCGCATTTTCCGGCAGGTACTGCTCTGGTTCGACATCGAAAGCGCAGCGCAGGCGTTCGCGCCCGAGCGCTTCCCCGTGTTCATCTGGCAGCTCAACGGCAAGCCACAGGCCATTTACGGATTCCCGGCCATCGACGGCGTAAGTGGCGGGATGAAGGTGGCGACCGAGCGTTACGGCGCAGTGACATCACCGGGCAGCGTCGACCACGAGGTGAGCGAACAGGAAATCCGGGAGACGTACGGGGACTACGTGGGTCCCTACATTCAGGGCCTGGGTGCCCGATGCGTGAAATCAGCGACCTGCCTTTACACCGTTCTGCAAGATTTCGGCTTCATCATCGACACCCATCCGCAAGCCGAACGCGTGCTTGTGGTCTCGGCCTGCTCAGGACATGGGTTCAAGCATTCCCCCGCGATCGGAGAAATGATCGCCAGATGGACGTTCAATGGAGACAGCGGCTTGAATCCCGACGCATTCGGATTCAGACGATTTGCCGCCTCGGCGCTGTGAAGTCCGCTGCGTCTGCGTTAGTGCCCCGCTCTCGGGTCGAAGTCGAGCCAGGCGCACAACGCTTCCTTGAGCGCCACTCCTGCCGCCTCGTAGCCCGCGTCGGATGGGTTGAGTGTCGACGCATGCTCGACGATCAGGGAGAAGGCGCGCCTCTTGTACTCGCGCGTGAGCGCGGGATTGGCTATGGTTTGCCGAAATTCGCGCACCTCCGACAAAAATGCGTTCGGAGTAAGCGCATGACCGACAGCGTGATCGTACATAGCCCACACTTCCTTTCGCCGTCCGCGGTGCCGCAACGCTGAAATGTAGCGACAGTCGGGTCGAATCTCTAATCTCTGTCCGACCTCACGCAAAGACCATACCAACGCCGCCGATTCCTGCGAATGCTCAGCCAGGCGGTCCGCCGGATTCCAAATCGTACAAACCGATCTGAAAAGGTGTCCCAACGCTGGTAATCGAGGGCTGCTCGTTAGCGCGCGCCGTCAGACGAACTGACGTAGCGCGCCCGGTTCATGGATAATGCTGCGGCGGCCGCCCCGGCTTTCTTCAGCGGCGCCGGACAAGCAAAATCAGAGAGAAAGAGCCGACAGGACAAGTTGTACTGATCATCAGCTGTCTCATTTCAGCGACGATTCCTCGCAATCAGCCAATGGATCAAGCCACTGCCAATCAAGCGCGTGCGCTGACGGAAATGAACCCCGATACGCCTCCGGTAACGCGGCAGCTGGCGGACTTCGTTGCCAGTCACCCGCCCGGCGGATGGGACGAACGCGTCGAGCGCGAGGCGCAGCGGACGCTTCTAAATTGGCTGGGATGCGCTATTGGCGCGTCGCGCCACGCCGCCGTCGAAGCAGCGCTGGCGGCGGTCAACGAGTTCTCTCCCGCCGCGCAAGCAACGATTCTCGGCCGCAGCGAGCGCGTCGACATGGCGGGTGCAGCGTTGATCAACGGCATCAGTTCGCACACCTTCGACTTTGACGACACGCATTTGAGGACCATTATCCATCCGGCAGGACCTGTCGCTTCGGCTGCGCTCGCGCTTGCCGAGCACAGCGGCTCCAGCGGCCGCCGACTGCTCGATGCGATCGTGATCGGCGCAGACGTCGCGTGCAGGGTCGGCAACGCCGTCTATCCCGATCACTACGATCGTGGCTGGCACATCACGGGATCGACCGGCATGCTTGGTGCTGCGGCGGCGTGCTCGCGCATTCTTGGGCTGGACGCGCAAGGTACGCTGATGGCGCTGGGCATCGCCGCGTCGCAGCCGATCGGCGTGCGCGAGCAGTTCGGCTCGATGACCAAGGCCTTCCACGTTGGAGGCGCCGCGCGCGCAGGGCTCACCTCGGCGCTGCTCGCGAAGCATGGATACACCGCCTCGGCCCGCGCACTGGAAGCGCCGCGTGGATTGCTGCGCACCTTTTCCGCCAAGTGCGACTGGGATGAGATCAACCAAGAGCTTGGCAAGCGCTTCGAAATCGCCTTCAACACCTACAAGCCCTTTGCCTGTGGTGTGGTGATCCATCCCAGCATCGACGGCTGCGTGCAATTGCGCAAAGCGCACGGCTTGAGCGCAGAAGATATCGAGCGCATCGCACTCAAGGTCCATCCCCTTGTGCTGGAGCTCACCGGCAAGCGTGCACCCAAGAGCGGCCTCGAGGGCAAGTTCAGCGTCTATCACGCGTGTGCAGCGGGGATCATTTTCGGCGCCGCCGGCGAGAGTCAGTTTTCCGATTCGATCGTCGCGCGCGGCGACGTGATCGCCTTGCGCGATCGCATCGAGGCGAGCGTCGACCCATCGATAAGCGAAGCGTCCGCAGATGTCACCATCGTCTGCAGGAATGGCCGCACGCTGCACGTCCTGGTCGAGCATGCCATCGGCAGCCTCGAGAGGCCAATGACCAACGAGGATCTGCGGCAGAAGTTTCACGCGCTGGTCGATCCGGTACTCGGGCCCGGGCGCGCAACGTCGTTGATCGAACGCTGCGCGGAGCTGGCCGCTGCCGCAGACGTTCGCGCCCTCATCGCTACGGCGCGGCCGTAGCTTCCAGCGGTGAGGAGCATGCGTCCGGCAGCTCGACCGAAGCGGCGCCCTGCGATGCGTGTCGCACCGCTTGTGTTTGGCGTACTGTGGCTGGCTCTCGCAGCAACGGCTCACGCCGACACCTATCCTTCGCGGGGCATCCGCATCATCGTGCCGAGCGCGCCGGGGGGCGCTGGCGACATGCTCGCGCGCGAACTCGCTGATCGCATCGCCGCGTCGCTGCGCGTGTCAGTGATCGTCGACAACAAGCCGGGAGCCTCGGGAGCCATCGGCAACGAGCTGGTCGCGCATGCAGTGCCGGACGGCTATACCCTGCTCTTTGCCACGTCGGCCACGCATATCACCGCCTCCCAACTCATCTCCAGATTGTCCTACGACGCGCTTCGCGACTTTACGCCTGTCGTCAACGCGGCCTATGCGACCTCGGTGATCGTCGTCAACGCGGGGCTCCCCGTGTACAGCCTCGGCGAACTGATCGATTACGCACGCGCGAGGCCAGGCAAGCTCAACTACGCTTCATCAGGAATCGGCTCCGCGAATCATCTGGACACCGAGGTGTTTGCATTGTCGGCGGACGTCCGCCTTACCCACGTTCCGTATCGTGGTAGCGCCGACGGCTACCGAGCTTTGCTCGCTGATGACGTACAGCTGATGTTCGGCGCCATCACTTCAGCGCTGCCGTACGTGCACGCAGGCCGACTGCGCGCGCTGGCGGTGCTCAGCGATCGGCGCTCGCCCCTCCTGCCGGAAGTGCTGACCATCGCCGAGGCAGGGCTCGACAGCGTCGACGTGCGCAAGTGGATGGGGCTGATGGCTCCCGCACGGACTCCTCCGGAAATCGTCGCGCGTCTCAACCGGACAGTCAACGCAATCCTCGAGCATCCGGCAACGCGGGCGTGGATGGAGCGCAAGGGATTCGAGATCGCCGGCGGCTCGGCGCAGGAATTCGCGCGCATCATGAGCGCCGACGACGCGAAATGGCGTGACGCGTTGCGCCGGATGGGCATCCGTCCGGAGTAAGATTCCGCAAGTGAGGCTCGCGCGCGCCGTCGCAACATTTGCATTTGCGGCGCTCGCCTGCGCGGGATCGCAGGCGCAGGACTATCCGTCGCATCCGGTACGGATCATCGTGCCCTTCTCTCCAGGCGGAGCCGTCGACGGCCCGATGCGGCTGATCGCACAGGAGATGTCGAAGCGGCTCGGACAGAGCGTGGTGGTTGAGAACCGCCCTGGCGCAGGGGCCACCATCGGCAGCGAGGTGGTGGCCAGGGCACAACCCGATGGATATACGCTGCTGCTCGCTTCGCAAACCAATGCGATCAGCGCGACCTTGTATCCGAAGCTATCGTTCGACCCGGTCGAGGACTTCGCTCCGATTTCACTCATCGGCCGCGAGCCAGGCGTGATCGTGATCAACCCTTCGCTGCCGGTGAAAACATTGGGTGAGCTGATCGCCTATGTAAAAGCCCGCCCCGGCGAAGTGGATTACGCATCGTCGGGCAACGGCAGCGGACAGCATCTCTTCACGGCGCTGCTGTGCTCGATGACCGGGATGAAAATGAATCACGTTCCGTATCGAGGCAGCGGACAGGCGACGACCGATCTGCTCGCAGGCCAGGTGCAGGTGGCGATTCCGGGATTGGCGGGCATGCTCGGTCACATCAGAACCGGCAAGCTGCGCGCCCTGGCGGTTACCGGCGCGAGACGCGCGCCGCAACTCCCCGACGTACCCACAGTGATCGAAGCGGGCGTGCCTGGGTATGAAGCCTATGTCTGGATGGGCCTGCTCGCTCCCAAGGGCACGCCGGCGCCGATCGTCGCCCGCCTGCAGCGGGAAACGGCCGCTGCGCTCGCCAGCAGCGAAGTGCAGAACTATATGGCGTCGGCGAGTATCGAAGTGGTGGGGTCCACGCCGGCGGAGTTCGGCGCTTTTTTCCATGCCGAGAAGGATCAGTGGGCAAAGATCATCCGCGAGACCGGCGCCAAAGTCGACTAAACCCTCCTGATGAATGACCGCGCTGCATCGTTGTCCGAACCTGTGGTCGGTGTGGAGCATTGGGCGCGCAAGGGCGAGATACGCTTGTTCCTGTGGGAGAAGTGTGTGGGCAAACCCGACGGCAAGCCGGCGGTGCTGTTCGTTCACGGCTCTTCCATGGCGTCTCAGCCGACGTTCGACTTGAGCGTTCCCGGGCGGGCCGACTCATCGGTGATGGACTGGTTCGCGAAGCGCGGCTTCGCCTGTTGGTGCGTCGACATGGAGGGCTACGGCCGCTCCGACAAGTCGCGCGACATCTACTGCGACATCGCCAACGGCGCGGACGATCTCAAAGCGGCGACCGACTATATCGCGCAGGCACGCGGAGTCGGATGTTTCATGACCTACGGAATATCCTCTGGCGCGTTGCGAGCGGCACTGTTCGCGCAGCGACATCCGGAGCGAGTGGCACGTCTCGCACTCGATGCATTCGTCTGGACCGGACGCGGCGCGCCGACGCTGGAGCAGCGGCGCAAGAAACTTCCGGAGTTTCTCGCCAGCAAGCGCCGCCCGATCGATCGTGCCTTCGTGCATTCCATCTTCGAGCGCGATCACCCCGATACCGCCGAGATGCGTGTCGTCGATGCCTTCGCCGACGCGATCCTCAAGCTCGACGACTCGATGCCGAACGGCACCTACATCGACATGTGCTCGAAGCTGCCGCTGGTCGACCCGGAACAACTCGGCATGCCGACGCTGATCATGCGCGGCCAATACGACGGCATCGCCGCTCTCGACGACCTGATTGAATTCTTCCGGCGCCTGCCCAATCCCGACAAGCAGTTCACGGTGATGGCTGGAATCTCGCATGCGAGCTTCCAGCAGAAGAACTACCTGATGGTCTACGCCATTCTGCATGACTGGTTTACTCGTCCGCAGCCGGCATACCTCGCGCGCTGAGCGCGCGATCGCGAATTGCGCTGCACCAACAACCGTTTTCAATGGAGTGAAATGAATGAAGGCTCTGTACCGCATTGCGCTTTTGGTTGGAATCCTGGCAACGCCTGCTGTCGTGGGCGCAACGTCCTATTCCGTTGATCGCTCCGACCTGTGGTGGGTCTCCACGGAAAGCGGATGGGGCATTCAGCTCGTGCAGCGTAACGATGCGATGTTCGCGACGTTGTTCGTCTACGGCAGCACCACAGCACCGGTCTGGTACAGCGCGACGCTTGTACCCACGGGGCCCTCGAGCTGGTCAGGCGATCTCGTGGCCACGACAGGTCCGGGCTTCGCAACCACGCCCTTCGATCCTGCGACCGTGACCCGCACCGTGGTTGGATCGATGAGTTTCGTTGTGACTTCAGATCAAACCGGCACGCTCAGCTATACGGTCAACGGCGTAGCCGTGAACAAGCAGATTGCACGGCAAACGCTCAAGGACGACGACTACAGCGGCAGCTACGCCGGTCTCATCCATCAGGTTGCGCAGGGCTGTCCTGATCCTGGGGATCTCGGCGTCACTGACAACCGCATCGATTTCGACATCGTGCAGTCGGGTCAAACTCTGAGCATCCAGTCGCAACAGCAGGGACCGTTCCCTGTGTGCCAATCGAGCGGCGCCTTCACGACCTCGGGACAGTTCGGATTTAGCCAGCAGGTAATCAACAGCTGCACCGACGGCTCGAGCACCGGCAACGTGATGCAGCTTTTGCGCATCAACGTCACGCCGTCGGGAGTGATGATCGATTTCACGGCGCCCAGCACGAACACGGGCTCCAAGGGATGCAACTTCACCGGATCGATATTCGGGATCCGGCACTGAAGCGGAATGCCCTTTCCCTGGAACGCGCCCTGGTTGATGAGGTGCCCATGTTATGCTATCGTCATAAGCATTCCCACATGCCGGAAGGTCGCGAATGAGGGAACGCACCCTTGTCACGCAGCGTCGCTATTTCGGGTTGGACGCGCTGGAGTTTCGCGCCGGGTCGGCGCGAGTGATGGCGCGCATCGTGGGCCTTCCGCCCGAGCGCGTGCGCGTAAGTGCACGCAGCCTTTGTCAGGACTTCGCCATGGACACGGTCGAGGGTACGGCCCTCCTCGGCGATCTGGTCGCCGATGGCCTGCTCGAAGCCGAGGATGGTCAAAGGAAGGATTACCGTCTCACCGAGCGGTTTTTCGAGTTTGCTACTGCGCGCGTGGTCGATCCGCTTCCGCGACAGCGGGCGAAAGAGTTGCTGAGTCGCGCGTGCCAGCTTGCGGCACGAGTCAATGCCGAGTGGTCCAAGAATCCGCTGGAGATCGAAGCGCTCGCTGCGTTCGGCCGCTACATGAGCCGCGACGAAATGCTCGCCGAGCTGCCGATCGGCATCGTCGTATGTGCTCGTTCAAAAACACGCCGCGCCCGCTGGGGACATATGGCGAGCAACGCCGAAGGTGCGCAGGAGATTCGCACGGTTTTCCGTGCACTCAGTTCGTTCGTGCGCGTGCGCCTGGTCAATGAGCTGCGGATGCTGCCCCGTCCTTACACCGTGATGTTCGAGGAGCGTCAGCAGTAATTGGCGTACGCTTGAGCGCGTACGCTGCGACGCGCGGCTGGCAATCCGATCGCCTGAAGGCGACGCCGCGGTAGAATCGCCGCGTCCACGCCATGCGAACGTTCTACGCCTCCGCAGTCCCCGCGCTCTGGACGGCCTGGTGCATCTACTGGTGGATCGCATCGCGTAATGTAAAGCCGGTCAAGCGCAAGGAAAGTGCCGCGTCCCGCGCCGGCCACATTCTGCCGCTGGCGGTGGCCGTGCTGCTGTTGGCGTTGCCAGCGCTTCCCGGTGGCCTTCTATCTGGCCGCCTGCTGCCGGCGACGCGGAGCGTGTTCTTCGCTGGCGTCGCGCTTGTCGGAGCCGGACTTGCATTCACCGTGTGGGCGCGGATCTATCTCGGTCGAAACTGGAGCGGCGTCGTTACATTGAAGGAAGGACACGAGCTGATACGAAGCGGTCCCTATCGTCTGGTACGGCACCCTATCTACTCGGGCTTGCTGCTGGCGTTCGTCGGATCGGCCCTCGTGCGCGCCGACTGGCGCGGAGTTGTCGCGGTGGTGATCGCGTTCGCCGCTCTGTGGCGCAAGTTGAAGCTCGAGGAGAGGTGGCTCAGCGAGGCGTTCGGCGAGCAATACTCAGCGTATCGCAACGAGGTCGCGGCGCTCATTCCCTTTGTGCTGTAACTGCTTTGCTGCGATGTCGGCGGTCATGGGCGACAAGAATACCGCGCGTCGCGGCCTTCACTCAGCTCGAAGTTGATCGTTTCGCCTACCCCAAGCCGGCTAGACCTGGGAGTTTTTTGCGCCTATTGGCGTCTAGATCGCGCCTAGCAAATCCGTGTTCAATTTCGGGAAGCCGGGGTCCAACAGTCATTGATTGTCTGAGACTTAGTTGTAGCCTGCTCTCAGTGTCTTGGCTTTGTTCACGCTACTACAGGTCTACTGTGCGATTCTGGCGAGCCGGTGGCGGGTTACACTCTCCACGATGCGCGCCGACGCTGACCGCTTACCCGACCCGTGCGACGCGGGCTTTTACGTCCGCTATGTCGACATGTGCCGCCAGGCCGGCATAGAGGCGGATTCGCCGGCACGTTTTCGTGAACTCGTCGCCAAGTGGAATGCCATGCTCGAACGCGAGCGGCCAGAGCAGCAAGACTAATCTCGTGTCGCGGGCGCGACGTTTACTCTAAAAGGAGACACTAATGCCCCTGCGCACTCGATTGTTCCGCGGAATCGCTTTACTCGCTGCCTTAGTAGTCTTTGTGCTGCTGGCCTCTCGGATAGCCTGGCCCCAACAGCCTTACCAGCCGCAAGGCCAACAGCCATACCAACAGCCAGCCCAACCGCCAGCTCAACAACCATATCAGCCACCCCAACAACCAGCCCCATCCCCATACACAGGCAGAGTGCTCCCTATGGTGGGAGAAGAAGCCGTTTACACGTCGGCGGGAGTAGGCGAGCTTGGGTCAAGTGCATCCGTAGCTTGGTTCATTGCGACGCCAACAAAGGGCGATGCATATCCAATTGCGTGCAAATTTGCCGGCGAATCCTTCACGTGTAAGAAGGGAAAGTTCCAATAGCAGAATCGGCGACCAATGTACCCTCCCGCCCGCCTTCAATTCTGTCACCGACCACCATCGCTTCATGCGGGGCGTTTTCTCGCTCTGCGAAAAGTGAAGTTGGCCCGCTTGGCGTCGCGTCCGTCGCGACGACGTCCGCCAGCACGCCAATTGCTCGGCTCTTGCAGCACGCGGCGACGTGCCGAAGCGACTGGACTAAAGCGGACGGCTGCCTAATGAAACTAGAGTGAAATCGAAGCCCTTGGCGCTGGGTTTCATAAAGAGTTATTGCAGCCGGATGTCTCCGTCGAACGTGACGTCGATGTTCAATCCAGGCACGACCAGCGTGACATGGGCCGGGAACGCTTCGTTGCCAACGATCGTCCGATCGGCGATAGCCTTGGCGACGGCGTGCTCGATCTCGCGCTGCGAGCTGATGCCGACCATCTTTAGGAACTTGCGGATACTTAAGTTCAGAGTTTCTTCGTTCATTGTCGTCTCCTTGGACTCGGCGGCGAGCTTCGCGAGTCGGCGCGCGCCTGCACCGAAACCCCCGGCGAATTTTCGCTATTATGGGCCATTCGCCGCGCGGCCTTGAGGCTTCCCTTGAATGCCAGGGTCGTTTAGTCAGAACGACTGCCAGTGGGCATATCCCAGGGCGCAGGCAGTGCTCGCGATTTGATACCGTCAGCCACCGACCCCATATCCAAAAATATGACTCGACAGACAACCCGCGTGCGTGTGCGCAGGGTTCGGGCTCGCCGGCGTAATTCGAGCAAGAACCTGAACCCGTGGAAGCACGTGGTCAAGGCCGAGCTCGCCAATTTCGAGTTGGTCAAGGCGGGATCGTCGCTGCGCCTGGAAATTTTTTCCAATGCAGAAAAAATAGGCGAGCTGGAGGTGGGCCGGGGCGCATTGTATTGGTATGGCCGCAAGCGCAAGAAGAGAGAATGAGTGGATTGGTCCCGCTTCGCGGACATGATGGATGAGCTCGCATACGGCAAGTAGGTTGCGGGCTCGGGGCATCCCCTACGCCCATATTGACCGCGCAGCAGGACATCCTTTGGGGATCGTATGACGCTATTGGTGCTGGGCCTGCTGCTCTTCTTCCTTCCGCACCTTCTGCCCACCGTACCGTCGATGCGCTTGAGCGCGGCCACGCGGTGTGGCGAGCAGCGCTACAAGGGGCTGTTCTCGCTTGTCTCCGGCGTTGGTCTCGTCCTCATCGTCGCAGGCTATTTCATTGGCAGCCGCGGGCCGCAACTGTTCGCGCCGATTCCCGCAGCGCGAGCGGTCGCGCCCTACGCCATGACTCTTGTCTTCATCCTGCTCGCCGCATCGCACAGCCCATCGCACATCCGCGCAATAATCAAGCATCCGATGCTCGTGGCTGTGCTGATCTGGGGAGTGGTGCACTTGCTGGCCAATGGCGACCTGCGCGGTACGGTGCTCTTCGGAGCGTTTGCCTCCTACGCGCTGGTCGACCTGATCTCGGTGGTTCGCCGCGGCGCCGTGGCATCGTTCGAGCCGAGACTGCGCGCGGATATCGTCAGCGTTGTGGGCGGGGTCGTCGTCGCTCTGCTGGTGATGACTTTCCATCACGCGTTGTTCGGCTTCCAGGTGGTCCCTTTCGGATACTGACCAGGCGATTTCCGCCGGCATTATGATGATGGCATAATTGGGCCACCACGCCCCCATGTGGGGGAGCGGCGCCCGAATGCGATCAACGTTTTCCTCGCTTCTTCTGGCGGTGGCACTTGTCGGCGCGGGAATCGAGCTGGCAGCGGCATCAGCCACTCTCGCCGTCCGGCCGCGGTTTCCCTCCGACAACGTATGGAATGTCGCTATCGACACCCTGCCCGTCGATGCCGATTCCAGCGCCTTCGTCGCAACCATCGGCGCCACCAAGCCCGCCCACGCGGACTTCGGAACCGTGTTCGCGGGTGTGCCTAACGGTATTCCCTACGTCGTGGTCACCGGGGCGCAGCCACGCGTCGCGGTCAGCTTCGACTACGCAGACGAAAGCGATCCAGGACCCTATCCCATTCCTTCCGATGCGCCGATCGAAGGAGGACCACAGTCGACTGGCGACCGCCACGTGCTCGTCGTCGACCGCGACGCAGGGAAGTTCTACGAGCTCTTTGCAGCGTATCCCAATCCCGATGGAAGCTGGCACGCCGGGTCCGGCGCAGTGTTCGATCTTGATAGCAACGCGTTGCGGCCCGCTACCTGGACTTCTGCCGACGCGGCGGGCCTGCCCATCCTGCCGGGCCTGGTACGCTACGAAGAAGTCGCTGCCGGCGCGATCGACCACGCGCTGCGTTTCACCGCGCCACAGACACGCAACACCTATGTCTGGCCTGCAAGGCACCAGGCGTCGAAGCTTACGGGCATGAGCTATCCGCCGATGGGCCAGCGATTCCGGCTCAAGGGGAGCTTCGACATCACGCCTTTCGGACCGAACGTGCAGATCATCCTGCGCGCGCTCAAGAAGTACGGCATGTTCCTGGCCGACAACGGCAGCAGCTGGTATCTCAGCGGCTCCCCCGATCCGCGTTGGGACGACAACGAGCTGCACCAGCTTTCGCAGCTACACGGAAGCGACTTCGAGGCCGTCGATGAGTCGTCTTTGATGATCGATCCGAACTCGGGTGAAACGGGCGCCACCGGGCCGGCAATTTCCCCGCCTCCGAGTCCGGCGCCGGCGAGTCCTGCGCCGCCAGCGATCAAGCCGGTGATCGAATTCTATTGGCCGGACGGCGACCACTATTTTCTGAGCAGCGATGACGTCGAAGTTGCAGCGCTCGATGCCGGACGTTTTCCAGGGTGGGTACGCACAGGAGAAAGCTTCGACGCGTTCGCAGCCGGCGATTTGTCCGATCCGCCGCATTCCCCGGTATGCCGCTTTTACGGACGGCCAGAAGCTGGGATCAATTCACATTTCTATTCCGCATCGCCTGCCGAATGCGCGTTGGTGATCGAGCGCTTTTCAGTTGCGTGGCTGTATGAATCCAGCGACGTTTTCGGCGTGGCGCTGCCAAACTTATTTAACGGCAGCTGCCCTCAGGACATGATCCCCGTGTATCGGGTCTACAACCAGCGCACTGACGTGAACCACCGCTACACGACCTCCCGCAGCGTACGCGCGCAAATGATCGCAGACGGCTGGACCGCGGAGGGCTACGGGCAAGAGGGCGTGGCGATGTGCGTTCCAACGCGCTGACGCGCTGGCTTGCGCAAGTCTTGAGCACGTCCGTGCAATCCTTGAGACGCGCGGCTGATCAACGCGGTAATGCAGCGCTCTTCAATGCGCCGGCGCGTTGCGGCTACCAGGATCTTGAGACGCGGTGCCCGCGTTGGCGCATTTGAGCGTGCTCTCCCAGTAGCTGTTGCGCGGCCCGTAGAAGGCAGCAAGCTTGGACTCCACCGCAAAGCCTGCTCTGCCGGCGGCACGCATCTCCTTGAGCCCAACGCAGTTCGCTTTGAGCTCGTCCGATGTGGGAACGCGAGCATGCGCGCATTCGTGGAAGAAAATGAAATCGTGCACCTCGGGAGGAAGGCTGTTGAGCTTGGCGACGTTCCAGGTGATCTTGTATCCGGATGCCGTGGGCGCAGCGATCGCGGTTCGTCCGAGCTGGTCGATCGGGTCTCCAGACGCAGCCTCGATCTCGACCACCGGGCGCCCGCCGGAGATGCAGTCGACATGTGTGCCATCGGCGAAGGTGCACGCCATGGCGCCGCGGGTCATCATGAACAGCGCCCCGCATAGAAGGCCAGAGGCCGTCGCCCCGAGGCGGGATGCGCTCGACCTCACGATCACGGCACGAAGCCGTTCTTTCCCACGGTGAGGCGCTCGGCCTGCAAAGATCCGTCGGGCCGACGGACAAGAAACGCGACGACGTGCGCGCCGGCAGTGAGCAGTGTGCGGTCGGCCGATTCGACGATGCTGATCGGAGTTCCCGCGGGAACGATGACGACTTTCTCGCCGCCTTGGTAGGTTAGCGTCAGGCGACGCTCTGCGGAATCGCTGGAGACCTTGGTGACCGCCGCATTGGTCATGGTGCTGGCCGGTGGCTGCTCCCGCTCACGGTCATTGCCGACCTTGCTTATGGTGGCATTGGTCATGGTATTGGGAGCAGCATCCATGGGGCGGTGCCCCTCGCCAGTACCGCGCATCGATTCAGGAAACACGTGCACTTCGGTCGCTCGCAGGGTGCCGTCGGGCTGAGGCACGGCCGTCGCTCCGACGTAGGCTCCGGGAAGGAGCAACTCCATGCTCCCGGCGGATCGCGCGCTCATGCGCAGGTTGGCTGCAAGATGCACAGTGACCGCTTCACCCTTCGCCGGTTTGAGCCGAAGCTCCGACCCGTCGACGGCAGCGATCTCACCGCTGACGCGCAATGCCGGTTCTTGCGCGCTGGCCGCTGCAGCTAGCGCAAGCATGAGGATAGTCGCCGAGACTAGGAGGCGGGGCATCCTGTGAATCCTAATGAAGTTCGTCGGTTAATCTACTGATTTTATATAATAAAGCAGGCTATTAGTCGGGTACGGCACCGACTCGGTCAGGCGCACTCGCTAGCACGTCGTCGACATAGTTCCGGCGACGGGGGAAAAGCTTGGGCTACACCGGTCACGACATGAAAGCTCCTCATGCCGCGGTCGGCATCACTTTGTGCCTTAAGCCCAAAACCTCAGGGTGCCGGCACCATCACTAATCGATCGACGCCCGATTCCGCGCCCCAAGCTTCGCCCGAGCGTCCCAGCATCTGGCGCACGTTCGCCCGATCGCGATTCGACGGATACGTGTCGAATTTCTCCGTCACCGGATCGAAGCGAACAAGCGCGTTGACGCTCCAATCGGTGAGCCACACCTTGTCTTTGTCATCGACCCAGACAGCATAGGCGTGCGCTTTGCCCGGCAACTTCCATTCGCGCCACGTCTTGCTCGACGGATCGTACATGCCGACCTGCCCCGTGTTCCAATAGCTCACCCAGATGCGGCCGCGTGAATCGGACCAGACCCTGCGCGCGCCCTGGCCCTTGGTTGGAGGTTCGATCACCGTCGCTTCTCCGCTTTCGGTGTCGATCTTGGCGATGTAATTGCCGGCGAGAGATGCATAGTAGACGTCTCCGCTGGGCGTGGTCGTGATGCCGTAAGGACCGCTGCCACGTGGCGATTGCCACACCGTCACAACGCCGGTGCCGGGCTCGAGCCGTCCGTAGTAACCCGCCTGTCCGGTAAACCACACACGCCCTTTTTTGTCGAAGGTGAGCGTGTTGAGGTTGGCATAACCCGTGTCCGCCGGCAGTGGCCAAACCTTGACCTCGTGTGTTTTCGCGTCGACACGAACGATCGCGTTCTGGCCGCCGTCGGTGATCCATGCGGCGCGATCGGGACCAACGATCACTCCGTGCGGCGCCGAGCGAGGACCAAGCGGAATCTCTTCTGTCTTGCCCGACTTCGGTTCGAGGATGCCCAGCTTGCCGGTCGCCTGCGCCGTGTAATAGACCGGCGCGCCGGCGCCGGGCGCAGCCGCGACATCATGCGGGTGCGATCCCTGCGGCACGTCGAAGTACGCAGGCTGGGCGATCGCCCCCGCGCCCACCAGCAGCAGTGCAGCGACGCTTGCCATCGGGCGCGACCATTGCTTCACACTCTTGTTTGCATTCATCGTGCCACCTCGCGGGGAAATCAGCATCGTGCTAGAGCGGTAAGGCCGCAGCGACGCTCGAGAAGTTTGGAGTGTAGAAGAAGGCCGCTGTTGATCGTTCGATGCCCTGATTTGAGCGACATCGGTACGCGCTCGCCGCCGGCTTGAGCCGCCTTATTTGCACTTGGCGCGCAATTGCTGCAGGTGCTGGCTCACCGCGGCATAGTCGGGCGAATTGGGCTGGACGTACTTGGAAAGCGCCTGCAGTCTTGGCTGGAAGGTCTGGATGCGCTTGGCGATCGGTTCCATCTGCGCCATGAGTTCCTGCCGCTTCCCGCGATCACCGTCGCGCTGCGCAGCCGCCGCTTGGGAGCTCAGTTTTTGCAACGCGCACTGATCGGGCGCCATTTTGCTCTGGATGTCCATGTACTCCTGCGCTTCGAGCGAAACAGCGAGGACGTTGCCTGCGACCAAGCACGTCGCGACGACGCATAAGCCGGTGCGTAGAGCCAATCGGCGCCTCGGTGGAATGGGCAGCTTTGCTAGCTTACCCCATCGGGGGGCCTGTTGCGCCGATCCCCTCGCTGGACTAGCATGTTCAATCCCCTCGAAGGAGGTCGTCATGCGTCGACTATCGCTTTGCCTTGCCTGCGCCGGGGCAGTGCTTGCTGCACCCACGGTACAGGCAGTGACCTGCGACATCGTCCTCGATCGCAATAACAACGTGATCTATCAGGACACAACGCCGCCCGTGGACATGTCCGAGCGTGGCGTCGCTGCGCGCGAGAAAATGCGGCAGCGCGGCGAACTGCTGATGATCATCGAGTCCGATCAGTGTCCGCGCCTCGTCTACTCGCCCGTTACCGGCGCCGCCAGCGTCGATGCGATCGTCGCCGAGATGCGCCCATATGTCGCCGTCACGGGCGGAATGGGCATGAGTGCCGGCAGCAGCGGTGGCGTCTACGGCTCGAGTGGCGGAGCCGCCACTGGCGCGCCCGCCGCCGCGGCTGGCGCTGCGCGCTCGAGCCCCGGCCGTTACTAGGCTAGCTCGAGTCCGAGCCGGGCGCGCCTCAAACGCGGCGCGTCAGGACTCGTACTTGAACGACAGCGAGAGGCGGGCCCTGTAAGCGACGATCTTCCCGCCTTCTACCGTAGCGTCGAGCTTGACGATGTCAGCGATGCGAAGGTCGCGCAGCGAGCCGGACGCTGTCGCCACGGCGCGCTTTACGGCATCCTCCCACGAAACGGGGCTTGTGCCGACGAGTTCAGTAATGCGGTAAACGCTCTCACCGCCGCCGCGTGTCTTCTTGCTCTTCGCTTTTGCCACGTTGCTCTCCTTCTGATGGAACATCGATGGCGGACCGATTCCGCCGCTGGAGAATGAAACACGCCGCAAGCGATGGGTGCGCGCTTTTGCGTGCTTCAGGTTGATCCTCGCCAACGCTTACGTGTTCTTTGTATTCCGGGCGTCGCCGCTTGTCAATGCAGCGCCTTTCTTCGGCTGTCGACGCATCAAGCGATGCTTCAAGCGGGACGACTCCAGTCCGGCTTCGGCACGGTGCTTGCAAGTAACGCTCCAAGCGCGGTGATCGCCGCGAGTAACGCGAAACCGATGCGATACGCGGCATCGAGATTCGCTGCAAATTGGGCTCGCTGATCCGCGGACAGCCCTGCAATCGAAGCGGATCCGCCTTGGATCACTTCCCGCAACAGAGCACTGGACGATCCGCCGCTGTCACCGAGCGCCGCGAAGAGAACAGCCCCTGTCAGCGCTACGCCGAGAGCGCCTCCGATCGATCGAGACAGCGAAATCGATGCGGTCGCCGCTCCCAGCGATTCGCGTCCTGCGGCAAGCTGCACGCTCACCTGCGTAGGCGGCATGACCATGCCCAGCCCCACGCCGACGATCGCGGTCATGGCCATCACCAATATGGTAGGCGCCGCGCTCACGCTCACCGAGAGCAGCAGGAAGGCGATGGTCGCGATGCTTAAGCCCACTTGCGGAAAGATCTTCACGCGCCCGGTGCGGGTGATCAGAAGCCCGACGATCGCCGACGTGACGACCATCGATAGCGTGATCGGCAGGAGTAATACTCCGGACTGGCCGATGCGCAAGCCGCGCCCGAGCTGCAGGTAAAGCGGAAGGTATAACACTGTGGAAAACAGCGCACCGGCGAAGCAGATGACGACGGCGTCGGAGCGTGCGATCGCCGGCACACTCAGGAAACGTACCGGGATCACCGGCTCCGCGGCGCGCCTCTCCCAGAAGGCGAGCAGCGCGTAGCCAGCAATTGCCGTGGCCAGCAACACGATCAGTAGCGGCGAAGACCATGCCAATCGATGGCCTGCCGAAGACAGGGCGAAGAGCAGCGCAACAGTCGCCGTGCAGAAGATCAGCGCGCCGACGATGTCCGGTCTGAAGCGTTCGCGCTGCGTTGGCGCCGCATGGGGAACACGAAGCGCCAGCGCCCCGGCCACCAAGCCGAGCGGCAGATTGATCGCGAAGACGGCGCGCCAGCTCACGTGCTCGGTAAGGTAGGCACCGAGCACCGGGCCAGACGTGCTGGCCAGCGCAAACACCGTCGCGAAATAGCCCGAGAATCGACCGCGTTCGCGTGGAGAGACGTGTTCGCCGATAAGCGCCTGCGCGAGCGTCATCAGTCCGCCGCCGCCCAGCCCTTGCAGGGCGCGCGCGAGCACCAGCCCAAGCAGTGTCTGCGCCAGAGCGCATGCTGCAGATGCCGCCGTGAACACGACCAGGGCGCCCAGCAGCATGCGTCGCCGTCCGAAGCGATCGCCCAGATGTCCGTAGAGGGGAGCGGCGACCGTCGCCGCGATCAGATACGAGACCACAACCCATGACAAGTCGCTCAAGCCCCCAAGCGAGCTGGCGATCGTCGGCAGCGCGCTGGCCAGGATTGTCTGATCGGCTGCGGCGAGGAACATCGCAACCATCACGCCGGGAAAGACCCGAAGGAACGCCTCCCGCGCGCTGATTGCAGAACCGCCGTCACGCGCCGCGTCGGGCACGAGATCTCGCGATCCCTCATCGGGTCTCACTGTGGCGTTCCTTTCGCCCTCGCTGTTCGTTCAAGCGATAGTAACAAACGCGAAAGGTCCAATCGGTAGCGCGCGGTCCCGGTGCTACACTTTCGCCGCTTGACAACAAATACTCGCTTGTCCTTCGACTGATCGTGCCGCGTGTACCCGACTCCAGGCTGGCAACGCTCAAGCGCCGCGCGCAGCGTGCTGCAAGCCTGGCGTATGCGCCCTACTCGGGCTTCGCGGTGGGCGCGGCGGTGCTCACCGACAAAGGCGAAATCTTTGCTGGCGCCAATGTCGAGAATGTTTCCTACGGCTTGTCGATGTGCGCCGAGCGCAATGCCATCCAGCAGGCTGCCGCGCACGGAGCCCGGCGTATCGCAGCCATCGTCGTGTACACACCGACCAGCCAACCGACGCCACCGTGTGGAGCGTGCCGCCAGGTTCTCGCCGAATTCGGCAGCGACACGTTGGTCTTGTGCTGCAGCAAGGGCGGCGAGATTCGCCGCCACCATTTGCGCGAGTTGCTCCCTGACGCATTCGGCGCGCACGACATCGGTCTCAAGCGTACAGTCAGCGCTGGCGGCGCGAGTGCGCGCTCTGCTACTCAACATCGCAAATCACGGAGACGCCGATCATGACCTCAATCGTTAAAACCGCAGTCGTGACCGGAGCCGGCAGCGGCATCGGCAAGGCCGTCGCGCTCGCCTTTTTGCACAAGGGCTATCAGGTCGCGCTGGCCGGCCGGCGCAAGGATGCGTTGGAGCAGGTGGTGATCGAGGCTGGGCTATCGGGCACGCGTGCGCTGGCTGTTCCCACCGACGTGAGTGATCCGGAATCGGTGAAGGAGCTGTTCAGCAAGGTCAAGGAGTCATTTGGCCGGCTCGATCTGCTGTTCAACAACGCGGGCGTCGGAGCGCCGGGCGTCAACCTCGAGGACTTGAGCTTCGAGCAGTGGAAAACCGTGGTCGACATCAACTTGACTGGCGCGTTCCTGTGCACGCAGCAGGCTTTCCAGATCATGAAAAGCCAGCAGCCCCGGGGCGGCCGCATCATCAACAACGGATCGATTTCCGCCCACGCACCGCGGCCCAATTCAGCGCCCTACACCTCGACCAAGCATGCGATCACCGGATTGACCAAGTCGGCTTCACTCGACGGAAGGAAGTACGACATCGCCTGTGGTCAGATCGATATCGGCAATGCCGCCACCGATCTTGCGGCGAGAATGGCCAAGGGGGTCCCTCAGGCGAACGGACAAATCGCCGTCGAGCCGCTGATGGACGTCGAGCACGTCGCCAGCGCGGTGCTCTATATGGCGAGCCTGCCTCCGGAGGCGAATGTGCAGTTCATGACCGTGATGGCCACCAAGATGCCGTTCGTGGGTCGCGGCTGAGAATAAGCCGACGCCGCCGCTCACTGGCCGTGATCGTTGGCGACTCCACCGGGACATTGCGGCACCTTGCCCCAGTAGCCGTTGCAGTACTGCTGCCGCACGCGCAGGTCGCAGACAACGCGATCGATCAGGCCGCCGTTGCACTGCGCTAGGCTCTCGTTCATCGATTGCCACGGGTTCGGAGGCGGCGGCGAAGGCGCTTCCATCACTGGTGCGACGGCAGTGCTGGCGGACAATTTTTCAAGCAGCGGTGCCGGCGCAGTTGCGGCGATGACGCGCGGCTTGATGACGCGCTTCGCGTCCGCCTTGGGCTCGAGCGGCGGCGGAGTTTCAGATGTCTGGACCGCCTCTGCGGCCGTGGGTTTCAGTGCCGTGAGGGTAGGAGCGACGCCAATAGCACTTGGCGCGGCTTGCCGTTCTCCTCCACTTGCCTGCGCCGCAACCGCGGATACGTCGACAGCTCTGTTAACAGCGACTCGTTGCGCCGAATACGCGCCGAAAACCATCATTACTGCCAACGGCGCAAGCAGCGCGATCAGGTTTATGCCGGGATGACGAACGGATTCCTGCGCCGGCGGCGGCTTGACGAAGAGCGATTGCTCCGCCGCACGACGCACCGTCGCCGCAACCGACTGGCTCGGGCGCAACAACCGTCCCCCCGACTTTGAAGCTGCGGCAAGCAATGGTTGCGTCACCGTCGCGGCAAACGCTCGTTTGCGCGCGGCGCGGCAATCGGAGCAAAGCTTGGCTCCGGGTAATGACGAGCGGCCGCAAATCTGGCACTTCATGAGGTGTGCACCCTCCCATGCATGCTCACGCGAGCTTCAAGCGCCAACCGTTATGATAATGGCATAATAACCTGAGTCAGCGCCCAGGCAAAGACTCTGTTTCAGCGCAGGTGCGGCCAATATGCGAGGCGTGCCAAACTGTACCGGACAGGAGCAGCGGCGATCAAATGCTTTAAGGCTCGTGCGCTTGCTCGCTGGATGATTCGGTAAGCCTCGCCCCTTCCAGCAGTTGCTGCAGATTGGCCAAGGTGAACGCCTTGTCAAGGCAGTGATCGAATCCGGCATCCCGCGCCGCGCTGCGCGTGACATCATCGAGGGCGATGCCGCTCATCATGACAAGCGTCATCTCGCTGGCGGCAAATCGGCTACGCAGCCGGCGTGCAACGACCAGGCCGCTAGGGCCGGGCATATGGATATCGAGCAGGACAAATTCCGGTTTCCACTCTTGTGCGATGTCCAGCGCTTCCGCCGCGTCACGCGCCGTCCTCACGTCGTGTCCGAGGTCGCGCAGCAGCGCCTGTATCGAATCGCGCACGGCAACGCTGTCGTCGGCAACGAGAATTCGCCGGCGCGATGCGCTCGGTGACGCCGATGGATGTGTTCCGGCCGCGCTTCCAGTTGCGTCGCGACGCTTTGCCTCCGCGCCGGCTTTTATGTCACTACCCGAAGAGGCGACTGCGCGCTCGGTGTGGAGCAGCTCCATCATCGCGGTCATCTGTCGATCGATGACATCGGCCATCGACTGGATGGTTGGATCCGACGCTGCCCTCAGCCGTATCACGTGAACAGCATTGCTGATCGGCGCAACGATGTTGCGCAGTTCGTGCGCAAGCTGCGACGCGAGCTGGTCGTAGTCGCGACCGGCACCGACGTCTTCCGGATCCGCGCGGGATTTATCGGCCATGGCTCGCTGACCGAATCGAGGCGATGATCCGCTGAAGCATGTGCGGATCGACCGGTTTCACCAGGTGATGGTCGAAGCCCGCTTGGAGGGCCCGGCGGCGATCTTCGTCCTGGCCGTAGCCGGTAAAGGCTACCAAAGTCACCGCGCCGCCGTTGGCGCCTTGGCGCAGCTCTTTGGCGACATCGTAGCCGTTCATTCCCGGGAGGCCGACGTCGAGTAGCACTGCCTCCGGCCTGAACTCGCTTGCCAGGCCGATTGCCGTCGATCCGTCGTATGCAGTGCGCACGTCGTGTCCCCATGCTTCCAGCAGCGCCGACATAGTATTGGCGGAGTCCCGGTTGTCGTCCACGATCATGAGGCGCCGGCGCACATTCGGCTCGGGAATCCGCGCGACTTCGGCGACGCGTTGAGCGTCGTCCGGTTCAACCACAAGCGGCAGGCTGACGACGAATTCGCTTCCCAACCCCGGACCTTCGCTGTACGCCTCAACGGTACCGCTGTGCATTTCGACCAAGCGCTTGACCAGCGTAAGCCCGATGCCCAGCCCACCTTCAGCGCGGTCAAGCGATCGATCGCCTTGCACGAACAGATCGAAGGCCCTGGTCCGCAGAGCGTCGCTCATGCCGATCCCGGTGTCGCGGATTCGTACGACGGCCGTCGCGCCGGCCCTGCTGACCGCGATCGTGATACGGCCACCGGCGGGGGTGTACTTGGCCGCATTGTTGAGCAGATTGATAAGCACCTGCGACAGCCGCGCGATGTCGGCATCGACCAGCAGCGGCTCATCGGCGAACTTGAGCTCCAAGGAATGCTTGCGCGCGTCGATCAGCGACCGCGTCGACTCGACCGCTCGCATGATGGCGAGATTGATCTCCAGCGGCTCTTTCTGCAGCATGATCTTTCCGCTGGTGATTCGGCTGACATCGAGCAGATCGTCGACCAGGCGTGAAAGTTGCACGACCTGGCGATCGATGACCGAGCGCGACCATTCCTGCGTCCGCTGGTCGGTGGGCCGGATCTTCATCAGGTCGAGGGCGTTGCGGATGGGCGCAAGAGGATTGCGCAGCTCGTGACCGAGCATGGCCAGGAATTCGATCGTCTGCCGTTCGCTTTCCTCGAGCGCCTCGACGCGCTTGCGCTCGGTCATGTCGCGAGCGACGCTGACGAAGCCTTTGGGCTTGTTCTCTGCGTCGCTCAGCGCGGTGATGATGACATTCGCCCAGAACGCAGTTCCATCCTTGCGTACACGCCACCCCTCGTCTTCGACACGTCCGTCGATGCGCGCGATCTGCAGGTGTTTCTCGGGCAGCTTGCGCTCGATCGCTTCGGCGGGATAGAAGCAGGCGTGATTGCGGCCCACGATCTCTTCGGCGCGATAGCCGATGATCCTCGCCGAGGCCGCGCTCCAGCTCAGCACGTTGCCGTCGTGATCGAGCATGATGACCGAGTAATCCTGGATGCCATCGATCAGCAGCCGCAGCCGCTGCTCCCGGTCGGAAAGCTGCTCCTGCAGCCGCATGCGAGCGACCAGATCCTCCGTGAGCGTGCGATTGGCATTCTGCAGCTCTTGCGTGCTTTCCTGGACCTTCGACTCGAGGCTGTCGCGCTCCTTGCGCAGCGCTCGCGTGGCGCGAGTCCGCTCGCCAACCACGGCGCTCAACAACAGACCCGCGGCAGCGAGGGTTCCCATGAAAGTCAGCAATGCCAGCAAGGAGGCATTGATGGGCGGCACGCTGAACGGACCGCGGCCGCTGACGGTATAGGCAACGGCCAGTGTGCAAACGGCGGCGATCACGGTGGTGACTTCCCGCTGCGCAAAGCGAAACGCAACCCATAGGATGAACGGCCAGATCAAATAGATCCGCGACACATTCTGCACGCTCGCAGGCGCACGGTTGAACACGACCAGCACGGCAGCGATAAGGAGGAGCCAGAAGCAGCAGTATTCGATCGCGCGCGTTCGCGACCACGGAGCGCGCTCCTTGGCGAGCCAGCTCAAGATGAGCGGCGTGACGATGACCATGCCGGCCGCATCGCCTTCCCACCACGTCAAAAAGTTCGCGACGTAGTCGCGCCACGGCACTGCGCCGGCGAACGCGAGCCCGCTGACTCCGATGGTCGCCGCGACTGCCGCGCTGGGAGCAACGAGGCCAAAGAACTTGACCACGTCTTCGCCGCGCTCGAATCGATAGGGTACGTCGATGAAGCGGCGGATGAGCAGCGCACCGGTCAATGCTTCGAGCGTGTTGCCCGTGCCGATGGTCACGGCAGCTACGACCGACGATTGCACCGACGCATTGACCAGCGCCGCGCCGGCCCAGATGCCGGGCCAGCAGCGATTGCCCAGGACCAGCGCTGCTGCCAGGGCGATTCCCGACGGCGGCCAGACCGGCGTCGCGTAACCGGGCGGGATGGCAAGCAGCAGCGAAAGCTTGGCCGCGCCGAAATAGACGGCAGCGAGCAGGATCAGCTGCAGCGAATAAGGGACGCGTCCGAGTGAGGTCATCGAATGCTTCACGCTGCCTCCTCGCGCCCTCCCCGCGCCAAGGTGGCGTCCAGTATACGCTTCGGATGTCGCCCTCACCGCAGCCGGCTGCGCGGCGCTCGCGAATGCAACTGCAAGCGATGCGGGCGGCGAGCGATGCGAGCCGCCCGCATGGGTCTCTCTAGCGCGGAAAGTTGGCGACTTCACGTGCGGCGCCGGTCAACGCGAGGATGTGCAGCCCGGTATTCGCACGATCGACGATGTAGATGTAGCCGCGATCGTCAACTTCCACATTGTTGGTCTGGATGGCCACCTTGCAGCGGTCCGCGTCTGCAACTTTTACGCACCGCGGCTCGGTGTTCGAAGTGACCGCGGGGATAAAGTACGCCACCTCGCGTGGATGGTAGGGGTCGCGCACGTCGACCGCCCGCACGCCGGCATTGAAATGCGCCAAGAACAAAATGCGCTTGTAGTAGATCGGCGTGAAACTTTCGTTCGACGAATGCGTACCGAAACGGCCGCCGCGCGAGCAGAAATTGCCACTCGCCTCGGGGACGGTGAAGCTGGAAACTCCGAACGGCCTGGCTTCGGCGGTGATGTCGGCGATCCAAAGCATCTGTCTCGCCTCCTGGCATTCGTTGACCAGTGACTCGTCGACGACGGCGACAAAGTCACGCTCGCCACCCTGACCATCGTGCGTGAACTCCGCGACATTCATCTTGAGCAGCGGGAACGCGGTATGCGCACCGGCGCTCGGTGGCAGCACCAGGCGCCCGATTTCAGGGTAGCTCAAGTTCGCGGCTGTGGGTTCCGCCGGGCCGGTGAGAAGCTTCTGACGATCGACGATTTGAACGATGCCGTCCTTGTTGGTGCCGTAGCCAAAATAGATACGATTGCCCTTGGGCCCGGTTGAGATCGGCCCATGCAGTTCGACCGGAACATCGCCACTGGCTCCCGGTTGCTGTCCCGGAAGGCCAAAATTGCGGATGAATTTCGGATGTACAGGATCGGAGAGATCGTAGATCTGGGTCATTCGGCGGGTGCGCCAGCCATCAACGCCGGAAACGAGGTAGGCAATTCCTGTTTCGCATTCCCACCAGTTCTTGTGCGTTCCTTTAAGCGGCCCGATGCGGCTCACCTGCTTTGGTCTGGCCGGATCGGTGACATCCCAGACTTCGTGCCAGGAATTGCCGAATGTTCGCAACAGGTAGAACCTGCCGGCTTCGCCGCGTGGCAATTCCTTGCCGGCGCAGACGCGAACCATCTGCGCGCCGCCTGATTCGCCCAGCCCCTCCTCGCCCGGGATGTGCGCGAGATAGCGCGGTGCCGCTGGGTCTGTGACGTCGAGAATCGAAGTGCCGTCGAATTCAGGCGCGCCGGTGAGCGGGTTCAACGGCTTCGGCGCCTTCTCGGTGCCACCGTGGTGTCCGACATACAGAATCCAGCGTCCGTTCTGCTCGCGAACGACCGGCTGATAAGCACTTCGCGCCTGCAGGTCGTGATAGCCGACGAGCGTCATGTCCTTGGCTTCGGGCGCGTCACCGGGCTTTTGTGCGAGCAACGGCGGACTCGCGCACATGCTGGTAAGCACCGCCGCGATGCCAAGCATGCGTCTGCGTTGCGAAGATGAATGCATCGTGCTCGTCCTTCAGGACAGTCCGAGCGCATGACGTGCGGGACCGCTCCAGCAGTCGTTGACGATCTTGGCGAAGCCTGAAGGCTTGGGATGCAGCTCGTTCGCCCAATCGGAGTCCGCAAGCGTTCCCGCCGACCACACTAGCTCCACGGGCTGCGGCGACATCGACTGGACGTCGTCGAGGCACAAGGTGAAGCGATCGATCAGATCGCGCACGATCTCCCGCCGCAATCCGTCCTTGGGCGCACCGGCCGTCGGCACGCGCGCGTTGTCCATGGGCAGCTTGAGCCAGCTCCTGACCCCGATCAGTGCGCGCCCATCGGGAATGGCGTAGTCGTAGTTGTGCACCAACACGGTAAGATCGGGGCGCACGGCGGCCACGGCCGCGAGCAGATCGCCGTACGCCGTTTCTACCGAGTCAAATACTCCCTGCGGTTCCCCCGCTCGGTAGCACTGCTCGACAGTGGTCGCACCGGAGCAATCGGGCGCGAGTATCTTGTCGTCGAGATCGCCCACGCCGGCAAAGTCATTGCCGCCGGCACTGATGCACACCAGGCGAATCTGCGGATAACCCATCAGCATCTTGCGGAAGTTGCCGAGCCACGAGCCGGTGCTGAGCTCGTCGGCGCGTGCGCCGTTTTCGCCGATCACATAGATCGTCGGCCGTTCCAGCGCTTCGAACAACGGCGAGATCAGATTATTGAACGGATAGTGGAACCAGGAATCGCCGATCGCCAGCACGTCGATCTGCTCGCCGCTGTCCTGTAGGCGCGAGCTATCGTTCCAGAAAATGTGGCCCATGTTGGTAAGCAACGGGCACAGGCTGCTTCCCTGTGCACGGCGCCGGCGCCGCTATTGACCGCGTTCGCGCTGCGCCCCTGGACACTGCGGTACGGTGCCCCAGTAGCCTTCGCAATATTGGCGTCCGACCCGCTGCTCGCAGACAAAGCGCGTGAGAAACTCCTCGCGCCCGCAACGCATCATCGCCTGGTGCATCTGCTCCCAGCGATCGCCCTGAGCCGCCGGCGGGCGCGCAGCACCGGCCTGCGCGGTTGTGGGTGCTGGAGCGCCCGGAGTGGGCGTCGCGCCCTTGGTTGAAGCGCCTAGCGCCGCGGCGGGAGGCACAGCCGCGGTGCTGGCGCGGGTCTGCGCCGCCGCATCCGCCTTGGGCGGACCGGACGCGCCGGCGGACGCGCTGCCCGCAGCGGCCGGCGCAGCGGCGGTTCCTGGCGCCGAGGCGCCTGGAGCTGCAGTGCCGATGCCCTTGGCCTGATCGCCACCCGCGGCAGAACCTGATTGGGGCGGCTGCGCCGACATGCTGCTGTTTTCCGAGGCTGCCGCAGGCGCGGCCGTCGATGAAGCGTCCTTGGTCGATTCGCCCTGTGCTGCGGTCGTCGCGCTCTTGGGTTCGATCGCCTTCGCAGGTAGTGCGCTTTCTTCGGGCGGAACCAGCATGCGATAAACGACCACCCCGCCAATGCCCAATACCAGAATCAGGCCTATGACGGCTCCGATCCAACCGAGCCGCCGCGCAGGCGGAGGCGAAGCTGGCGGTGTTGCTGCACCGGGGCCGATCATCGGCGACACGGTAGTCCCGGTGGAGCGTGCAGCGCTCGCCGGCGCCGCCTGCGCGGGCGCCGGACTCGGCATCGCCGGCCTTCTCTGGGTAGTGCTTGGGGATGGGGCGGCAGGTGCAGCTACGGCTGCGGAGCCTGCAGCAAGGGTCGTTCCGCATTGAACGCAGAACTTTGCTCCAGGCTGAGTTTCGTAGCCGCAGTTCGGGCACTTCATCGTACGCCTCCGCACGCATCGGCAATCGCGCCAGCGGGGTAGCTAGTTTAACCCGCGGGAGCGATCGGTTGCAGCCGGCGCTTCGCGGCAACCTGGCGTAACCGCAAGCTACAGCTCGAGCTGCCAGATTTCGCCGACCAGATTGCGTCCGAAGCTGCGATGCCGATGACTTTCGGTCCGCTGAAAGCCGTTGCGCTGATAGATTCTGCGAGCAGCGGTGAGCTCGCTCTGCGTCCAAAGGATCACCTTGCGGTAGCCGGCGTCGCGAGCAAAGTCCACACATTCGCCAACCAGCTGCGCTCCCAGACCGAGCCCGCGCGCGGAAGGCTCGACCAGCAGCAGGCGCAGCTTGGCGACCCTCGGCGACTTGCGTACCAAGAATGCCGAGCCGACGATCTCTCCAGCGCGCTCGGCGATCCAGCAGCGCTCGCGGCTCGGATCGAACTTTCGCAGAAACTCTGCCGCGATCTCCGCCACCAGCGCCTCGAACTCGGCGTTGTAGCCATACTCGCGTGCATAGAGCGCGCCATGGCGGTGAACCACCCAGCCGATGTCGCCCGGCTCCGGCGAACGCAGCAGCAGCGGCGACGGTGCGACAGAGCTTCCGCCCAGCAGGAGTTCAACTTCGCGCATCGCCTTCACGAGCCGTCGCTGTCGGCCGGCATCGAGCGGACGAAGCATGGCCTCGACCTGGGATTCGGAGCGCGCATCGAGGCTCGCCAGCGCCTTGCGACCTCGCCCGCTTAGCTTAAGCGAACTGCGGCGCAAGTCGTTGGACGAACGCCGGCGCACGACCAGTCCGCGCTTTTCGAAGCCACGCAGAATTCGGCTCAGATAGCCTTCGTCGACGCCCAGCGCCGCGGCGATCGCGCTGGCACCGTTCGTCGCCATCGCGGCATCGTGCGCGAGCTCGTAGAGCACGCGAACCTCGGTCAGCGAATAGTTGCTGGCAAGGAGCCCCTGGTCGAGAACGCCGATCTTCTGCGTGTAGAAGCGATTGAAGCGCCGCACCGCGGCAATACGCGGCTTGAGAGCCGAGGAGGGATCCGACATCGCTCGATTTGGCCGCCGATTCCGTTCCATGCCACTGTCAACTTTATGGTTGCCTTTGTCAACTATCAGTCTCCACTCAAGCTGCGCACCGTCGAATGTTGATCGGTTCGATCCTCCACAACATGGCTCAGCGGGACAGCACCGGCTCCTGTCCACCCCGCGAGTCCCTATCCCCGCCGGATTCGGAACTCGCGTCCGCGGCAGGAGTCTCTAGGTCGAATGCGTCCCTGAATCACCGGGGACAAGTCGCCGGGGCCCCCAACGGGGACGCGCGACGTCTAAGGAGGAAGAGGAGCGGATGGGGATACCTTCCAGGGTGGCGCGGTGGATTGCGGCGCTGGCATTGCTGGGTGCAGGGCCGTTGATGGCCGCGCCGGGCGATCTGGTCGACGCCATCGAGTACTACTACGCCGCGCGCGACCATTATTTCGTCACCGCCTTACCGCTGGAGATCGCGGCGCTCGACAGCGGACAGATTCCGGGGTGGCAGCGCACGGGCTTGAGCTTCAAGGTCTACGACCCGGCAACCGCCCTTCCAGGTCTCTACCCGGTGTGCCGCTTCTACGGACTGGCGCAGGCCGGTCTCGATTCGCATTTCTACTCCGCGTTCACGTCCGAGTGTGACTTCGTCAAGCAACGCTTTCCGAACATATGGATTTTCGAGTCCGACGACGTCTTCCTGGTGGCGCTTCCCGATTTGGGCACCGGTCAGTGCCCCGCAGGGACCATTCCGATTTATCGCGCCTGGAACAATCGCCCCGACTCGAATCACCGCTACACCACCGATCCCTTGGTTCTTCAGGCGATGGTGGCCAGAGGCTACATTGCCGAGGGCTACGGCCCTCCTCCGCTGCCGGTCGCGATGTGCTCTCCAACGGCCACCGGAGCTGCGCCATCCTGCACGCTTGTCGCCAGCGACATGGCTCCCGCGGTCGGCGCCGCCATCACCTTGACTGCACTGTGCAGCGGCAGTCCGACCCGGTATGCCTGGACCGGATGCGCTAGCAGCTCTTCCACCTGCTCGACCAGCTCAGCGGTCGCTGGCGTATTGAGTTACAGCGTCATCGCGACCAATCCCAGCGGCTCGGGTCCGCCCGCGACGGTAAGCGTCGACTGGATGCCTGCTCCCGCGCCACCGGTTTGCGCTGTCGCGGCGACGACCGACAATCCACAGCCCGAGGCCGGCTCGCTGGCGATGCTCAACGCCGAGTGCACCGGCAATCCGACGAGCTTCACCTGGACCGGTTGCACCAGTGCGACCTCGACTTGCCTCACCCGGGTGGCGTTGCCGGGGCCGAAAGCCTACACGGTTACCGCAACCAACGCTGGCGGGACCAGCGCGCCGGCGACGACCACCATCAACTGGCAGGCGGCGCAGGGACCGCTGCCGGGTCTTTGCTCGCAATTCCCGAATATTCTCTACACGGACGGAACGTGGGCGGAGTCCGCGATCTACACGGCGTTCTTCAGCGACAACCCGGCGTTTTCGTGGAACGGCGCCTGGGTATACAAATTCACCGTGCCGCCCGACGCAGGCGGGGGCGGACGAGTCACGGTGTCGGAATTCGACGGCCCGCCCACGACGCGCGACTCGACGCTGTCGAGCGTGCCGTGCGACTTCCGTCCCACCGACCCGACGGGAGTGAACGGCCCGCTGTCGCGCAGCAACGGCACCACCACGACCAACAACTTTATCGTGGGTGGAGGGGTCTCGCAGCTCACCCCAGGAGCGACGTATTACTTGAGCGTTCGCAACTGGGACATCGACAGCAAGACAATTTCCTGCTCGCCGGCTCAACAACGCTGCAACGCGCTTCTGTACTTCGTGCCCTAAGGAACCTACGTAACGGGCCGGCGCCGCGCGTCTACCCGATATGCTCCCGCAGGAAGGTGAGCGTGCGCTCGCGCGCGAGTTTCGCCGATGCTGGATCGTAAGCCGACCTCTGGTCGCAGTTGAAGCCATGATCTGCAGCGTAAATGAACACCTGCACCTCCGGGTGGGCCTTGGCGAACTCCCTCACGCCGGCGACGGGTATGGCCTGATCGCGCTCGCCGAAATGCGCGAGCACCGGGCAGCGCGGACGCTCGCGCACCGCATCGAGCATGCCGCCGCCGTAATAAGGCACGGCGCAGGCGAACCCCTCCAAACGGCAAGCGCTCATCCAGGCGATGAAACCGCCCCAGCAATAGCCGATCACGCCAACCTTTCCGGATGATGCCACTGCAGCGCGCGCCGCCGCGATGTCGCGCAGCGCGACGTCGGTGGTCGCACGCGCCTTGAGCTCCCGTCCCTTGGCAATATCCGACGGCGTGTAGCCTATGTCGACGCCGCGCTCGTAGCGGTCGAACAGCGCCGGGGCGATGACGCGGTAGCCGTCGGCGGCGAAACCGTCGCAAACGCTTCGGATGTGGCCGTTGACCCCAAAAATCTCCTGCGCCACGACCAGCGCTCCGCACGGCGTTCCGGCAGGCGCAACCTCATACGCCGACAAACGCGTCCCGTCAGACGCGGTGAGCTCGATGAATGATCCCATGGTGCAGTCCTTTGCGTGGATTGAATACTTGCATTATCGCATCGAGGCTCGATTGCCGTGCGTGGGATAATGGCGCTACGCGGCGAAAGGCCCATCGTTCAAGAGGCACTTGCAATGCACCTCAAAGCGAAGAAGATCGAAGCGCTGGTGCACCAGCTTCTGGTGGAAATCGGCGAGGACCCCGAGCGGGAAGGACTGGTGAAGACACCGTCGCGGGTGGCCGCCGCGCTCGAATTCCTTACCTCGGGCTACCGGATGGACGTCCAGCGCCTGATCAACGGGGCGGTGTTCACCCAAGAAGCCAACAGCATGGTCATCGTCAAGAACATCGAGGTGTACAGCCTTTGCGAGCACCACATGCTGCCCTTTTTCGGCCGTTGCCATATCGGCTACATCCCCAGCGGCAAGGTTTTCGGCGTATCTAAGCTTGCACGGCTGGTCGACATGTACGCGCGTCGGCTGCAGCTGCAGGAAAGACTCACCGAGCAGATCTCGCAGGAAGTCATGATCTCGGTGAACGCCAAAGGTGTCGGAGTGATGATCGAGGCGCGTCACCTTTGCATGATGATGCGCGGCGTCGAAAAGCAGAACTCGGTGATGGTCACCTCGTCCGTCCTGGGGACTTTCCGCGAATCAACCGCGACGCGAGAAGAGTTTCTCGCGCTGGTCGGCACGCATCCGATCTGAAGTTCGTCGCTCCCGTGAGCCGCGTGGAGCGCCGTTGAGCTTAAACGTTGCTTCGCCGCCCGTGCGGGGAAGCGCGGCGACCGTGCCGTGCCGCGCAAGGAGTCTTTGGTTGCAGCCGGAGCGCCGCTCGCTCGTGGCGAACGCATGATCCACGCCCTGCTCGATCTGACGAGCCTCACCGCGCCGCTGTTCTCGCTCATTCTGATCGGCTACGCGCTGGCGCGATGGGGAGACTGGCCCAAGCCGGTCGCCGATGCGCTCACCCGATTCGTTTTCTCGGTCGCCATTCCGGCGATGCTGTTCCGTCTGATGAGCGATTTGTCCAAGTTGCCGCCGATCGATGCGCGGCTGCTTATCGCGTTCTTTGGCGGATGTCTCGTCGTGTTCTTTGTGGGACGGCTGATTGCGCAACGGATATTCCGCATGGACGGTGTGGCGCAGTCGGTGTTCGCGCTCGGCGGCATCTTTTCCAACAATGTGCTGCTGGGTGTTCCGCTGGCGAGAATCCTGCTCGGGGAGGCGTCGATTCCGGCGGTGTCGCTGGTCCTGGTCTTCAATTCCCTGACACTGTGGACGCTAGTCACGGTGTCGGTCGAATGGGCCCGCCACCGTGCGCTGTCGTGGTCCGGCTATTTCTCCGCGGCGAAAGCCGTGCTGACCAATCCGGTCGTGGCGGCGATTCTCATCGGCGCCGCCTGGGGCGTCGCGGCGCTGCCTTTGCCCGGCATGGTTGCCCAGACAATGGACTTGATCGGCCAGGCCGCCATACCACTGTCGCTGATCGCGCTTGGGATGGGGCTTGCCCAGTACCGGATCCGCGAAGGATGGCGGCAGAGCGCTGCGATATGCGCGCTCAAACTCGTGACACAGCCTCTGGTCGTGTTCGCGCTCGCCCGCTTGATCGCTCTGCCACCGCTGGAAACGCAAGCAGTCGTGTTGCTGGCAGCGCTGCCGGTCGGCGCCAACGTCTATCTCATGTCGCAACAGTTCGACACGCTGGGCGGACCGGTCGCAGCGAGCCTGCTGATCTCCACCGCTTTGGCGGCAGCATCAACTCCGCTGGTACTGTCGTTGACCGCAGCGTCATTTCGCTGAAAAGACTACTGGGAACGCGGTCAGCCGCCGCCCATGCGCACGGTCTCGCCCGGTTTGAGCGCGCCGCATTCGGAGCTGATCCAGCGCGCCTCGACCCGCAGATCGAGCTTCGTCTCGCCGCGGTCCGTCCGGGTGAGCATTTTCATTTTTCCCACGACGCGATCCGGCCCGGCGGTGCTGAACTCGGCTTCACCCGTGGACTTGCCGTCGCTACAGACCAAATTGAGCCTGACGCGCTGCGCGGATCGATCGACAACGGTGCGCCTGCAGCTCGAATCGCTGCCGCCGGATGCAAATGCGTCCCAGCGCTCGATCATTTCGGGCGTCACGCACTGGCGCACGCTGTTGACGGTCGGCTTGCCGCCTTGTGGGGACATCGAGCGCTGAAGCTTCTCGCGTTGCTCGGCCGGCATCTTGGCCAGGCCGGGCATGTTGGGAGGCAGGCCTTGCTCGATGGTCGTCGTGGTAATGCTCTCCCACAGGCCGGGCTTGGCATTGGGCATCGTCGCGGCGGCAATCCCGGCGAGACCGAGGAGCATGATCGCTGAGGCTAAGGGCCACTTACGCATGGTTCGAATCCGCTCCATTCAAAAGAAGCACATAGCCTAAGGCCATGCCGCTCGCCCGAGCAAGTTCAAGCCAGCGTTGCGCCGACGAGCGTTGCAACTTCAGCGACGAGCGCCTATTGTTGAATGGCACATCCCTCGAGGCGAGGCCCCATGGCGAATAGCCGGCGCGCCGCCGTGATCGGTGGCGTACGTATCCCCTTTGCCCGCAGCAATACCGCCTACACCACCCTTGGCAATCTTGCATTGCTGACCGCGGCGCTGAAAGCCCTGGTCGACAGGTTCGGTCTCAAGGGAGCGCGGCTGGGCGACGTCGTCGCGGGGGCCGTGATCAAGCACTCGCGCGACTGGAATCTGACACGTGAAGCGATGCAGGACTGCGGCCTCGATCCGCACACGCCCGCGCATGATGTGCAGCGGGCCTGCGGCACCAGTCTCACCGCGGCAGCAGCGCTCGCGCAGCGAATCGAAGCGGGAGAAATCGAGGCAGGCATCGCCGGCGGCGTCGATACGACCAGCGAGGTTCCACTGGTCTACGGCAGAGCGCTCAACGCCATCGCGCTGGAGGGCGCTCGCGGGCGCACGCTCGGCGCGCGGTTGAAACCATGGCTGCGATTGCGCCCGCACGATCTCAAGCCCGCAGCGCCGGCGGTCGTCGAGCCGCGCACAGGACTGTCCATGGGCGAACACTGCGAGCTGATGGCCAAGGAATGGAGCATCGGTCGCACGGAGCAGGACGAGCTTGCGCTGAGGAGCCACCGCAACGCCGCGGCGGCATGGGACGCTGGTTTTTACTCCGATCTGGTCGCACCCTGCGCCGGCCTCGCGACCGACAACAACGTCCGTCGCGATACCGAGTTGTCGAAGCTTGCCGCGCTCAAGCCGGTCTACGACCGCAGCGCGAAAGGCACGCTTACTGCGGGCAACAGCACGCCGCTGACCGACGGCGCGTCATGCGTCCTGCTCGCCTCGGAAGCGTGGGCGAGATCGCACGGGCTTGCAGTTCAGGCGTATCTTACGCATTCGGCAGCGGCGGCCGTGGATTACGCGGGCATTGTGGGTGCACCTGAAGGACTGCTGATGGCGCCTACCTATGCAGTCCCCGCCATGCTCGATCGAGCAGGTCTCACATTGCAGGACTTCGACATCTACGAAATCCATGAAGCGTTCTCGGCACAGGTGCTGTGTACGCTCAGGGCATGGGAATCGGAGGAGTATTGCAGGCAGCGACTCGGTCGCGATAAGCCGCTGGGTGCGATCGATTGCGAGAAGCTCAATCTCAAAGGAGGAAGTGTCGCGCTGGGACATCCATTCGCTGCCACCGGGACGCGCATCGTTGCCACGCTTGCCAAGCAACTGGAGCAACGCGGCTCGGGACGCGGGCTGATCTCGATCTGCACCGCAGGCGGCATGGGTGTGGCGGCGATCCTCGAGCGCTGAATCAGGGTCGCCATCACACGGTCAGACCGGCACGATCATTGCGTAGGTTACGAACGGACAAGGGATTTGAATCGCGGGAGGCAACGATGGCTGCCGTTCACAACGGTGTTTCGCTGACACAATTTGATCCGCTCGAGCAGCGGCATCGTGTAAGTTTTGCAAAAGCTTGCACCAAACGCTCGTCCGGCGAACGGGCGAGCGTTCGCCCGTCACAGGGCTCGAAGCGATGAGCGCGCAGGATCGCATTCGCTCGTTGCGCTTGTCGCTGCGCTTTATCGCGCCGCTGGTGGTAACGCTCGCGATTCTGGGCTATTTCCTGCTGCCGGTGGTCGACCGCCTGACGCTGCGCTGGTGGGTCAACGATCTGGACACGCGTTCGCAATTGATCGCCAATGCGCTCGAAGACCAACTCGGGCAGCTGGTCGAGCAGGGCGCTTCGGCGAAGATCAACACGCTGTTCAACCGTGCGCTTCAGGATCAACGTCTCTACGCCCTCGCCTTTTGCGACGAAAAGGGCAGATTGCGCTATGAGACGGCCACCTATCCGTCGTCGCTCAAGTGCCAGCCGCCTTCGGGCACCTCCGTGGTGCAAACCCCGCAAGGTCCGCTGCACGTGGTCGAACACCCGGTCTATCAGGGAAATGATCACATCGGCTCGTTGATACTCGTGCACGACATGAGCTTTGTCGAGCGCCGCAGCGCCGACACCCGCCGCTACCTGATCGGCCTGTTCGTTGTGCTCGGGGTCATCATTTCGCTGGTCACGGTTTTCATCGCGCATCTGTCGTGGCGCGGTTGGATCGCCGGGGCGCGCGCGCTGTTGCGCGGCGAAGGCATCCTGCAGCCCTTCGGGCAGCGCGAAACATCGGACATGCATCCGCTGGCGAGTGACCTGCGCGCGCTGCTGCGCGACCTGGACATGAGCCGACGCATCCCCGACGACGGCGCGACCTGGAGTCCGGAGATGCTGCGCGGCGTTCTTCGCGACAAGCTGCTCGGCGATGAGATCCTGGTGGTGTCCAACCGCGAGCCTTTCATTCACGTTCACCGCGAGGAACGGATCGAGGTGCAGCGCCCGGCGAGCGGTCTGGTAACGGCGCTGGAGCCGGTCATGCGCGCGTGCTCAGGGACCTGGATCGCGCACGGCAGCGGCAATGCCGATCACGATACCGTAGATGCGCAGGACCGGGTGCGCGTCCCGCCTGACAGACCGAGTTATACGCTGCGGCGCGTCTGGCTTACCGCCGAGGAGGAGAAGGGCTACTACGAAGGCTTCGCCAATGAAGGCCTGTGGCCGCTATGCCATATCGCTCACGTGCGGCCCGTCTTCCGCTCCGGTGACTGGGAGCAGTACATCAGTGTAAACCGACGCTTTGCTGAAGCCGTGCGCGCCGAGGCGCGAACGGAGGACCCGGTGGTTCTCGTCCAGGACTATCACCTAGCGCTGCTGCCGAGGCTCATCCGCGAGCGCCTGCCCAAGGCAACCATCATCACCTTCTGGCACATTCCCTGGCCCAACTCGGAATCATTCGGCATCTGTCCCTGGCGAGAAGCCCTGCTCGACGGTTTGCTCGGAAGCACGATCCTGGGATTCCATACCCGCTTCCACTGCCAGAATTTCGTGGAGACGGTCGACCGTTATCTCGAAGCCCGCATCGAGCGCGAATCGTCGACGATTTCGTACGGAGGTCGCCTGACCCGAGTCGAGCATTACCCGATCTCGATCCAGTGGCCGCCCGAATGGGTCGACACCCAGCTTCCGGTGCCGCTGTGCAGGGCGAAGGTTTTGCGCGTGGAGAAGCTGCCCGATGACGTGCTGCTCGGCGTCGGCGTCGACCGCTGCGACTATACCAAGGGGATTCTTGAGCGCTTCTCGGCGGTCGAGCGGATGCTCGAGCTTCACCCCGAGCTTATTCGCCGCTTCGTCTTCGTTCAGATCGCGGCGCCGTCGCGCTCTTCGCTCGAGGAATACCACAACTTCGAGGGTCGCGTCCGGGCGTTGGCTGCCCGCATCAATGCCCGATTCGGTCGCGACGGATGGGAACCGATCCGGCTCAAGGTCCAGCATCATTCCTCGCCTGTCGTCAACGAGTACTATCGCGCCGCAGAAATATGCGTCGTCACCAGCCTGCACGACGGAATGAACCTCGTGGCCAAGGAGTTCGTCGCCTCGCGCGACGACGAGCGCGGCGTGCTGGTGCTTTCCCAGTTCACCGGAGCCGCGCGAGAACTCCATGACGCGCTGCTGGTCAATCCTTATCACAGCGAGCAGTGCGCTCAGGCACTGTATCGCGCTCTGACCATGCCGGCGGATGAGCAGCGGCTGCGGATGCGCAGCATGCGCAGGCTGGTCCAGGAGTTCAACGTCTACCGGTGGGCGGGAGCCATGCTTCTTGATGCAGCACGTCTCAGGCAACGCCAGCGCGTCTCCGAAAGGATCAAGGAGCACGGGCGCACTGCGGACGCAGTTAAGGCATGAGGTACGCGCTGTCGCCGGCAGGACTGGAACGTCTGCACGAGTGGTTGAGTCACCGGCCGCTGCTCGCTTTCGATATCGACGGTACGCTGGCACCGATCGTCTCTCGTCCCTGGGATGCCCGCGTTCCCGGCGCGGTTCAGAGTGACCTCGCGATTCTGTCGGAATGGACCGTGGTGGCGGTGGTCACCGGGCGCGCCGTCGCTGATGCGAAGCCGATGCTGGGCTTCACGCCACGGTACTTGATCGGTAACAACGGCGCCGAGGGCGTTCCCGGATACGAGGCTCAAGCGTTGGAGTTCGCGCGCATCTGTCGATCGTGGATCGAGCAGCTTTGCGGTCCCGACGAGCCGTGGCGCTCGATACCCCATCTCACCCTGGAAGACAAGACAAGCACCCTCGCCTTCCACTATCGCCACGCGAAGCACAAGGATGCCGTTGAGCGCCTGGTCGAGGAACGCGCTCAATGCCTGGTTCCGCAACCGACGCTGCTCGAGGGGAAATTCGTTCTTAACCTTATGCCGCCCGGTGCGCCGCAGAAGGGTGAGGCCATGCCTGTACTGCTGCGGTATTCCGCTTGCGACCGCGCTATATACGTGGGAGACGACGTTTCGGACGAAGCGGTATTCCGCTTGCGCTCTCCTGCGTTACTGACCGTACGCATCGAACGTGTGCGCAGCAGCGCGGCAGAGTTGTATCTGAAGAACCAGGCCGAAGTCCCCCGCTTTGTCGGCGAGCTCGCGAGGATCGCGCGCGCCGAGCGCGAGGAGCTATCGCTTCAGGCAACCGAGCGCAGAGCTCGCAGAGCTTAGCGGGAGGAGCGCGGCGGGGCCGGTTCCGGCGCCTGCTCGCCGCCCATGGCCATTCGGTCGATGCAAGCACGCAAAAACGCGGCGCGATGTCGATCCGGCGCTCCCGGATGTTCGAACACCTCCCGCGCCGAATCGAGCAGGAAAGCTTCGTCATCGGCGTCGTGAACAAACCACCGAAGCTCATTGGGAAACGCGCGGATGGCGACGAAGTCGTCCTCCATGCGGCCCAGAAAGCGGTCAGCAGCCACGCCCGCGTCGCGTGACCGCGCCGCGTTGCCGATAAAGTCGGAGCCCTCGAAGCACTCCTCCATGGTGGGGCGGCCCGCCAAGCTCGGGATCACCGAGAGCCACGCTGCAACCCCGATGCTCGTGACGATACAGCGAGCTCCGAGTCTCACTTCGGTCACCTCCTCAAGGCGCGGGGCGATCTTGGATTGGACGCGTTCGATCGCCGCCGATGAGTGCATCGTAGACAAAGGACAAGCACGATTCAAGCCAAGGCTGTCCCTCGCGTACAATGCCTCCACTATCCAAGGGAAGGCTTCATGGCACTCAAACGTCCTCAGGGACCCGCAGGAAGGCTCGTCGTGCTGGAACATCAGTCCCGGGTGCTTCGCGACAACCCGCTGGGCGACCCGTCCCTGCGCAAGCTCGGCGTGTGGCTACCCCCCCAATACGACCAGGCTGCCGGTCGCGGCCGCGGCCGTCGGTTTCCGGTCCTCTACGACATGGTGGGATTCACCGGCTCGGGACTCGCGCACACCAACTGGAGGCCGTTTGCCGACAATGTGCCTGACCGCATGGCGCGCCTCATCTTTGAGAACAAGATGGGACCGGCGATCGTGGTCCTTCCCGACTGCTTCACTGCGTTGGGTGGCAACCAGTACGTCAACTCATCGGCGATCGGAAACTACGCGGACTATCTGACGCGCGAGCTGATCCCCTTTGTCGACGGCGAGTTTCGCACTCTCGCTTCGCGCGGGCATCGCGGGTGCTTCGGCAAATCCTCGGGGGGCTACGGGGCCATCATCCACGGCATGAAGTACGCGCAGCACTGGGGCGCGATTGCCGATCATTCGGGCGATTCCTACTTCGACTTCGTTTACTGGCACGACTGGCCGAACACGCTTAACGAGCTTTCCAAGTTCCGCTCGAAAAAGCGCAGCCCCGGTCGCTACGATGCGCTGCGCGAAGGCACTCGCAACGGACTCTCCGATGGGCGCGACGATGGCCGCGTCAAGCGCTTTCTCGACCATGTCTGGCACAAGGAGAAGCTTTCCATGGCGGAGAGCCATGCGATCATGAACCTGTGCATGGCCGCCACCTATGACCCGGATCGGCGCGCGCCGCTGGGCTTTCGGATTCCCTTCAACATGGAAACCGGCGAGCCCATTGTGTCGCGCTGGAAAAACTGGCTCAGGCACGATCCCATCAACCTGGTCGGCACCTACCGCTCCAATTTGAAATCGCTCAAGGGCATTTATATCGACTGCGGCTGGCGCGACCAATACCACATTCACTACGGCACACGCATCCTGTCCAGGCGCCTGTCACAAGCCGGGGTCAAACATACTTACGAGGAGTTCGACGACAATCATTCCGACGTCGACTATCGCATGGACGTCAGTCTTCCGTTTCTCTACCGCGCTTTGAAACCTTGAGGATTGCGGCGACCGTGGCCGAGGACAGGAATGTGCTTGGAGGCCGTCTCGAGCCCTGCTCGGTGGTGCCGCGCACCGGCTTCTACCGCGACGGCTGCTGCAACACCGGTCCCGAAGACCTAGGCCTGCACGTCGTCTGCGCGCAGATGACCGCCCGCTTTCTCGCCTTCTCCCGCGAGCAGGGGAACGATTTATCGACGCCTGTCCCAGAGGTGGGCTTTCCGGGACTCAGAGCGGGAGACCGCTGGTGCATCTGCGCAAGCCGCTGGCGCGAAGCCTTCGAAGCCGGCGTCGCACCTCCGGTAGTGCTCAGTGCGACGCACGAGGAGACTCTGGCTGTGGTCCCGCTGCAAGCGCTCAAGCGGCATGCGCTGGACATGAACTAGTCGCGGTGCAAGCACAGCCGGTTTCTTGATTCACTGCGAAGGGGTCTTGTCGCTGCCCGGTGCCTCCTGCTCCGGTGCTAACATCTGCTGAATCCGTCGGTCGAGCTCCTCCTGGTTGATGTCGGGAGGCTTGCGGCTACGGTCCGATTCGGTCTGTCCCAGGTGGGTGAGAGCCGGCAGCAGGAGCACCGCGAGCAGCAGCGCCCACTGGGCCACGAGATAGGGCAAAAGCGAGCGCAGCAGTGTAAGGAACTCGACAGATGCCTTGAGCACCGAGCAGGTCATCATCACCGAGTAACCGATGATCGGAGCGAGAAAGCCGGTCTGCACAACCAGCAGGACTAGAACCGCTACCCATACCGCATCGTCGACCCGGAGCAAGAGTGGCGGAATAACAATTGGCACCACGACGAAGATGATCTCGAAAGCGTCGAGCACCAGTGCGCACAACCAGATGCCTCCCAGCACCACTGCCACTGCCGTCAACGCTCCGCCGGGAATCGCGGCGATCCATCCGGCAACGAGTTGATCGGTACCGAGCACGCGCAAGACCAGCGTCAGCGTGGTGGCTGCGAGCAGAAGAAAGAACAGCGTGCCGGTAAGGGCCAGCGAGTCTCGCAACAACTCGCTGAGCACCGGCATTGTCAGGCGTCGGCTCACCAGCCCGGCGACGAGGAGCGCGAATCCGCCCATAGCCGCCGCTTCCACCGCATAGAAATAGCCCAGAGCTACACCACCCAGAAGCGTCAGGATGGCCAGTAAGGCAGTCACAGCCACGACTGCGTGTTGCGCATCAAGGCCTTTGTCGGCAGCAGGACTTGCGCCCGGATCATGCGTCGCGCGGCGATTGAACCACCAAGCGATGATCAGGCACGCGAGCAGATAAATGCCGGCCGGCACGAGCGCGCCGTGAAACACGTCCTGGGTGTTGATCACCCGGTCATCGCGCCCGGTGCTGGTCACGGCGATGGTGTGCGCGGCGAGCATGGCGTCACCGAGTAGGATCAGCACCAGCGAGGGCGGCACCACGACGCCGAGCGTGCTCGCCACCGCGATGACCGCGGCGCGCCGTGGCAGCGGGATGCCGGAAGCCTCGAGACGCGGTTCCAGCACGCGCGACAGTGCGAGCACGCTGGCGCCCACCGATCCATTCATAGGTCCGATCAAGGCGCCCAGAGCGATTCCCGAAACAACCGGCGCTGCGCGACTGCGCGGTGCCAGTGCAAGGCCCAGGCGGTAGAGAGCCTCGGCGACGGGCAGGCGATTGATGAGGCCGCCCATCAAAACGTACAGCGGGATCGCCTGAACCAGGTCGTTCTCAAGAAGATTGATCAGCCGCCCGGGCAGTGCTCCGAGAAGATCGATCGGGACCTGGCCGTTGATGGCCCCGATCAATGCGCCGAGGCTCGCCGCGGTGATCAGGACCACGGGAAAGGGCAGCCCGCTCAAGACGACGCCGAAGCCCACGAACAACAACAGCGCGAGGCCCACCCACGGCATCATCTGGGCATCACCGCGCAGGCCGGACGAGGTCGATCAAGCCTTGGATCAGCACCAGGAGAGCAAGCAGCCAGAGCGCGATCTTGATCAGGTAGTAGCCGGGATGGTAGGTATCGGGAAACCGTTCGAGTTGCAGCACCGATGACAGGACGATATTGCGGCTGGTCACCAGCACGAAGATCGCCCAGGGCAGGAGCCCGAACAAAATGCCCAATCGCGCGAGGCGGTCGCGCCATTGCGCAGGGTACCGTCGCGCCAGCGCATCCGCCGAGAGGTGAGTTCCCGACCGCGTCGCCGCAGTAATGGCAACGGCAACGTAGAGCGCGAAGATCCATTGCCCGAGGTCGTTGGCCTCACGGGAATAGGCGCCAACGAGATCGCGCAGGGGCCACTGTAGGAACAGCGCGCCCACGATGGGCAGCGCGAGCCACTTGGCGCCAGAAAGAATCAGGTCAACGAAAGCGTCGAGCGCGCGGATCATGGAGCCTGAGCAGCGTGGCGACGCGAGAGCATAGCGCCACGCGGGCGGCTCTGCCAGCAGGTTACAATCATGTGGTCAGCTTGTTGGTCTCATGGCGCGCTTCCTGATCACGCTCGGTGTCGTCCTCGTTATCGCGGGGCTGGCCTGGCCGCTGCTCACCAGGCTTGGCCTCGGCCGCCTGCCGGGTGACATTCATATCGAGCGCGACGGTTTTTCGTTCTATTTTCCGATTACGACCGGCCTCATCATTTCGGCAGTGATCAGCCTGATCCTGTGGCTGTTGCGGAAGTAGTTTGGCGCTCGTTGTTGTCGCTCGCCCAAGAGCGCTGCAGTAAACTGCCGGACGTTCACTCGTCGGGTCGCGATTCGCATGATCGTAAGCAGTGACCTCCATGAATCCGCAAAGGTCGTTTGACTATCGCGCGTTGTTCGACCTTTCGCGCAAGGTGGCGCTGGTCGCCGACGCAGGGTGGACGGCGATCGACGGCCGCTTCGAACCTCAGCTCAAGTGAGCGAGTCCTCCACGGCCGCTGAGCGCGCGCCGGTCACTCAAGCCGACCTGTTCTTCGGATTTCTCAAGGTGGGCGTCTCAGGTTTCGGGGGCGTCATGCCTTTCGCCCGGCGCATGCTGGTCGACGAACGTGCATGGCTCACCGAACGCGAATTCACCGAGGTGTTGTCGCTGTCGCAGTTCCTTCCGGGCCCCAATATCATCAACGTGTCGATCATCGTCGGCAACCGCTTTCGCGGCCCGTTGGGAGCTGCGATCGCCAGCCTGGGGCTCATGCTCATGCCGTTTCTAATCGTGCTCGCGCTCGCTGCACTCTATGCCCGCTTTGCGACGCTTGAAGCCGTGCGCGGTGCCACCGCCGCCGTGTCGTCCGCGGCGACAGGGTTGATCATCGCGATGGGTCTTAAGATGGGACAGCCGCTCTCTGGAACGGTGTGGCAGATCGTTATCGCAGCACTCGCCTTCGTCGCGCTTGCGCTTTTGCGCGTACCGCTACTCTGGGCGCTGCTGATTCTGGTTCCTCTTTCGGTGGCTCTTGCATGGCGGACTCGCCGGTGATTCCTCAGGTGCTCATCGAACTGGCGGAGCAGTTCGGCGCTCTGTCATTTCTGGCTATCGGAGGCGTGAACGCGCTGATCCCCGAAATTCATCGCCGGGTGGTGGACGTCTATCAATGGATGAGCAACGCCGAGTTCGCGCAAGCCTTCGCCATTTCGCAAGCATCTCCCGGTCCGAACATGCTCATCGTCAGCGTCATCGGCTGGAAGGTTTACGGCTTTCTCGGTGCGCTGGTCGCCACGCTGGCGATCTGCGCGCCGTCGTCGGTGCTGACTTTCGCAGTTGCACATGTGTGGGACCGATTCCGCGACGCGCCGCTACGTGCAGCGATCCAACGAGGGCTTGCGCCGGTGACCGTCGGCCTGGTGCTGGCGAGCGGCTATGTCCTCGCCCGTGCCGCCGACGAAACCGTCGCTGCCTACTCCGTCACTTTGGCGACTGCCCTGCTTGCGTTGATCACTCGAGTGCATCCGCTGTTGTTTCTGGGGGTCGCCGCCGCGCTGGGCGCGGTCGGCGTCGTATGACGGATTCTATTCGGCGATGCCCGAACTGCCCGACGTCGTCGTCTACGCCGAGAGCCTTGAGCGGCGCATCGTCGGTCAGATTCTCGAGCGCGTTCGCCTGACAAGCCCGTTCGTGCTGCGCACGGCCGTGCCGCCGATCGCCCAAGCCGAAGCCAAACGCATTCGCAGCGTTCATCGCCTTGGCAAGCGCATCGTTTTCGGGCTCGACGAGGAGTTGTTCCTCGTATTCCACTTGATGATTGCCGGACGCCTGCGCTGGATCGCGCGAGACAGCAAGCCGCCGGCGCGCATTTCGCTGGCGCTGTTCGACTTTCGCCATGGGACGCTCGCCTTCACCGAGGCCGGAACCAAGCGGCGTGCTTCATTGCACCTGGTCAAGGGCAATGCCGCTCTGGCGCAATTCGATATGGGCGGGCTGGAAATCGCCGACGCCGACCTGGCTTCGTTTCGCGAGCGCCTGGTTCGCGAAAATCACACGCTCAAGCGCGCCTTGACCGATCCACGATTGTTCAGCGGCGTCGGCAACGCCTATTCCGACGAGATTCTGCATCGCGCAAAGCTGTCGCCGGTTGCTTTGACGCAAAAACTCGCCAGTCACGAGACCGAGCGACTCTATACCGCTGCGCGCGAAGTGCTTGCGGAATGGACCGCGCGACTGCGCGAGGAAACTGGCCAAGGCTTTCCCGAAAAGGTGACCGCCTTCAGGCCTCAGATGGCGGTCCACGGACGCTATGGAAAGCCATGCCCCGTTTGCGGCGCGCCGGTGCAGCGCATCGTCTATGCCGAGAACGAGACCAACTATTGCGCCCGATGTCAGACTGGCGGCACAATCCTTGCCGATCGCGCGCTCTCAAGACTGCTCAAGGCGAGCTGGCCGCGATCAATCGACGAGCTCGGCTAGAGAATGAGCGTTGCTTTGGTCGCCTCGGGCAGCATGTGTTCGAAGAAGTGTTCGCGGCGGGCGGAGGTTGGATGAACTGTCCGGGCTGCGGCGCGGCGATGCACGCGCTCGACTTCGAAGCGTCGCTGCCGAGCCGCATTACTATCGATTTCTGTTTCGATTGCCAGGTCATCTGGTTCGACGCGCACGAAAGCACCGAGCTTTCCCCGGGTGGCGTCCTCGAAGTCTTCAAGGCGCTCAATGCAAACCGCAGCGACAAACGCAACGCCCTTCCTGCGCTGCTCGATTGCCCGCGCTGCCACGCCCGGCTGGAGCCGACCCAGGACTTGCAGCGTACAACGCACTTCAGCTACTACCGGTGCACCTGGGGTCACGGGCGGCTTACGTCATTTCTGCAGTTCCTTCGCGAAAAAAATTTCATCCGGCCGGTATCGGGCGCCGAGCTTGCCACACTCAAGGCCAAGGTGCGAACCATTCAATGTTCCAACTGCGGCGCTCCGGTCGACCTCGAGCACGAGACGGCTTGCGCTTACTGCCACTCGCCGATTTCCATTCTCGACCCGGACGCGGTATCAAACACCCTGCATGAACTGGCCGACGCCGAAGCACACCGGCAGACCATCGACGTCGTCGCGCTCGCCGACGCGCTGCTTCAACGGCCGCCGCCGGATCCGGGTCGCGGCGCGCGCAACGGACTAGTCGGAGACCTGGTCGCGGCCGGCATCGGTATTGTAGTTGGTGCGCTAAGAAAGCTCTGAGCGCATTCGAGTACGAGACGCTCCGTTTGGCGGTCTGTAACTATTACCCGCCCGTCTTGCGCGCCGCTCAAGCTTCCCTGCCCGCGGCGGCCAGCATAGAATAGCGCTTTGCCGCTCGCCGATGAGGTCATACCAATGAACCCCCGCCTTCTTCTCGCCGCCGTTCTTGCTTCGATTACCCTTGCCGCCCACGCGCAAGAGCAGCAACAGGTCACTTTTCCATCGGTACCGCCGAACAGCTGCGTCAAGCCGGAGCTTCCGGGCAGCAATGCCACGCAGACCATCATGCGCAAATTCAACGATAACTACAAGGCGTACGGCGAGTGCATTAAGAAGTACATCGAAGGCGCCAAGGCCCTGGCCGATGCCGCGCTGGCGGCCGGCAACGCCGCAGTCGGCGATTACAACAAGCTGACCGAAGAGATCAAGGCACACAACGAAGCGGTCAACAAGTAGGAGCGAGCCCGCGGCGACAGCTCCGGAGCTCCGGAGCGCTCGGCCGGACCATCAGCTCGCTTGAGTTCAGGTCCTGCCGATTACCATGACAGCAGCGAGCCCCCAGGCGATCGCCCAGGCAACGCTCGACGGCTTTAATCGCCATTACGCGCTGTTTCGCGACTGCGCGCGCACGGCGAAACGTCATTTCGAAGCCGGTAACTGGCTCGCGATCGCGCACACTTCGCAGGATCGCATCGACTTCTACGACCGGCGCGTTGCGGAGACGGTGGCCCGTCTCGAGCGCGATTTCGGCTGTGATCGCATCGACGAAGCCCTGTGGGAGGAGGTGAAGCGCCATTACATCGTGCTGCTGATCGATCACAAGCAGCCCGAATGCGCAGAGACTTTCTTCAACTCGGTGTCGTGCAAGATCCTGCATCGCACTTACTTTCATAATCGCTGCCTGTTCGTGCGCCCGGCCATGTCGACCGAGCACATCGACGCCGAACCTCCGTCTTACAGGTCGTATTACCCTCGCCAGCATGGGCTGCGCCATGCGTTGATCGACATCGTTCTTGATTTTCAGCTCGACCGCAGCTTCGCGGATTTCCGCCGCGATCTGGCCAACATCCTCGCTGCCTTCCGCCACCGCTTCCCACGGCCGTTCATGCTCGAGGCGAATCATCAGATCCAGGTACTCTCCAGCTTGTTCTTCCGCAACCGCACGGCGTATATCGTCGGCCGCATCATCAACGGCTTCCAGGTCCTGCCCTTCGTGGTGCCGATCAAGCATGACGCCGACGGCAAGCTCTACGTTGACGCGCTGCTCATGGACACCGAGCAGATTGCCCTCGTCTTCTCCGCCAACAGGGCTTATTTCCTCGTTGACATGGAAGTGCCCTCCGCGTACGTGGCGTTTCTGCGCGACATCGTCGGAGTGCGCACCGAAGCCGAGCTCTACACCATGGTCGGGCTGCAGAAGCAGGGCAAGAACCTCTTCTATCGGGACTTCCTGCACCACCTCAAGCATTCGACCGATGACTTCATCATTGCGCCAGGAATCAAGGGGCTGGTGATGGCAGTGTTCACGCTGCCCTCGTATCCCTACGTGTTCAAGGTCATCCGCGACAAGATTGCGCCGTCGAAGGAGACCACTCCCGAAAAGGTCAAGGAGAAGTACTTCCTGGTGAAGCACCATGACCGCGTAGGCCGGATGGCTGACACACTCGAGTACTCCGACGTCGCCTTTCCGCGCGCACGTTTTACGCCGGAGCTCCTCGCAGAGCTCACCGCCTTGGCGCCATCGCTGATCGAGGAAGACGGCGAGGCGATCATCGTCAAGCATCTCTACATCGAGCGGCGGATGACGCCGCTGAACATCTTCCTGGAGACGGCGACGCCTGTGCAACGCCAGCGCACCATGCGCGATTACGGCGAAGCGCTGAAGCAAATGGCTGCAGTCAACATCTTCGCGGGCGATCTACTGTTCAAGAACTTCGGCGTCACACGCTTCGGTCGCGTGGTTTTCTACGACTACGATGAGATCGAGTACCTGACCGTCTGCAACTTCCGCCGCATCCCGCCGCCGCCGGCCGGTTACGACGATATGTCGGATGACGTGTGGTATCCGGTTGCGCCCAATGATGTCTTTCCGGAAGAGTTCGCGACCTTTCTATTCACCGATGCCGGCGTGCGCGCAGACTTCATGGCAGCTCACGCCGATCTGCTCGATGCCGAATGGTGGCGGGCGGCGCAGCGAAAACTGGAGACCGGAGAACTGCCCGAAGTGTTGTCGTATCCCGATTCCCTGCGGTTTGATCGCGCGGCACCTCGTGCCTCGCAGGAACCTGGCATAGCGATCACAGCGGCTCGCGAGGCGTCGAGATAGTCAATGTGACGGCGCAGCCTGCGCTTCGGCCAGGCGACGCGCCACGTCCTTGGCCTGGGCCGCCGCCCCTACGTCACCCTGGCGGGCGGCTTGCGTGTACCACTCGAGCGCCTTCTTGAGGTCCTGACTGACACCGTCGCCATGCTCGTAGAAGCTGCCAATGATGTATTGGGCGCCGGGGTCGCCGTTGGCAGCGGCTGCCTCGTACCACCTAGCCGCGATCTTCCAGTCCTTCGGGGCGCCACGCCCCAGGAAGTACTGCGTCGCCAGTTCAACCTGCGCCTGCATGTGCCCCTGCTCGGCGGCCTTCTGCCACCACGCTGTCGCCATGGTTAGGTCGCGCGAAACGCCAATGCCGCTCTCGAACAGCAGTCCGAGGTTATACTGCGCCTGGGCCATTCCGGCTTCGGCCGCCTTGGTCAGCCACCCGACGCCGGCTTCCAGATTCTCCGCGCCCCCTTCCCCCCGCAGCAGCATCGTTGCCAGGTTGTACTGGGCTAGCCGGTCGCCATTGCGAGCAGCAGATTCATAGTAGCTGCGCGCCGCCTGGTAGTCGCCGCGTCTATACGCCTGCCAGCCCGCATCCTCCGCCTGCACCGGCCATGTGGCCAGAAGGCATGCCATCAGCGTCGCCGTCGCACGCAGGACGATGGCCACGCGGCTCAGCTTCATCGCGACTCCGGAGTTACAATTGAGCAGTTTAGCATCTCTCCGCGACAGCCCAATCTGCAGCAGGCAATGTTCGTAAGCGCCTTCGATCTCTTTAAGATCGGCCTCGGGCCGTCGAGTTCGCACACGGTCGGGCCGATGCGCGCGGCGCATCGCTTCGTGCACGAACTCGCCGTCGATCAAAAGCTCGATCGCGTCGTCCGCGTCGTGATCGACCTCTACGGTTCGCTTGCCCTCACCGGCCGCGGCCACGGAACCGATCGCGCCGTTTTGCTTGGCCTTGCCGGGGAAACGCCCGAACGCATCGATCCGGATCAGGTCGAGTCCAAGGTGCAACAGATTCGCGACCAGCTGGTCCTGCCGCTCGCCGGCCGACATTCAATTCTGTTCCGCGAAGCAGATCAGCTGCGCTTTCGCATCGACAAAACGCTTTCGTTCCACAGCAACGGCATGCGCTTCACTGCGTTCGATGCCGAGGGTCAGGTGCTCGCTCGCAAGATCTATTACTCGGTCGGCGGCGGGTTTGTCGTCGATGAGGAAGAGACCGAGCAGCTGGGCGAGGCACCGACCAAGTTGCGCGTGCCCTATCCTTTCTCGAGCGCCGCAGAGCTGCTCCGCCAGGGCGAAGAAGCGCACAAGCGTATCCCGGAGATGATGCGCATCAACGAGCTCGCCTTGCGCAGTCCCGACCAGGTTAGAGGTGGGTTGCTCGACCGCTGGGCGGTGATGAATGACAGCATCGAGCGGGGCATGCGCCACGAAGGCATGCTGCCGGGCGGTCTCAATGTGCGTCGTCGCGCCAAAGGACTGCGCGACGCGTTGATCGCGCGCCGCGAGCAGAACGCGAGAAGTCCGACCGAAGCGATCGACTGGGTCAGCGTCTACGCGATCGCCGTGAATGAAGAAAATGCCGCAGGCTCACGCGTGGTCACTGCGCCCACCAACGGCGCGGCGGGCATCATTCCGGCGGTGATCCGCTATTATCGGGAGTTCTACGAGGAGGCCAACGAGGACGGCATCGTCGCGTTCCTTCTCACCGCGGCGGCCGTCGGCGGTCTGTGCAAGAGGAACGCATCGCTTTCGGGCGCCGAAGTTGGTTGCCAGGGCGAGGTGGGCGTCGCCTGCGCCATGGCGGCAGCGGGACTCGCCGCCGCGCTCGGCGGCAGCAATGCGCAGATCGAAAATGCGGCGGAGATCGGCATCGAGCATCACCTGGGCATGAGCTGCGACCCGGTGGCGGGACTTGTGCAGATTCCCTGCATCGAGCGCAACGCCATGGGGGCGGTCAAAGCGATCAATGCGGCGTCGCTGGCATTGCGCGGCGACGGAACACATCGCGTGGCGCTCGATACTGTGATCAAGACCATGTACGAGACCGGCCGCGACATGATGGCCAAGTACAAGGAAACGTCGCTCGGCGGTCTGGCCGTCAACGTCGTCGATTGCTGAAGAGGCGCCCCCGCCTATTCGTCGCCGAGCAGCCGATAGCCGACGCCCACTTCGGTGCGCAGATGGCGCGGGTGCGTGGGATCGCCCTCCAGCTTGTGCCGAAGCTGCCCCATGTAGATGCGCAGGTAATGACCGCGGTCGACGTGCCCGGGCCCCCATACGTCGGCGAGAAGCTGCCGATGCGTGCACACCTTGCCCGCATGCCTGATCAGCGTCGTCAGCAAGCGATACTCGTTGGGCGTCAGGTGCACTTCGGTGCCGTTGCGAAACACCCGCCGTGCCGCAAGATCCACACGCACATCGCTGAATGAGAACGTCGTTTCGGCCGGACCCTCGTCTCGCGCCGTCCGGCGCAGTGCAACGCGGATGCGCGCCAAAAGCTCTCCGATGCCGAACGGCTTGGTGAGATAGTCGTCGGCGCCTGCATCCAGCGCCTTGATCTTTTCCTGCTCGCCGCTGCGCGCCGAGAGAATGATGATCGGACGCGTGTACCACTCGCGTAGCTGGAGTACGACGTCGACGCCATCAACGTCGGGGAGGCCCAAGTCGAGAATGACGAGATCCGGCTTGCGCGTGGCCGCTTCCACCAGCCCGTCGCGTCCGTTCTCCGCTTCGAAGATGCGGAACGGCTGAGCGGAAAGCCCTGAGCGCAGAAAGCGCCTGATCTGCGGATCGTCCTCGATGACGACGATCGTCGCAGAGTTCACGAGGGCGTCCGTGCGGATGCTTCAGGTTCGCTGTCCATCTCGATGGCCGGCGCCTTGCCCGCAGGCAGCTCGAAACGAAACAGCGCACCGCCACCTGGACGGTTCATCGCCGTGATCGTGCCGCCATGAGCGACGATGATCGCCTTGCTGATCGCCAGCCCTAGCCCGACACCGCTTTGCGCGGATTCCGACTTCAGCCGGTAGAACTTGTCGAAGAGCTTCGCTTCCTCGCCTTGAGGAATCCCCGGTCCGCGGTCGGCGACTTCGACCATGACACGTCCGCCGATTTGATGCGCAGCCACGTCGATCGGCGTAGCCGGCGGCGTGTACTTGACTGCATTCTCCATCAGGTTAGCCAACACCTGCTCGATCAGCACCGGATCGACATTGATCAAGGGCAGATCGTCCGCCAGCGCGACCTGCACGCGCCCTTGCACCGTGTCTCCGAAGCGAGTCAGCACGCTCCCGACAAGCTCTTCCAGCGACGACCACTGGCGCTTGATTTCTGCATGGCCGGATTCCAGCCGCGCCATGTCGAGCAGATTGTTGACCAGAACGCTCATGCGCTGCGCTTCGTCGTGGATCGACTCGGCTAACTCTCGCCTTGCGTCCTCACTCAGCGTGCCCGACCCGTCGGCGAGGCTCGACGACGCCCCCACGAGCACCGCAAGCGGCGTGCGCAGGTCATGCGAGACTGCATTGAGCAGCGAATTGCGCACGCTCTCGGTTTCCGCCTTGCGCGCCAGATCGAGCCGCTCGGAAGCGAGCTGCACCCGCTCGATTGCCGCGGCGATCTGACTCGCGAACGTTTCGAGCAAGTGTCGCTGCTCGGGGACCATCAGCCGATCCGGCCGCGATGGCAGCACGGCAAGTACGCCGACGATCTGATGCGCTGCCGCCAAGGGGAGGTACAACGCGTCGGCGCCGGGCAGCGTGTTCGTGCCCAGGCCTGCCGGCACGCGGTTCGCCTGCGCCCAGCGTGCGACGCCCAGCTCCGCACCGTGGAATGAGCCGTAGATTCCCGGCGCTGCGGGGTACGCAATGGTGCCCGACGCCGTCGTTAGCAGCACGACTGCCTGAGATTCGAAAACCGTCGACACATGACGCACGGCGATAGTCACTACCTCGTCCATGTTGGCGGCACGCGAAAGCTCGCGGGTCATCGTGTACAGCGCTTCGGTGCGTATCTGGCGATATTGCGCGACGCGTGCCTGCAGCCGGACGCTCGCGGTGAGTCCGCTGATCACCAATCCGACCACCAGCATGACCACAAAGGTGAACAGATACTGCGTATCGGAAACCGCAAAGCTGTAATAGGGTGGAACGAACAAAAAATCGAACAGCGCCACGGAAAGCACCGAGGCGAGGATCGCGGGGCCGCGTCCGAACCGGTAGGCGACGACCAGCACGCCGAGAAGATAGACCATCACCAGATTGGTCGCCTCGAAGCGTCCAAACAAGCCCCACGAGAGCGCGGTGGCCGCCACGCACACAGATACTGCAACGGCGTAGCCGGGCCACCGTTCCTTGCGCGGCGTTGGCTTGGACTCGTCGATGCCGAGATACGCCTTGGTCCGCGAAAGCTGATCAGCGAATCCCGTTCGCGATGGCGCCTGATCGACGTCCGCGATGATCTGCAGATCGATCCCGCGCAAGCCCGCGGTCAGGCTGTCGACGACCGATCCGAACAACCAGCGTCTCAAGCCCCGCGCCGACGGAGGGCCGAGCAGCAACTTCGTGGCGTTGTTCTCGCGCGCAAAGTGGATGAGCTCATCGGCAGGCCGAGGCCCCGAGAGAACTGCTGTCTTGGCACCAAGCTGCTCGGCAAGGCGCAGATGACCGAGGATCCTGCTCCGCTCCGCCTGCGGCAGACGGATCAGCTTCGGTGTTTCGACGTAGACAGCGTGCCACGGCGCGTCGAGCGCATCGGCGAGACGCTTGGCCGCGCGCACGTAATGCTCGCCGTGCAAGCTCGGCCCGATGGCGACGACGATGCGTTCGCCGGCGGCCCACACCGGGACTATCGCCTTCTCTTCCCGGTACTCGCGCATTTGCGCATCGACGCGGTCAGCGGTCTGCCGCAACGCCAGCTCGCGCAGCGCAATCAAGTTGCCCTTCTTGAAAAAGTTGTCGAGGGCCCGCTCGATCTGCTGCGGGATGTAGACCTTGCCTTCGCGCAAGCGCTTGAGCAGCTCTTCGGCGGAGATGTCGATCAGCTCGACTTCGTCTGCGGTCGCAAAGAAGGTGTCGGGAAGCGTTTCGTTGACGCGTACGCCGGTAATCTGGCCGATCACGTCGTTCAGGCTTTCGATGTGCTGCACGTTGAGCGTGGTATAGACGTCGATGCCGCTGCCCAACAGCTCGTCGACGTCCTGCCAGCGCTTGGGATGGCGTGCACCCGGGGCGTTGGTGTGCGCGAGTTCGTCGACCAGGATGATGGTCGGCCGGCGTTTGATGGCGGCGTCAAGATCGAACTCCTTGATCGGCGCGCCCTGGACGTCGAGCATCAGTGGCGGCAGCTGCTCGAGACCTTCGAGCATCGCCGCCGTCTCTGCCCGACCGTGCGTCTCCAACAGTCCGACAACGATGTCGGTACCGGTGCGCCGCAATGCCTGCGCCGCGGCGAGCATCGCGAAAGTCTTGCCGACGCCGGCGGAAGCTCCGAAAAAGATCTTTAGCTTGCCCCGCTGCGCACGTGCAGCGGCCGCTTTGACCTCGGCAAGCAGTTGGTCCGGGTCGGGACGTTCGCTTTCCATGACGCGCCACTCAAGTGGACGGCGCGTAGTTTACCGCGTGCGGCGAGGCAGCGCCGTCACTTGACGCCGTCAAGGGCGAGGTTGAGCTCGAGCACGTTGACCCTGGGCTCCCCCAGTACGGCGAGTGTGCGTCCCTCGGTGTGCTCGTTCACCAGAGCCATGACGCGCTCGATTGGCATGCTGCGCACGCGCGCCACGCGCGGCGCCTGGTAGGCCGCCGCGGCGACGCTGATGTGCGGATCGAGGCCGCTGGCGGATGCGGTGATCAGATCGACGGGCACCGGTGACTTGTTTTCGGGATCGGCATCGCGCAGCGCTTTGATGCGATCCTTGACGGCGTCGGCGAGCGCGGGATTCCGTGCGCCCTGATTCGAAGCGCCGGAAGACGCGCCATTGTAGGGCTGCGGCGATGTCGCCGAAGGCCGGCTCCAGAAATACTTCGGATCGTCGAAGGGCTGGCCGATCAGCGTCGAGCCGAGCGTCTTACCATCCGCCAAGATCAGGCTGCCGCGCGCAGCGCCGGGAAAGGCGATCTGGGCGATGCCCGTGACAACCAGCGGATATACCACGCCAGTCAATGCTGTCAGCGCGAGCAGCATGCGGATCGCTGGAACGATTTCAGAGAATGCGAACATCGATGTTCTCCATGTCAGGCAAGATGCGCGGCAGCAAGCAGCACGTCGATGATCTTGATGCCGATGAAAGGCAACAAAATGCCGCCGACGCCATAGATGAGCATGTTGCGACGCAGGACCGGCCCGGCGCCGACAGGACGATATTTCACGCCCTTGAGGGCGAGCGGAATCAGCGCCGGAATGATGAGGGCGTTGAAAATGACAGCCGACAAAATGGCGCTGTTCGGTGTGGCAAGGTGCATTACGTTTAATGCACCGAGCACCGGATAGGTACTCGCGAACGCCGCCGGGATGATCGCGAAGTACTTGGCCACGTCGTTGGCGATGGAAAAAGTGGTCAGCGCGCCGCGCGTCATCAGCAACTGCTTGCCGATCTCCACGATCTCGATCAGCTTGGTCGGATTGGAGTCGAGATCGACCATGTTGCCTGCTTCTTTCGCCGCCTGTGTACCGCTGTTCATCACCACGGCGACGTCGGCTTGCGCCAGCGCCGGTGCGTCGTTGGTGCCATCGCCGGTCATCGCGACGAGCTTGCCTTCGGCCTGGATGCTGCGGATGAGCTTGAGCTTGGCTTCGGGATTGATCTCAGCCACGAAGTCGTCGACGCCTGCTTCAGCCGCGATCGACGCTGCGGTGAGCTTGTTGTCGCCGGTGATCATGATGGTGCGGATGCCCATCTTGCGCAGCTCGGCGAAGCGCTCCTTGATGTCCTTTTTGACGATGTCCTTGAGCTCGACGACGCCGAGTACATAGCGTCCTTCCGCCACCACCAGCGGCGTCGATCCGCGACGAGCGATGGATTCCACGCGAGTGACGACTTCGGCATCGATCGCTCCGGCCTGCGGAACGATCCAAGCTTTGACCGCGTCGAGCGCGCCTTTGCGGATCTCGCGCCCGCGATAATTGACGCCGCTCATGCGCGTCTGCGCGGAAAAGGGAACGATGGTGAATTGCCCCGGTTCCAGCGCTGGCGGCATGACGCCCCAGGCGCGCTTGACGTAGGTCACGATGCTCTTACCTTCTGGTGTCTCGTCGCCGAGTGACGCCAGCAGCGTGGCTTCGGCAAGCTGCTGCTCCGTCACGGTGGCGATTGGATAGATCGCAGAAGCCTGACGATTGCCGAAGGTGATCGTTCCGGTCTTGTCGAGTAGGAGCACGTCGCAGTCGCCTGCGGCCTCGACGGCTCGCCCGGAAGTGGCGACTACGTTGGCGCGCATCATCCGCCCCATGCCGGCGACTCCGATCGCCGAGAGCAACCCGCCGATCGTGGTCGGGATGAGACAAACGAGCAACGCGACCAGCACGGTGATGGTCACCGGCGTTCCCGCCTTGGTGACTTCGACGCTGTAAAGGGAATACGGCAGCAGCGTCACCGTTGCGAGAAGGAACACCAGCGTCATGGCGACGAGCAAGATGGTGAGCGCGATCTCGTTGGGCGTCTTCTGCCGCCTGGCGCCTTCGACCATGCTGATCATGCGGTCGAGGAAGGCTTCGCCGGGGTTGACGTTGATACGTACGATCAGCCAATCCGACAGAACGCGCGTGCCTCCGGTGACGGTGTTGAAGTCGCTACCCGCCGCGCGAATCACCGGCGCACTCTCCCCGGTGATCGCCGATTCGTCGATCGACGCTGCGCCTTCGACGACTTCGCCGTCGCCTGGAATCAGGTCGCCCTGTACGACCAGAACGACATCGCCCTTGCGGAGGCTCGCCGACGGCACAGATGTTTGTGCGGCTGTTCGATCCGGCTTGGCCAGTTTCTTCGCAGTAGTTTCCCTGCGCGCGCCCTTGAGCGAGGCTGCTTGTGCCTTGCTGCGGCCTTCGGCAATCGCCTCGGCGAAGTTGGCGAAGAGCAAAGTAACCCACAGCCACAGCGCTACCGCGAGAATGAACCCCGCCGGAGCTTCTCCCCTACCGAACAGCGCCTGCAGCCACAGGATCGTCGTCAGAATGCTGCCGATATAGACGACGAACATCACCGGGTTGCGCCACTGATAGCGGGGGGTCAAGCGCCGGAAGCTGTCGATGAGCGCAGTCTTGATCAGATCACCGCTCAAGAACCACGACAGCGCGGACTGTTTTGCAGCTGCGGTCGACATGGTCGATCCTCTTTCGATATGGGCGAAGCGTTATTTGGGCGAATACAGCAGCAGGTGCTCGACCACCGGGCCGAGTGCCAATGCGGGGACGAAGGTAAGTGCCCCCACGGTGATCACCGTGCCGATCAATACAAAGACGAATAGCGGCGTGTGCGTGGGCAGCGTGCCTGCCGAGGCGGGCACGCGCTTGGCCGCGGCCAATGCGCCTGCGAGTGCCAGCACAGGAATCGCCAGCCAATAGCGCGCGAACAGCATGCAGATACCCAACGCCGTGTTGTAGAAAGGCGTGTTGGCATTGAGACCCGCGAAGGCACTGCCGTTGTTGTTGCTGGCCGATGAAAAGGCGTAGAGGATTTCAGAGAACCCGTGCTCCGCGGGGTTCGAGGCGCCCGCCTTGCCGACGTCGAGCATCACCGCGATGGCTGTTCCGCAAAGAACTAGTAGAGGCGGCAGCAAGATGGCGATCGATGCCATTTTGATCTCGAACGCGCCGATCTTCTTGCCCAGATACTCGGGCGTGCGTCCGATCATCAGGCCGGCGATGAACACTGCGACCACCGCAAACATGATCATTCCATAGAGGCCCGAGCCCACGCCGCCGAAGATCACTTCGCCGAGCTGGATCAGCCACATCGGAATCATTCCCGCGAGCGGCATGAACGAATCGTGCATCGAGTTCACCGAGCCGTTGGACGCGGCCGTCGTCGCGGTGGCCCAAAGCGCCGAGTTGGCGACGCCGAGCCGCACTTCCTTGCCCTCCATGTTGCCGCCTGGGTTGGCCGAGGTCTGGGCCTGATCAGCACCGAGCGCGGCGAGAACCGGGTTGCCGTTCTGCTCGATCGAGTAGGTGAAAGGCAGCAGCGCGGAGAAGGCAATGGTCATCGCCGCAAGTAGTGCCCAGCCCTCGCGGGTGCTGCCGATCATTCGCCCGAAGGTGTAGCACAGCGCCGCCGGAATCGCCAGGATCGCCAGCATTTCGAGAAAGTTCGTGAGCGGTGTGGGGTTCTCCAACGGGTGCGCCGAGTTCACGTTGTAATAGCCGCCGCCGTTGGTGCCGAGCTGCTTGATCGAGATCTGCGACGCTACCGGGCCGAGCGGAATAGTCTGCTCGGTCGCGGTCGCTTTTTCCGTGACCGGGTTGCCCTTGTCGTCCTTGAGCGGTTGGCCGTCTGGGCCGGTCTTCGGGTTGTCGTAGGTCACCGGCTGGGTCAATGTGGCAGTCGCGTACTTGTCGAAGGTCTGCGGTATGCCCTGCCAGACCAGTATCAGGGCCAGGACAAAGGCAAGCGGCAACAGGATGTAGACCGTCGTGCGGGTCAGATCGACCCAGAAGTTGCCGATGGCCTTGGCTTCCTTGCGCGCGAAGCCGCGCACCAAGGCAACCAGCACCGCCATGCCGGTCGCAGCGGAGACGAAGTTCTGCACCGCCAGCGCGAACATCTGCGTCAAGTAGCTCATCGTGCTTTCGCCGCCGTAGCCTTGCCAATTGGTATTGGTGATAAAGCTGGTCGCCGTGTTGAACGAAGAATCCGCACTGACCGCGCCCATCGCCTGCGGATTGAGCGGCAGCCACTGCTGCAGCCGCTGCACCGCGTACACGACAAGCCCGCCGACAAGGTTGAACCAGAGCATCGCCAGCGCGTAGCGCGTCCAATGCATGTCCTGGTTGGGATCGACGCCGGCACCACGATAGATCAGGCGCTCGAGCCAGCCGCCGATGCGTTGCATCCGCGTCGCGCGTCCCTCGTAGACCGCTGCCATATATGCGCCGAGCGGCTTCGCAAGAAGTAAAAGCACGACAACGTACAGCGCGAGTTGTATCCAACCCGAGGTGTTCATTCGAAGATCTCCGGCTTGAACATCGCGATCAGGAGGTACACAAAGATCCCCAGCGAAGCGAGACCGCTCAGCCAATAAATCCAGTTCATGACCGACCTCCTTTGTCTCCGAGCAGATTGGCGCAGAAGCGAATGAGCCCCGCCGAAACGGCGAAGAAGGCCACGATCAGCGCAACGAAGACGACATCGAACATCACGTCCATGACCAGCTCCTCAGGACTACGATTCAAGCAACTCGTAACATTAACGGGAACGACATCAGGATTTTGTAAAAAAATGCGCCCGTCCGAGATGTGAAGAAGTGCGTAAACAGACGCGGTTCAACAGGGAGGATCAGAACGTCTTCTGAACAAACGCCGTACCTGTGGACTTACCGATATTCTTGCCAGCGATGGTGTAGACCGATCCGTTCGTGTTCGTGTCGGTCCAGTAACCGCCGAAGCTCCATCCGTTGATGGAATACGTGGCA
>DATFSE010000129.1:0-68101 GCA_035262745.1 Casimicrobiaceae bacterium | reverse complement strand
GAGCGGCTTCTTGCCGACCGCAAATTTGGGCTCGCCGACTTCATACCCATTACCGTTCAAATGAAACGGACGAATGATCTTTTCGCCCGTCTCGGGATGCTTCAGACGAAACCGATGGAATAGCGGCTTACCGGTATCGTCCTTGTAGGTGTGCAGCGCCACAGGCTTGTATCCCTTTGCCATCCATGGCGCGGCGAGGCGGCTCGCAGCTTGCTTGGGCGTCTCAGTCGTCATGGAAGCGCCCTCCAAGATCGCGGACAGCGGCAAGGAACCCCAGACGTGTACGGAGACGATGGAGAGCGATGATGTCTCCGCCCTTTGCGCCGCATGCGTGACAGCGAAAGTGCCTGTCGACGAGCGAGATGGACATTGATGGATGCGCTTCTGCACCGTGCTTGTGGATCGGGCAACGGATGAGAGCCCATTCGCCACGTGGTCGCCGTGACAACAGACTACGTTCGTTCAGGTACTCATGTGGGGTGGGCAGCGTCGTGCGGTCAACCTGTCCGCGCCAATGCGATGGACCGAAAAATTGCTCCCACGCACGAAGACCGCCCGCAACGTCTCGCGGCCTCATGCTGACCGCCATAGAGGGTGCTTGTCGAACGCCGCTTGCGTCTCGACTAGACTGAGAGCGCCAATGCGATACAACCAGACTGCAAAGATCTTCGCAGCTTGCGCGTCGCCGTCGGCTCGCGTTACGCTATCAATCGCTAACCCAGAAGCAGACTCTCCCGCCCCCTCGCCGTTAGCCCGGCAGGGGGCTTTGCTTTCCAGGGGCCTCATTTCGAGGCCTCGATCACGGTGGCAATGAGCTCCCGGATGTCCTCGACTCGCCAGGCCGTGCAGCGTTCAGATAGCTTCACCCCAGGTGGGTAGAGCCCGTCGCGAACTCCTTGCCACCAAGTGCTTCGACCGACCGGAAAAACTTTCAGTACTTGCCGCGCACGAACAAACCCTTCTTCAGGTAGCTCGAATTTCGCTGCCTTGTGCTGCTTGGGGGATTGCTCATTCTTTACTACTAGGTGCTTCGTCACGTTGGCCTCGTCTGAGTAAGTCCGACGAGAACCATTAAAAACGTAACGACGGAAGCGTGCTTTAGCTTGGTTCCGTTTTTTTTCGCGAAGCAACCTTCCGGCACCGGGGACAACCGCAGCTAGCCCTCAATGGTCTGAGGCCCTCCCGCATCGTGCGGGGCGAGACCCCAAAGGCTCGTGCTAGAAGTTCCGTGAGGTCGTGTATGGTTAGCCCGGTGCGATTTTTCATTCGCCTGGTTGCCTCCCGACAGTATTCTGCGTAGCGATCTTCGGCGTCGTTCCGCAGTTTCGCGCCTCGGGTCTGACCACCTCTGCTGCGGTTCTGTTTGTTCTTACGATCGCGTGCTGTTGCGATCGCACCGCGTGCTTTCGCGAAGTCAAATCCAACGGTCGCGACTTCCGCCGCCTTCTCAGCATTGCGGACAGCCCGCTCGGCTATGTCCCGCCAAGTGTCTCGTTCGGCCTTGAGCTCAGCAATCGATTGATCTTTGATACCAAGACTCTTTGGGAGGCGCCGGATCTGGTTCCCCGGCAGTGCTGCTGGTTTTCGCTTCGGCACGTCGCGCCCCTTTTGGCGCCCCTATGGGGGGAAAGCCGCGCCAGGCAGCTAGGGTTGCTGCTGTTCGCCCCGTCGGGCTAGGCGCGGCGTTGAGAATTGATCGCTGATCGCGATTCAGTGATCCACCGAACCGATCCTCGTCAAGCAATACGCTGCAGCTGGACAATCTTCTTGTCGGCTGCGAGTGCATCTATACGCTCTGCCCACGCCTTCAAGGCGGCCTCGCGTTGTGGCAAATATTCGGCGTGATTGTAATGCGCGAGAACGCCCGGCAAGACGTGGTTTGCAATCTTATGGCCGATGAACGGCTCAAAGCCAAGATCGGGAAGGCGTGTTATGAGCGTTCGGCGCAGATCATGTACGTGGCAGTGCGTTACGTTAGGTAGTCCCCCACGCTTGAACATAGTCTGCAGAGCATTGTTGACGCTCCTGCCGTAGATCGCTTGATCCTTTCGCAATGGCGACGCAAATACGTGACGTTCCTTCCCGGTAATTGGCTTGAGTTGTGTCAGGATCGCCGCAGCCTGTGGCGCAATGTGTACGAGATGCGCTCGGCCCCTCTTAGTCCGGCTGGCCGGGATCTTCCACAGACCGGCGTCCAAATCAAACTCGCTCCACTCCGCGTCTGTAACCTCTCGCTCGCGTTGCCCGGTTAGGATCATTAGACGCAGCGCAGCGATTGTGATGTTGTCCGCCTTGCAGCGATTTGGGTCGCCGAGCGCTCGCCATAATTCGGCCAGTTCATCCATGCGAAGTGTTACGTCCCGCTTGTTTGGCCGCGCATCAAAGTCCTTGCGCGTAAGGGGGGCGATGCAAGACGCGGCAACCCACTCCCGCGTTTCAGCAAACCGCCAGAGACGCTTTGCTAGGGTCAATACTTCGCCCGCAAACTGTTTGGCGGTTTTCCCGTGAACTCGACCTTTTCCGATTTGCTCAAAGGCTGCGATTGCCTCCTGCCGCGATACGTCTCGAATCTTCCTGTCGCCGAGGTGGTTAACTAAGCAATCTAGCCTGTAGCAGACCGCATTCGCGCTTTTTTTCCCGCAGATGTGCTTTGTCGTGAACTGCTGCACAACTTGACGCACTGTCGGTTGCTGAGCCTCGACTGCGGCTGCGACACGCACCGCCTCTTCTTCTGCGCGCTCTCGGGAAAGACGTGATTCCCACTCTGCAGCGGGATCACGGCCCCCTCGGCGATCCAGCTTCCATTGGGCAGCGATAGAACGCGCTTGCGAAAGGGAAAGCCGCCCGTAGTCCAACCAGGCCGTGATACTCTCGCCGGGCGCGCCCGATGAATCGAATACGCCAATCGTGGGCTTGCGCCTGGACCCTCTGAATTCATATTCGACGATCCATGTCTTCGTACCATGCGGCCGGATCCTCAGAAACAACCCGTCACCGTCGCCAAGGAGACGGTCACGGTCAGAATGAGGTTTGGCACCCTCACACGCCCTTGCAGTCAACTTGCTCATAATGTCTCCCTGGGTGGGAGTTTGGGTGGGAATCTGGGTGGGACTTTATCGGATTGGGTGGGACTCTTCAAGACATGATTGACGCACTCGCATAACGTTAACCGACTAATTAGCTACATATTTTGGACGTTACCGGATCACATCGGATTAACCTATGCGCTACTGGCTGATGAAATCCGAGCCGGACGAGTTCTCCATCGATGATCTCGCGGCAGCGCCGAAGAAGAGCACAGCGTGGTTCGGTGTGCGCAACTACCAGGCTCGCAACTTCATGCGCGATGAGATGAAGGTCGGCGATCTGGCCTTCTTCTATCACTCGAGCTGCCCGGAGCCGGGGATCGCCGGGATCGTGCGCATCAGCAAATCCGCCTATCCCGATGCTTCGCAGTTTGATAAGAAGAGCCCTTATTTCGATCCTGGTGCGACGCGTGCGGCGCCACGCTGGCTCAATGTCGAGGTGACGCTGGTGGAGAAAACCCGGCTCGTCGCTCTGTCTGAGCTTCGTTCGACACCGCAGTTGGCGACCATGCGCGTGCTGCAGCGAGGAAACCGGCTGTCCATCACGCCGGTAACGCCGCAGGAGTGGAAGATCGTCGAGCGGCTCGCCGCTCGTGCGGCGTGATCGACTGGTCGCTGTTGCCCGTCTACATCGCGCTAGGCGCGCTGGTTGGATTCCTGGCGGGGCTCCTTGGCATCGGCGGCGGCTTCACCATCGTGCCGGTGCTCACGGAAACTTTCCAGCACGAGGGATTCGCCGCGACGCATCTCCTGACGCTGGCCATCGGCACTTCGTCTGCAACCATTATTTTCACGGCGTTTTCTTCGGCGCGCGCTCATCACCGGCGCGGTGCGGTCGCGTGGGACATCGTGTGGCCGATGGCGCCAGGGCTGGTCATCGGCTCGCTGATAGGCCCGCAGGTCGCCAGCGCGCTGCCAATGCGCGTGATGGCCGCTTTTGTCGGGAGCGTGACCTGGTTTGCCGGCGCGCGGATGCTCATCAACCGTCCGGCGCAAGTGATGCGTCCGCTGCCCAGCAGGAGCGTTCTGTTCGCGTTCGGGACACTCATTGGATTTATCGCCGGCATGGTGGGCACGGCCGGAGCGTATCTGGTCGTGCCTTTCCTGGTCCGCAGCAACGTCAAGGTCCGCACGGCGGTGGCGACCTCAGCCGCGATCGGATGGCCGGTCGCGGTAACCGCAACCTTGGCTTACATCTTCGCGGGTCTGCGCGACCCCGAGCTCCCTCCGTACGCGATCGGTTACGTGTACCTACCAGCGCTTGTCGGCATCGCCTGCGCCAGCATACTGCTGGCCCCGCTCGGCGCGCGGCTTGCTCACGCGTGGCCGGTGCCCAGACTGCGCCGCGCATTCTCGCTGATGCTGCTCCTGCTCGGCGGATTCATGTGGTGGAAAGCGCTCGGCCCTTGAGTCGCGTCAGCGCGTTGCATAGCGCTCTCGCAGCACGCTCTTCTCGACCTTGCCCATGGTGTTGCGCGGGAGAGCGTCGACGAAATGCACGCGCTTGGGGACCTTGAAGCCGGCGATCTGCGCTTTGAGCGCGGCGATGATTTCGGATTCGCTGGGCGACATCCCTGGCTTCGGCACTACGACGGCGGTCACGGCTTCGCCGAAATCAGCGTCGGGTACGCCGATGACCGCCGATTCGGCAATGCCCGGCAGCGAGTCGATCTTCTCTTCGATTTCCTTCGGATACACGTTGAGCCCGCCGCTGATAATGAGATCCTTGGCGCGTGCGACGATCTTGACGTAGCCATTGGGCAGCAGCTCGCCGAGATCTCCGGTACGGAAATAGCCGTCGGCCGTGAATTCTTCCCGAGTTTTTTCCGGCATGCGCCAGTAGCCGGCGAATACGTTGGGCCCCTTGACTTGGATAGCACCCACGACGCCGGCGGCGCACACCGTCCCTTCTTCACCCATGATGCGTACCGAGACTCCCGGCAACGGCGGCCCCACCGCTCCGGCGATACGCTCACCTGCCAGCGGGTTCGACGTATTCATTCCAGTCTCCGTCATGCCGTAGCGCTCGAGCAGCGATTGACCGGTGCGCGACTTGAATGCGTTGAACGTTTCCGGGAGCAGCGGCGCCGAGCCGGACACGAAGACACGGATCGACCTGCAGGCGGCCGCTCCGAAATCGGGCTCCGCGAGTAGGCGCGCGTAGAAAGTCGGCACGCCCATCATCACGGTTGCTTGCGGTAGCAGCGCGGTCACTTCCTTGGCGTCGAACTTAGGCAGCCAGAGCATGCGGCTCGCCGAGAGCAAGACGCAGTGGCAGGCAACGAAAAGCCCGTGTACGTGGTAAATGGGCAGCGCATGCAACAGTACGTCGCCACGGGTGAACCCCCACTGCTCGACGAGCGTGAGCGCGTTGCTGCCCAGATTGCGATGTGTGAGCATGGCGCCCTTGGAGCGACCGGTGGTCCCGGAGGTATACAGAATCGCCGCCAGGTCGTCCGGACGGGAATGCACGGCGTCGAACATCGCGGGCTTTTCCGCCGCACGTCCCAGCAATGACACGGAATCGCCGTGAAGCGTCATAACAGCCGCCTGCGGGCGCAGCGACGTGATGGCATCGAGGAGCTCGGCCTGGCAGACGATGGCCGCCGGGTCTGCATCCTCGAAGAAATACGGCAACTCGTTCGCGCTCAGCGTGTAGCCGGTATTCAGGGGCAGGTACACCAAGCCCGCGCGCAGACAGGCGAGATAGAGCGCCAGCGCTTCCCACGATTTTTCGACCTGCACGGCGACGCGATCGCCGGCGCTGCAACCTGCGGCGAGCAAAGCGTGTGCAATGCGTGCCGAGGTCGCGTCGAGATCGTCGTAGTGGATGACCGGCCCGCCGGGAATCAGCAGGCAAGGCTGCTCCGAATGCTCGGCAAAGTGGTCGTGCAGCAGCGCGTACAGATTGGCGTTCATGCAGGACCCTGCCGGCCTTGCACTCGGAACCCGATGCGGGCGAGCGGAGACTGCGAGATTACATCACGGCGCCCAGCGAGTCAGCGCCTCGATCCCCGCCGAGGGTGGTCCGCGCCTGGGCTTGGCAAGGGCCCAGTCTGGCTGGAACCTGTCGCAGGCAGCGGTCGAACCGCGGCGTGTCGAGCTGGCTTCGGCACCAGCGCGAATGGATCGCTGGCGCAGCCTAGATTAGCCCCGCTCCACGCGCCCACTGATACTTGGCGCCCAGCACTGCCACCGGCATCTCGGTCGAGTAGGGGTAGGCAGGGATTCCGTGGTCGAACAGATATTCGGCCGCCTCCTCCACCTCGACGTCGCCGGCCAGGGAGGCGACGACGGGCTTGTGGATGCCTTTGGCGCGCATCTCCTCGACAACCTCCACCATAGTCTTGGCGAATACCATCGGCGGCGTGATGATGGTATGCCAGTAGCCGAGTATCAGAGAATGGATGCGCGGCTCCTCGAGCCCGAGGCGAACGGTCTCCTGATAGGTCTTCGGCGGCTGGCCGCCCGTGATGTCGACGGGATTGCCTGCTGCGCCGAACGGAGGAATGAATTTGCGAAACGCCGCGTCGAGATCGGGCGGCATCGCCATGAGCTTCAGGTTGTTGTCGACCACGGCATCGGAGAGCAACACGCCCGAGCCTCCCGCTCCGGTAATAATGACCACGTTCTCGCCTTTGGGCGTCGGCAGCACGGGAATGGCCCGGGCGAATTCGAGCAAGTCGCGCAAGCTGCGGGCGCGGATGACCCCTGACTGCTTGAACACGTCTTCGTAGATCTTGTCGTTGCCGGCGAGCGCTCCGGTGTGCGAGCTTGCCGCGCGCGCGCCCATCGCCGTGCGCCCTGCCTTGAGCACCACCACGGGCTTTTTCTTGGAGACGCGTTTCGCTACTTCGGCGAACGCGCGTCCGTCTTTCAAGTCCTCGCAGTGCTGGGCGATGATCTGGGTGTTGTCGTCCTGCTCGAAGAAGGTGAGCAGATCGTCCTCGTCGATGTCGGACTTGTTGCCCAGTCCGACGATGGCCGAGACGCCCATCTTCGCCGAGCGCGAAAAGCCGATGATCGCCATGCCGATGCCGCCCGATTGCGACGAGAGCGCAGCGTGGCCCTTGAAGTCGTACGCGGTGCAGAAAGTGGCGCAGAGGTTCTTCCAGGTGTAGTAGAAGCCGTAGATATTGGGTCCCATGAGCCGCACGCCATACTTGCGCCCGATGGCCTGAATTTCCTTCTGCCCCTCGACATTGCCAGTCTCGGCAAAGCCCGAAGGGATGAGCACTGCGCCGGGAATTTTTTTCTCACCCACCTCGATGAGCGCCTCGGCGACAAACTTGGCGGGGATCGCGAACACCGCGACGTCGATCTTGCCCGGGACATCCTTAACGCTCCTGTACGCCTTCCGGCCCAGGATCTCGCTCGCGCTGGGATGGATGGGGTAGATGTCGCCGGCGTAGCCACCGTTGATCAGGTTTTTCATCACCGAGTTGCCGATCTTCCCGTCCTCCGACGACGCCCCGATCACGGCGACCGCATCCGGCTTCATGATGCGGTTCATGTCGCGCACGATGTCTTCGTGTTTGGGACGATAGCGGGCCGGCGCGGGCGCAAAGTCGACCACGATACGCACGTCGGCGGCCACCGCGCCTTTCTTGGTGGCGAAGACTGGATTGAGATCCATCTCGGCGATTTCCGGGAAATCCGAAACCAGGTGCGAGACGTTCTGGATGATCTTCGCCAGCGCCTGACGATCGACTGGATCACCGCCGCGAACGCCCTTCAGGATCGGCGCCGCGGCGATGCCGTCGAGCATCGAAAGGGCGTCCTCTTTGGATGCCGGCGCGAGCCTGAAGGTGACGTCCTTCAATACCTCGACCAGGACCCCGCCGAGCCCGAACGCGACGAGCTTGCCGAAAGACGGATCCGTCACCGCGCCGACGATCACCTCCTGGCCACCGCCCAGCATCTGCTGTACCTGAACACCGAGCAGCGTGGCCTTGCGGTTGTACTTCTTGACGCTGGCCATGATGGCATCGAAGCCCTTGCGCGCTTCGGCGGCGTTCTTGACGCCGACGATCACGCCGCCGGCTTCCGTCTTGTGCAGGATCTCCGGGGAGATAATCTTGAGCACCACGGGGTAGCCGATGCTCGTCGCGAGCTTGGCGGCTTCAGCGGCCGATTTCGCGACTCCCTCCTTGGGCACCGGAATGCCGTAGGCGTCGCATACGAGCTTGCCTTCAGGCGCCGTCAGGGAGGTGCGCGCCTCCGCTTTCACCTTGTCCAGCACGCGGCGCACTTCGGTCTTCTTGTTGGCCATGGTTTTCCTCTCGATGTGAAGCGCGGCGGAGCAGCTTGCGCCGCCGATCGCTGGATGCTTGAAACTACGGTTAGATCGCCTTCTCGGCGCGCAGCACTTCGACCTGATCCTTGGTGTAGCCGAGTTCGGCCAGCACTTCGTCGGTGTGCTCGCCCAGCAACGGCGAACGTTTCACGTCGCTCGGGCTGTCGGACAGCTTGATCGGGTTGCCCACCGAGAGATATTTGCCTCGGCTGGGATGATCGACTTCAACGACCGTTCCCGTCGCGCGCAACGACGGTTCTTCGGCAAGCTCCTTCATCGAAAGGATCGGCCCACAGGGGATATCACGCTTGTTCAGGATGTCCATGGCCTCGAACTTGGTCTTGGTCATGGTCCATTGCTCGATCTCGCCGAAGATCTCCATCAAGTGCGGCAGACGTGCCTTGGGCGTCGCATAGCGCGGATCGGTTAACCATTGCGGCTTGCCGATCACTTCGCAGATGTCCTTCCACACCGGCGCCTGGGTGATGAAGTAGATGTACGCATTCGGATCGGTCTCCCAGCCCTTGCACTTGAGAATCCAGCCAGGCTGACCGCCGCCCGATGCGTTTCCGGCGCGCGGCACGGCGTCGCCGAAGCTGCCGTTGGGATACTGAGGATATTCTTCCATCACCTGCGTGCGCGCCAATCGCTGCTGATCGCGCAGCTTGACGCGACACAGATTGAGTACCCCATCTTGCATGGCCGCGAGAACCCGCTGGCCGCGGCCTGTGGTCCTGCGCTGGTAGAGCGCGGCGACGATGCCGAGCGCTAGATGCAGCCCTGTGCCGGAGTCGCCGATTTGCGCACCCGTCACTAGTGGCGGACCGTCGTCGAACCCAGTGGTCGAAGCGGACCCGCCCGCGCATTGCGCCACGTTCTCGTACACCTTGCAGTCCTCGTAGGGACCCGGGCCGAAGCCTTTGACCGAAGCGACGATCATGCGCGGATTGAGCGACTGGACGTGCGCCCAGGTGAGCCCCATGCGGTCCAGAGCGCCGGGAGCGAAGTTCTCGACCAGCACGTCACAGTGCTTCACCAGCGCTTCGAGCACCTGTTTGCCCTTGGGATGCTTGGCATCGACGGTGATCGAGCGCTTGTTGTGGTTGAGCATGGTGAAGTAAAGGCTGTCGACACCCGGTATGTCGCGCAGCTGCCCTCGTGTGATGTCGCCCTCGCCGGCTCGCTCGACCTTGATGACGTCGGCGCCGAGCCACGCCAGGAGTTGCGTGCATGTCGGCCCTGACTGCACATGGGTGAAGTCGAGGATGCGTACGCCGTCCAATGCTTTGCCCATCAATCTCCCGTCCAATCAATTGACGCGTTACTATCCGTCGATCGATTCTCCGCTATGTCGCGAGTTTCGCACGCGCATCTACGGTCGCAGCACGGCTGGTGTATGCATTACGCATCGGCTTGAGAAGAACCAATGCCATCACGGCAGCGACGATGTTCATGATCGCCGCGGTGTAGAACACCGGAACCCAGCTTCCGCCACTCGCCGTGGTCAGCACGTTCGCGAGCGGAACAAGCAGAGAGGCCGTTCCCTTGGCTGTGTACATTAAGCCAGTATTGGTCGTCGCGAATTTCGCGCCGTACGTATCGGTGACGGTGGCCGGGAACAGGCTGTAGATCTCCCCCCAGGCAAAGAACACGAGGCCGCTCAAGAGCACAAAAGCAACCGGGTCGCCCCCGAATTTGGATAGCGCAAAAATGCCGACGCCCTCAAGCATGAAGGCGATGAACATGGTGTTCTCGCGACCGATGTGATCTGAGACCCAGCCGAAGAATGGCCGGCACAGCCCGTTGAGCACACGATCGATCGTCAGCGCAAAGGTCAGCGCCGGCAGGGTCAGGCCAAGCAGGCTCACCGGAATGTCCGCGACCTTGAAATCCTTAGCGATCGGCGCGAGCTGAGCCGTTGCCATCAACCCGCCTGCGGCCATCAGCACAAACATCACATACATGACCCAGAAAACCGGCGTCTTGATCATCTGCGTCCAAGTCGCCTGCGCGCGGCTCGCGCCCGGAGCGAGTTTGGCTGGCGCGCTCAGCACGCTCGCCGGCGGTGCGAGGAGCAGAAATCCGAGAACGACCACGACCGCTCCCTGCAGCACTCCGAACACGAGGAACGTCTGTTCATAGCCCGCAGTCTTGATCATGTTGGCGATCGGGATGATGGTCAGCGCGGACCCCGCGCCAAAGCCTGCGGCGGTCAGCCCCGCAGCCAGTCCGCGACGGTTCGGAAACCATTTCACGGCGTTGCCGATGCATGTCCCGTAGACACCACCCGCACCGATCCCGGCCAGCGCAGCGGCAAAGTAGAGCCAGCCGAGCGAATCGGCCCACGAGTTGATCGCCCACGAAATTCCACACAGCAGGCCACCGATGACCACGATCCAGCGCGGACCGAATCGATCGACCAGATAGCCTTCGATAGGAACCAGCCAGGTTTCCAGGAGAACGAAGATGGTAAACGCGACCTGGATCGAAGCGCGACCCCAGTGATATTTGCTATCGAGAGGAACTACAAAGAGCGTCCAGCCGTACTGGTAGTTGGCGATCATCACCATGCAGATGATGCCGATGACGAGTTGCCACCAAGGCGAAGCGTAAAAAGGTTTGCTTTGGGATGCTGCTTCCATTAGGTCTCCTCCTTCGAAGTCCGGAACGATAGCTTGCGCCATCACCGGTAACCGTCCCCAGTCGCCGCCGGGCGGCGGGCTGGGCTTGTCAGTATCTTGGATAACGTATTTGGTATATCACCGAAAGTCAACAACTACCTTTAAACCATTCCTTCAGTAGATAAATAGTACGGCCCGAAGGGATCGAGGCTGCTCTGAACTGGCTTGCGGCGTCCTGGTGGTGCGTGGTATACGATATACTGAAATCTGGAAACGGCGGCATGGGTCGCCATCCACGACCAAGCGGCGGTCGGAGCGGGTTGAAGATCTGCATCTTTGGGGCCGGCGCGATCGGTGGGTACCTGGCGGTGCAACTGGCGCGCAGCGGCGCGGAGGTGAGCGCGGTCGCACGCGGCCCTCACCTTGCGGCCATGCGCGCTCGAGGGATCACGCTACTCATTGATGGCGAGGAGCGAATTGCACGTGTCCCATGCACCGATCGCCCAAGTGAGCTGGGGGAACAGGACTATGTGGTCATTGCCCTCAAGGCGCATCAGGTCGGGGAAGCGGCCGAATCGATGCTGCCGCTCATCACCGGCGACACCACCCTTGTTACGACCAGCAATGGGCTGCCTTATTGGTACTTCCACGCTCGCGGCACGGTCGCCGGCCCATCGCCGGAGAGCATCGATCGCGGAGGAATCCAATCGCGTTTGTTCGGAATCGGTAGAGCGGTCGGCTGCGTCGTTTACCCGGCCGCCGAAGTCGCCGCGCCGGGCGTCATTCGCCATGAGCATGGCCGCAGGTTCCCGATCGGCGAACCCGACGGAAGCCGAAGTCCTCGACTCGAGCGCTTCCACGCAGCGATGGAAGCCGGCGGACTCGAAGCTCCTATTCGCGAGGACATCCGCGATGAGATCTGGCTCAAGCTGTGGGGCAATCTGTGCTTCAACCCAGTAAGCGCCCTCACCTGGGCGACAACCGATGCAATTGCGCAAGACCAGGGAACCCGTGCGGTGTGCCGGGCGATGATGCTCGAGGCTGCGGCTATCGGCGAGCAGCTTGGCCTGAAGTTGCGCGTCGATGTCGATCGCCGCATTGACGGGTTGGGGTCGCTCGGCGCGCACAAAATGTCTATGTTGCAAGACCTTCAGCGGGGGCGCTCGATGGAGATCGAAGCGCTCGTCGGCGTAGTGACAGAGCTGGGAAAGCTCACCGGAGTTCCCACGCCGACGGTCGACGTGGTGCTATCGCTTGTTCGACAACGGGCGCGCAGCGCAGGTCTGGCTTGAGCGTCCGGACCGGGCTGGATAACTTGGGAGGCGTCCGTGGCTACGATGGTTGAAACACCCGAGCAACCGCTGCCACTTTCGCTGCAGCCGCTCACGACGAACGTCAGTTTTCGTGATCAGGCGTACGTGGCGCTCAAGCAGGCGATCATGGATGCCGACATTTACGCGCGGCGCGAGGAGATAAGGCTTGATGAGCGGCAACTTTCGCAGGCGCTGGGCGTAAGTCGCACACCGATCCGCGAGGCAATGACCCTGCTCGAACAGGAAGGTTTTCTTCGGACGGTGCCGCGACGAGGGGTCTTCATCGTGCGCAAGACCAAGAAGCAGATCATCGAGATGATAGAGATGTGGGCGGCGCTGGAGAGCATGGCCGCGCGACTGGCCACCCTCAACGCGTCCGACGAAGACATCGGTGTGCTCCGGCATATGTTCGACGAGTTTCGCAACAGCACGCCGGCCGAGCACCTTAGTGAGTACTCGGATGCCAACATCGCTTTCCACCAGGCGATCATCCGGCTGTCGGGATCGCACTTGATGGGCAAGACGATCGAGAACCTGTTTATCCACGTACGCGCCATCCGCAGAATGACCATCTCCCAGCGCGACCGTGCCCAGCGTTCGATCGTCGATCACATGCGCATCATCGAAGCGCTGGAACACCGCGACACCGAGCTTGCCGAACGGCTTGTCCGCCAGCATTCGCTCGATCTTGCGGCGCATGTCGAAAAATACTGCGACTTCCTGGATTGAAGCCGGCATGGTCTCGCGAACAACGCCGGAAGCGATCGTCGACACCTCCGCGCTCACAGCCAGGCGCAAGGTGCGCAGTCGCCCCAAGGGCCGGCCGGTCGATCCGCGTGCCGTCGAGGAAGTCCGCGCCCTGCTCCGCGACTCGCCGCGCCGGCGCGATCTGTTGATCGAGTTTCTGCATCGCATCCAGGATCGCTACGGACACATTTCGGCGGCTCATGTCGTTGCGCTTGCCGACGAGATGCGACTTGCGCAGACCGAAGTCTATGAAGTCGCAACCTTCTATCACCACTTCGACGTGATCAAGGAAGGCGAATCGCTGCCGCCACCGCTGACCGTACGCGTGTGCGAGACGCTCTCCTGTCAGCTCGCCGGCGCTGACGCCCTGCTCGAAGCGTGCGGCCGCGCAGGGTGGCCGGGCGTGCGCGTGGTCGCCGCACCGTGCATCGGGCGCTGCGAGCACGCCCCCGCCGCACTCGTCGGGCGCAACCCGGTCGACTCCGCGTCGGTCGAAGCAATTGGGGCAGCCGTTGCGGCTGGCCGCATCGAGGCAGAGCCTCCTCTGGCCATCGACTACGCCGCGTATCGAGCGGCGGGTGGCTATGTTCTGCTCGCAGAGTGCATGCGTGGTGTGCGTAGCGTCGACGCGGTTATCGCGGCGATGGAGGATTCCGGGCTGCGAGGTCTCGGCGGCGCCGGCTTTCCCGCCGGGCGCAAGTGGCGCATCGTGCGCGGCGAAGCGGCTCCGCGATTGCTCGCAGTGAACATCGACGAGGGCGAGCCGGGTACCTTCAAGGATCGCTACTATCTGGAGCGCGACCCGCATCGTTTTCTGGAGGGGATGCTTATCGCTGCGTGGGCGGTGGGCATCGACGACATCTATGTCTATCTACGCGACGAATATGCAGGGTGCCGGGAGCTTCTCGAGCGCGAGCTCGCACGGCTTCGAGCTGATCCGCCCTGCGCTTTGCCGCGGATCGACCTGCGGCGCGGCGCCGGCGCCTACATCTGCGGGGAAGAGTCGGCGATGATCGAATCGATCGAAGGCAAGCGCGGCATGCCGCGGCTGCGTCCTCCGTATGTCGCTGAGGTGGGGCTGTTCGGCCGGCCGACACTCGAGCACAACATGGAGACGCTTCACTGGGTGCGCGACATTCTGGAAAAGGGACCGGCCTGGTTCGCTGCACACGGGCGAAACGGACGCAAGGGCCTTCGCTCGTTTTCGGTTTCCGGCAGGGTATGCAAACCCGGGGTCCATCTTGCGCCGGCGGGCATCAGCGTGCGCGAATTGATCGGCGAATATTGTGGCGGGATGCTTCCCGGACACGAGTTCTATGCCTATCTTCCTGGGGGTGCATCCGGCGGCATCCTGCCGGCGGCGATGGGCGACATTCCGCTCGACTTCGATACGCTGCAACCGCACGGCTGCTTTATCGGCTCGGCTGCGGTGATCGTGCTGTCTCAACACGACCGCGCTCGCGATGCAGCATTGAATCTGATGCGCTTTTTCGCGCACGAATCCTGCGGCCAGTGCACGCCTTGTCGTGTCGGCACGGAAAAAGCCGCGGCCCTGATGGTCAAACCGAAGTGGGACAAGCCCCTTCTGGGCGAGTTGTCGCAGGCGATGGCGGACGCTTCGATCTGCGGCCTTGGTCAGGCAGCGCCGAACCCGATCACATGCGTCATTAAGTATTTTCCGCAGGAGCTCGAATGAACGCCCCGTTCGAACAAGCGCTGCGCGCCGAGACGATCGACTTCCGCTTGAACGGCAAGGCGATAAGCGCTGCTTCCGGGGAGACGATCATTCAGGCCGCGAAGCGACACGGCGTGGAGATTCCTCATCTTTGTTACAAGCCCGGGATGCGGCCCGACGGCAACTGCCGCGCCTGCATGGTCGAGATCAAGGGTGAGCGAGTGCTTGCACCCTCCTGCTGCCGCGCGCCGACGGCGGGCATGGAAGTCCTAAGCGATAGTCCGCGCGCGCTCCATTCACAGCGGCTGGTCGTCGAAATGCTCGTCGCTGACGTTCCCGAACGGGTGTACAAGCCCGATTCCGAGCTCGAGCAGTGGAGGCGGTGGCTGAAGATTGGCAAGCCGCGCTTCGAAGCCCGTGCGCAGCCTGCCGCCGACCTTTCGCATCCGGCCATGGCGGTCAATCTCGATGCCTGCATCCAGTGCACGCGCTGCGTGCGCGCGTGTCGCGAAGAACAGGTCAACGACGTCATCGGATATGCGTTTCGGGGGGCGCATTCGCAGATCGTGTTCGACTTGGGCGACCCGATGGGTGCGTCCACCTGCGTGGCCTGCGGCGAATGCGTGCAGGCCTGTCCCACGGGAGCGCTCGCGCCGGCGCACGACGCGTATCTGGTCCAGGCGGACAAAACGGTTCCTTCGGTGTGTCCGTATTGCGGAGTTGGTTGCCAGCTCACCTATCACGTCAAAGGCGACCGCATCATCCGGATCGAAGGACGCGATGGCCCGGCCAACCACGAGCGTCTATGCGTTAAAGGACGCTTCGGTTTCGACTATGTGCATCATCCGCAGCGTCTGACCAAGCCGCTCATTCGCAAGCCCGGGTTTCCCAAGAGCGCCGACTTCACCATGGATCCCGCCAATCCGCTGGCGGTGTTCCGCGAAGCGACCTGGGAGGAAGCGCTCGATCTCGCCGGCGGAACCTTGAAGCGCATTCGCGATACGCACGGACGTTATGCCCTTGCGGGATTCGGCTCAGCCAAGGGCTCGAACGAAGAAGCGTATCTGTTTCAGAAACTGGTACGCACCGGCTTCGGATCCAACAACGTCGACCATTGCACGCGTCTGTGCCACGCATCGAGCGTCGCTGCCTTGCTGGAAGGCATCGGCTCGGGGGCGGTGTCGAATCCGGTGATGGACGTCATGCAGGCGGAAGTCGTTCTGCTGATCGGAGCCAATCCGGTCGTTAACCATCCGGTGGCCGCGACATGGATGAAGAACGCGGTCAAGCGGGGAACCAGACTGATCCTCGCCGATCCGCGGCGCTCGGAGCTCGCGCGCCACGCGACGCATTATCTGCAGTTCAAGCCGGACACCGACGTAGCGCTACTCAACGCCATGATGCACACCATCGTCGAGGAGGGCCTGGTCGCCGATTCGTTCATCGCGGACCGGACCAGCGGCTATGAGGAACTCAAGCAGAATGTCGCCGGCTACAGTCCCGAGGCGATGGCGCCAGTGTGCGGGATCTCCGCCGAGGAAATCCGCACAGTGGCGCGGCTGTATGCGCGCTCGCGCGCATCGATGATTCTTTGGGGCATGGGCATCTCGCAGCACGTGCATGGCACCGACAACGCGCGCTGCTTGATCGCTCTGTCGCTTATGACCGGTCAGGTGGGACGTCCAGGCACCGGGCTGCATCCTCTTCGCGGCCAGAATAACGTGCAGGGCGCGAGCGATGTCGGGTTGATTCCGATGATGTATCCCGACTACAACCGAGTCGACAAGGCGGAAGCGAAGACGCAGTTCGAGGCTGCTTGGGGCGTTGCGCTCGATCCCAAGCCGGGCCTCACCGTTGTCGAGATCATGAACGCAGTGCACGCCGGGCAGATACGCGGGATGTACATCATGGGTGAAAACCCGGCGATGTCCGATCCGGACGTACATCACGCACGGCAAGCGCTCGCCGAGCTGGAAATGCTGGTGGTGCAGGACATCTTCCTCACCGAGACCGGTTATCTCGCTGACGTGATCCTGCCTGCGTCGGCGTTTCCGGAAAAAACTGGAACTTTTACCAATACCGATCGCAGCGTTCAACTTGGGCGCCAGGCGCTCGATCCGCCGGGCGAAGCGCGCCAGGACCTCTCGATCATTGTCGAGATGGCGAAGCGTCTCGGCCTGGATTGGACCTACGCTCATCCGCGCGACGTATTTGCCGAGATGCGCCAAGTGATGCCGTCCATCGCTGGGGTGACCTGGCAGCGGCTGGAGCAGGAAAGTGCGGTGACCTATCCCTGCGAACACGAAGGTGATCCAGGAGAGCGGGTCGTGTTTATCGACCACTTCCCGACGGCCTCAGGCAAGGGACGCTTCGTGCCGGCAGCGATCATTCCGGCGGCCGAACGCCCCGACACAACCTATCCCTTTGTGCTCATCACCGGGCGTCAACTCGAGCACTGGCATACCGGGAGCATGACCCGGCGCGCGGAGGTTTTAGACGCCATCGAGCCTGCGCCGGTGGCTTCGATGCATCCCGAAGACCTAGACTCCATGAGCGTGTCGCCGGGCGATCCGATCACTGTTGCATCGCGGCGCGGAAGCATCACGCTCGCCGCGCGCGCCGACGACGGTACGCCACGGGGGGCGGTGTTCATTCCGTTCTGTTTTTACGAAGCCGCGGCCAATCTGCTGACCAATCCTGTGCTGGACCCGTTCGGCAAGATTCCGGAGTTCAAGTACTGCGCAGTGCGAGTGAGTCCGGGCAGCGAATCTGGCGCGATGCTGGGCTATCACACCGGGTGACAAGGCCCTCAAGCGAGCCACTGGCCGCTCAGTCGGCGTGGCTTGAGTTCAAGCCCGTCGATCGCCGATCCACTCCAACGCCCGGCTGAACGAGCAGGACCGCCTCACGCCTGTCTTGCCGCCTACGACCCGATAGCTGAGGCCCGCGCCAACCTGTCGATTAGCTGTCGATTGTATTGACTTGCGTATACAATAGGTTGTCCATTTGCATGCAAGCCTGACGGACGACACGCCTACTCTCTTCAGGGTCATTGGTCCGTATAATCGAAACAATTTGCAACAAGTCCATTGGAGGCAACGGGAGGCGATATGAAGCCAAGGCCTCAGAGTCGAGGGATAAAGTCCGGAACTCGCACCGAAGCCCTTCGCGAAACCATCGAAGACAAGATCGCTACCGGCGCGTTCCCACCGGGTATGCACCTGGATGAGACCGAGCTTGCGCAGAAATTCGGGGTTTCGCGAACGCCGCTGCGCGAAGCTCTGATTCAGCTCGCTTCGATGGGTATCGTGCTGATCCGTCCACGGCGCGGCGCACTCGTCGCCGATGTTTCGCCCCATCGCCTGCTGGAGATGTTCGAACTAATGGCCGAGCTTGAGGCGATGTGTGTGAGGCTCGCGGCCCGGCGCATGTCCGAAGCCGACGAAGAAGAGCTGCTCAAGGCTCACCGCGCTTGCGAGGCTGCGTGCCTGGCTGGCGACCCCGATGACTACTACCACAAGAACGAGCGCTTTCACTACGCAATCTACGCGGCTGCACATAATGGTTTTCTGGCCGAGCAGGCCAGCACGCTGCAGAAGAGGCTGACGCCCTACCGGCGACTGCAATTGCGGGTCCGAAACCGCATGGCTGCGTCTTTCAACGAGCACACCGGGATCGTCGAAGCCCTGCAACAAGGGGATGCTGACCTGGCGGCCATGCGAGTTCGTCAGCACATATGGGTGCAAGGCGAGCGCTTTGCTGACCTGCTTGCAACCCTGGCGAGCTTGCGCGCGGAGGCTGCCAAACCCATCCATCTCGAAGCAACTCCCGCGATCGCCAGACTCTAGTCCCTCGCCGGCCCCGCCGGCCTCCCGTGCTTCCTCGGATCGGCACTCGTCTCGAGAGGAGGCCTGCGCGATCTCGGCCGATCACTCGCGAACACTCGTTGACTTTGAGCTGCGACAGGCCTACCTTGTATACGCAGCCGCGCATGTACGGTCCAGTAATGGCGCCGTATTGTATACAAACTAGAGCGGCATCCCGCGTGTCCGTGAGTCCCAAACAAGTTTGTCGAACAGGAGGAAGTCCATGTCGCCCTATTTGCGGCAACCATTTGCGAAATCGCTGCTCACAGCTTGCGCTGGCGCGGCGCTGATTGCTTGTATCGCACCGACCGAGGCGAAGGTAACCCAAATCGTCATCGACTCAATTACGCCGATATCAGGTCAACCTCTGTATGAGCAGTTGACCGGACGCGCCTTCGGTGAGCTTGACCCCAAGGATCCACACAACACGATCATCACCGACATCAATCTGGCGCCGACCGTTAACGGCAAAGCGCACTACATCGCGAGCTTTGTTATTCGGAAGCCGATCGACATGAGCACAGCCAGCGGCGTGATGTGGCACGACGTGCCGAATCGGGGTGGGGACGTTGGCTTCCCCGCTGATTCATTCGCTGGGAAAGACGTGCAACTGTTAAGCGGCTGGCAGGGAGATAACGCCGGCGGAACATCTGTTCCTGCAAATGTGAGTTGCCTGCCGCCTTACACCGCGGCCTGTCCGAAGCCGACGTTTCCACACCATTACGTTCAAACACCCGTGCTTGCTGGCGTGACTGGACAGATTCTCGGCCGGATCATCAATCGCAGTGGAATGAATGCCGCGCCGCTCAATGTCATGGGAAATCCCATTCCTTATTTTCCACCCAATCCCAATGACAACACCGGCGACTCGCTGACCATTCACACGCACGAGACGCTGACGGGCGTTGTAACGGAGGCTGGAACTGTCGCGAACAGCGACTGGAAGTTCTGCGGAGGCGGCACGTTTGCTACGCCGACCCCGGTGACGACACTGCCGGTCCAGGTCTGCATGAAAAATGCATTCGATCCGACCAAGCTATATCAGCTTGTATACACGGTTACCAATCCTTACGTGCTTGGTGCCGGCACTGCGGCGTTTCGCGACGTCCAGTCGTTCTTCCGCTACGAGACTGCAGACAGCGCCGGCACTCAGAATCCACTCGCTGGACACATCAACTGGGCGATCATCCGAGGCGTCTCGCAGTCGGGAAACTTCACTCGACACTTCATCTTTCTCGGCATGAACGAAGATGAGTCCGGGCGCATCGTGCACGAAGGAGCGTGGCCCCTGATCGCCGGACGTCGCGTTTCCAACAATTCCCGCTGGGGACAGCCGGACGGTGTGCTCGAGCTCTATCAGATGGGCAGCGAAGGCCCGCAATGGTGGCATTCATTCCCCGATCGCGCTCGCAACCTTCATCCAGGCGGCCTCCTCGATCGCTGCAACATCACCAATACATGCCCCAACGTCATCGAGACTTTCGGCGGGGCCGAGGTGTACGCGCTGAAGATGACGACATCCTGGGTTGGGACGGATCCCGAGAACGACATTCCGCTTCCTTCAAACGTGCGCAGGTACTATCTGCCCAGTTCGACGCATGGTGGCGGGAACGGCGCAACGACGGAGAATCCGCCTCCGATTACTCCGACCAACGCCGTGGGTTGCCCCGGCAACAACTGGGGCAACGGGACTTTGCGTGCGAATCCCGTTCCCTCGACAGCGCTGGTCAATCGAATGCGTGTCGCTCTGCGCGACTGGGTGACAAAAGGAATCATGCCACCCGACAGCGTCTGGCCGCGGATGCGCGGGCCCAAAGCCGAGCGCACGCTGGTTGAGCCGACCATGGCTGCGATGGGATTCCCAGCGGGGATTCCGGGTATTTCAGACTCGACCTACGTAGGCATCTTCGCACCGGAAAACTTCGTCAATCCCGTGCTCGACTACGACTGGGGTCCTCAGTTCGACGAATTCAATGCGACCGGGACTCCGACCAACGAGCCGCCGCCGATCAAGAGCGTGATCAAGATGCTAGTGCCGGCCGTTGACGCGGACGGCAACGAGCTTGGTGGCGTGCCGACGGTGCAGCGCGATGCTCCGTTAGGGACGTATCTCGGCTGGAACATCACCGCCGGCCCTGGCGATCCCGGTTACAGCACGACCAACCCGAGGCCGTTCCATGCGCGTCAGGTGTGCAATTACGTCGGCGGGATGGTGCCGTTCGCGATCCACAAGGCGGACCGCGTCGCGGCCGGCGATCCACGCTTGTCGCTGGAAGAACGCTACGGTACGCACGACGGATATGTCGCGGCAGTGAGGGCAGCAGCGGACAATGCGGCATGCCAGGGCTATCTGTTTGCGCAAGGTCCTGACAGCCAGGGACACTTCCCGAAATGCTCTACACCGCTTCAACCGGGAGTCGCGGATGACTGGACAGCACTCGTGAATCAAGCGATCGGGAGCGACGTGCTGAAATAGTGAGAAGCAGGCATCGGGCCCTCGCTTGGCTCGGCAAACAACGGGGCAGCTGAACGTTCTGCCGGTTGTTCTGGGGCCCACTATTGCAGCGGCCGCGATAGTGGGCCCTAGTCATGTGAACGCCCGTGACGCTCACGCAATCGCACCTTACAATGTCATCGAATTGGGCTTCGACAAGCCATCTCACAAGGCTTGCGATAGTAAATCCACAGTTTGGAGGAACGCTCATGAGAAGTCTCGCTGCACTGATCATAGCCGCGGCATGCGGCAGCGCAGTCGCGGCGCCCGTCGTACTGCGCGCATCGCATCAATTCCCCGGCGGCAAGGGCGATGTACGCGACGAGATGGTGCAGATCATTGCCCGTGACGCCAAGTCGGCAGGCGTCGACCTGGACGTGCAGGTCTACCCCGGCGCGTCGTTGTTCAAGCCGAACGAGCAGTGGAATGCGCTGGTGAACGGCCAGCTCGATATCTCGTCTTTCCCGCTTGATTACGCCAGCGGCAAGGAGCGCGCGTTCGGCGCCACGCTGATGCCGGGCTTGGTTCGCAGCCACGACCGGGCGCTGCGTCTTGACGACTCCAAGTTCATGAAGGAGATCAAGGCGAAGATCGAAAAAGCCGGCGTGATTGTGTTGTCGGACGCGTGGCTGGCTGGCGGAATCGCTTCCAAGAAAGCCTGCATTCGTACACCCGCAGACATCAAGGGCCAGAAGATCCGCTCCGCGGGACCTACTTTTGCTGCGATGTGGCAGGCCGCTGGCGCGTCGATCGTTTCCATTCCGAGCAACGAGGTTTACAACGCGCTGCAGACCGGGGTCGCCGACGGTACCGATACGAGCTCAGGAAGTTTCGTCTCGTTTCGCATCTACGAGCAGGTGAAATGCATAACGGCCCCAGGCGACAATGCGCTGTGGTTCATGTACGAGCCGGTGCTGATGTCCAAGAAGAGCTTCGACAAGCTCAACAAGCAGCAGCAGGACGTTCTGCTCAAGGCCGGCAAGAAAGCGCAGGATTACTTTGCCAAGGAAGCCAAGGGTCTCGACGATGAGATGGTCAAGGTCTTCAAAGACAATAAGATCGAGGTCGTGACGCTAACGCCCGCCGAGTACGACACATGGGTCAACCTGGCGAAGCAGAGCTCTTACGCCGAGTTTGCCAAGGAAGTGCCTGACGGCAAGCAGCTCATCGATGACGCGCTGAGCGTCAAATAGCGACACGTCTCCGCCCCCGGAGCCGTTTTTGCCAGCCTGTTCGCACTAGAGCGAGCCGCGACCGTGCGCATGGGAGCGTTCATTCGCGGCACCAGAGTGCTTTCTCGACTTTGCGGCTACGTCGCGGCAGGGCTCATCGCCGCGAGCGTCGTCGTTGTCTGCGAGATGGTGTTCGTGCGCTACGCCCTCGGGATGAACACGATCTGGCAGACCGACTTCGTAACCTATTGCCTGGTCGCGGCAACGTTCGTCGGCAGCCCCTACGTGCTGATGCTGCGAGGGCATGTCAACGTCGACGTGCTTCCACACTACATCGGTCCCCGCTCCAGATGGTGGCTGGCGATTTTCGCCTCGTTGCTGACGCTGGCGTTCTGCGTGACCATCGCGGTCTTCACATTCCAGTTCTGGAAAGAGGCCTGGGACAACAAGTGGGTCTCCGACACCATGTGGCGAGCGCGCTTGTGGATTCCCTACCTGTCGATGCCGATCGGCCTGGGCATTTTAAGTCTGCAGGCCATCGCCGACCTCGCGAGTCTCCTGACAGGGCGACAGCCTCCCTTCGGAATGCGCACGGAGTTGCGCTCGTGACTCCGACCACGCAGGGCGCGATCGTACTGGTGGTCACCCTTCTGGTATTGCTCTCGGGCGCTCCAGTCGCTTTCGGCCTCGGCGCCATCTCGATCGTATTCATCCTGATTTTCCAGGGGCTCGATGCGCTGCACGTTGTTGCGGAAACCTTCTACGCGGGGTTGAACGATTTCACCCTTGTGTCGATTCCGATGTTCGTCATGATGGGCGCCGCCATCGGCTCGTCGCCCGCGGGCAAGGATCTGTACGAGGCGCTCGACCGTTGGCTGTATCGGCTTCCCGGCGGGTTGGTGATCTCAAATCTCGGCGCCTGCGCGCTGTTCGCCGCCCTTACCGGCTCTTCGCCTGCGTGCTGCGCTGCGATCGGCAAGATGGGCATCCCCGAGATGCGCAGGCGCGGCTATCCCGACGATGTCGCGACCGGATCGATCTGCGCCGGCGGCACACTGGGGATTCTGATTCCGCCGTCGATCACCTTCATTCTCTACGGTATCGCCACCGAGACTTCGATCGGCCGTCTCTTTCTGGCCGGAGTGTTCCCCGGATTGATGCTTACCGGACTGTTCATGCTGTGGACGCTATTCATCATCTGGAGGCGCGGATTTCGGGCCCACGCTGCCGATTTCCGCTACAGCTGGAAGCAGAAATTCGAATCGATTCCAAAGATTGCTCCCTTTCTGGCTATCGTCGTCGGAGTCATGTACGTGCTCTATGGTGGCGTGGCGACGCCGTCGGAAGCCGCGGGCGTCGGCGCGGCGCTGTGCGTCGTCCTCGCCGTGACGATCTATCGGATGTGGCGACCGCAACAGTGGTGGACGATTCTGCGCGACACCACGCGAGAGTCGGTGATGATTTTGATGATCATTGCCGCCGCGGTCCTCTTCGGCTACATGTTGACTTCGCTCTACCTCACCCAGACACTGGCGCAGAGCATTGCCGACATGCACGTCAACCGCTGGGTTTTGATGGCGATGATCAATGTGTTCCTGCTGGTGTGCGGATTCTTCATCCCGCCGGCAGCGATCATCCTGATGACCGCACCGATACTCTACCCGATCATCAAGGCGGCGGGATTCGACCCGGTCTGGTTCGGCGTGATCCTGACCATCAACATGGAAATTGGCCTCATCCACCCGCCCGTTGGGCTGAACATTTACATCGTGAGCTCCATCGCTCCTGACGTGCCGGTGACGCGCGTCATGTGGGGCACGATTCCCTACGTTGTCTGTATGATGCTGCAGATCGTCATCCTTTGCGTCTTTCCCGAGATCGCCACCTGGCTGCCGGATCAGATGATGGGTACCACGCGCTGACGGCTTGCCGCCACTTGCTCGAGAAGGCGCCTTGGCCTAGCCTGTCGACGATCGCTGCGCTGCAGCGCCCGCGGGAGCAAGAAGAGGCCGATGCCTGACAAGGCGAAGTCTGCGAAATCGAAGCTTCGGCCGGGGCGGCCTCGCGCCAAGACGGCGCCCGGGTCTGCGGAGGGCAAGCGCAGGGCTCGGCTCGCTGGGAAACCTGGAGTTAAGCCACCGGTTAGCCGGAAGTCTCGGCCACGCGATTCGTCGCGACTTCGCGAGCTCGAAAAGCGTCTCTCCGAAGCGGTTGAGCAGGAAGCTGCGACGGCCGAGATCCTTCGGGCAATAAGCCAGTCTTCGCAAGATACGCAGCCGGTGTTCGATGCAATCGTGGCGTCGGCGCTCAACCTTTGCAACGCAAACTCGGCCGTTGTCTTTACGTTTGACGGCAGCTTGATCCATGTGGCGGCCATCGCGACCAGTGATCCTCGGGGCGCTGACGCCGTGCGCACGAACTATCCCAGGGCGCCTGGACGCGATAGCGGCGGAACGCGCGCGGTCCTTACTCGGCGAGTCGTCGTGATTCCCGATGTGCTTAAGGACGCCGACTATCAGGCGGCTGGTCTTGCAATAGCGGGAGGCTTCCGAAGCGTCTTGGCGGTTCCGCTCCTTCGAGCGGGGCGTCCGATCGGCGCAATTACCGTAGGCCGTCCCAAGCCAGGACCCTTTCCCGAGAGGCAGATCGCTCTTCTCCAAACCTTCGCCGATCAGGCCGTGATCGCGATCGAGAACGTGCGGTTGTTCACCGAGCTCGAAAAGCGCAATCGCGATCTCGGTGAAGCGCTGGAGCAGCAGACCGCGACCAGCGACATTCTTCGTGTAATCAGCCGGTCGCCGACCGATCTTCAGCCGGTGTTCGACACGATCGTGAAGAAGGCGTTGGAGCTCTGTCGCGCGAGCTCAGCCAATGTCTTCACGTACGACGGCGAACTTGTGCATCTGGCTGCCTTCGTGAACGCAGACTCCGCATACATCGAGGCGATGCGCAGCCTCTATCCGCGGCCGCTCAGCCGCGCTACCGCGGTGCTGCGCGCCATCCAAACCCGAAGCGTGGTCATGATTCCGAACGTACTCGATGACGAAGAGTACGACGTAGCGCTCGGGGCTCGCGCGACCGCCGGGCATTTCCTGAGCGCTCTGGCAGTTCCGTTAATGCGCGAAGGAAAGGCGATCGGCGGGATTGCAGTCGGCCGGCGCGAGGCCGGACCGTTTCCCGACGCGCAGGTCGCGCTGCTCAAGACCTTCGCCGACCAGGCGGTGATCGCGATCGAGAACGTGCGTTTGTTCAAGGAACTGGAACTGCGCAACCGGGACCTGACCGAAGCATTGGAGCATCAGACCGCGACCAGCGGAATCCTGCGTGTCATCTCGAGCTCTCCTACGGATGTTCAGCCGGTATTCGACACCGTCGCCGAGCGAGCGGAAAGGCTGTGCGGTGCGGAGGTAAGCCTGGTCTCGCGGGTGGACGGCGACCTCATTCATCTTGTGGCGATTCATGGCGTGAACGCGGAGGGCACCGAAGCGATCAGGCGCTACTTCCCCATGCGGCTCGATGCCGAACTGACGAGTGCCCGCGCGATTCGCAGCCGCGATGTCGTGCATACGACGGATGTGCTTGCCGATCCCAAGTACGAGGCCAAGGACGCCGCAATCGCCGGTGCGTATCGTAATTGCCTTGCCGTACCGATGTTTCGCAAAGGGGAAGTCGTCGGCGCGATTTTCGTCGCGAGGGCAAACCCTGGACGCTTTCCGGACTCGAAGGTCGAGCTACTCAAGACCTTCGCCGACCAGGCGGTCATCGCCATCGAGAACGTTCGGCTGTTCAAGGAACTGGAGTCACGCAACCGGGACCTCACCGAGGCGCTTGAGCAGCAGACAGCGACGAGCGAAATACTGCGTGCAATCAGCCAGTCGCCGCGCGACGTGCAGCCCGTGTTCGACACTATAGCGGCAGCGGCGCAAAAGCTATGTCGTGCGAGCTCGGGGTTGGTTTTCACGTTCGACGGCGAGTTGATCTACTTGGCTGCCGACGCCAATCTCGATCCGAAGGCGTCTCAAGCCTGGCGCAATCTCTTTCCGAGACCGCCGGGCCGCGACACCGCCACGACCCGGGCAATTCTGACACGCAGTGTTGTCGCTGTTCCGGATACGCTCGTTGATCCTGAGTACGTCATCGGGCGCACTGCGGCGGCTACGGGTTTCCGAAGTGCCTTGTCTGTTCCGTTGATGCGCCAGGGAATTCCGATCGGCGCAGTCGGTGTCGGCCGTAGCGAAGCCGGTGCGTTTCCGGACAAGCAGATTGCGCTTCTCAAGACCTTCGCCGATCAGGCCGTGATCGCCATCGAGAACGTGCGTCTTTTCACGGAACTCGAGACTCGCACTGATCAGCTCTCGCGCTCGGTTAGCGAGCTCAAGGCCCTAGGGGAAGTCGGGCAGGCGGTCAGCTCCACGCTGGATCTGGAAACCGTGCTGCAAACGATCGTCTCCCGCGCCACGCAGCTTGCCGAAATGGACGGGGGATCCATCTGGGAATACGACGATGCGCGCGAGGAGTTTCACCTTCACGCGACGCACCGCGTCCCGAAAGAACTAATGGAGGTGCTCAAAGCAACGCCGATCCGGAAGGGCGAGGGCGCTTTGGGTCAGCTCGCGATGACCGCCGAGCCGGTGCAGATCCTGGACGTCGCGGACGAACGAATGTACAAGGGCCGGCTGCGTAACGCTCTCATCCGATCCGGCTTTCGCTCGGTCGTGGCCGTGCCGCTGCTGCGCGAGGACCGGCTACTCGGAGCGCTCGCCGTGAACCGCAGGAGCCCGGGCGATTTCGAGCCGCAGGTCATCGAGCTGCTCAAGACCTTTGCCACTCAGTCGGCCCTGGCCATCCAGAACGCAAGATTGTTCCGAGAAATTGAGGACAAGGGGCGCGAGCTGCAGATCGCCAGCCAGCACAAGAGCGAGTTTCTCGCCAACATGTCGCACGAGCTGCGCACGCCGCTCAACGCCATCATCGGCTTTTCCGAAGTGCTCGCAGAGAAAATGTTCGGCGAGATCAACGACAAGCAGGCCGAATACTTAAGCGACATTCTCGAGTCGGGACGGCATCTCCTATCACTCATCAACGACATCCTGGATCTGTCAAAGATCGAGGCAGGACGGATGGAGCTGGAGCCGACCGACTTCGATTTGCTCAACGCGATCGAAAACACGCTCATTCTGGTGCGCGAGCGCGCGCAGCGTCGCGCCATAGCGCTCGAGCGAACGTTCGACGACCGTCTCGGAGTCATTCGCGCCGACGAGCGCAAGGTGAAGCAGGTGCTTTTGAACCTCCTGTCCAACGCTCTGAAATTCACTTCCGAGGGCGGCAGAATTGCCGTCACGGCGGCGTTGAGCGACGGTGCAGTGGAGATCTCTGTCGCCGACACCGGCGTCGGCATCGCACCGGCGGATCAGCAAGCGGTGTTCGAGGAATTCCGGCAGGTAGGAACGGCGTCAAAAAAAGCGGAGGGTACCGGACTCGGGCTGGCGATCTCGCGCAAGTTCATCGAGCTGCATGGTGGAAAAATCTGGGTGAAAAGCGAGCTGGGCGCCGGATCAACGTTCTGCTTCACCCTGCCGCGCTCACCGGGCGCGGCAGCGAAGTAAGGACGCGCTCGATGGCATGCGACATGAGTTCGGTTGTCGACTGGCTGATGTGGGGCGCACGCTCGGCCCGTCAGGCCAAAGACATCATGGGCGAAATGTGCGAGCGCGTGGTCGCCTGCGGCGTCCCGCTGTGGCGCGGCGCGGTGTTCGTGCGAACGCTACATCCGCAGATTACGGGACGGAGGTTTCTGTGGCGCCTCGGCGCCGGTGTCGAAGTGGGAGAGCTCGAGTTCGAGCGCCTGGAGACAGCCGAGTACCGCGAAAGCCCGGTGGTCAGAGTCTACGCGACCATGGCGCCGCTGCGTCGCCGGTTGCGGCAGGCAAGCGATGCGGCGGATTTCGAAGTGCTTCAGAGCCTTTACGCCGAGGGCGCCACCGATTACCTGGCGTCCCCACTGCTGTTCATCGACGGAACCGTCCACGTGGCCACTTGGGCCACGAGGAATCCCGGTGGCTTCACCGACGAGCAGATCGCCGCGCTTGAAAGCATTGTGGCCCCGCTGGCACGTGTCGCAGAAATCTCTGCGCTTCGCCGGACCGCGACCAATCTTCTTGACACGTACGTCGGCAGGCATGCCGGGGAACGCATTCTCGCAGGACGCGTTCGCCGAGGCGACACCGAGTCGATCCTTGCCGCGATCTGGCTTTCCGACATGCGCGGGTTCACTACGCTTGCCGACCGCGTCTCGCCCGATGCGTTGATCTCGCTTCTCAACCGATATTTCGACTGTCAGGTGCCGCCGATTCTCGAGCATGGCGGAGAAGTGCTCAAATTCATGGGCGACGGGTTGCTCGCCATCTTTCCACTCGACAACGAGCGCAATGACATGCCCGCAGTGTGCGACGCCGCGCTCGCGGCGGCGGACATGGCGCGGGAAAGGGTCGCCGCGCTGAGCGGCTCGAGCGATATCGAAGGCCTCGACGGCTTGCGTTTCGGGCTCGCGCTTCACATCGGCGAAGTGCTCTACGGCAACATCGGTGGCGGCAACCGGCTCGATTTCACCTGCATCGGGCCGGCTGTCAATCTCGCCGCGCGGCTGGAGAAGCTCGCGGGCAGACTCGGACGCACAATGCTCGTGTCGGAGCAGTTTGCGCAGCAGTGTCGCTCGCGGCTGGTACCTGTGGGTGCGCATGCACTTCCCGGCTTCTCCGAGGAACAGCGTGTGTTTGCGGATGTGAGCTGAGCAAGTATGCGCTGTCTTTTCGAGCCTCGGCTTGTCAACGAGGCATTCGGCGACCCCGGACTCTACGTCGATTTTCGGGATGAACGCCGTGCGCTGTTGCTTGATCTCGGCGATATCACCGCACTGCCGCCGCGAAAGCTGATGCGGTTGTCGCACATCTTCGTCACCCATACGCATATGGATCACTTTTCGGGCTTCGATCACTTCCTCCGGGTGGTGCTCGGACGCAAGGACAGCGTGACCGTGCTGGGCGGTCCCGGCTTTGCCGACCAGGTCGAGCACAAGCTGAGGGCGTACACGTGGAATGTCGTACACCGCTACGAGGTCGAACTCAAGATCGACGTGCGCGAGATCGAAACAGACGGTCGCGGAGTGCGAGCCCGCTTTTCCAGCCGGTCAGGATTCGAGCGCGAATCGTGTGCACCGCTCGAGCTGAGCGACGACGTTCTTCACGACGAGCCGACATTTCGCGTGCGCGGGCGCTTCGTCGACCATGACGTGCCCTGCCTCGCTTACGCGATCGAAGAGAAGGCCCACGTCAATGTCGCCAAGGACCGTCTCGCCGCGCTCGGACTCACGACGGGTACCTGGCTGCACGAGCTCAAGCACTCCGTCCTGACCGGTGCGCCCGGCACGACGCCCATCGAGGTGAAATGGCGCGACCGCGAGGGCGAGCACACCATGACCCGCCCGGTCGCCGAGCTGCGTCACCTGGTCATGGACATCGTCCCTGGCCAGCGGATTGGCTACGTGACAGATCTCCGCTACAGCCAGGCGAATGTAGACGCACTCATCGCGCTGCTCGCGGGCGTTGACCTGCTGTTCATCGAGAGCGTGTTTCTCGACGAGGACGCCGATCACGCCTTGCGCAAGAATCACCTGACGGCACGCCAGGCCGGCGAGATCGCGCGCGCCGTGGGGGCGCGGTCAGTCATGCCCTTTCACTTCTCGCCGCGTTACCAGGAACGCTCAGCGGACCTGCTGACCGAAATGCATGCCGCCTGGTCGGGGGCCTCGTCCGCGCCCGGTGCTCATTGAGGGTGCTCGCGACCGGGCGCTAGTTCGTCGCCGCGACCGGGTCGGGCGGGCTCGCCTCGCGCAGCACGAACTGCTCCATCGAAACCGTGTAATCGCCGGTGCTCACGTCGTGACGGATACAGGAAACGGTCGGATAGAATCCTTTCACCGCCACTGCCTTCGGTGATTTGATCGCGGTACAGGCGTTCGGCCTGCTGAGCAGATGGCTGCGCGTCACCATCTCCTCGTAGAAGACTACCTTGCCGTCGTAGACACCGTAGATCCAGCTGCGCGTGAAGGGCTGCTTGTTGAACTCGGGGCCCTTGAGGTCGATCAGGTGATTGCCCATTGCCGGTACGACCGCTTCGACGTCCTTGAAATCCGCGTGTACGTAGTTCGGGGGCAGCGGCCTTCTTCCGATCTGGAACTGGTCGCAGCGGACGAATTCTGGCCCGCATGGCCCAGGCTCGATCGCGAAGATCTGCGCAATTGGCGCCATCATGAAATGCACGTCGAAGTGCGGTACGTCGTAGACTCCCGGCGGGATGTGCCCGGCGGGATTCCAGTTAAGCAGCACCCATTTGAAGGGAATGTCCGGCCGCGTGGCCACAGCATCCGGCAGGGGGATCGCGTGCTCGAAGCTGTGCTGGCACTTGGTGTCGGGCTCCATCGCGCCGTCTTTGCTGCGGCCGTAGCAGCGATGGTTGTCGGAGTCGGTCAACAGCCCGTCCAGCGCCGCCGACGACCAGACGATCCCGATCGCCTTCGGCGCGCCTTGGCGTTCAACCTCAGCATAGGTCGTCACTGTGCCCTTGCCGAGCGGAACCTGCCAGCCCAGGCTTCGTGTCTGCGTGCCAGAGGTAGCCGAATCGCAGCCGACTAGAGCTGCCATCGTTACCGCGAAGAGTAGCGCCAACCATGCCCTCATTGCCTTCCCCTCCCTGTTCCGTTCCGGGCCTCGCAGCGATGCGCTTACCCAGTCGGCAATCGATAGTCCTTGAACCGCTCGCGCAGCATGAGCTTGGAGAGCTTGCCGGTCGCGGTGTGCGGCAATTCATCGACAAAGACGACGTCGTCGGGAAGCCACCACTTGGCGATCTTGCCCTCGTAGAACTTGAGCATCGCATCCCTGCTCAGGTCAGCATCAGCACGCTTGACCACGATCAGCAGTGGACGCTCGTCCCACTTGGGGTGACGTATGCCGATGACGGCCGCTTCGGCGACCGCGGGATGACCGACGGCGATGTTTTCCAGCTCGATCGAGCTGATCCACTCGCCGCCGGACTTGATGACATCCTTGGAACGATCGGTGATCTGCAGATAGCCGTCGGGATCGATCGTTCCGACGTCGCCCGTCGGCATCCAACCATCGGCTGTGAGCGGATTGCCACCCGCATTCTTGTAGTAGCTCTTCAAGACCCACGGTCCGCGCACCAGGACTTCGCCCGCCGAGGTTCCGTCGCGCGGCAGCTCCTTCCCTGCGCCGTCGACCACCTTCATTTCCACGCCATACAGCGGACGGCCCTGCCTGAGCGCCAGCTGGAATCGATCTTGCGCGGAGAGACCGCGATGCTTGCCCTTGAGCGCGTTCACCGTGCCCACCGGGCTCATCTCGGTCATGCCCCAGCCGTGGTGGACATGCACGCCGAACTGCTCGGAAAGCGTCTTCATCATCGCCGGCGGGCAGGCCGCACCGCCGATGGTGGAAGACTTGAGCGTGGAGAACTTGAGCTTATTCTGCTGCATGTAGTTGAGCAGGTTCATCCAAACGGTTGGAACCGCCGAGGTGCTGTCGACGGCTTCCGCTTCGAGCAGCTGGTAAAGACTTGCGCCATCGAGGGCAGCACCGGGGAAAACTAGCTTGGCGCCAACCATCGGCGCGGCGTAGGGAATGCCCCAGGCGTTGACATGAAACATCGGCACGATCGCCAGCACCGAGCTCATCGCCGAAAAATTCTTGGCATCGGGCAGCGAAATCGCGAGAGCATGCAGAATGGTCGACCGGTGACTGAACAGCACTCCTTTGGGATTGCCGGTGGTTCCCGATGTGTAGCACAAGCCCGCGGCGGTGTTCTCGTCGAACTCTGGCCAGTCGAAATCGTCATTCTCCGCAGCAAGCAGATCTTCGTAGCACGCGAGCCCGGCGATCGAGGTCTGCGGCAAATGGGCTCGATCGGTTAGCACGACCCAGTTCCTGACCCCGCGACACACGGCGGCAAGCTTTTCCACCAGCGGCACGAACGTGAGGTCGAAAAAAACGACTCGGTCCTCAGCGTCGTTGAGAATGTATTCGAGCTGGTTGTGGAAGAGCCGCGGGTTGATGGTGTGGATGATCGCGCCCATGCCCGAGGCCGCGTAGTACAGCTCGAAGTGCCGGTATCCGTTCCAGGCCAGCGTACCAACCCGGTCGCCTGATTCGACTCCCAGCCGGGCAAGCGCCCGCGCCAGTCTGCGCGAGCGTGCGTGCGCGTCGCGGTAGGTGTAGCGGTGGACCGGGCCCTCGATCGTCCGCGACACGATCTCGGCATCGCCGTGATAGAGGTCCGCATGGCGAATGAGCGATGAAATCATCAGAGGCGTGCTCATCATCAGGCCCTGCATCGCTTCCTCCTTGATTGCCGCCCCTGGCACCGACCGCCAAGCGACTTGTGTTGTCCGCGACCGCGATTCTAGCGCGCTTGAAATGCCCGGTCGCTGCCGGTAGCATGGCCTTTCCCGCAAGCTTCGATGAAAGGGCGCCCGCCGAAGCGCCACCATCCATCCGCGCGGAGGAATCTAGGAGGAGTTATGCGCAACCCGTCGCAGCGTGCCACACTCGCCGCATTGACTTTCATCGCCGCCGCGATCATCGCCGGGACGGCGGCAGCGGAGGTCAAGCTTGCGTTCATCGACCCCCTTTCAGGAGGAGCGGCGAGCGCCGGGATCAACGCCCAGAAGCATTTCACCTACGAGATCGACAAGATCAATGCCGCGGGCGGCCTCAACGGGGAAAAGCTCTCTATCGCCTTCTACGACAACAAGGTCGATCCGCAGGAATCGCTGATCGCGCTCAAGAAAGCACTCGACGAGGGCGCACGCTACATCTTCCAGGGCAACGGCAGCGCCGTCGCCCTGGCGATTTCCGATGCCGTGCTCAAGTACAACGAGCGAAATCCAGGCAAAGAGGTGCTCTACTTCAACTATGCCGCGGTGGATCCGGCGCTGACCAACGCCAAGTGCAACTTCTGGCATTTCCGGTTCGACTCTGACGCCGACATGAAAATGGCGGCGATGGTCAACTTTATCGCCACCCAGCCGCAGGTCAAGAAGGTCTATCTGATCAACCAGGATTACTCGTTCGGCAAGGCGGTTGCAGCGGCCGCACGCAAAATGCTCGCGGAGAAGCGGCCCGATGTGGAGATCGTCGGTGACGAGCTGCACCCTCTGCAGAAGGTGCAGGACTTCTCGCCTTATGTCGCCAAGATCAAGGCGTCGGGTGCGGACACGGTGATCACCGGCAACTGGAGCAATGACATGTTCCTGCTGCTCAAGGCCGGCAAGGACGCCGGGCTCAAGGTCACCTGGTACACCTACTACGCTGACGGGCTGGGTGCCCCGACGGCGATCGGACGCGACGGCAACGGCGTGGTCAAGGTCGTCACCTCGTATCACAGCAACGCGATGCCGGAGCTCGATCCAGACGTCATAGCGTTCAAGAAGCGCTTCACCGACAAGCTCGACGAATTCAACTACTACCGTCTCAATACTGCGTTCATGATGTTCGCCGCCGCGGCTGCCAAGACCAAGTCGAACGATCCGGTGAAGATCGCGCGGGCTCTTGAAGGCATGAAGCTGACAACCTCGGTCGGCGAAGTCGAAATGCGCGCGGACAACCATCAGCTGCTGCAGCCGCTTTTCGTCGCGACCTTCACCGACAAGGTCAAATTCGACGCTGAGCAAACAGGTCTCGGGTTCAAGACCGACACCAAGATCAACGCCAAGGACACGGCGATGCCGACCACCTGTCAGATGCAGCGGCCGAATGGCTGAGAGCTACACCGCAGCTACGAAAGCAGTCATTCCCGCGTGAGCGGGATTCCAGTGTCCGGTCAGAAAAAGTTTGTCCGTCTCCGCGTTCGCGGAGATGACGGCTCGTTCATCTTCAGCTGACTCGGCGGTTTCAGAACGCGCCGGCCATGCTCGAAATCGTCACGTTTTCGCTGCTGAACGGCATCGTCTACGGACTGCTGCTGTTCATGGTCTCCAGCGGGCTCACCCTCATTTTCAGCCTGATGGGCGTGCTCAACTTCGCGCACGCGAGCATGTTCATGCTCGGGGCCTATTTCTCCTATCAGATCGGCAAATGGATCGGCTTCTGGCCGGCGCTGGTGATCGCTCCGTTGCTGGTCGCGTTGATCGGCGCCGCTGTGGAGCGTTATGGGCTGCGTCATGTGCACAGGCAGGGACACGTAGCGGAGATCCTGTTCACCTTTGGATTGGCCTACCTGATTGTCGAGTTCGTGATCATGGTCTGGGGCCGACATCCCATCGAGAATCGCGTGCCCGCGGTGATCGATTTTCCCGCCTTCTTCCTCTTCGGCACCAGCTATCCGGCGTACAAGGTGCTGATGATGGCGATTTCGGTGGGGATGTTCGCCTTTCTCTATCTCGCTTTCCGCCGCACCCGTTTGGGACTGATCATTCGCGCCGCGCTGACCCATCCGGAGATGGTGGGGGCGTTGGGGCACGACGTGCCACGAATTTTCGTGCAAGTCTTCGCCATCGGCAGCGCGCTGGCCGGCCTGGCCGGCGTCATCGGCGGATTCGCATTGCTTACCGAACCGAACATGGCGGCGGCGCTGGGACCGATCGTCTTCGTCGTTGTGGTCGTCGGCGGCTTGGGATCGATCACCGGAGCGTTCATCGCCTCCATGCTCATCGGCATTGTGCAGACGTTTGCCGTGGCGCTGGACTATTCCCTCCTCGACCTGTTCCGAGTCTGGCACATTACCCTGGGTCGAGACTCGGCGTTCTACGAAGTCGCTGCGGTGAAGATCGCTCAGACTGCGCCGCTCATTCCTTATTTGCTCCTGGTCGTGATGCTCATCGTCCGCCCGCGCGGACTCCTCGGCAGGCGCGAGGCATGAGACAGGACACCGTCGCCAAGGCGGAGGCGGAGCCAGCGTCGCGCACGCTCATGCGCTGGCTGCAGCTGCGGAAATCGTGGCTTGCTACGGTAATCGTTCTCATCGTGTTGCCACACATTCCAGGGCTGGATGGCAACTTCGGACGCTCCCTGCTCTCGCAAATGGGCATCGCCGCGGTCTTTGCGCTTTCCTACAACCTGCTCCTCGGTCAAACGGGTTTGCTGTCATTCGGGCACGCGGTTTACTTCGGCCTGGGCGGCTATGCCGGAATCCACCTCATGCACATGATCAACGCGGGACTGCCGATTCCGATGCCGCTGGTCCCGCTGGCCGGCGCCGCCGCAGGTCTGTTTTTCGGCATGCTGTTCGGAGCGGTGACGACGCGTCGCGCGGGCGTGGTGTTTGCCCTGATCTCTCTGGGAGTGGGCGAGCTTGTATTTGCAGCGATGCGCATCCTGCAGGGTTTTTCCGGCGGCGAGGAAGGAATCACAGCTAATCGCGGCGCCGGGCCGCATCCCTTCGGACTGACCTTCGGCTCGCAACTCCAGGTCTACTACGTCATTGTCTTCTGGTCGGTGCTCGCCGCAGTTCTCATGGCCGCATTCTTGCGCACGCCGGTCGGACGCATGTGCAACGCGGTACGGGACAACCCCGAGCGTGCCGCTTTCATCGGTTACGACCCGGTGCGTGTTCGCTTGATCGTGTTCTCGGTCGCGGCGATGTTCGCCGGGCTCGCGGGAGGTCTGCACGCCTTCAACTACGAGATCGTGGCTGCCGAAGCGGTGGGAGCCGGACGTTCGGGTGCTGTCCTGCTGATGGCGTACATCGGCGGCGTGCACAGCTTCCTTGGCGCAGTGCTGGGAGCGGTGACGATCACGTGGTTGCAGGTGAGCCTTTCCGATTACACCACCGCCTGGCAGCTTTACCTCGGCCTTTTCTTCATCGCCATGGTGCTGTTCGCGCCCGGCGGCCTTGCCGGAGTGCTGCTGATGCATCGTCCGATCGTGAAAACCCGGGCGTTCGCAGGCGTCTTGCAGAGCTACGCGATCGCGCTTGTTCCGGCACTCGTCGCGGCGATCGGCGCGATCATGCTGCTCGAGATGAATTACCGTCGTGCAACCCAGCCGGATGCCGGCGCACAGATGCGGCTTTTCTGGGTGGACCTCGATACGTCCACCATTTGGCCATGGCTCGGCGCATCCCTGCTGCTTGCGGGCGGCGCGTTCTTTTTCCATCGATGCCGCCCGCTGGTTGCCGCTGCGTGGCAAAGGGCGAGCGACGAAGCCACAGCTGGCAGCGGCACGCCGCGCGAAGCGACACCATGAGCGAGCGCGACAACAGGCGCTGCGCATTGCAGCTAGAGAGTCTGCACAAGCGTTTCGGCGCAACGCCGATCATCCGCGGCGTGTCGCTCGACGTCTTTGCCGGTGAGCGCCACGCCATCATCGGCCCCAATGGCGCCGGCAAGTCGACGTTGTTCAATCTCGTCAGCGGGCTGCTGCCAACCACCGCGGGCTCGATTCGCCTCGATAACGAGCCGATCAATGGCTTGCCGCCGTTTGAGATCTATCGTCGCGGACTCGCCCGCAGCTTCCAGGTCACCAATATCTTTCCGCGCCTTTCGGTGTACGAGAATATCCGTTGCAGCGTTCTTTGGGCGCTCGGGCATCGCTACTCGTTCTTGGGCGACGTCTCCAAGCTCGCCGACGCGAACGAGCGGACCGATCAAGTGCTGGAAAGGATCGGAATGACGCAGCGACGCGACGTACGCGCCGGAGTACTCACCTACGCAGAGCAGCGGGCGCTGGAGATCGGCATCACCATTGCCGGAAACGCGCATGTGATTCTGCTCGACGAGCCTACGGCGGGGATGAGCCGCGCAGAGGCAGCCCGTGCTGTGGCCTTGATTCGCTCCGTCTCGGCGGGGAGGACGCTGGTGATGGTCGAGCACGACATGGGCGTCGTCTTCGATCTTGCCGATCGGATCTCCGTGCTGGTCTACGGCGAAATCATCGCCACCGATGTCCCCGCCCGCATCCGCGAAAATCCGGCCGTGCAGGCCGCTTATCTGGGAAGCGTCCATGCTTGAGGTCGACGGGCTGCATGCCTACTACGGCAAAAGCCACATCCTGCAAGGCATATCGTTCCGCGTCGGCGAGCGCGAAATCGTTAGCCTACTCGGGAGGAATGGCGCCGGTCGCTCGACAACCATCAAGAGCATCATGGGGATCGTTCGTCCCGACGGAATCGTGCGCTTCAACGGTGCGCGCATCGACGGGCTGAAGTCGCACGAGATCGCCCGTCGCGGTTTGGGCTACGTGCCCGAGGATCGAGCGATTTTTCCCGACCTGACCGTGCGCGAGAACCTGATGCTTGGCACGAAGTCGGCGCACGGCAACGGGCGCAGCGCGCGCTGGTCGATCGAAGACACCTTCGCGAAGTTTCCCCTGCTGCGCGAACGCGCCAATTCGCCCGGCGGGGTACTCTCGGGCGGGGAGCAGCAGATGCTCACTATCTGCCGGACGCTGATGGGTGATCCCAACCTAGTCATGATCGACGAGCCGACCGAGGGGCTCGCCCCCAAGCTGGTCGAGCTGGTTCGCGAGCTTCTGCTTGAGATTGCGCAGCGGGGCATCTCCATCCTCATCATCGAGCAGAAGCTGACTATCGCGCTCGCGATCTCGCAGCGCGTCTACGTCATGGGCCATGGTCGCATCGTGTTTGAAGGCGCTCCGGCCGAGCTTCGCGCCAACGACGCAGTGCGCAAGGAGTGGCTGGAGGTGTAGCGGCCCGAGTGCCCGGCGCGGGGCGCCCCACGAGCGGAGCGACGTGGGGATCGACGTCGAATTGCGAGTCGCCGCTTGCGCCCGACACAACTGGATGAACTGCATTGGCGCTGCAAGGAGGCGGCAGTGCCGCCGTAGCAATGCACATCGATGGTGACAGGGGCTGCGACCCGAGCAGGGAGGGTCCCAGCTCGAAACCCTCGGAATTGGGGCGAGACGGAGCGGGCGCAACGCGATACCATCTTTCTGGCGCGAGCCATCCACATCACAGTCCGGTCCAGCATGGCCGACCCCGTCGCCCCTGAACAACCCGTGACGTTCTCTCGCGCCGAATCGTTGGTGATTGGCGCCTGTGCGATATCGATGCTGATCGTCCAAATGGACTGGTTTGCACTCAACCTCGCCATTCCAGCAATTGCGCGTCAGTTCGACATGGCGTCGACCGATTTGCAGTGGGTGGTCAGCGGCTACATGATCTCCATCGGCGCCCTCATGGTAACGGCCGGCAGGTTAGCCGACATCTTCGGCCGCCGGAAGATCATCGTCTTAGGGCTAATCATGTTCGGAGTGCTTTCTGCAGTTTGTGGTCTCGCCCCGAACGCGACGTGGCTCATCATCGCCCGGGTCGTCCACGGTGTGGGCGCCGCGTTGATTTTCCCGGTGACGATCGCGGTGGCTTCGAGCACCTTCACTGGTAGGCGGCAAAGCCGTGCCATCGGCGTCGTCCTCGGCTTCGCCGCGATCGGTACCGCGTTGGGGCCCTTCGTGGGCGGTGCGTTCTCCGAATACTGGAGCTGGCGCGGCGTGTTCTTCATCAACATCCCTTTCTGCATCATCGCCGTTGTTCTCATGCTGCGTTACGTGGCAGAGACGCGTGACGAGCAGGCGAGCAGGCACATCGACCTCGCAGGCATCGTTGCGATCACCGGCAGCATGGTTTGCATCAGCCTTGGTTTCGACCGCGGCGACGACTGGGGCTGGACCTCCCCGGCAACGGTCGGCACGCTGATCGGGGGCGCCGCGCTGCTAATTGCTTTTGTCTTCATCGAGTCGCGAGTGCGCTCGCCGCTTATTGACCTGCGACTGTTCCGCAGCCGTGCGCTCGACGCCGCGGTGGTCGGGGGATCGCTTTCGAACGTCGCGTACTGCCTCGTGGCGGTGTTTTCGGCGATGTACTTGCAGCAGGCGCGTGGAATGTCGCCTTTCAAGTCGGGGCTCGTGTTCCTCGCGCTGTCTGCCGGCGCGGGCTCGGCGAGCTATTTTGCGGGGCGGCTCGCCGAGCGTTTCCCAGCCGATCGACTCATGGCTGGGGGGATGTTGATCAGTGCTGTCAGTATCTTCGCCTTGAGCCGCGTCGAATCGCTCTGGCTCTACACCCCGGTGTTCCTCGTCACCGGTGTTGGCCTCGGCCTCGGCTGGGCACTCGCCAACGTCGCCACCCAAGCGGCGGTTCCGCCGGAAATGGCCGGTGCGGCATCCGGGGTGACATTGACCTCGCTGGTGATGGTGGGCGCAGTCAGCGTTGCCATCGCCGCAACTGTGCTCGAGCTGCTGAGCGGATCAGTGCGCGGCGCAGCCTCCGACGGCGCCGCGATCGAAGTCGTGCTCAGGGCCGGCGCGTTATTGGCGCTTGTCGGTGCCCTGGGCCTGCTCGTTTTCGGCCACGGCAGCGCCCCGCCCCTTCGCCTTCCGGTCGAGGCGCCGTAGCGAGGCGGAGCGTCGCCGGCGTCCCGTGGATCCGCGACATGCTCGTTGTCGGGGATCGACCGGGGGTGCATTTATTTGCAACTCGCGCGCCCCGAGTCGTCCAAGCGCCCTATCGATCGACATCGCCCAGAACGACTGCAACGATTTCGCGCCGACGCGATCAAAAAGTCTGTCTACTCCTGTTGGCAGAGGTGGCTCATGACCAGTCCAGTGGCATCCCTGGTGACCATTCCCCAGGCGGAGCATCGGCGCCAGCTAAGACGAGCGGTCGTCGCGAGCACCGTAGGTACTGCGATCGAGTGGTACGACTTCTTCTTGTACAGTACGGTCACCGGACTGGTTTTCGCCAAGCTGTACTTTCCGAATTCGGATCCTCTGGTTGGGACCCTCGAGGCGTTTCTCATCTACGCCGTGGGATTTGTCGCGCGGCCGGTCGGGGCGGCGATTTTCGGCCATTATGGAGATCGCATCGGCCGCAAGTCGACCCTGATCGCCACGCTGCTCCTCATGGGGCTGGCTACGTTCGCGGTCGCCTTCGTTCCTACATACGCGTCCATTGGCATCTGGGGGGCGGTGCTACTTACTGTCCTACGTTTTATCCAGGGCATAGGCGTCGGAGGTGAATGGGGCGGCTCGGTCCTGATGGCGATGGAGTGGACGCGCACCAACGCGCATCGCGGATTTGCCGCTTCCTGGCCGCAGTTCGGCGTTCCTGCCGGGCTGTTTCTGGCCAACCTCGCCGTCCTCGCGTTCAGCCAGATGTCAGGCGACGCCTTCTTCACTTGGGGCTGGCGGGTTCCGTTCGCCCTGAGCATCGTTCTTGTCGGCATCGGGTTGTACATTCGACTCCGGATCATGGAGACACCGGTCTTTTCGCGGCTGGTCCAGGAGCGGCGCATCGAGCGGGCACCGACCCTCGAAGTCATCAAGCGGCAACCGAGGGAGATTATCCTCACCGCGCTGCTACGGATGGGCGAGCAGGCTCCGTTTTATATCTTCACTGCGTTCATATTTGCTTATGGAACAACGTCGCTCAAGGTGTCGAAGGACTTTCTGCTGACCGCCGTCCTTGCCGCGGCGGTTTTGTCCTTTTTCACCATCCCGTTTTGCGGACATCTTTCCGACCGCATCGGACGCAAACGCATGTACTTGATCGGCGCTGCCACGATGGCGGTATTCGGTTTCATCTATTTCGCGATGCTCAACACGCTCAACCCCGCCTGGATCTTCGTGGCGATCATCCTCTCGCTCATACCGCACGACATGATGTACGGACCGCAAGCCGCGTTGATCGCCGAGGAATTTACCGGCCGCCTGCGCTATAGCGGCGCATCCCTTGGCTACCAACTTGCTTCGGTCATCGCCGGCGGGCCCGCGCCGCTGATCGCGGCGGCGCTCTTTGCCCGATACCACTCCGGCTTTCCGATCGCAACATACATATTGGTCTGTGCCGTATTGAGTCTGATTTCGACCGCGCTGCTGCGCGATCACACCAACAAGGACATTTCAAGGGAACATCATCTACCGGCTGCGGCGGCCTGAAGCGAAGCGGTTCGCAAGCAGAGTGACAGGGAGAGCCATGGGGCTTCGTTTGAGGTTTGCAGTATCCGCTGCGAGGCGCTCGGAGCGGACCGCAGGGAAATCGGCGCGCGATCATACAGAAGGCATGACGCCTATTGGGGAGATGGGCGATGCGCTCCTGGATCGGCAACCAGTCGCCGTAAAGGATCCCAGGAAGACACCTTCACTACTGCACCGTCTTCTCGGCTCCAAGGACGGGACTCGGGCCGCGCCCGTCAAGCGCGCCGCAATGAGCAATGCCCGCCGCGCCATTGCCCTGTGTCACGGTCTGCTGTCCGAACGAGGCGAAGTCTCGGGCGCTCGTCTTGCGCGGGAGGCGCTCGCTGCGTATCGATCCCTCGACGCGCGCGCGGTGGACGCTTTCTTCGATTTGCTGGTGGAGGAGTTTTCGCCTGACCCCAGGGAGTTGTGGCGTTCCGCCGAAAGCTATCGCGACGAGCCGTCGCAGGCGAACCTCATCCTCCTGCAGCACGCGGCCGAGCCCCCGCGACAGGAACTGTTTCGGCGCCTCAACATGGCGCCCGGCGGCACGCGGCTGATCGTGGACATGCACCGTGATCTCTTGGCTGGAATCGCCGATCATCCCCAGTGGCTAGGAATCGATGCCGACTTTGTCCATCTTTTGCGATCGTGGTTCAACCGGGGCTTTCTCTCGCTGCAACGGATCGACTGGCGCACCTCGGCCGCGATCCTGGAAAAGCTCATCGACTACGAAGCGGTGCACGCGATCCAGGGCTGGCGCGACCTGCGACGCAGGTTGGAGGCAGACCGCAGGTGCTATGCCTTTTTCCATCCCGCGCTGCCGGACGAGCCGCTGATTTTCATCGAGGTCGCGCTCACCCGGGGCATCAGCGCGACGGTTCAGCCGCTCATCGATCCCGACTCACCGGTGAGCGATCCGTCGGCAGCTGACTGCGCCATGTTCTACTCGATCACCAATTGCCAGCAGGGGCTGCGCGGTGTGTCGTTCGGCAATTTCCTGATCAAGCAGGTTGTGGAAGATCTGGGGCGTGAACTGCCTCGCATCCGGCGCTTTGCGACTATCTCGCCTATTCCGGGATTTCGCGCATGGTTGGGTGGCAAAGCCGAGACTCTGTCCCAGGCAGCCGAAGGCTCCAAGCTTGTTGCAATGTTCCCGGCGCTCGACGGGGAACGCTGGTTCGAAGACGCTGCCCTGTCGGCCGAGCTCCAACGTGATCTCGTTCCGCTCTGCGCGCAGTATCTGCTCAATTCCGACGGGACACGCGATCCGCCCGATTCCGTGTCCCGATTCCATCTGGTCAACGGCGCCCGGTTGGAACGGGTCAACTGGTTAGCCGACACCTCTGCCCTGGGCCTGCGCCAGTCCGCCGGCATGATGGTCAACTATGTCTACCGCCTAGGCGAAGTCGAGCGTAACCACGAAGCGTACGCGCGCGACCGCACGATTGTCGCTTCGCGGCGCCTGCACCTGCTTGCAAAGCGTTCACTGATCGCGCAAGCGGCGAGCGCGGCCGCCGGCAGCGATCCAAACCCGTCAGGCCAGGCTGTCTCGACAGAGCCGGTGCCGTCGCAATGACGCGCCCGCGTCGCGTCATCGTTCCTGCTGCTGCGGCCTGACTGCCGCGTGCTACGATGCAATCTTCGGCCGGCTTCGGCTGAGTCGAATTGCATCGGAGCGCACCATCACCGCACGCTACCAGGCTGACGACGCGGTCGCCGTCATCACGCTGGACAACCCGCCGGTCAATGGATTGGGCTACGAGACGCGTAATGGCGTCGCCACGGGCATCGACCGTGCCGTGGCCGACCCGGAAGTCCGCGCCATCGTGATCACCGGCGCAGGGCGGATGTTCTCCGCCGGCGCCGACATCCGGGAATTCAATACGCCCAAGTCGAACGCCGAACCGGCGCTCAATTCGCTCATTCGCATCATCGAGTCGACGGAAAAGCCGGTGATTGCCGCAATCGGCGGCGCTTGCATGGGCGGCGGGCTGGAATTGGCCATGGGCTGCCACTTCCGTATCGCCGCCAAGACAGCGCCGATCGCTCTTCCGGAGGTGAAGCTCGGCCTCCTTCCGGGTGCCGGCGGCACACAACGCCTGCCGCGTGCGATCGGGCTCGAAGCGTCGCTGAACATGATCGTTTCCGGTGCACAGGTGCAAGCGTCACGACTCGCAGGGACCGCTCTATTCGACCAGCTTACGGACGGCGATCCGCTTCCCGAAGCGCTTGCCTTCGCCCGCCAAGTCGTCGCCGAGAATCGACCGCGCAAGCGGTTGCGTGACCTCACCATCGCCGATCCCAATGCCGAGGCATTCCTGCAATTCGCGCGCAACACCGTTGGCGCGGTGAGCAAGGGCTACCCGGCGCCGCTCAAATGCATCGAGGCCATCGCGGCGGCGGTCGCGAAGCCGTTCGACGAAGGGATGCGTGTCGAGCGCGAGCTCTTCACGCAACTAATGCAGACGCCGGAATCGCGGGCATTGAGACACGCGTTCTTCGCCGAGCGCACGGCGGCGCGGATTCCAGGCATCGCCGAGAACACCCCAGAACGCACTGTCGGCCGCGTCGCAATCATCGGAGCGGGCACCATGGGCGGCGGGATCGCCATGAGCTTTGCCAATGCTGGTCTGCCGGTGACGATTCTCGACACCAAGCAGGAGGCAATCGACAAGGGGTTCGCCACCATTCGCCGCAACTACGAGGCGTCGGTCAAGCGCGGCAAACTCGGCCCGGCCGCCGCGGAACGCGCCATGGCGCTTCTTTCCCCCGTGCAGTCGTACGATGAAATCGCCGGCAGCGATCTCGTGATCGAAGCAGTGTTTGAAGATATGGAAGTGAAGCAGGACGTCTTCCGCAAGCTCGATCGTGTTGCAAAAGCGGGCGCGATTCTGGCCACCAACACGTCGACCCTCGATCTGAACAAGATCGCCGCAATCACAGGACGGCCGCAGGACGTCATCGGGACGCACTTCTTCAGCCCGGCCAACGTGATGAAACTCTTGGAAGTCGTGCGTGGAGCGAAAACGGCCGATGATGTGTTGCTCACGGTGATGCGGGTCGCGAAGACCATCGGCAAGACGGCCGTCGTCTCCGGCGTCTGCGACGGATTCATCGGCAACCGTATGGTCGAGCAGTACCTTCGGCAGGCACTGTTCCTGCTCGAGGAGGGCGCCTCCCCCGCACAGGTCGATCAGGCGCTGGAGCGCTTCGGCATGGCAATGGGTCCGTTCCGCATGAGCGATCTGGCGGGGAACGATGTCGGCTGGTACATCCGCAAGCGCCGCTACGTCGAAAAACCGGACTTGGTCTATTCGCGAATTGCCGATCGGCTTTGCGAGCTCGGGCGCTTCGGCCAGAAGACAGGTCTGGGCTGGTATCGCTACCAGAGCGGACGGCGCGATGCCTTGCCCGATCCGGCGGTCGATGCACTCATTGCCGACTATCGAAGGGAACACGCCTTTGCCCCGCGCAAAATTGGCGAGCAGGAGATTGTCGAGCGCTGCATTCTTGCGCTGGTTAACGAAGGTGCCCGGCTCCTCGACGAAGGCATTGCGCTGCGCGCGTCTGACATCGACGTGGTGTATCTCGCGGGCTACGGCTTCCCGCGCTATCGTGGAGGTCCGATGTTTTACGCCGACACTTTGGGCCTCTACAACGTCGCGCGGACCATGCTTAAGTGCGCCGCTAATCGCCACGGCGATCCGGCCTTCTGGCAGCCCGCTCCGTTGCTTGCGAGGCTTGCCGCAGAGAACAAGACCTTCAACGCATAAGCCGAGACCGCTATGCCGCAAGCCGTGATCGTATCGACCGCTCGCACCGGGCTTGCGAAGAGTTGGCGCGGCGCTTTCAACATGACACATGGCGCGGCCATTGCAGGCCATGTCGTCAAGCACGCGATCGAGCGCGCGAGGCTGGAGCCGGCTCAAGTCGACGACGTGCTGATCGGCTGCGCGTTTCCCGAAGGTGCCACCGGCCACAATATCGCGCGTCAGATCGCGCTGCGAGCGGGTTGTCCCGTGACGGTCCCTGGAGCGACGATCAATCGCTTTTGCTCGTCCGGACTGCAGACCGTTGCGCTTGCCGCTCAGCGCATCATCGCCGGAGAAGGCGACATCTACGTTGCCGGCGGCGTCGAATCGATCTCCTGCGTACAGAACGAGTCCAACAAGCACATGCTGCGCGAGCCGTGGCTCCTCGAGCACAAACCTGAGATCTATTGGCCGATGCTGCAGACGGCGGAGACCGTCGCCAAGCGCTATGGAATCTCCCGCGAGCGGCAGGACGAATACGGCGTTCGCAGCCAGCAGCGTGCAGCTGCCGCAGCGACAGCGGGAAGGTTCAAGGACGAAATCGTTCCGATGACGGTCACCATGGGCACTGCCGACAAGGAGACGGCACGCATTTCGATCAGGGAAGTGACCATCGGCGCCGACGAAGGCATCCGGTCCGATACGACTTACGAGGGCGTCGCTGCGATCAAGCCGGCTTTGCCGGGTGGTGTGATCGCTGCGGGCAACGCCAGCCAGTTTTCGGACGGAGCTGCGGCCTGCGTGGTCATGAGCGAGCGCGTCGCCGCGGAACGAGGTTTGCAACCGCTGGGAGTGTTTCGCGGCTTCGCCGTAGCGGGTTGCGAGCCCGACGAAATGGGTATCGGTCCGGTGTTCGCAGTGCCCAAACTGCTCGAGCGAACGGGCAAGCGCATCGCCGATATCGATCTGTGGGAACTCAACGAGGCTTTCGCAGTGCAGGTCATCTACTGCCGCGACAGGCTCGGCATTCCCGACGATCGTCTCAATGTCGACGGCGGCGCCATCGCCGTCGGGCATCCTTATGGCGTTTCGGGGACGCGTCTCACCGCACACGCGCTCATCGAAGGGAGGCGCCGTGGCGCCAAGCTCGTCGTGGTCACCATGTGCATCGGCGGCGGGATGGGCGCCGCGGGATTATTCGAAGTGCTCTGATGCGAGTTGCCCGTGCGCCGTGCGAGATCGAAGCGCGCGGACTTGTCTATGGCGCTTCGATCCGATTCAGTCAGGATTCTGCGCTCGCCGGTTGTGATCCTGCGGCGCGGATGAACCCAAGACAGCGCAGCAGGTAACTCGCGAACAGGGGATTGCGCGGGTCGAGGGCGTCGGCGTGAGTCGAGCCCACTTCATAGCGCTTCAATTCTCCGGTAAAGACATTGTGCAACCCGCTGTTTCCCGAGCGGTCGATGCGCTGCCGGCTCGACAGCACGTACACCGGACCATCGTAGGCCCGCGGGCGATGATTGGCGATCGCGCTGTCGAAGGTCAGCGCAACGCGCAACAGCGCCTTCATGTAGGCAGGGTCGTTCACCGGTCCAGCAGTCCCGCCCATGGCCCTGCGCTTGGTCATTTTCGCGGCGAAAGCCTGCTCGCTCATCCGCGAATATCCGCCTTCGCGCAGCTGATCGGGCGGATCGAGAAGCAGCAGGGGCAGCACGAACTCGCCCTCTTCGCGCAGGCTGCGCGCCATCGCCGCAGCGATGTAAGCGCCCGCGCACAGCGCGCCGATGAAATAAGGGCCGTGTGGCCGCTGCTTCCGCATCTGGGCGAGATAGTCGGTTGCCATCGCCTCGACGCTCGTATGCGGCTCGTGCAATCCATCGAGACCGCGCGCCTGGAACACCCAGACGGGCTGGTTGTCGCCCAGCAAGCGCATGAAATGAGGACTGACGAACGCTTGACCGTGCCGGCCATGCACTAAAAACAGAGGCAGCTCGTCGCCCTCCGCCCAGAGCGGAAAAAGCACCGGCATCGCGCTTCTCTGTGGCGAGGAGATGGCGTCGCGATCGATGCATGCGGCGATGCCGGCGACCGTCGCGTCACGATGAAGGCTCGCGACATGGACACCGAAGGCGCTTCGGATGCGAATCTGCAGCTCCACCCCGAGCAGCGAGTCGCCGCCCAGCATGAAAAAGTCATCGCCGCGACCCACGTCGGGCAAGTTGAGCAGCTGAGCAAAAATGCCGGCGATCGCACACTCAGTCCCGCCCTGTGGCGGCACGATTTCTCGCGGTGCGCTGATGAACGAAGGTCCGATGCCGGCGAGCGCCAGCCTGTCGATCTTGCCGCTTGCAGTCAAAGGCAGTTCGTCCACGAAGACAAATACCGCAGGCAGCATGTATGAAGGCACACGCGCAGCTAGACGCCGCCGCTGGAGTTGTGCATCGCGATCAGCAGCGTCGGCGACGATGTATGCGACCAGACGCGCCGAATCGGACTGACCCCTGTCTTCAGCGGCCAGGACGGCCGCCTTGGCTACGCCAGGACACGCCGCCAGCGCAGCTTCGACCTCCATCAACTCGACCGAGTGCCCTCGTACCTTGACCCGGCCGCCCTTACGCCCGAGGAAGTTGAGATTAGCTTCCGCATCGACGAATCCAAAATCACTGGAAACGTAACGACGGCTTCCGGGCTCGATAGGATCCGGCGAAAACACGGCGACATCGAGCTCCGGCCGCCGCCAATATCCGGGACTCAAATACCGCCCCGAAACGACGATTTCCCCTGGCTCACCCGCTCGAGCGGGGCGGCCGTCTTTGTCGCGGATCTCCACCCGGATGCCTTGGGGAGGACGGCCCACCGGAATGATCGAGCCGGGCGCCGGCACGCTCGCATGCCGAACGACATGCTGAGCGATCAGGCTCACTTCGGTCGAGGCGAGCTGGTTGATGAAAATGCAGCTCTCCAGCGTGTGAGCACGAAACAAATCGATGTCGCTCGCGAAAACCGCTTCGCCGCCGAGGTCGATCGCTCTCAAGTGAGGCAGCACCCGCCCGGGGACCAGGCGGTTTCCCAATTCGCGGAAGACCGTGGGGACCGTGTGCAATATGGTGATTCTCTCGCGATCCAGCCAGTCCGCCAGCTCGGCGACGCTTTCTTTGCGAAGGTCGTACGTGCACAGCGCAGCGCCGTTCAGCAACGCGCCGTAGATGTCCATTGAAGCCGCGTTGAAGCTCAGCGTGTACAAAAACGACAAGCGATCCTGCTCGACGATTTCTAACGTGCGGGAATAGGCATCGGCGAAGAAGAGAAGGTTTCGATGCGTCTGAATCGCTGCCTTGGGACGCCCGGTCGACCCCGAAGTGTAGTAGAGATAGAGAGGAGAATCCGGTGCGATCTCGGGGAGCGGCGATGCTGCGGCAGGCGACGCAAGGCGCGCGACGTCGATCACCGCGCAGCCTGCGGGCGCAATGGCTCGTGCACGCTCGAACAGGCCTTCCTCGGTAAGCAACGCGGTAGGCTCGCAATCGGCGACGATCAGTTGCAGGCGAGCCTCGGGATCACCAGCGTCGAGTGGAACGTAGGCGTGTCCGCTCCTGCTTACTCCGAAGATCGATTTGATCGCCGGAATCTTGTTGTCGAAGAAAAGACAGACTCGTCCGCGTTGGGCTCCATCAACGCCGCAAATGGTGTGGGCGATTGTCGTTGCCGCGACGTCAAGGTCGCAGTAGCTCAAGACCGATGAACGCTCTGTCAGCGCAGTGCGGGCGGGGAAGCGGTTAGAGATCCTGGCGAGCCGCGCGCCTACGGTGTCGGAACCCTGATCGAAAGACACAATCCCCTTCCTCGCCTCACCGCTTCAATGAGTTGCATTTTTTCCGGATTCATCTTACACACTGACATTGGTCCGGACAACCAATTGCAACGAATGGAGTGAGTTAAACGATGAGAAACCGGCTTTGGTCGGCGATGATCGCGACCATCGTCCTTGCAGCGTCACACGGTATGGCGTCGCTGCATGCCGAAGTCACCAGCGTTCGTGTGGCGCGTCAATACGGCATCGGCTACCTGCAAGTCATGGTCATGGAGCACGAGAAGCTGCTCGAGAAGCAGGCGAAGGTGCGGGGACTCGGTGACTTGAGCGTCACGTGGAGCACTTTCACCGACGGCGCAATGGCGAACGACGCGGTTATCTCGGGCAACCTCGACTTTGTCGCGGGCGGACTGGGTTCATTCATCACGCTGTGGGATCGCACTCGCGATTCGCTGGCGGTCAAGGGCGTCGCGGCGCTAAATTCCATGCCCATGCTTCTCAACACCCGCAATCCCGGCGTGCGCACCATCAAGGATCTCACCGACCAGGACCGCATCGCGGTGGCCGGCGTCAAGGTATCTTCTCAGGCGGTTACGTTGCAGCTCGCGGCGGCGCAGGCGTTCGGCGACGCGAACTGGGACAAGCTCGACGCCCTGACGGTCAACATGGCGCATCCTACGGCCATGCAAGCGCTGCTCTCCGGCCGCAGCGAAATCACCACGCACTTCGCGTCGCCGCCCTACCAGTACGAGGAGCTCAAGCATCCGGGGGTGCGCACGGTGCTCAACTCCTACGATGTCTGGGGCGGCCCGCAAACTTTCATCGCGGTATGGACCACCTCCAAGTTTCGCGATCAGAACCCGAAAACGTATGCGGCGTTCCTGGCTGCCGTCGCGGAAGCGACCGAGCTCATCAACAAGGACAGGCTCGCCGCAGCGCGAACGTATCTGCACATGACGGGCGACAAGAGCATGTCGGCGGAGGACCTGGCGCGAATGCTGGCCGATCCGCAGCTCAGGTTCACGCTGACCCCGGAGAACGTCGTCAAATTCGCTTCATTCCGGGCTCGCATGGGGTCGATCAAGACGCGGCCCGACTCATGGAAGGATCTTTTTTTTCCCGATCTCCATCATCTTCCAGGAAGCTGAACAGACGGCGCGCTGTCGGATTGCGATGTCTCACGCGAGATCGAGCGCTTCGCGGCTGCCCGCGCCGATGCGCGTTCTTGAAACGGAATTCGCTCGGCCAGCCACGCCAGCCGATCCGCCGCCAAGCCGAGCTTCGCTAGGAGCTCGAGCGCCACTTCGTGATGCTGCACGTCGAACATCCAGTGATAGTGCAGATGCACCGGCGGATTCTTGAGCCAGCGCGGATCGATTTCGCCGTCGGCTGCGACCAGATGAAGAGGCACGTTGTAGTGATCCGGATAGTGAACGACCCGGTCAGTGTTGGACCAGATCGCGAGCGTGAGCGCCGCTTGGCTGGATCCCCAGTACTCGCTCCCTTCCGGGCCGACCTCGCCCGTCGACGCCACAATGTTCATCCCGGTGCCCTTGTAGGGCTTCATTTCCGCTTCCACCGATGCCGAGAACAGCTCGGCGCAGCGCTTGAAGATTCCTTTATCCCGGCGCGCTATCGTCAGCCCCGCGTTGTACGAGACGCGGATATCCTCGTTGCCGATGGTTGAGCGCACCATCGGCAACCGATCGAGAGAAACGCCGCAGATTTCCGCGAGCCTTGCCCAATAAGCCTCGAAGCGATCTCCCGGACCTCGCGTCGCGCTCCCCTTGGAGTCGACCACTCGCACCGCGACGTCGGCGTCGACGGGAACTTCGGGCTCGTCCAGCCACACCGTGTCGCTGTCGAGCACTGCGAGAAAGTCGGTGGTCGCATGCTCTTCTGCGTACGCGCCGGCGAATACGCGATTTGCGGGCGCGTATTCTAAGCACGTCGTATTGAGCGACCGATCGATGTACTCGACCCCGAGCTCTGTGAGCCTTGAGCGGGTGGCTGCATCGACGCCCAGACCGTGGCGCGGCGCGAACGCGAGAATCGGGGAGGCGGCATAGTGTCCTGCGAAACGGCGGATGCTTTCGCAAAGAAGCAGCGCCTGGTCGCGCAGGGAATTGTTTTCGATGCATAGAGCGAAGCTCAACGTTGCCGCTTTTCCCGGATGTTGTAGCCGGCCGGCACGGCCGGCGCCGGTTGCGACCGAACGTCCTGCATTTGCGGATTCGCAGCGAGCGAGGCAGTCGTGGTACAGCGAACGGATTTTGGCAATATCCAGTTCGGTTGAGGCTTCGACCGATTCGAAGTCCGTAACGACCTGTTGACGCAGGCCGCGCTCGAGGAAATGGTCGACCTTGTCGCTATGCGCTGCCGGATCGAGCCGGGTGCCGAGGCGTTCGTTGATTCGCGCGATGACTGTGCGCCAGTCGTCGAGCAGTTCGGTGTACGTCACGAACATCACGTCGGGATGACCATCGGCAAACTCGACGACGCGCTTCATGTAGCTCGACCATAGCTGCAGGCCGCGCGTCAAGCTCATGTCGCCTCGGGCTCGCAGCGATTGCGCGACCTCGACGGGGTGGCGCACCGCAACGACATAAACCGGTCGATATCCGGCGCCGGCAAGCGCCCGGTGCCACAGCGGAGCCAGCACGCTGATGCGCGGATCCTTGAGCAGGATGGTCGGCTCGCTGTGATATTCGCCAGCCAACAGGGCGCGTGCGTCGGCGTCGAACTCTTCCACGACGTCGCCCGCCGTGGGCGGATCGAAATCGACCGTGTCCCAGTCTGCGCCGAGCTGGCGCATCAGGCGGGTATCGAGTTCCAGCACCGCCTCGGGCTCCCAGAAACCCTTGGGGTTGACGCCCAGTTTGGGAGGCTTCACTTTTGCCGGAAGGTATGCGCCGCAGAGATTGAGTACGCGCGAGAAAGCGGAAGTGCCGCTTCGATGCATTCCAAGAACGACAACAGCGGTTCGTGACGACGACTGTGCGACCTCAGGCCGAGAGCGGGATGAGGGCTCGGGAGCCCGGATCCATTGCTCCGCCAGCGAACGAAGGAAAGGCACCGGGAAGAGTGCGCCCTCGCCAGCCCGGAACGCGAGCTTGAGCAATAGCGAGCGGCTTTCGGGACGCTGCGGTCCCAGGGGATTGCCATCGATTTTCGAATTCGTCACCGCAGCGGCCAGAAATTCGCTCAAAACCCGGTCGGCGTCTTCCGTGGCGCGCTTTTTGGACTCGCCGATGGTATTGCCGGCGTGGAAGCGGTAGTAGTACAGAGGCCGGTTTACGACGGCAGGCTCGGCGACCACCGACGCGCGCAGGCAGAAGTCCCAGTCGTGGTTGTAGCGAAAATCGCGAAAACCTCCGAGACTGAAGAAGAAATCGCGCTCGACGAATAGATTACCGCTGGAAACGGCAACGTTGAATTCGATCAGCGTAAAACTGTTGGGCTGCGTTCCCAGAAAATTGCGCTGTTTTCGCAGGATGTCGATGGTGCGCGGCTCTCCGGGCTCGTCCGCACTCGCGACCAGCGAAAAGCCCCACGGGACGCCCCTTCGGGCAACTTCTTCCACCATGCACTCGATCCGATCGGGAGTGTAATAGTCATCGGAATTGAGGAAAGCCAGATACTGGCCTTGCGCCAGCGCAGCACCTTCGTTCAACGTTGCCGCGGCGCCGCGGTTAGGCCGCGTGATTAGGCGCGCCGGAAACCGCAGCGATCGAAGCGATTCGGTGATGATTGCCGGAGTCGCATCCGTGGACCCATCGTCGATGACGACCACCTCGATGTGCGGATAACCCTGCGCTGAAATCGACGCGACGGCTTCGCCAACGAATGAAGCATGGTTGTAGGCGGGCAGTACGACCGTGACCAGTGGCGAGAAGTCCTTCCTCGCCAGGAGCCGCTCGCGCTCCAGCGCAACAGAGCGGGCGAGCAATTCCGCCTGCTTTTCGTTCGCCTCTCGGGTCTCGAGCTTGCCCAGCACCAGACCCAGGTTGTGGCGGATTTGCGGCAGCGCCCAGTTGCTTTTTTCGGCGGCCTCCAGCAACAGTTTGAGCGACTCTCGATATCGCAGGCGCTGCATGTGCACCACGCCGAGCATGTGCAGAGAGTCGATGTCGCCGGGATTCTCTTCGAGGGCCCTGCGATAAAGCGATTCGGCACGGCCGAGGGTACCGGCCTGGTGCGCGGCCAGCGCCTCGAAGCGGGATCGCGGCGGCGAGACGGCAAGCGGTGAGACAGCCGATGGCGAGACGGCCGGCGCCGAGACGCCCGTGCGTCCGCAGCAATGCTTGAATCGCTTTCCGCTCCCGCAGGAGCACAATTCGTTTCGGTTCACGGAAAATGGAGCTTAAGCGACCGGTCGCGCCAGCGTATCCGGGCGTTAGAGGCGGCTCCAAAAAAACCGAGATGATACCGCTACCGGCGTCCTTGGCGGCGCTGCTTGTCCTGTCGGCGAATTCGCTCTGCGCGGCGGGCACAGAGGCCGACTACGTACGTGAGGAACGATTGGCGCAGGAAATCGTGCCTGCCATCGTTGTCGGCGACGCGATCTATCTGGAAACGCCGGCGCGTCGTCGAGTCCTCGCCCTCTACACGGCCGTACCTCGGCCGAAGGGAGGCGTTATCGTTGTCCATGGAGCCGGTGTGCATCCGGACTGGGGACTCGACGGCGCCTTGCGAACTGGGCTTGCAGACCTGGGCTTCGCGACGCTCTCGGTGCAGATGCCGGTACTGGCTAAAGATGCGCCACATGATGGCTATGCGGCTTTGTTCCCAGAAGCAAACGACCGTATCGGTGCGGCCATCGCTTTCCTTAGAGAGCGTGGAATCCGCGGCCTGGCGATCGTATCGCACAGCACTGGAGCGTCGATGGTCGACGCTTATCTGGCGCGCGACGACGCTGTGCGCATCGACGCCTGGGTGATCGTAGGTATGCCGGTCGACTTTGCCATGCTGCCTAGGGAACCTGTGCTCGATGTCATCGCGGACAACGATTTCCCTGATGTGCGGGCCGCAGCGCGCAAGCGAAGGTCGCGGCTTCCGAGCGATGGTTGCTCGCGCGCGCTGATCCTCGACGGAACCGATCACTTGATGGAAAACCGACAGCAGGCACTGGTGGTCGCGGTCGCGCCATTCCTGGAGCGAGCGCTGTCGGGTGCGTGCAAATAAGCCGCCAACTTCACCGGGCGCCGAAACTGCGATTCGCGCTGACTCACCCGCGGTGGGTCGCCCGCCGCAGTCGATCGTTCACTGCGGTCCACTCCGGTCCGTCGGGCGGTGCCTCGATCCAGATCTCATCGGCTTCGCGTGCGTCCAGTGCGCGAAGGTTGGCGTAGAGCTGCTGCGCATAACCCGCGCTTTCCGATGGCGCGTCGAACCACGTGCCTTCGAACGCCGGCGGCTGGTTCACCGAGTGGGCGAGCACGGCGATGTGCGATCCGGGTTTGCCCAAAGTGCCGAGGGCGCCGATCAGATCGGCGCGCGGCAGAAGTCTCGCATGCGTGCGCGGTGCGTAATGCGACGCGAGGCTGCCCGAAACGCGCGGAGCACGCCCGCTCGCCGCGCGCGGCTCGTGTCCGAGCACACGCGCCAATTGGCCGATGCCGATGGCACCCGGACGCAGCAGGGCGGGTTCGCTGCCGGTGCAGTCGACAATCGTCGATTCGATGCCGTGCTGGCACGGGCCGCCGTCGAGAATCAACGCTACCTCGGCTCCGAACTCTCCGGCGACGTGCTGTGCGGTGGTCGAGCTGATCCTGCCGAAGCGATTCGCCGACGGCGCGGCGACGCCGTCGCCACCGCGTTCGATGAATGCGCCAAGCAATGCCAGAGCCACGGGATGGGAAGGTACACGCACGCCGATGCTGTCCTGCCCGCCGGTCACCAGCGTGGAGATGCTTTCCGCCCGCGGCAGGATCAACGTCAGCGGACCGGGCCAGAAAGCATCCGCCAGTGCCATGGCGTAGGCGGGAACCGCTCGTGCCCATCGAGGAAGCGCGGCGGTGTGTAAAAGATGCACGATGACTGGATGTTCAGCCGGGCGTCCCTTCGCGGCGAACAGCCGTTTAAGTGCATCCAAATTACGGGCGTCGGCGCCCAGCCCGTACACAGTCTCCGTCGGGAAAGCCACCAGACGTCCGTCGCGAAGCGCGCTCGCCGCATCGGCGATGCCTTCGAGAGTTGCGGCGACTATCACGGGATAACCTTGTCGAGTACAGGAACAGCGCGGTAAAGCCTCGGAATTTGGTAGAATTCCGCTCCTTTCACCTGCCGCTTTTCAATGCGGCGCCGCCGATCCAATCTAAGCGAGGGAGTCGATGAACGAGTTTCTATTCACATCGGAATCGGTCTCCGAGGGCCATCCCGACAAGGTGGCGGATCAGATCTCCGATGCGGTCCTCGATGCAATTCTAACGCTGGACCCGTACGCCCGGGTAGCGGCGGAAACGCTGGTATCGACCGGCCTGGTCGTGCTGACCGGTGAGATCACCACCAGCCATAAGCACGACTACGCGCGGGTCGCGCGGGACACCATCCATCGCATCGGCTATACCGATCCGGAGCTTCGCTTCGACGCGGAAGGGTGCGCGGTCCTGGTCTGCTACGGGCGTCAGTCGCCGGACATCGCGCGCGGCGTGGATCGCACCTCGGAAGAGTACATGAACCAGGGAGCGGGCGATCAGGGGTTGATGTTCGGTTACGCCTGCGATGAAACCCCAGTGCTGATGCCGTTCCCCATCTACTACGCTCACCGGCTTGTGCAGCGGCAGAGCGAAGTGCGCCGCGACGGGCGGCTTCCGTGGTTGCGGCCCGATGCGAAGTCGCAGATCACGGTGCGGTACGTCGACGGCCAGCCGAAGAGCGTGCACACGGTGGTGCTCTCGACCCAGCATCATCCCAACATGAACCAGAAGCAGAAGGAGCTTGCCGAAGCGGTCATCGAGGAGATCATCAAGCCGGTGCTGCCGGCGGAAATGCTGGTCAACACTCGCTATCTGGTCAATCCGACCGGCCGTTTTGAAATCGGCGGTCCCCACGGTGACGCGGGGCTGACCGGCCGGAAGATCATCGTCGACACCTACGGCGGTGCCGCTCCGCACGGTGGCGGGGCATTCTCAGGTAAAGATCCGTCGAAAGTGGATCGATCTGGGGCGTATGCGGCGCGCTACGTGGCGAAGAACCTTGTCGCCGCCGGGATCGCGCGGCAGTGCCAGGTTCAGCTCTCGTACGCGATCGGCGTCGCCCAACCGATCAACGTCACTGTCTATACCGAAGGGACAGGTCGTATTCCCGACGCCGAGATCGCCAAGCTCGTCAACGCGCACTTCGACCTGCGTCCCAAGGGAATCATCCAGATGCTGGATCTCTTGCGGCCGATCTATACCAAAACCGCCGCTTACGGACACTTCGGCCGCGACGAGCCCGAATTCAGCTGGGAAGCGATCGACAGAGTGGCGGCCCTGCGTGCCGCGGCGGGTGTCGGCGACACGGTTGCAGCTCCAGAACGCCCTCTGGCGCGAGCGACAACCTAGTCTTTTGAAGCGCCTTGCGAGCGCGCGAGCAGTGCGCGCTTTTATTTCTCGGGCAACGGAATGAACTCAGTCTCGCCCGGCACGGGCGGGTAGTCCTGGGACCGCCAGCGCGCAGAAGCGGCGTCGATAAGGTCGCGGGAACTCGCGACAAAGTTCCACCAGATCAGCCGGTCGCCATCCATTTTCGCTCCTCCCAGCAGCATAAGGCGCGAAGCGGTCGCCGATTCGATGCGTACCGTGGTCCAGGGTTCGAGCACGGCCATATGCCGGAGCGCCAAGGGCTTGCCGTCGACGCGAACCTCGCCCTCGATGACATAGATGGCGCGCTCCTCATGCTCCGGAGGCAGATCCAGAGATGCTCCTTCGGTCAGCTCCACGGCCACGTAAAAAATCGGCGAGTACGTAGGCGTCGGAGCGCGCTTTCCGAAAGCGGTGCCGGCAATAATCTGCATGGCGACGCCGGGCAACTCGACGCGCGGAAGCGCTTGCTTCGCATGATGGCTGAACGATGGCTCGTCCTGCTCGTGCGCTCGTGGAAGCGCGACCCATGTCTGCAGACCGTGCAGCTTGTGACCGCCCACGCGCTCCTCGGCGGCGGTTCGCTCCGAATGCACGATGCCCTTGCCCGCAGTCATCCAGTTCACATCGCCGGGTTCGATGCGCTGGACCGTGCCCAGGCTGTCGCGGTGCGTCTGCGCACCCTCGAACAGATAAGTCACGGTGGCCAGGCCAATGTGTGGATGCGGCCGGACATCGGCGCCCTGCCCGGCGCCGAATGTCACCGGGCCGAAGTGATCGAAAAAGATGAAAGGGCCCACCATCTTGTTCGGGAATGCAGGCAGCAGTCTCTGCACCTTGAATCCACCCAAATCTTTGGTGTGGGGCTTGAGCACGGCACTGATCAGCGAAGCCACGTCAATTTTCCTGGAGCGACTTGCGACTATGGTAGCGCGTCGTGCGGCGCAAGTGTCAAAGCCTTCCACGGCGCAAACGTTGCAGCGCGAATCGCCTGGGATCGATCGCGTCGACGAGCTCGCCTTCCAGCGGCAGCGGCTCGCCTTCGAGCTCGCTCGCCAGCAACTCGGCGGCGAGCAGCGTCCAGGCGAGGCCGCGCGATGCAAAGCCAAACGATGCGTAGAGACCGGGGATGCGCGGCAGATCGCGCGCCTGCGCTCCGCTCAGTCTCGTCGACTGCGCGCGCGCCGTCGCGATGTCGATCATTGCCCCCGCCAGCGGAAGCCGATCGGTAGCCACGCCGCGGAAGCCGACGCCGCCCGCGAGCTCCAACTTTTCGACACCCACGGTGCTGCCGGGAAGCATATGCTCGGCCCGCTGCAAGTTGAGGGCGTGGCTCTTCGCGTCTGTCTCCGGATCCATGCTGTCCAGGTCGTACGTAGCACCAACGACGGCGATGCCGTCGATCGCGGGCAGGATGTATCCGTCCCCGCCGACAACGACGCGGGGAGCGCGGAACGGCGGCGCCGGAAGAAAAGTCTGCTGTCCGCGAACGAGGCGGAGCGCGCTCGCACCGATATCGCAAAAGCGCAAAGCTTCGAAAGCATTGGCAAGCACGACCACCGGCGCTTGGGCGATGACGTGCTTGCCGTTACTCGCTCGCCAGAGTTCGCCAGCGCGATCGATCGCGGCGACTTCGCGACTGAGAAGCACCCTGGTCTCGCTGGCCGTCGCGAGCTGCGCCCGCACCAGCGCATCCGGCTTGAGCCACCCGCCTTCCGGAAACCACCAGCCTCCGACCGGCACACGGGCTCCGACGATCGCGGAAGCGTTTTCTCGCGGCACGTATTCGGCATAAGCATGAGGCAGCGCGAGCATTGCCGCGGTCGCCGCCACGCGCATTTCGTTCTCCGGTCCGTCGGCGAGCTGCACTACGCCGCAGCGAACGGGCCATCGCGAGGTATCGTGGAGCGCCGCTGGCCGGCCGCGATTCGAATACAGGAATCCGGCCCGCACCAGCCGCGACAGCACGCTGTCGTCTCGAGAGACGTGCGGTTGTAACACTCCCGCGCGCAGCGCCGAAGCACCCGCTGCCGCTTCCGCGCGACGCTCGACTAGATCGACGCGCCACCCACGCGCCGAGAGTCGTGAAGCTACTGCGGCCCCTGCTAGGCCGGCCCCGACGACGATCGCGCTGCGCTCAGGCCACTGCGGGACGGGGGGAGGCAATCTGCGCACGGTCCAGCGTGGCGCGAAACGCCCTGCGAGCATTTCCCGCTTGGCGCCGAAGCCGGGGCGTTTGTCGACAACGAACCCGGCTGCAGTCAGCGACTCCTTGACGATAGCCGCCACGCTCCATGTCGCCACCGTCGTTCCCGGCCGCGCCAGCCCGGAGAGCGCCCGCATCGTCTCAATCGACCACATCTCGCGATTGCGATCGGGAGCAAATCCGTCGAGATAAAAGGCGTCGGCGCCCAGACGAAGCCCGCGCAAGGCTTCGACGACATCGCCGAAGACGAGCGTCAGAGTGACTTTGTCTTCATCGAAGTGCAGGCGGTGACATCCGGGCAGCAGCAGTGGCCACGCCGACCTTAGAAGCGCCGACAGCGCAGAGAACTCCGGATAGCGCAAATGAGCCGTCGCAAGATCGCCGCCGTCGCAAGGATGCCGTTCCACCGACACGAAATGCAGCCGGGCACACCGATGCGGATCGCTTCGCCAGGCGTCCCAGGTGGCGAGAAAGTTGAGCCCGAGGCCAAAGCCCAGCTCGACGATTACAAACACGCGCGAACCCGCCCATCGCGTCGGCAGGTCGCTGCCGTGCAGGAAAACGTGGCGAGCTTGGCCTGGACCGGACGCCGAGTGATACACGTCGCCGAATTCGATCGAGCGCGGTGTTCCCGACTCATCGAAAGCGAGCGCTGCTGGTCGAAGAGGTTGTTTCAAGTTCATCTCATCAGCGTTTGATCGGCGAACAACGCTTTAGAGGTCATTGCAAGCCGGCGCGGGATCGGTAGACTGCATACTCGCAGTCTCGCCATGCGTTTCGCCTACTACGAAAAGCTCTCGCCACGCCAGCAGCGCATTTATCGTCAGAGCGACGCGATCGACACGCTCGGCCTGCCGCCTGGCCTCGCGCTGAGCCCACAGATCGCGGCGATAGCCGAGGCGCTCCATGAGGATCGCCGTGCCGACGTGCAAACCGCCTGCCAAAGCTTAATCGATGCGCTGACCCTGGGCTATCACGTGCCCAAGGTGCGAGTGCGCGTGCTGGCGAGGCGGCCGGCAGACGGCGAGGGAGAATTGCACGGTCTGTATGAACCGAACGACGATGGTTCGCCTCCGCGCATCAGCGTGTGGATGCGAACGGCACAGAAAAGGCAGGTGGTTGCGTTCAAGACATTCCTGCGCACGCTGATTCACGAGCTCTGCCATCATCTCGACTACGAGCTGTTCGCGCTCGACGAGACCTTCCACACCGAAGGGTTCTATAAGCGCGAGTCGAGCCTGGTGGCGGCACTTCTGAAGCAAAGTCTCGGAGACGCAATACTACCGAACGAATGAGCGAGCGCGATCCGGATCAAGGTGAGGCCTGCGCGAGCTCGGATGCATTCCACCCTCCGCCCAACGCCTTGACTAAACCGACACTCGCGGTCAGCCGCCGTCCGAGTATGTCGATTGCCGTGCGTTCGTTGTTGAGCAACGCAGCTTGGAGGACGACGACCGCGAGGTAATTGGCGGTGCCGGCCTTGTACTGATTGAGCGCGATGGTCACCGACTCGCGCGCGGCTTTGACCGCTTCGTCCTGAACCCCCGCTTCTTGCTCCAGAATTCGCAGCGCAGCCAGGTTGTCCTCGACTTCCTGGAACCCGTTTAGCACGGTCTGGCGATAGGTAGCAACGGTCTGATCATACGTCGCAATCGCTTGCGCTTTTTGCCCGCTGCGCAGTCCGGCGTCGAAAATGGCCTGCGCCACGGCTGCTCCGATGGACCAATACTGCGTTGGCAACGAGAAAAGATGAGCGAAGCTCGACGTCTGGTAGCCGCCCAACGCAGAAAGCGTAAGCGATGGGAAGAACGCAGCCTCGGCGACACCTATCTGCGCGTTCGCCGCGGCGACGTTGCGCTCTGCCGCCGCAATATCAGGCCGGCGTTCGAGCAGCTCAGAAGGCATGCCGGTCGGAATAACGGGGAAGGTCCACTTCACCGACTCGACCGCGATGGTCACTTCGGCCGGAGGCTTGCCGATCAGCATGGCGATGGCATGCTCGAGTTGCGCGCGCTGCACGCTCGCGTCGAGCGCCTGCGCCTGCGTCGACTTGAGCTGCGCTTCTGCCTGAGCGACGTCGCTACGGCCAGCCACGCCGACCGCGTACTGATTGCGAGTGAGTTGCAAGGATTTTTCGTAAGCAGCAACCGTATCGTTGAGTAGCGCGATCTCAGCGTCCGCGACGCGCAGCAGCCAGTAGTCCTGAGCGAGCAAGGCCTGCGCCGACAACCTTGCGACCTCGAGATTTGCGACGCTCGCTTGCTGGCCTGCCTCGCGAGATTCGACGTTGCGCCGGATTCCGCCCCAGAGATCGATTTCCCAGCTCGCATTTAGCGCGACGTTGTAGGTGTTCTGGATGCCGGGTCGGTTCACAGCGCTGCCGCCGGTAGAAGGTTTGGACCGCGTCGCAGAAGCGTCGGTGTTCACCATTGGGAACAACGAAGCGCGCGCGATCTGGGTCAGCGCCTGCGCCTGCCGCACGTTCGCTTCGGCGACCTTGATGTTCTGGTTGTTGATGTCGACTTGCGCTTCCAGTTCGTAGAGCTTCGCGTCGCCGAATATCGACCACCATGTACCGCGCGGCACGTTGTCCTGCGGCTGCGCCACTTTCCAGCCGGCGGCCTCCTTATACATTTGCGGAGCCTCGGCCGAAGGACGGGAGTAGTTCGGACCCATCATGCAGCCGGACATCGACACCGCGGCGAGCGTTACCGCCACTGCGCATGCTTTGGCCGGTTCGATGCGCATACGCTTCATGCTCGACTAGTCCGCGCCATGTGCGGCGAGATTCGCGCGCTGTCGCCGCGAGAACCTTTGCGCCCACCAGTTGCTGAAGCGATCGAGATACAGATAGACCACCGGCGTGGTGAACAGCGTAAGCAACTGCGAGAGCAGCAACCCACCGACGATCGATATCCCCAGCGGCCGGCGCAACTCCGAGCCATCTCCGAACCCGATGGCGAGAGGAATCGCGCCGAGCAGTGCGGCGAAGGTGGTCATCATGATCGGCCGAAAGCGCAGCTTGCACGCTTCGAAGATGGCGTCGCGGGCACTCAAGTTGCGGCTGCGCTCCGCCGCGATGGCGAAATCGATCATCATGATCGCGTTCTTCTTGACAATGCCTATGAGCAGAATGACACCGATCAGAGCAATCACCGAAAACTCGGTTTTGAACAGCAGTAGCGCCAATAACGCACCGACTCCCGCCGACGGCAGCGTGGAAAGAATGGTCAGCGGATGGACGTAGCTCTCGTAGAGAATCCCGAGCACGATATATACGGCGATCAGCGCGGCGAGTATGAGCCAGGGCTGGCTCGCGAGCGAATCCTGGAACGCTCGCGCCGTGCCCTGGAAGCTGCCGCGGATGCTGTTGGGCACGCCGATCCTCACCAGCGCAGCGTCGACTGCACGCGTCGCCTGAGACAGCGAAACCTTGTCGGCCAGGTTGAACGAAATGGTCGAGGCGACGAACTGGGACTGGTGATTCACGCCCAGCGGCGTGTTGGTCGGCGTGTAGCGAGCAAATGCCGACAACGGCACCTGGGCTCCGTGCGAGGTGCTGACGTACACGTTGTCGAGAGCTTCGGGCGACTGCCAGTATTCCGGAGCCACTTCCATGACGACGTGGTACTGGTTGAGCGGAGCATAGATGGTCGACACCTGGCGCTGGCCAAAGGCGTCGTTGAGCGTCGCGTCGATGAGTTGCGGGCTCACGCCGAGCCGTGACGCGGTGTCGCGGTCGATGACCAGCGTGGTCTGCAGCCCCTTGTCCTGCGTGTCGGTGTTGACGTCTACCAGCTCCGGCAAGTTCGACAGCGCGGCACGAATCTTCGGCTCCCAGGTGCGCAGCTCGTTCAAGTCGTCCGCCTGAAGCGTGAACTGATAAGTCGCGTTGGCTTGCCTGCCGCCGACGCGAATGTCCTGCACGGGATTCAGGAACAGATTCGCCCCCGGCTCGTTGGCGAGCTTGCCGCGCAGTCGGGCGATGACCTGAGTCGCGCTTTCCTTGCGTTCGGATAGAGGCTTCAGCGCGACGAACATCTGCCCGGTGTTGCGCTGCTGTCCGCCGGTAAAACCGACGACGTTATCAACCGCGGGATCAGAGCGCACGATGTCGATGAAGCTCGCCAGCTTCTGCCGCATCGCCTGGAAGGAAATACTCTGATCGGCCTGGATAAAGCCGATCAACCGTCCCGTGTCCTGGGTTGGAAAGAAGCCCTTGGGAATGACGATGTACAGATAAATGTTGAGGCAGATGGTGACCAGAAGCACGAGCATGGTGAGCACGCCGTGACGCAGCACCCAGGCGAGGCTTCTCTCGTAGCCATGCAGAACTGCTGCGAAAGCCCTCTCGCTGCGAGCAAACAGCCAACGCTGCTTTCCCTGCTCGCGCCGCTGCGGCCTCAGCAGTCGAGAGCACATCATCGGAGTCGTCGTGAGCGACAAGACCAGTGAAACAAGAATCGCCACCGACAGCGTGACGGCGAACTCGCGAAAGTAGCGGCCGACGATGCCGCCCATCAAGAGAATCGGGATGAACACCGCGATCAGCGACAGGCTCATCGACAGAACGGTGAAGCCGACTTCGCGCGCGCCAAGGAGCGCCGCTTCCTTCGGCTGCATGCCGGCCTCGATATGCCGCGACGTGTTTTCCAGTACGACGATCGCGTCGTCGACCACGAACCCGGTCGCGATGGTGAGCGCCATCAGGGAGAGGTTGTTCAGGCTGAAACCGAACAGGTACATCGCTCCGAAGGTGGTGATCAGGGACACTGGAACCGCAACGCTGGGAATGAGCGTTGCGCGGGCGTTGCGCAAGAACAGGAACACGACCAGGACAACGAGGATGACCGACAGGATCAGCGTGCGCTCGACGTCTCGCAGAGAAGCGCGAATGGTCGTGGTTCGCTCCATCATCACCTTAAGATCGATCGCGCTGGGAATCGACGCGCGCAGTTGCGGAAGCAGCGCCGTCACACTGTCGACCGTTTCGATGATGTTGGCGTTGGGCTGGCGGAAGATGATCACCAAGACCGACGGCTTGCCGTTGGCGGAGCCGGCGTTGCGCAAGTCCTGCACCGAATCGACCACCGTGGCGAGATCGGCTAGTTTTACTGCCGAGCCGTCTCGATACGCCACGAGCAGCGGAAGGTATTCGGCCGCGGTCTTGGCTTGATCATTGGCGTAGATCTGCCAGTGGCGGTCCCCGTCCTCGACCGCGCCTTTGGGTCGATTGGCATTCGTTGCGGCGAGCACCGTGCGCACGGTCTCGAGGCCGATGCCGTACTTGTTGAGCGATTGCGGCTGAAGCTCTACGCGCACCGCGGGCAGCGAGCTGCCGCCCACAGTCACCTGTCCCACACCCGGAAGCTGCGAGAGCTTCTGCGCCAGAATCGTCGATGCGGCGTCGTACATCTGCCCCTGGGTCATGGTGTCCGAGGTAAGGCCCAGGATCATGATGGGTGCGTCGGCGGGATTCACTTTTCTGTACGTCGGATTACTCGGAAGCCCGGACGGCAGGAGGCTGCGCGCTGCGTTGATCGCCGCCTGCACGTCGCGCGCGGCGCCGTCGATGTCGCGGTCCAGATCGAACTGCAGCGTGATCCGTGTCGAGCCCAGAGCGCTCGACGAAGTCATCTCGTTCACGCCGGCGATCCGTCCCAGCGAGCGCTCGAGTGGCGTCGCGACCGTCGCTGCCATCGTCTCCGGGCTGGCTCCCGGCAGCGATGCTTGAACCGAAATCGTCGGAAAGTCGACCTGGGGCAGCGGCGACACCGGCAGCAAGCGGAACGCGACCGCACCCGCAAGCGCAAAGCCGATGCTAAGCAGCGTCGTCGCGACGGGGCGATCGATAAAGGGTGCGGAGAGATTCATCGGCCGCTCACTCTGCGGCAGCATCGGCGCCCGTGGCGCCATTGCGCGCGGCGCGGCGCGCCTTCACGCGCTGCGCCAGCCGGTCGAATGCGAGGTAGATCACCGGCGTGGTGAACAACGTCAGCATCTGCGACAGGATCAGCCCGCCGACCATGGTGATACCCAGAGGGTGGCGTAACTCGGAGCCTACGCCCCAGCCGAGCATCAGCGGCAACGCGCCCAGGAGTGCGGCCATGGTCGTCATCATGATCGGCCGGAAGCGCAGGAGCGATGCCTGAAAGATCGCGTCGCGTGGCGCCATGCCTTCCTTGCGCTCAGCATCGAGCGCGAAGTCGATCATCATGATCGCGTTCTTCTTGACGATGCCGATGAGCAGGATGATGCCGATGATGGCGATGACGGTGAGGTCATAGCGGAACACCATCAGCATGACCAGCGCGCCGACGCCCGCCGACGGCAGGGCCGAGAGAATCGTGATCGGATGGATGTAGCTCTCGTAAAGCAGACCGAGCACGATGTAGACCACGAGAATCGCGGCGATCACAAGCAGCGGCATTGAGCCGAGCGAGCGCTGGAATTCCTGCGCGGTGCCCTGGAACGTCCCCTGCAGCGTGATCGGCGTGCGCTGTTGGGCCTGGATCGCCTGGATGCGCTCGACCGCCTGGCCGAGCGAATGGCCGGGCGCGACGTTGAACGACAGGGTCACGGCCGGAAACTGACCCTGGTGATTGACGGTGAGCGGCTCGACCTTGTTGCTGAACTGTGCCACCGCGCTCAGCGGCACATGCGCGCCATTCTGGCCGGTGAGATAGATGCGCGACAGTGCCGATGGGTCGTTCTGGAACTGCGGCTGCACCTCGAGGATGACCTTGTACTGCTGGCTCGAGGTGTAGATCGTCGTCACCTGGCGCTGGCCGAACGCATCGTAGAGCGTCTGATCGATCTGCGAGAGCGACAGGCCGAGCCGATAGGCCGAATTGCGGTTGATGGTGATCGCGATGTGCGGCGAGGCGATCTGCTGGTCGCTTGCCACGTCCTGCAGTTCGGGCGCCTTCTCCATCTCCTGCTGCAGGATGGGCGCCCAGTGGTTGAGCTCCCCGGTGTCGGTGTCGGTCAGCGTATATTGATACTCCGTCTTGGAAAGGCGCCCGCCGACCGTTACGTCCTGGCCGGCCTGCATGAAGAATTTCGCGCCCGGCACCTCGGCCACTTTCGGGCGCAGCCGCTGGATGACCGCCTGCGCCGAGACGCGGCGTTCGTTCAATGGCTTGAGCTGGATGAACAGGCGGGCGGTGTTCTCGCTCGAATTGCCGCCGGTGGCGCCCGCGAAGCCGACCACGCCGGAGACCGCGGGGTCGCGCGCGATGATCTCGGCGAAGCGGTTCTCGACCTGGCTGATGGTCGCGAACGAGGCGTCCTGGCGCACCTCGGCCTGGCCGAAGATGAAGCCGGTGTCCTGCTCGGGAAAGAAGCCCTTGGGAATCCACACGTAGAGGAAACCGGTCAGGACGATGAGGCCGAGCGTGACCGCCAGCATCAGCGGCTGATGGCGAAAGACCCATCTGAGCCCGCGGTCGTAGCCGCCGATCAGCCGCTCGAAACCGCGCTCCGACCAGCGGCTGACGAAGTTGGTGCCATGCGCGCTCTCGCGGGTGAGGAAGCGGGCGCACATCACCGGCGTCAGGGTGAGCGAGATGAAGCCCGACACCAGCACGGCGCTCGTCACCGTCATGGCGAATTCGCGAAACAGGCGGCCGATGATGCCGCCCATGAACAAGAGCGGGATGAACACCGCCACCAGCGACACCGTGATCGAGATGATCGTGAAGCCGATCTGGCCGGCGCCCTTGATGGCGGCCTCGAACGGCGGATCGCCCTCCTCCAGGTAGCGCACGATGTTCTCGATCATCACGATCGCGTCGTCGACCACGAAGCCGACCGCGATGGTCAGGCCCATGAGCGACAGGTTGTCGAGGCTGTAGCCAAACGCGTACATCACGCCGAAGGTGGCGACCAGCGACAGCGGAACGACGACACCCGGTATGACGGTCGCCCAGACGTTATGCAGGAACAGGAAGATCACCAGGATGACCAGCCCGATCGTCAGCGCGAGCGTGAACTGAACGTCGTTGACCGACTCGCGGATGTTCTGCGAACGATCGGACACGAGCTCGACGTGGACGGAGTGCGGAATGGACGCAATCAGCGAAGGGAGCTGCGCCTTGATGGCGTCGACGACCGCGAGCGTGTTGGCGCCCGATTCGCGCCGGATCAGCAGCAGCTCGATCGGTTTCCTGCCGAGCCAGGCCCCGGTGCGCGGCAGCTTGGAGGAATCGATCACCTCGCCGACGTCGGCGATCTTGACCGGTGCGCCGTTGCGATAGGCAATGATGGTCTGGGCAAAGCTCTGCGCGTTGAGCAACTGATCGTTGGTGTCGAGCGTGTAGACCTGACGGTCGCCTTCGAGATTTCCCTTGGGCTCGTTGAGCGTCGCAGCCGAGAGCGCGTTGCGCACGTCCTCGAGCCCGATGCCGCGCGCGGCCAGCGCCAGCGGGTTGACCTGGACGTGGACCGCATATTGCTGCTGACCCGCAATGTCGACCTCCGACACGCCCGAGATGGTGGAAAGCTTCTGCGCCAGCACCGTGTAGGCATAGTCGTCGACCCGGTAGATCGGCAGCGCATCCGACGACACCGCATAGATCAGGATCGCGCGCTCCGCCGGATTGGTCTTCTTGTAGGTCGGCGGCGACGGCAGATCCTTGGGCAGCAGGCCGCTCGCCGCATTGATGGCGGTCTGCACGTCGCCCGCCGCCCCGTCGATGTTGCGGTTGAGGTCGAATTGCAGCGTGATGCTGGTGTTGCCGAGGCCGCTGGTCGACGTCATCTGGGCGAGGCCCGGAATTGCGGTGAACTGCTGCTCCAGCGGCGTCGCGACCGACGATGCCATGGTATCCGGGCTCGCGCCCGGCAATTGCGCCGACACCTGGATGGTCGGGAAATCGACGGTCGGCAGGGCCGCAACCGGCAGGAGTTCGTAGCTTGCGATGCCGAACACCAGGATGCCGGCCATCAGCAGCGACGTGCCGATCGGCCGCCGGATGAAGGTCTCGGAAATATTCATTGGGCGGCTTGGGATCCAAGATCGGCCTGCTGCGGGGCAGCGATCTTGACCTTGGCGCCGTCGGTCAGCCGATATTGCCCCTCGACCACGACGCGCTCGCCGGCGTTGAGCCCGCGCGAAATGACCGCGAGACCGTCCTGCGTCGCGGCGACGCTGACGGTGCGGCGTTGCGCGGTGTCGTCATTGCCGAGCACGTAGACGTAGGAGCCGTTCGGCCCTTGCATCACGGTCTCGGCCGGCACCGTGACGGCGTTCTCCCGCGTCGACAGCACCAGGCGGGCGTTGACGAACTGGCCGGGCCACAGCGGTTCACCCGAATTGTCGAACTGGGCCTTGAGGCTGACCGTCCCAGTGGCAGCGTCCACCTGATTGTCGATCAAGGTGAGAACGCCTTGCGCCAGCATGGTCTGGTCGTCCGTCGCGTAGGCGATCACCTTGAGCCGCGACTGCGCCTGGTTCTTGCGGATCGCGTCGAGCTTCTCGGCCGGCACCGGGAAGGTGACGAAGATC
>DATFSE010000128.1:0-76068 GCA_035262745.1 Casimicrobiaceae bacterium | reverse complement strand
TCTGGCAAGACCAGCGTGGTCAACGCCTTCGCCGGGGTTAGCCGGCCGCGACGCGGCCACATCATCGTCAACGGAGAAGCGCTGTTCGACAGCGACCGCGGCATCGACCTGCCGCCTGAGCGGAGGCGCCTGGGATACGTGTTCCAGGATGATCTTCTGTTTCCGCACCTCACCGTCCAAGCCAACCTCCTGTACGGATTTCACCGGGCGGCGGCGGAAGCGCGCTTGATCGACCCACAACACGTCATCGATCTCCTTGGATTGAGCCTGCTGCTGCACCGATTTCCCAATGCGCTGTCCGGAGGAGAGCGTCAACGGGTGGCGATCGGGCGGGCGCTGCTCGCCCAACCCCGATTGCTGCTCATGGACGAGCCGCTCGCATCGCTCGATGTGCTGCGGCAGAACGAGGTCCTGCGTTACATCGAGCAATTACGCGACGACCTGCACATCCCGATTGTTTATGTGAGCCATGCGGTGGCGGAGATCACTCGGCTGGCCGATACCGTGGTCCTTCTCGCCGACGGAAAGTCTCTTGCCGTGGGCGATGTAGACGATGTGATGGGTCGGATCGAGCTGCGACCTCACACCGGGCGGCATGAAGCCGGCGCGGTGATCGAAACCACGGTTGCATCGCACGACCTCAACGATGGCCTTGCGACCCTGAGCTTCGACGGCGGCGAGTTGATCGTGCCCAATGTTGAGGCTCTCGTCGGCGAGCGCGTGCGCGTTCGCATACGGGCTCGCGATATCGCGCTGGCGATGGCAAGGCCGTCACACTTGAGCGTTCTCAATGTCCTCAAAGGCTCGGTTACCGCAATCGCGCCCGAGGACGGTCCCATCGTCGACGTCCGGGTCAAGGTCGGAACGGCGTCGCTGGTCGCACGAATCACGCGCCGCTCGCGGCAGGATCTCGGGCTTGCCGAAGGGACCGAGGTGTACGCGCTGCTCAAAGCCGTATCGATTGACCGCCGCAGCGTCGGTTACGCCTGAAGCCGTACGCTCGGCGCGGCGCCGCAATTGGGAAATCGCCAGCCGGTGCTCGCGCGTCGCCGCCCGTGTCGTTGCCTAAAGACTCAAGCGCCGTGCGCTTCGCGCGAATCCTCGGGCGCTTGATCGCGATCGTTCAGACCGTAATCGCGAATCACCTGTGCCACGCGCAGCCTGTAATCCGCGAAGATCGAGCTTCGGGCCGTGCTTTGAATCCGCCGATGCTCCGAGACATTGCGCCACCGCCGCACGGCTTCTTCGTCGCGCCAGCACGAGAGCGACAATATCTTGCCCGGCTGCGTGAGGCTTTCGAAGCGCTCGATCGAGATGAAGCCATCGATGCTCGCGAGCAAGGGTCGCAGGCGTTCGGCTGCATCGAGATAGGTCTGCTTTCGGCCCGGATGAGGCTGGACTTCAAAGATCACTGCAATCATGTCGGAAGTTCCTCTAGCTGCGGAGCAGGCGCGTTAGCGCCAGGATGTCTACGCTGCCGGCTTTCCCTGCACGCGCCTCGATCCTTCGATAGCGTCGCACGACTTCGCTGCCCAGTGTAGTGAGACGCGATCCGCCGCCACGCGTGCCGCCCGCAGCGGCTTCAACCACCGGGCGTCGGAAGCAGCGGTGCATGGTGTCGACCAGCAACCATGCCCGCCGGTACGACATGCCGAGCGAGCGTGCGGCAGCCGTGATCGACCCGGTTTCGGCGATAGCTTCGAGCAGATCAACCTTGCCGGGGCCGATGGCGATGTCAGCGCCCCTGCTAATGCGCAGTCGAAACTGAACGCGCGGCTTCACTCCACGGTAACCGATTTCGCCAGGTTCCTCGGTTTGTCGATATCGGTCCCGCGCAGCACCGCCGCGTGATAGGCGAGAAGCTGCAGCGGAATGGTGTGCACAATCGGAGAGAGCCATCCGGCGTACTCGGGCAGGCGCAGCACGTGAACGCCCTCGCTCGATTCGATGTGGCTGTCAGCGTCGGCGACGACGTAGAGCTCGCCGCCTCGCGCCCGCACTTCCTGAAGGTTGGACTTGAGCTTCTCAAGCAGCGCGTCGTTGGGGGCGATGGCGACCACCGGCATGCTGGCATCCACTAGCGCAAGCGGGCCGTGCTTGAGCTCGCCGGCTGGGTAGGCTTCGCCGTGGATGTACGAGATCTCCTTCAGCTTTAGCGCACCCTCCAGGGCGATTGGATAGTGCAGTCCACGGCCGAGGAACAGCGCGTTCTGCTTTTTGGCGAACTGTTCCGCCCAGGCGATGATTGACGGCTCGAGCGCGAGCACCGCACGGATCGCCGCTGGGAGGTGGCGCATTCCCTTGAGCCACCGCGCTTCCTCTTCAGGCGACAACCGCCCGCGCAACTTCGCCAGCGTCAAAGTAAGCAGGAACAGCCCGATCAACTGGGTCGTGAACGCCTTGGTCGATGCAACTCCGATCTCGATGCCAGCGCGCGTCAGGTAGGTAAGCTCAGCCTGACGCACCATGGAGCTCGTCGCGACGTTGCAAATTGCCAGGGTGTCGCGGTGCCCGAGCTCGCCTGCGTGCTTCAGAGCGGCGAGCGTGTCGGCGGTCTCGCCCGACTGCGATACGACGACCACGAGCGCGCTGGGATGAGGCACGCTCGGGCGGTAGCGGTATTCGCTGGCGATTTCGGCCTGGGACGGCAGGCCTGCAAGACCTTCGAGCCACAGCCTGCCGACCATGGATGAGTAGTAGCTCGTTCCGCAGGCGAGCAGGTGCACGCCGTCAACTCGCTGCAGGATGTCCGCGGCGTTCTCTCCAAACAGTTCCGGACTAATCCCGCCGACGCTCTCGAGCGTATCGGCGATCGCCCGCGGCTGCTCGAAAATCTCCTTCTGCATGAAGTGGCGGTACGGCCCTAGCTCGACCGCATCGCCGGAGGTCTTAACCGTGACGACCTGCCGCGAGGCGCGCTCGCCTCGAGCGTCATACACGGCATACGCCTCTCGCGTGATCTCGGCGACGTCTCCCTCCTCGAGATAGACGACGCGTTTGGTCACGGGCGCAAGCGCGCTCGCGTCGGAGGCGAGAAAATGATCCTGCTCGCCGATCCCAACCAGCAACGGGCTGCCCGCGCGCGCGCCGACGATGCGTCCTGGCTCGCGCGTCGAGATGGCAGCGATGGCGTAGGCGCCTTTGAATTCCGCAACCGCTTTGCTTACCGCCCCAAGCAAGTCACCCGTGTAGTGCGCATGGATCAGGTGAGCGATGACCTCGGTGTCGGTCTGGGTCACGAAGCAATAGCCCTGGCCTTTGAGGCGCTCGCGCAGGCTTTCGAAGTTCTCGATGATGCCGTTGTGCACGACGGCGATTTCCTCGTTGCTGATGTGCGGATGCGCGTTTGCCGGTGTCGGCGCGCCATGCGTCGCCCACCGTGTGTGCGAAATGCCCGTCGTACCGGCGATGCGCGTCGCGTCGGCCTGGGCCGCGAGATCCGCAACGCGCGCGGTGCTCACCAGACGGTGCAGTCCGCCGTTTAGGACAGCGAGGCCGGTCGAGTCGTAACCACGGTATTCGAGACGACGCACGCCTTCGATGAGGATCGGAACCACGTTGTCGCGGGCCACTGCGCCGACAATGCCGCACATGAGAGCTATCCTTTCGTCGGTCGTTTCCAATCGCTGCGCGCTATTTGCGTTTTGGAGTTGAGCGCGAGCGATCCCCCCGGCACATCTTTCCACACGGTTGTTCCGGCGCCAACGGTCGCGCCGCTCCCCACGGTCACGGGCGCAACCAGCTGAACGTCAGATCCGATCTGCACATCGTCTTCGATGACCGTACGGTGCTTGTTGACTCCGTCATAGTTGCAGGTGATCGTTCCGGCGCCGATGTTTACGTCGCGACCCACGGTCGTGTCGCCAACGTAGGAGAGGTGATTCGCCTTGCTCCGCAAACCCACCGTGCTCGCTTTCACTTCGACAAAGTTGCCGATGTGCACCTCGTCCGCGAGCACGCTCGCGGGTCGGATCCTCGCGTAAGGACCGACGCGGCAGCGTGCGCCGATCTGCGCTTCCTCGATGTGAGAAAACGGCGCGATGACGGTCCCGGGGCCCGCCTTCACGTTGCGCAGCAGGCAATGGGCACCGACGATGACATCGTCGCCGAGGGCCACCGTGCCTTCGAAAATGCAATCGATGTCGATGCTCACGTCGCGTCCACAGGTCACCGTGCCGCGAACGTCGATCCGCGCCGGATCGGCGAGTCGCACGCCTGCGTCGAGCAGAGCTTCGGCTCGTTCACGTTGATAGAGCCGCTCGAGTTGCGCCAAGTCCCGCTGAGAATTAACGCCAAGGGTCTCGATCAAACTGCTCGCACGCGTCGCCTCGACGGCAGTACCCTCCTTCACCGCGAGTCCCGCCGTGTCCGTCAGATAATATTCGCCGCTCGCGTTGCGGTTGTCGATCCTTGCGAGCCAGCGCCGGAACGCTGCGGTCGGCGCCGCCATCACGCCGGTGTTGATCTCGCGGATTGCGCGTTGAGCTGGAGTAGCATCCTTGTACTCGACAATCGACGTGACCGCCCCATTCGAGGCGCGCACGATCCGCCCATAGGCTGAAGGATCATCGAGCTCGACGGTGAGCAGCGACAGCGCGCCATGCTGCGCGCGGCGGACGACCTCGAGCAATGTTTGCCGGCGCGCGAGTGGATCGGCTCCAAAGAGTACCAGCGTGACACCTTCTTCGGACAGCTCCGTAAGCGCACATCTCAACGCATCGGCAGTGCCAGAAGGCGGCTCCTGCTTGGCCCACTTGAGATCGGCATCAGGAAAGCGACGTCGCAGCTTTTCGCCCTCGCCGCCGTAGACGATGCAAATCGTGCGCGGTTCCAGCGAGCGAGCAGTGTCGAGCACGTGCGCAAGCAGCGGACGGCCGCCGAGCGGATGCAGCACCTTTGGAATCGCGGAGTGCATCCGCTTGCCTTCGCCAGCGGCTAGGATCGCGATTTGCAACGACGTATTCACAAGCCGCGATTATCTCATTTTTGACTCGCTGCCAAGCTCGAACGGTCGGCGTTGCGCAACCGTTCAGCCCTGAGGTCCAGTGAGGAAGTTCTATGCGAAAATGTCATCTTTCGATCGGCTTCATAGGCAAGTTCGTTCCTCGAAGCCGTAGAGAAATATCCCTGAAGCAGTTCCGAGCCGTGCGCGCGACAGGCGCTCTTTTCTTGGGCGTCGTGGCGATCGGTGTGCTGCCGCAGGTGTCTTCGCGCTTCATTGGTTTCTACACTGCCGCCGTCACGTTCCTACGCAAACGCGTCATCTAAATGGCCCACGCTCCGGTCATCGCCGTTTTCAACCAGAAGGGCGGCGTCGGCAAGACCACGACCGCCCTCAACCTGCTTGCGGGCATCGCGTTGCGCAAGCAACGACCGCTCGGCATCGACTTCGATCCTCAGGCGCATCTGTCGAGCATTTTCGGTGTGCATCCGCGGCTCGCCGACGATTCTGTCTATTCCTTCTTTATGAGGCAGCGCCCACTTGCGGACCTTGCGCAGATCACAACGAGCGGCGTGATCCTCTGCCCGGCGCATCTGGAACTAACCAAGCTCGACACCTTTCTCGGCAAGGGCGTAAACGTGGTCACGCGGCTGCGCGCGGCGCTCCGACCGCATGACGCAGTCCCCGGACCGGTGATCATCGATTGCTGCCCGCTTCTGGGGGTGCTGTCGCTCAACGCGATCTTTGCCTGCGATCTAGTGATCGTTCCGGTATCGGCGGATTACCTCGCCCTCCGGGGTGCCCAGCAGGTCGAGCGCAGTCTCAACGCGCTCGAACCAGTATTCCGACATCGGTTGCCGCGGCGTTATCTCCTCACTCGTTTCGACGCACGCCGCAAGATGAGCTCGGAGGTCGCCGATCTGATGGCTGCCGCTTTCAGACCCGAGGAGATTTGCGTCACTCGCGTCCAGGAAAACGTTAGTCTGGCGGAGAGCCCGGCGCGGGCGCTCGACGTGTTTCGCCATGCGCCGCAAAGTCGCGGCGCTCGAGATTACCAGGCGTTGGTCGAGGAGTTAGTGGCCGCCGGCCTTGTGGCGTAGCATCGAGCGCGCCACGGCCGGCACAGTCACCGGATCGTTGCTGATCAGGCTGATGAGGCCGTCGATGTCCAGCGGGTCGCTGCGCCTGACCGCCTCGGTGTGACACGCGACGATTTCGCACTGACGATACATCTGCAGCAGCCGCCGCTCGGCGTCTTCGCGGCTCGGCGCCATGATGCAGATGTTGTCGACGCGCTGCCCACTGCGCGTCCTGATGTTAAAGGAGTATCGGATCATCGCTCTCTCCCTCCAGACTCGCGTCGTTCCCCACCTCCGGCTGGCGCTCTGTCGCGCTTCGCGGGCCAAGCGACGACGCTTGAAATCGTGAGTTGGGTCTCATATGCAAATAGCATACCGACGCGTGCTCTGGTTCGCTTTTGATGCGCGTGGGTGTCACGCCGCGGCGCCAATGAGATCCCCGGTTCCAATCGATACTGAATGAAGATCGAAAGTGAGCACCCGCTGACCGGGCGAGCCAGAATGGGCCGCCCCCGGGCGATTCCGCCCGACATGCTGACGTCATGCGGCATCAATGGGCGGCGTTGGCCGTCGCGATCTCCAAAGGACGACTTGAACCGCGACCCATCTTTCTGGCCCAGAGCGCTCGTTGAACAGCGGCCTCTGGCGCGGCACAATCCCGCCGGAACGATGGAAGCCCATCGGGAGATCGCACATGTTCTGCGCCGAGTGCGGTGAACGGCTTGCCGATGGCTACAAGTTCTGTCCCCAATGCGGTACCCCGGTTGCAATCGTTTTTCCAGTTGCGCAAGTGGAGAGATCGTCGCTCCCGTCCGAGCAGCCAGCGGCACCCCCCCCTCGGATCCCAGCCGCGACGCCGCCGAGACCGAGCCTAAACTTCCGCGCCAGGTTCGATGCCGCTCAGGCGAGCCGAGTCGCGCGCTACACGTTCAACCGCGTCAAGAACATCCTCTTGTCGCCCTCGACCGAATGGCAGGTCGTCGCCGCTGAAGAGTCTCCGGCCCGATCGATTTATCTGCACTACGTCGCACCCCTTGTCGGGATTGGTGTACTCGCGACGTTCCTCGGTCAAACGCTGGTCGGCGTGCCGGTGCCGCTGTTCGGAACGGTCCCTTTGAGTGCCGCGGCAGCCCTAGCTAATGCGGTTGTGACCTTCGGATTGTCTTTTCTGGGCGTTTTCTTGATTGCGCACATCGTCGACGCTCTGGCGCCGACCTTCGGCGGCGAGAAAGATCCGCTTGCTTCGCTCAAGGTCACGGCTTACAGCTACACACCCGCGTGGGTTGCCGCCGTTCTGAATCTGATCCCTGTGCTCGGCATACTGGCGCTGCTTGCCGCATTCTACGGACTGTACTTGCTCTACCTTGGATTGCCGGCGCTGATGCATTCACCGAAGGACAGGGCGGTCGGCTACACCGTCGCTACGGTGCTTTGCGCGATCGTGCTGGGGATGGTGATAGCTATCTTGAGCCAGCTCTTGTCTCGAACAGGCCCGGGCGGACTGGGCTTGCTCTGAAGTGTCACGTCAGACGCCCAGCAGAAAATCAGCGAGCTCCGCGAAGCCAGCGCCGGCCTCGCATTTCGTGACGTATTTGGGTGGTGTCTCGAGCGTCTCCGCGAACCTGCGCACATTGGCAACACCGACCGAGTATGGAAAAAAATCGAACATGGGCGAGTCGTTCGGCGAGTCGCCCACGAAAACAAAGCGCTCCCGCTCGGCGCCAAGGTCGATCCCAAATACGTCGGCGAAGAGTTTTCGGCTCATCGACAGCTTGTTGTGATTTCCGAACCAGCCGTTGACGTGAATAGTTGAAACCTTGGCGGTCATGCCCTCGGCGGCCATCAGTGCCACGATGCGTTCGACGCTTTGTGCGCTTATCGGAGTCACGTCCTCGCAGTAATCGATCGCCAGGTCGCTTTCGCGATAGGGCTGATCCGACGCGATCGCGCATCCTGGTACCTCGCGCAAGATCCGCGAGGCGATCGCGCTCAGGCGCCGACGATTCTTGCGGCGCTCCGTCGCGCTGACGGCATGACAGACCTCGAGCGTGTGCAGCCGGTCGTCATGAATCATGTACAACGCGCCGTTCTCGCCGACGACGGCATCGACAGGCCACATCCGCGCAATGTGATCGCACCAGCCCGCGGGCCGTCCCGTGACGGGAACCACCAGACGGCCTCCTGCGCGCAGCCTTTCCATCGCCGAATATGCCTGCGCGGTGATCTTGCCTTTGGTCGACAACGTTTCGTCGATATCCGTTAGCACGCCGCGGATCGATCTGCGCACGACATCGGGCAAAGCCGAAAGCGGCAGCATCGGCTGTTGATTCACCGGTATCCGAACTGCTCGAGCAGGTACCTGGCGACGGCGTCGCGTTGGCTCGCAAACAAATGCAAGCCGCACTTGGTTCGCCTCCAAAGCACGTCTTCGGCGCTCCGTGCCCACTCCTCGGCGACGAGATAGTCGATCTCCGCCGCATAAAGCATATGCCCGAAATGGGTCCCGAGATCCGCCACTGTCTTGGCGCGACCCAGAATGCGCGGCGCGCGGCTGCCGTGGCGGCGAAGCAGTGCTTCGACATAACCTCGGGGAAGTTCCGCGTACCTCGCCGCAAGTTCATTGCGATACGCTGAAAAGTCGCCGCGCGGGACGTCACCGCCCGGCAGTGGCTCGCCATGGGTCCAGGGTCTTCCCATTTGCGGAAAGAATTTCTGCAGCTCAACGAGCGCATGCTCTGCGAGGCGACGATAGGTCGTGATCTTGCCGCCATAGATCGACAGCAGAGGTGCCTTGCCGTCGGCATCGGCGTCGAGTTTGAGTACGTAATCCCGAGTGATCGCCGATGGGTCGGTGCTGCCGTCGTCGTAGAGCGGCCGCACCCCGCTGTAGCTCCACACGACATCCGAAGGACTCGGCGGTCGCTGTAGGTATTCCCTGCAGATGCTGCACAGATATGCGATCTCCGCGGCAGAGATCCGCGGCTTCTCATAGTCGTCGACCGGAACGTCGGTGGTGCCGATGAGCGAGAAGTTCTCCTGATAAGGGATGATGAAGACGACGCGGTTGTCAGCGTTTTGGAGGATGTAGGCGTGCGGCGCCGGGTGCACGCGCGGTACGACAATATGGCTGCCTTTGATATGTCGCACGCCCTCGCGGCCTGGGGCGGCAGAGACCTCATCCTGGACGCGCTTCACCCAAGGCCCGGAGGCATTGACCAGTGCGCGTGCTTTGAGCTCGCTCGGCCCGCTCTCCGGCGTGTTGATCCGCCACAGGCCGTTATCACGCGTGGCCGACAACAACGGCGTGCGCGGGCGGATGTCGGCACCGCGCTCGCGCGCTCCGATCGCGTTGATGATCACCAGTCGAGCGTCGTCGACGCGGGCGTCGGAATAGACGAATCCCTTGTGGAATTTGGACTTGAGACCCGCTCCCCACGGGCTCGTCGACAGCTCCACACCAAAGGACGCCGGCAGCGTTCGGTTTCCGCCGATGTGATCGTAGAGAAACAGGCCCGCCCGTATCATCCACGCCGGCCGCAGATGCGGTTCATGCGGCAGCACGAATTGCAGCGGCTCGACAATGTGCGGCGCGGCGCGCAAAAGGACTTCGCGCTCGGCCAGCGACTCGGCCACCAGACGAAATTCGAAATGTTCCAGGTAACGCAGTCCGCCATGGATCAGCTTGGTGCTCCACGACGAGGTATGCGCTGCGAGGTCGTCCTTCTCCAGCAGCACGACCTTGAGCCCGCGCCCCGCGGCATCGCGCGCGATGCCCGTGCCGTTGATCCCACCACCGACCACGGCGAGATCGTAGACCGTTGGGGTCGCATTGCTCATCTGGACTGGGATGAGCGCGCATTCTACCGTAGCAAGTCGGGGGCGCATTCTTTGCTACCATCGTGCTTTGTCAAACGCGGCGCTCACCATGAACATCGCCCCCGAAGTCGCTCGTCTGGTCCCGGAAATGAAAGCCTGGCGCCGCCATCTGCACGCGCATCCGGAGACGGCATTCGAAGAGACGGCGACGAGCGCATTCGTCGCCGACAAGCTTCGCGGGATTGGATTGGAAGTTCATGGCGGTCTCGCCAAGACCGGCGTCGTTGGCGTGCTGCGAGGCAGCGAGCGCACTGCCATCGGTTTGCGCGCCGACATGGATGCGTTGCATATCCTCGAGCGCTCCGGCGTTGCTCACGCTTCGGTGCACGAGGGAAAGATGCACGCCTGCGGACACGATGGCCATACGGCGATGCTGCTTGGCGCCGCGGCTGCGCTTGCTCGCAGACCCTCGCTCGATGGCACCGTCTATTTCATTTTCCAACCGGCCGAGGAAAACGAGGGCGGCGGAAGAGTCATGGTCGAGGAAGGCCTGTTCGACCGCTTTCCGATGCGCGCGGTTTATGGCCTACACAACTGGCCGCGCAAGCCGCTTGGCAGCTTTGCGTTGCGAGTCGGTCCGTTGATGGGGGCCTACGACATCTTTGAAATCGTCGTTACGGGCAAGGGCGCCCATGCTGCGATGGCGTACACGGGCAAGGATCCGATGCTCTTCGCTGCACATACGATCAATGCTCTGCAGACGATCGTCTCGCGGAATCTGCATCCGCTCGACGCGGGGGTCGTCAGTGTCACCCAGGTCCATGGCGGCGACACCTGGAACGTCATTCCCCAGGAAGTCGTGTTGCGAGGTACCGTCCGCGCTTTCAAGCGCGAAGTGCAGGACCAGATCGAAGAGCGCATGCGCACCATCGTCGCAGGCGTCGCGGCGACCTTTGACATGACGGCAACGCTTCGTTACGAGCGCCGCTATCCGGCAACGGTCAACGCCGAAGCCGAGACGCAGCATGCGATCGCTGCTGCGGCCGCTGTCGTTGGCTCCGAGCACATTGACACCGACCCGACGCCGGAGATGACGGGCGAGGATTTCGCCTTCATGCTGCAGGCAAAGCCCGGTTGCTATGTCTGGCTCGGTGCAGGACGCGACGCTGATACGCCGAACGTGCACAGCCCTCACTACGACTTCAACGACGAGGCGCTGGCGATCGGTGCGAGCTATTGGGTCGCGCTGGCGGAGCAACAGCTCGGGCACAAGGACGCGTAATGGCGGCTCTCAGCGCAGCCGCGCTGGCTCGCGTGTGATTGCCAACGAAGCCGCGTTCACCGGAAAAACAGAAGGGCGGCCAATGCCGCCCCGGCAATCCCGACGCAAGTGAATGGTTGCTAGCTGCGGCCTCGTCGCAGCTTGCGGATCGCCGCGAGCTGGGCCATTGCACCAGCGAGCTCACCTTCCGCTTTGGCGATCTCCTCCTTGGAGGTTTTATTCATCAACGTCTCCTCCGCCGCCTGCTTCGCCGCGATGGCCTTGGCCTCGTCGAGATCATGAGCGCGAATTGCGGTATCGGCGAGAACGGTCACCACGTTGGGCTGGACTTCGAGAAAGCCGCCCTGGACAAAGATGATGGTTTCGTCCTGCTGGCCCGGAATCCGGATCCGGACCTGGCCGGGCCGTATCTGGGTAATCAACGGCGTGTGCCTCGGGTAGATCCCAAGTTCCCCCATGACGCCGGGAAGGACCACGAACTCGGCATCGCCCGAATAGATCGACTCTTCAGCGCTGACAACGTCGATGTGAATGGTGTTGGCCATTGCTACTGCACCGTCTTGGCCTTTTCCGCCGCCTCTTCGATGCCGCCGATCATGTAGAAAGCTTGCTCGGGCAGGTGGTCGTATTCGCCGTCGACAATCGCCTTGAAGCCGCGGATCGTGTCCTTGAGCACGACGTACTTGCCCTTCTGACCGGTGAACGTCTCCGCGACGTGAAACGGCTGGGACAGGAAACGCTGAATCTTGCGCGCACGGGCGACCACGAGCTTGTCCTCAGGCGCGAGCTCGTCCATTCCCAGAATCGCGATGATGTCGCGCAACTCCTTGTAGCGTTGCAGCGTCGCCTGCACCCGACGTGCCGTTGTGTAATGCTCTTCGCCGACGATGTGCGGGTCGAGTTGCCGCGAAGTGGAGTCGAGCGGATCCACCGCCGGATAGATGCCGAGAGATGCGATATCGCGGGAAAGCACCAGTGTGGAATCCAGGTGGCCGAACGTCGTCGCCGGCGATGGGTCGGTCAAGTCGTCGGCGGGCACATAGACCGCTTGGATCGACGTGATCGATCCGGTCTTGGTCGAGGTGATCCGCTCCTGCAGCGCCCCCATCTCGGCAGCAAGCGTCGGCTGATACCCTACCGCTGACGGCATGCGCCCGAGCAGGGCGGACACTTCCGTGCCCGCAAGGGTGTAGCGATAGATGTTGTCGATGAACAACAGCACGTCACGTCCCTCGTCACGGAAGTACTCCGCCATCGTCAAGCCTGTAAGCGCCACGCGCAATCGGTTACCCGGCGGCTCATTCATCTGCCCGTAGACCATCGCCACCTTGGATTCGGCGAGGTTTTCCATTTTCACCACGCCTGCTTCACGCATCTCGTGATAGAAGTCGTTGCCCTCACGTGTGCGCTCGCCGACGCCGGCGAACACCGACAAACCGGAGTGCTGAGTTGCGATGTTGTTGATCAATTCGAGCATGTTTACGGTCTTGCCGACGCCCGCACCGCCGAACAGTCCGACCTTGCCACCCTTGGCGATGGGGCAGACGAGGTCGATCACCTTGATGCCGGTCTCGAGCAGCTCGGTCGAAGGCGCCAGATCTTCGAAGGTTGGCGCATCGCGATGAATGGGCATCTTCTTCTCTGCCGCGACCGGCCCCTGCTCGTCGATGGGTCGGCCAAGGACGTCCATGATGCGCCCCAGAGTCTTCGGTCCGACCGGAACCGAGATTCCCGCTCCGGTGTTCTGCACTTTCATCCCGCGCCGCAAGCCGTCGGCCGATCCGAGGCAGATGGTGCGCACAACGCCGTCGCCGAGCTGCTGCTGGACTTCGAGCGTCAGATCGCTGTCTTCAAGTGTCAGCGCGTCGTAGATGCTTGGAAGCTGATCGCGCGCGAATTCGACGTCGATGACTGCGCCGATACACTGGACTATGGTTCCTTCGTTCATGCTCTGTTCCCTCGCTTCGAATTCGTGACCAAACTGCCGCGTTACACCGCCGCCGCACCGCCTACGATCTCCGACAGCTCTTTAGTGATCCCCGCCTGCCGCGTCTTGTTGTAAATGAGTTGCAGCTCGTCGATGATCTGTCCCGCATTGTCGGATGCAGCCTTCATCGCAACCATGCGAGCGCTCTGCTCGGAGGCCATATTCTCATTGACCGCCTGGTAGACGACGGCTTCGACGTAGCGCGTGATCAGGCCGTCGAGCACGCTCCTCGCATCGGGCTCGTAGAGGTAGTCCCACGGAAAGGCGCGCTTTTCCTCTTCCAGGCCCAGATCGGCGATGGGCAGCATCTCGCCTTCCCAAGGTGTCTGCTTCATGGTGTTTTCGAAGCGCGTCGTGATCACGTGCAGTTCGTCGATTTTGCCCTCCAGGTAGGCGTCGAGCTGCACCTTCACCGGTCCGATGAGCTTTTCGATGTGCGGTCGGTCGCCGATGTTGACGACCTGCGACACGACGTTGGCTTTGAGCCGCTGCATGAAGCCCAGTCCCTTGTTGCCTATGCAGGTCACCTGTACACCGACATCATTTGCCTGCCACTTCTTGATCTTGCCGAGCGCCAGACGCAGCACATTGGTATTCATGCCCCCGCACAGCCCCTTGTCCGAAGTGACAACGATCATTCCAACGTTTTTGACCTGGGGCCGCTTAACAAGGAACGGGTGTTGATATTCCGGGTTGGCATGCGCGAGATGGCGCACCATCGCCACCATTCTGCCGACGTACGGTCGCGACGCACGCATGCGGTCCTGCGCCCTTTTCATTTTCGAGGCCGCGACCATCTCCATGGCCTTGGTGATCTTGCGCGTGCTTTGCACACTCTTGATCTTGTTGCGGATCTCTTTGGTGCCGGCCATCGGAAGTCCAACCCCTAGTAGGTTCCGTTCTTCTTGAAGTCCTCGATGGCAGCCTTGAGCTGCTTTTCGCTCTCCGCGTCGAGATCCTTAGTCGACTCGATCTTGGAGTGAAGCGCGCTGTACTTGCTCTTGATGTACGCGCGCAGCGCGGATTCGAACGCGAGCGCCTTGTCGACCGGAACGTCGTCGTAGTAGGCGTTGTTGACGGAAAACAACGTCACCGCTTGATCGGCAACCGACAAAGGAGAGAACTGAGGCTGCTTCATAAGCTCGGTCACCATCCGGCCGCGATCGAGCTGCTTGCGCGTCGCGTCGTCGAGATCGGAGGCGAACTGAGCGAAGGCGGCGAGCTCACGATACTGGGCAAGCGCGAGACGTACTCCGCCGCCGAGCTTCTTGATGATCTTGGTCTGCGCGGCGCCGCCGACACGGGACACCGAGATACCGGCGTTGATCGCGGGTCGGATACCGGCATTGAACAGGTCGGTCTCAAGAAATATCTGGCCGTCGGTGATGGAGATGACGTTAGTCGGCACGAACGCCGTGACGTCGCCCGCCTGGGTCTCGATGATGGGCAGCGCGGTTAGCGATCCGGTCTTGCCCTTGACTTCGCCCTTGGTGAATCTCTCGACGTACTCGGCGTTGACACGCGCCGCCCGCTCGAGCAAGCGCGAATGGAGATAGAACACGTCGCCGGGATAGGCTTCGCGGCCCGGCGGTCGACGCAGCAGCAGCGAAATCTGCCTGTATGCCCAAGCCTGCTTGGTGAGATCGTCGTAGATGATCAGCGCGTCCTGGCCGCGGTCGCGGAAGTATTCGCCCATGGTGCAGCCGGAGTAGGGCGCGATGTACTGCATCGCTGCTGAATCGGAGGCTGAGGCGGCCACGACGACCGTATAAGCCATCGCTCCGGTTTCCTCGAGCTTCTTGACCACGTTCATGATCGAGGAAGCTTTCTGACCGATGGCGACGTAAATGCAGAACAGGTCCTTGCCCTGCTGGTTGATGATGGTGTCGATTGCCACTGCCGTCTTGCCGGTCTGGCGGTCGCCAATGATCAACTCGCGCTGGCCGCGCCCGATCGGCACCATGGCATCGATCGCCTTGAGTCCTGTCTGTACCGGCTGGGCGACGCTCTGCCGCCAGATCACGCCCGGAGCGATCTTTTCGATGACGTCGGTCGCCTTGGCATTAATCGGTCCTTTGCCATCGATTGGATGACCCAGCGCATTGACCACGCGGCCAATCAGCTCAGGCCCGACCGGCACCTCGAGAATACGGCCGGTGCACTTGACCGTATCACCCTCGGAGATCTGCTCGTATTCGCCCAGGATCACCGCGCCGACGGAATCGCGCTCGAGATTGAGCGCGAGCCCGAAGGTGTTCCCGGGAAACTCCAGCATCTCTCCCTGCATCGCGTCGGAGAGCCCGTGGATGCGACTGATGCCGTCGGAAAGCGAAACCACGGTTCCCTGAGTGCGCACTTGGGCTTCGGTGCCGGCACTCTGGATCCTGCTCTTGATCAGTTCGCTTATTTCAGATGGGTTCAACTGCATGATTTTTCCTCGCGCTTCGCGGGCGCTGCTTGCTCACCCGACGGCGTTAGTTTGAATATCAGGTCCGCAAATGGTTGGTCATCGCCTGCAATTCGCCCCGGACCGACGCGTCGATGACCGTGTCGCCGACGACGATTTTTGCTCCGCCGATGAGCTCCGGATCGACGCTGATCGTCGTCTCGATTTTCTTCCCGAAGCGGCGCTCGAGAGTCGCTTTAAGCGCCGCTAGCTGCGAATCTTCGAGAGGAAACGCGCTGGAGATGTGCGCGCGAGCGACACCGTCGGCTTCGTCTTTCAGCGTCCCGTAGAGCTCGCGTATCTCGGGCAGCAGCTCGACGCGCTCGGCTTCGATGAGTACGCGGATGAAGTTCTTGCCGTCCGCGTTGAGCCTGTCCCCGCACACCGAGAGAAAGAGCGATTCCTTTGCATCCTTGGCGAGCTTCGGATTGTCCAGCGCGTTGCGCATTTGCGGATCGGCAGCTACCTCGCCCGCCAACTTGAGCATTTCCGCCCATACGGAAAGCGTGTTCTGCTCCTGCGCGAGGGCGAATACCGCTTCGGCGTAAGGCCTGGCGATGGTTAAGAGCTCAGCCATGGCGCACGTGCCTAGAGCTGCTTTTCGATTTGGGCGAGGAGGTCGGCGTGCACCTTGGGATCGACTTCCCGCTTGAGAATCTTCGCCGCGCCTGCCATTGCGAGCTCGGCCACCTGGCCGCGCAACGCGTCTCGCGCGCGATTGATCTCCTGCTCGATCTCGGCTTTGGCCGAAGCGATGATGCGCTCGGCTTCTGTCTTTGCTTCGCCCTTGGCCTGTTCGACCGTTTCGTTCTTGAGCTTCTCGCCCTGAGCGATGATTTCGGAAGCCTGCGACTTCGCGTCCTTCATCATCTCCGCGACGCGAGTTTCGGCTTTGGACAGGCTCTGCCTGCCTTCTTCGCCGGCGGCCAAGCCGTCCGCGATCTGTTTTTGCCGCGTCTCGATGGCGCGCATCAGCGGCGGCCAGATGAACTTCCAGCAAAGCCAAATGAACACGCCAAAGGAGACAGCTTGCATCAGCATCGTGAGATTGATGTTCATGGAACTGCCCTTCTCGTTTTGCTTGCGTCTATCGCAACCCGGCGGGAATCAGTGGATTGCCGAAGGCGAACAACATAGCGATGCCCAGCCCGATGATGAAGGAGGCGTCGATCAGGCCGAGCAGCAGGAACACCTTTGCCTGCAGCGCGGGGATCATCTCGGGCTGCCGAGCCGCGCCTTCAAGAAAGCGCGAGCACATGATGCCCACGCCCACGCAGGCGCCGAGCGCGCCCAGCCCGATCATCAATCCGATGCCGATGCCGGTGTAGGCCTGGATCTGCGCAACCAGTTGCAGCTTGTCCATTCGTTTTCCTTTCTTAAGGGGTGGAACGTTCGAATTCGTCGCGACGCTTAAGGCCTTAGTGACTTTCGTACGCCATCGAGACGTAAACGACAGTAAGCATCATGAAGATGTATGCCTGCAGGACCACGATCAGTATGTGGAAGATCGCCCAGCCGAGATTGAGGACGCTGCTGACCGCCGCGCCTGCAAGGCCCGTTGCCGCCCACAATCCGAGAAGCAGGAATATGATCTCACCCGCGTACATGTTTCCGTAGAGACGCAGCGAGTGCGAGAGCGGCTTGGACAGGTACTCGATCAGGTTGAACAGAAGATTGAACACGATGAGCAGCGGCGCCGCCCAGACGGGCTTGACGCCGAATGGCGCGCAGAACAACTCGCGCAACCAGCCGATCAACCCCTTGTTCTTGATGTTGAAGAAGATCATCAGTCCGAACACCGACAGCGACAGCGCAAAGGTCGTATTGACGTCGGCGGTCGGGACGGCTCGCCATTCCTCCTGGTGGAACACATTCTGGAAGATCCACGCGACGATATCGACCGGAAGGAAGTCCATGGCGTTCATGAACAGGACCCAGACGAAGACGGTCAGCGCCAGAGGAGCGACGAAGCGATTGTCATGGTGGAAGAGGCTCCTCACCTGCTCGTTGACGAACTCGACGGAGAGTTCGACAAAGGCCTGCGTCTTGCTTGGTACGCCCGGCGTCGCCTTGCGCGTCACTAGCCAGAGGAAGCCAAGGGTCAGCACGCCAAGCACCACCGACGTGATGACGGTGTCACGATGGACCGTCCAGAACCCGCCCTGCTCCAACACCGGGTGCGCTAGGAATGTGAGGTGATGCTGGATGTACGACGTCGCGTCGAGCTGGTGTTCAGCAGCCATCGACCTCCCCCTTCACTGTTGCCCTAGTCGCGCACCAAGATTGCAGCCTGCGAGACCAGCACGGTCACGACGAACGCGGAAAAAAAAGCCACGTGCACCACGTCCCGATACGTCGTGAGAATCAGCCAGAGCTGAAGCACGATGACCGCGATCTTTGCCGCCTCGGCCCGCAACATCGTTCGTACTGTCGCCACCGCGGTCGCCGTGCGATCAAGCGCGATCATGACGGCGAAAACAACGCCAGCAGCAATGTTGACCACGCCACCGAGAAGCGCGGAAAGCACGCCGTGCCATCCGGCCAGCCCTCCCGCGATCGCTGCGATCAAGAGCGACGCAATCCCCTGCCAAGCGGCGACGCGTCGGATGGGGAAGCCCGCGGGATGATCGCTCTGAGCAGCAGCCACCGGAACCACAGCAAACCTGCGAATTGTAAGGTTTTTAGCCGCGGTGCGTCAACGAAACATGTCTCGATGTGCCGTCATCCGCCGGAAAGCGCACACACGATCATCACTTCGTCTTTATCCTTGAGCGCAGGCTCCAGATTCGTCGCCTGCACGCCATTGACGAAGAACTTGATGTGGCGGCGAATCGCTCCCTGTTCGTCGACGATGCGAAAGCGGATGCCGGGATAGCGCTGATCGAGATCGCCCACCAGCACGCCAAGTGATGCGCCCTCCGCGCTAACTACCGGCGATTCAGCCGTATAGCTTCGCAACGGACCCGGAATGAGCACGCGCACGCGCATGCCGTCGCCTTGGCCTCTTTAAGCAACCTCGACGGCGTAGATGTGCGGCAAATGCGCCGCCACGCATTTCCAGTTACGTCCTTCATCACGGCTGGCCCAGACCTCGCCGCTGGTCGTCCCGAAATACACTCCTAGGGGAGCTAAGACATCTGCCGTCATCGCCTGGCGTTTCACCGTGTACCAGGCCTGCGATTTGGGCAACCCGTTTGTCTGACGCTGCCACGACTTGCCGCCATTGACCGACCGATAAACGGCGGGTTTGCCTCCTGGCGAGACCCGCGGCCATACGCTGCTTCCATCCATGGGAAATACCCACAGCGTGTCCGGATCGCGCGGATGCAACACCATCGGAAAGCCGATCGCTCCGACGCTCTTGGGCATAGCAGCGCTTAAGTCCTCCCACCGCTCCGAAGGCCGATCGAGACGATAGATGCCGCAATGATTCTGCTGGTACAGCCGATCGGGCATCGCCGGATGAAGCCGCACGCAATGCGGGTCATGCCCGAACTCCGGATCGGGCATGGGCAAAAAATCGGCTCTGACACCGCGATTGAGCGGGCGCCAACCCGCGCCCGCATCGTTCGACTCGAACACGCCGCCGCTCGACATGCCGATGTACAAATGGCTGGCGTCGCGGGGATCGACCAGAATGGAATGCATTTTGGCGCCGTCGGGCGTCTGGTCTTGATCGCCGCCGCACCATGCCTTTCGCTGCGGATGTTCGTTGAAGCCGTCGACGCCGCGCCACGTTGCTCCGCCGTCTTCGGAACGAAACAACCCCTGCGGCGAAGTTCCTCCATACCAGGTCCCCGGCTGCGAAGCATGGCCTGGCGTCAGCCAGAACGTGTGATCGACGACTCGACCGCTGCCCTCGCGAAAAGCCGGCGGTTGCTTCGCTTCGTGCCAGATGCGCCCGCGATCGCTCGACCGAAAAATGGTCGGACCCAGGTGTCCGGTTCGCGCTGCGGCAAGCCATGTTTTTCCGTCGCGGGGATCGGCCACGCAGTGATGAACGATGTGGCCGAGGAACTGAGGGCCGCTCACCCTCCAGCTTCGCCTTGCGGCGTCGCTGGTTGCCTGCCACAGTCCCTTACGCGTCGCGACGAGCAGCGTCAAGCGACGTTCGCGGGCGGTTTTCGCCTGCGCCATGGTTTGCTCCCCGGGGAAATCCGCCCGACGGCGGAGTGCTGAAGTTACGCCTTCGTGGCGCGAACGACAAGGCCGATGAAGCATGAAGTCAACGTGTGCTTCTCCGCTGTCGCGGATGATTTTTCCGATAGAATTGGTGATCTCATCGCACCGTCCGGCGCGACCTGCAACGAGGAGCCCCCATGACGATCAAGGTTGGCGACCGGCTTCCTGCCGGTTCCTTAAGCGAATATGTCGAAGTCGAAACGGCGGAGTGCAAGATCGGCCCGAATGAATTCAAAGTCGATGACTTGACGCGCGGCAAGAAAGTGGTTTTGTTCGGCTTGCCCGGAGCGTTTACGCCAACGTGCTCGGCCAAGCACGTTCCGAGCTACCTGGCCAACTACGACAAGCTCAAAGCCAAGGGCGTCGACGAAATCATTTGCATTTCGGTGAACGACGCGTTTGTCATGGGTGCGTGGGCCAAGGATCAAAAGACCGGTGGCAAAGTCAGGATGATGGGCGACGGGAGCGCCGCCTACACCAAAGCACTCGGCTTGGAATTCGATCTGACGGCCAGAGGTCTTGGCGTGCGCTGCCAGCGCTTCTCCGCATTGATCGACAACGGAACGGTCAAGACGCTCAACATCGAAGCGCCGGGCAAGTACGAAGTCTCCGGTGCCGAGACCATGCTGACGCAATTAGGCTAAGGACAACTGCCCATAGAGAAGACGACGGCGCCTGGAAGCGCCGTTTTCTTTGCAGCCATCGATTCCGCTCGTTCGGCGAACTTACTTCGACTTGATCTTGGCCAGGATGCCGTCGAGCTGCTCGAGACTCGAGTACTGGATCAGAATACGGCCGCCACTCTTTCCAGCGGGCTCAATGCGCACCTTCGCGCCCAGCCAATCAGCGAGCGTGTCCTCGAGCCTGACGATATCGGGATCGCTCCTGGCACGACCCCGGCGCGTCGCTTTCGCCGCGGGCGGATTCTGCAAAGCCTGAACCATCCTCTCCGTGTCGCGTACGGAAAGCGTCTGCGCAAGGATTCGCCCGGCTGCGCTTGCCTGGCTGGCGGCGGACAGCGGTAACAAAGCGCGTGCGTGGCCCATGTCCAGCTTACCCGCGAGCAACAGCTCCTGAACTGGCTTGGCGAGGTTCATGAGACGCAAAAGGTTGGTGACAGCGCTGCGTGAACGCCCGACCGCTTGCGCGGCAGCCTCGTGTGTGAGTCCGAAGTCTCCGATCAGCCGCGCGATGCCATGCGCTTCCTCGAGCGGGTTCAAGTTCTCGCGCTGGATGTTTTCGATCAGCGATAGAGCCAGCGCTGCCTGATCGGCGACATCGCGCACCAGCGCCGGAACTTGGTTAAGCCCGGCCCGCTGGGCAGCGCGCCAACGGCGCTCGCCTGCGATGATCTCGTAGCGAACCCCGTCAATGGGACGCACCAAAATCGGCTGCACAATGCCCTGTGCCTTGATCGATTCTGCGAGTTCGGCGAGTGAAGCTTCATCCATGCGCGTGCGCGGTTGATACTTGCCCGGCACGATGTGATCGAGAGCCACCGTTCGCAAAGACTCGCGATCCGCGGTTTCGTCGGAGCCGGCCAACAGTGCATCGAGGCCGCGACCGAGACCTTTGAGTCTAGCCATGCGCCGCTTCCTGCTCGACGGCTGCAGACGCTTCATCCCGTCGCAGCATTTCACCCGCAAGGGCGAGATACGCCAGCGCGCCCTTGGACGTCTTGTCCAGACGCAACACCGGAATTCCGAAGCTTGGCGCTTCGGCGAGGCGCACATTGCGGGGAATCACCGTGCGATAAAGCTTGTCGCCAAAGTGTTTCTGCAGATCGGCGGAAACGTTGAGTGCCAGCGTGTTGCGCGGGTCATACATCGTGCGCAGCAAGCCTTCGATTTCCAGCCGCGGGTTCAAGTGAGACCGCACTTTGCGCAACGTTTGGACCAGATCAGAGAGTCCCTCGAGCGCGTAATACTCGCATTGCATGGGGATGAGCACACTGTCCGCGGCGCACAAGCCGTTGAGCGTTAACAGCGACAGCGAAGGCGGACAGTCGAGCAGGATGAAGTCGTACTCTGCCGCGACTTCGGAAATCGCCGTTCTCATTTGCGACAGCGCCTCGGCCAGTGCATCCTTGAGCCGCATTTCCCGCTCGGGGAGATCAACGAGCTCTACTTCGGCCCCGGCGAGTTCGCGGTTGGCCGGCACCAGGTCAAAGCCCCCACTTGTCGATGTCAAGCGGATGTCGGCAATCTTTGTCTGGCCAAGAAGGACGTGGTATACCGTATGAGTAAGTGCTCGCTTATCGACGCCCGCGCCCATCGTTGCATTGCCTTGAGGGTCGAGATCCACGAGCAGCACCCGCCGCTTCATTGCCGCAAGACTCGCGGCAAGATTAACGCTGGTCGTGGTCTTCCCCACGCCGCCCTTCTGGTTGGCGACGGCGATGATCTTGGTCATGCGCTTCTGCTTTCGACGCTGGCCGGCTGGACTTCCACGACAACCAGGTGGCGCTCGGCCTCGACACCGGGCACGTTAAGACGTGTCACCTCGACAGCGCGTGCCCCGGACGGCATGGCGTCGATCTCTTGCCGTGGATAGACGCCCTTCATCGCGAGCAGGCGTCCGCTGCGACCAACAAGATGCCCTGCGTGTTCAACAAATGTGGCGAGGGTCGAGTAGGCGCGGGAGATCGCGAAATCGTACGCGGCCACCGGCCGATACGTTTCGACGCGGCCGGCGACAACTTCCACATTGCGAAGCGGCAACTCGATGGCCGCCTGTTGCAGAAACGCGGCCTTTTTGCGACTCGAATCAATAAGCGTCACCAGCCAGTCGGGTCGACAGATCGCCAGTGGAATGCCGGGGAGACCACCGCCGCTGCCGACGTCGATGATACGCAATCCGGACGTTTCGGGCAGATGAGGAAGCACTGCCAGCGAGTCGAGAAGATGATGCGAGACCATCCGCTGCCGATCGACCATCGCTGTCAGATTGTGTGTCCGGTTCCACTTTTGGATGAGCGCAAGATACGCACTGAGTTTTGCTTCAGCCTCTCGACCGACATCCAGATTGAGCGTGCGAAGGCCCGCCGCCAGGGCGTCCCTCATGCCGTGCGCTTCTGGGAATCCGCAGGCGATTGCCGGAAGCCGCGCTTGAGGTGGACGAGTAGCAATGCGATCGCCGCCGGCGTGATTCCGGAGATACGCGTGGCCTGGCCGACGGTTTCCGGGCGATGCTGGTTGAGCTTCTGCTGTACCTCCACCGACAGTCCGCGCACGGTCCGATAATCGATCCCAAGCGGCAGACGCTGCGCTTCCTGGCCGGCCTGACGGGCGACTTCCTCCTGTTGTCGCTCAATATAGCCCGCATATTTGGTTGCGATTTCGACCTGCTCGGCAACGCTAGCGTCTATCACGGCTTCGCCGCTGCCAGGCAGGCTCAACAGGCTTTCATAGCTGACACCGGGGCGACGCAGGAGCTCAGCCAAGGTGCAATCGCGCTCCAGCGCCTGCCCAAGTACCCGCCTGGCATCTTCGTCCCCGACGACCCCGGGATTCACCCAAGTAGATTTTAGTCGCTCAAGTTCACGCGTCACGGCATCGCGCTTGCGGCAAAAGGCATCCCAACGGGAATCATCGACCACACCCAATCTGCGGCCAACCTCGGTCAGCCGGAGGTCGGCATTGTCCTCTCGGAGCTGCAGCCGGTACTCGGCGCGACTGGTAAACATCCGATACGGCTCGGTGACCCCACGGGTGACGAGATCGTCGATCATCACGCCAAGGTAGGCTTCATCGCGCCGCGGGGACCACCCCTCCTCTCCGGCAACCCAGCGCCCGGCATTGATTCCAGCAAGAATGCCTTGCGCTGCGGCTTCCTCATACCCGGTCGTGCCGTTGATCTGTCCGGCGAAAAACAATCCTTGGATGGCCTTGGTCTCCAGCGTCCCTTTGAGCGCTCGCGGGTCGAAGTAGTCGTATTCGATTGCATAGCCCGGCCGTAACAGGTGGGCGCGTTCGCACCCGGCTATGGAGCGCACCAGCGCGAGCTGCACGTCGAAGGGCAACGAGGTGGAGATGCCGTTCGGGTAGATCTCATGGGTGTTGAGGCCCTCCGGCTCGAGAAAAATATGATGGCTCGAGCGCTGTGCGAACCGCGTCACCTTGTCCTCGATGGAAGGACAGTAGCGCGGCCCCACCCCTTCGATTACTCCAGCGAACAAGGGCGACCGATCAAGGCCGGCGCGAATGATGTCGTGGGTGCGCTCGTTGGTGTGGGTGATCCAGCACGGCAGCTGTCGCGGATGCATTCGCCGGTCGCCCACAAATGAAAACACCGGCGGTGGCTCGTCGCCGGGTTGAACCTTGAGATTGCTAAAGTCGATCGTGCGACCGTCCAAGCGCGGTGGCGTTCCCGTCTTGAGGCGGCCCACAGGCAGGCTTAGTTCGCGCAAACGTAGTCCCAGGGTTTTGGCGGCCGGGTCGCCCGCTCGTCCAGCCTCGTAGTGCTCCATGCCGACATGGATGAGCCCGGAAAGAAAAGTGCCTGTGGTGAGGACCACCGCATCAGCTTCGAAAGTGATCCCGAGCTGCGTGACAACGCCGGTTACGCGGTCGCCCTTTAGAAGCAGGTCGTCGACCCCTTGCTGGAATAGGGTCAGCTGCGGTTGATTCTCCAGCTGCGAACGAATCGCTTGCTTGTACAGCACTCGATCCGCCTGGGCTCGCGTCGCCCGCACCGCGGGTCCCTTGCTTGAATTGAGGATGCGAAACTGGATACCTGCTTGGTCGGTTGCGAGCGCCATCGCTCCGCCGAGGGCGTCGATCTCCTTGACCAGATGGCCTTTACCTATGCCACCGATCGAGGGATTGCACGACATCTGTCCCAGCGTCTCGATGCTATGGGTTAGGAGAAGAGTGCGGCGACCCATTCGCGCCAGCGCCAGCGCGGCCTCGGTGCCGGCATGCCCTCCGCCCACCACTATGACTTGGAAACGATCGTGGAACTTCATGTTTCAAAAGGGAATTACTGCCCGACTCACGATCGCCAATAATACGCCAAACACTGGCGCTAGGAAAGGTCGGGCATCGCCGTCGCCGGACTAGTTTCACGTGGAACCGGTTGGGGGCTGTTCCACGTGAAACTCCAACGGTGAGAAGTCAAGTCGACGGAGGTCGAGTCGAATCGCGGGCGACAAGCTTGGCTTGAAACGGATGTACCGGCAGCGACTGCCCTTGCAGCGCCCCGATCAGGTAGTTCGCCGCCGCCACTGCAGCCTCGAGCGCCGGTAGGCGGAGCGTGGTCAAGCCCGGTCTGGTCAGTCGGGCGATTTCACTGTCCCCGAATCCGATCACCGAAAGATGTCCCGGAACGGCAATCTCTCGAGCCTCGCATTCACGCAGGATGGCGGCCGCAACCGCATCACTGCCGCAGACGACGGCAGTCGGCCGGATCGGGTGGCCTAGCCATTGCAATGGGCCGCCGTCGGCGAAGGCGATTCTGCCGCCCTCCTCCATTGTGCTCGGCAGCTCGATCAAATCGACCCCGCTCAACGCAACCAAGGTACTCACGACGCTGACTGAGCAGCCGGGCCCTGCGCCAAGCAGCCCGATACGCCGATGTCCCAATTCGTGCAGGTATCGGACGGCCAACTGCAATGCCTCTGCCCTGGAGAACCCGGTGAAGCCGGTTCCCGAGGCCGCTTGGTCGATCGATGCAAGCGGCCGCCTCCTAGCGTGCCCCGTTCCATCGCTCGGGAACTCGACCCCGACGAACGCGACCGCATCGGCTCCGCGAGCGATGAGATCCGCTGCGTGGCGTCTTGCGTCTTCAGCACTTCCGTTTCCGGCCCCTGCAAGAAGAAGTCCCAAGCCGGCGTCAGCGAGCTGCTGCCTAAAGCTTCCGATCACGCGAACGACAATCACGTCGTCCATCGAACCTGCGACCAGCCCCACCAACCCCGAACGGCGACGCGAGAGCGCGCGAGCTGCGGCGTTTGGCGTGTACCCTAATGCGTCCACTGCTTTGGTCACCTGATCGCGGGTCCCGCCGCTCACCAGTTCCGGGCGGGCGATGGCCCGTGAAACGGTTGCGGTAGAGACGCCCGCCGCTCGGGCAACGTCTGCGAGTACAGGAACGTCCTCCAAGCGCGGCCGACGGCGCCTGAGCGATGGGGTTTTCACGTTAGGACTGTCTCCTCGGAATCGAGCTGAGCTGCCGCTGCACAGAAATCGCTTACAGAAAACGATTGCTGAAAACGTTTCCTGAAAACGCTTGCTCGAGAATAGCTCCTGACAGTCTGGTGCGCAAGGATCGTCGCCGGCTAGTTAGTTAGTACTACGCCAACGCATGGACTCGACGCAACTTGGGCAACGGCAGTCAGTGTGTGCTGGCATTGGAAACGGATAACGACAAGGCCGGTACCGCCTGCTCGCCGGCAGGCGCCTTGGCGCGGATGTCGAGTACTCTTAACTTGTATGCGAGGACGCGAACCCTTGATTCGCAGCATTGCGCTAGTCGCATCGCGCAGGAGTGCGCCACACCACCGGTCGCGAGCCCCGACCGTTGTCTTAGCAATCGGCAAACATACGGGTCAATCGTCTGGCGCTCGGCACTTCCAGCGGCGCGAAGGCCGAAACGGTTCTGCGAACCGCCTCTTGAGAAACGCCAGCGGAAGCGTTTAAGCCCGCGTTCGGGCTAGGCGAACAGTCGGTTCCCAAGGTCGCGACGCTGCGTCGCGAGCGCTTGCGGTTGTTTTTTGCCAAGCTGTGCGAGCAGCCGATCTTGTTCCTCGAGCTCACGCTTCCAATGCGCGCGGTCGATGCGCATCGCTTCTGCAAAACGCTCCGGCCGAAAGTCTAGCCCGCGCCAATCCAGATCGCGATACTCTGGCTGTAGCCCCAGGGGTGAGTCGATCGCATGCACACGCCCGCGGCAGCGATCGACAATCCATTTGAGTACACGCATGTTCTGGCCAAAGCCTGGCCAGATGAACTGACCCTTCTCATCGGTGCGGAACCAATTCACGTTGAACACGCGCGGAGGATCGGCGAGGTTTTTTCCGATGGAGAGCCAGTGAGCAAAATAGTCGCCGATGTGATAGCCACAGAACGGCAGCATAGCGAAAGGATCGCGCCGTACTTCACCCACCTTGCCGGCCGCAGCCGCAGTCTTCTCCGAGCCCATCGTCGCAGCCTTGTAGACGCCGTCCTCCCAGCTCGTCGCCTCGACCACCAGGGGAACGGTATCGCTGCGCCGTGCTCCGAAGACGAAAGCGGAGATCGGGAATCCATCGGGGCTGTCCCAGTCCGGATCGAGCGATGGGCAGCGTTTGAGGCTCACCGTGAAACGCGAATTCGGGTGCGCAGCTTTTCGTCCGCAGCCCGGCGTCCAGGATTTCCCCTGCCAATCGGTCAAGTGTGCAGGCGGTTCGCGCGTCATGCCTTCCCACCATACATCGCCATCATCGGTCAACGCGACATTGGTGAAGATCACGTCGCGCTCGAGCATCTTCATCGCATTCGGATTGGACGCGTACGACGTCCCAGGTGCGACTCCGAACAAACCGGCCTCGGGATTGATTGCGTACAGGCGCCCGTCGGAATGCGGCTTGATCCACGCGATGTCGTCGCCGATGGTCGTTACCCGCCACCCGTCGAATTCGGCCGGAGGGATGAGCATCGCGAAATTGGTCTTGCCGCAGGCGCTCGGAAATGCCGCTGCCACATAGGTTTTCTCGCCCTCCGGCGAAATGACCCCCTGGATGAGCATGTGCTCCGCCAGCCACCCCTCATCACGACCCATGACCGAGGCGATGCGAAGCGCAAAGCATTTCTTGCCCAGCAGCGCATTGCCGCCGTAGCCCGAGCCATAGCTCCATATTTCGCGTGTCTCGGGAAAGTGCACGATGTATTTGTGCTCAGCGTTGCAGGGCCACGCCACATCGCGCTCCCCGGACGCGAGCGGCGCGCCGACGGAATGTACGCATGGAACGAAGTCAATGTCTGTGCCTAGCGCGTCGAAGACTGCGCGACCCATGCGCGTCATGATGCGCATGCTCATGACGACGTACGCGCTGTCGGTGAGCTCGACGCCCAAATGCGCAATGGAACTGCCTAGGGGTCCCATCGAGAACGGGACAACGTAGAGCGTGCGTCCGCGCATGCAGCCGTCGAAGAGCCCGGCCAGCGTGCTGCGCATCTCACCCGGCGCGACCCAGTTGTTAGTGGGGCCAGCATCCTCCTCGCGCTCGCTGCATATGAAAGTGCGGTCCTCGACTCGCGCGACGTCGGATGGATCGGAGCATGCGAGGTAGGAGCTCGGACGCTTCGCCGGATTGAGCCTCTTCAGTGTCCCGCCTGCAACCAGCTCCTCAGCGAGTCGATCGTATTCCGCCTGTGAACCGTCGCACCATACGATGCGCGCTGGACGCGCGCTCGCCGCAATTTCCTGGACCCATTCGATCAGCCGTCGGTTTCTGACGTAGGAGGGCGCATGCACCGAAGCAGCTAAGGCGGACATGGGATCAGGATGATTCATGCCGAAGGAGGGCTGCCGCCTTCGGCCTCCGGCAAGAAACGTTTCCGGATAAATTGGCCCGGCGCATTGAGGGAAAGTCAAACTCTAGCACGCGCGCAATACAGGTGTAAGCAGTCGCATAGCACCATGGTCAGGCCACTGGGCCTCGGGAACGTTCAACTCGGGCCGACCGGCGGCGGCGCAACCATGCAAATAACGGGCCCGTGCACGTCAGCAGCAGTATCAGGCGTGTGACGTGAAACGCGGTCACGATAGGCACGCCAAGGTCAAGCACCTGGGCGGTGACCGCCATTTCGGCGATGCCACCCGGCGCGGTCGCAAGCACCAGCGTTGCCCGATGGAGTTCTGTAAATGTTGCAATGGCGAGCGCGAACAGCGCGGAAAAAGCCATGGCGACCAATACGGTGGCGACGACTGAAGCGACAAAGCGCGGCGCTCTACTAAGAGAACTTCGGTTGAAACGAGAACCAAGTGCGCATCCGAGTAGCAGTTGTGCGATATTGATTAGCCAGCGCGGAACGGCCGAGCCGGCGACTTCCCACGCCGTCAGAGGTATGGCGACCGCGAGCGCACCGAGCACGAACGCGTTCGGAATATTGAATCGCTGCAGTACAAAGCCCGCGAGCGCAGTCGCGGCGAGCAATCCGGCGAGCCGCGTCCAGTGAACTTCTCCGCTCGCTGCCGGGAAAGGATCGGTGCCATGCAGCCGGAGCGCTGCATAGATCGATGGGATCGTCACGACGACGATCAATATGCGTAAGGACTGTGCCGCGGCGACCTGATCGACGCGCGCGCCGTAGCGTTCTCCCAATATGGACATTTCCGCAGCCCCTCCGGGCACGCTCGCGAAGATCGCGGTGGTGCGATCGGTGCTTGCCAGCGCGGCGAGCAGGTAGCCGCAAACGTAGCCGAGCGCGACGGCGAACAATGCGCCCACGATGAGCAGCCACGCAATGCCGCTGACGCGCTCGAGCACCTGCGGCGTGAAGTAGAGTCCCAGTGCCGTGCCGATGATCCATTGCCCCGCTTGTCGGCCGCCTCGTGGCGCTGTCAGGTGCATGCCGCACATGCGCACCGCGGCGATCGCCAGCATGGGACCGATCATCCACGGCAAGGGAACGTGCAGGGCAACGCTCAGAAGCGCTGCCAGCACCGCGACCGCCAGCGCACCTGTCGGCGCAATCCAAGCGTGCAGGCGGGCGATCACTTTCCGATGCAGAAACGGCTGAAGATCTCGCCGAGCAAATCATCGGCGGTGAATTTTCCTGCAATGCTCGACAGCGCGTTTTGCGCCTCGCGCAATTCTTCCGCAAAGAGCTCCAAAGGCGGCGCCGTCGCCTCGAGATGCGCAACGGCCTGGTCGACATGTCCAAGCGCCTTGGTGAGCGCCTCGAGATGCCGCTCTCGGGCAAGAAAAGTACCTTCCATGTCTTCGTGCGCCCCGGCCAAGTCGAGAATGGCGTCTTGCAGCAGGCCGATCCCCGCGCCCGTCTTTGCCGACAGCCAAACGGTGATGCGGCCATCCGCAGTCGTATGTTTTGGCGCGTCGCCGGTGAGATCGATCTTGTTGCGCACCGCGATGCGCGGCAATGTCGGCGGCAGTTTTGCTGTGAAGGCCTCCGCGCCGAATGCTTCAGGCCCGCGTGCGTCAGCAATGACCAAGGCCAGATCGGCGCGATCGATCGCTGCCCAGGTACGCTCGATACCAATCTTTTCCACCTCGTCGGCGGAATGGCGCAGACCCGCCGTGTCGATGACGTGCAGCGGGATGCCGCGGATCTCGATGCTGCTGCGAATCGAGTCGCGGGTGGTGCCTGCGATGGGCGTTACGATGGCGACGTCGTCGCCCACAAGGCGATTGAGCAGGCTCGATTTGCCGACGTTTGGCGCGCCGATGATCACAACGTTGAGGCCCTCACGAAGAAGGCTTCCCTGGCGGGCGCGGAGGATGAACGCGGCGAGGCACTCGCGAAGAGCAGAGACTTTTCCGCGGACGCCTGCCGCACTCACGAACTCGATATCCTCGTCGGGAAAATCGAGCGTCGCTTCTGTGAACATGCGCAACTCGACCAGCGCATCGACGATTCCTTGGACCTCGTGCGAGAACTCGCCAGAAAGGCTGCGCGCCGCGGCACGCGCTGCAGTGGTAGTTGCCGCATCGATTAGGTCGGCCACCGCCTCGGCTTGTGCCAAGTCCATCTTGTCGTTGAGGAACGCCCGCTTGGTGAACTCCCCCGGCTCGGCGATCCGAGCGCCAAGCTCGAGGCATCGCTTGAGTAGCAGCGCAAGCACCGCCGGGCCGCCGTGAGCGTGAAGCTCGAGGACGGTCTCGCCTGTGTACGAAGCCGGCGCCGGAAACAGCAGTGCCATCCCCTCGTCGAGCGCTTCGCCCCGTGCGCCAAGGAACCGCGTGAGCGTGGCGCTGCGCGGCCGTGGCGCCCTCCCGTCGAGCATGCCGTTAATGATGGTGGACACGTCCGCGCCGGAGACGCGGATCACGCCGATTCCGCCGCGCCCCGCCGGGGTTGCGATCGCGGCGATCAGATCAGTGGCCGGCATGGCGCGCGCCCGAAGATCGGCGCGATGAAAGGATGCGCCGTCAGCGCCGCTTGGCGGCGATCGCCGCCGCTTCGCGCGTGAGGATCCGGTTCATGTGCCACTGTTGGAAGATCTGGATCGAGTTGTTGATCAGCCAGTACAGCACGAGCCCCGAGGGAAAGAAGATGAACATGACCGAGAAAGCGATCGGCATGATCTGCATCACCTTGGCCTGCACCGGATCCTGGATAGGCGTGGGAGAGAGCTTCACCTGCAGGTAAGCGGTGATCGCGTAGATGACCGGCAGCACGAAATATGGATCCGGCGCCGAGAGGTCGTGGATCCAGCCGATCCACGGCGCGTGTCGCAGCTCGACCGCCGAGAGCAGCACCCAGTAGAGTGCGATGAACACGGGGATCTGTACCAGGATCGGAAGGCAACCTCCCAGCGGATTGATCTTCTCCGTCTTGTACATCTCCATCATCTTGACCTGGAGCTGCTGCTTGTCGTTCGCGTACTGTTCCTGCAAGGCCTTCAACTTGGGCGCGATGACCTTCATCTTGGCCATCGAGCGGGCGCTCGCGTGGTTGAGCGGGTAAAACGCGCTCTTGATGATGATGGTGAGCAGCACAATCGCCCAACCCCAGTTGCCTACGAGCCCGTGCAGCCATTTGAGCAACCAGAAAAGGGGCGCCGCGAGCACGGTGAATATTCCGTAATCGACGACCAGGTCGAGACCTTTTGCAAGCTTGGAGAGCGTGTCCTGCTCCTGCGGTCCGACATAGAGCGGAACCTTAATCTCTCCGGTCGCGCCCGGCGCTATTGTGGGTGCCTGGATGATCACACCGTCGGCGTACAAGCCGTTCTCGAGCTTCCTCGCGTAGAACTCACGCGGGGACTTGGCGGCGTCCGATGGTAGCCAAGCCGCCAGAAAATAATGCTCGATCATCCCTACCCAGCCGTTATCGGCGTTCTTGGTGAAAGGAAGCTTGCGGGATGGATCCGCCGCGAGCTTGTCGAGCTCGCCAAAGTCGACCTTCTTGAACTTGTCATTGTCGTTATAGATGACCGGGCCAGTGTATGAAGCCGGCGCCATCGAGCTCTGCACGTAGGGCGCCTTGGTGTCACGCGTGAGCTGGAAATAGGCGTATGGCGCAAAGGGAGTCGTGCCGGCATTGGTGACGTCATAAGCGACGTCGATCACGTAACTGCCGCGGTGAAAGGTCAGCGTCTGGACGACTTTGTCTCCGTTTGCCGCAGTGGCCTGGAGCTTGAGTTCCAGCGCATCAGCGCCCGGCGCCATCTCGCGCGGCCCGGGAAGAGCCTGCCAAAGGGTCCGGTGATTCGGCATTCCCTCGCCAAGCAATCCGCTTTGGGCGATGAACGTGCGCTCAGGATTGCGCTGGAGCAGAACATACGGCTTCGTCTCGTCCTGCGTGTCCCGATGCTTTGAAAGCGCAACCTGTTCGATCACGCCGCCCAGGGTGTCGATCTCAGCGGTGTACAGGTCGGTCTTGACAACGACCTTTTCGCCCGCGCTGGCGGGGGCCGTGGCAGCGCTCGGGAGTGGAGGCGCGCCCGCGACCGGGGGCGCTGCTGTCGTGGCGCCCGGAGCGGGGGCCGACTGCGTGGCAGGGGGCACCGGCGGCTGATGCTGACGTTGCCACGCCTGCCAAAGCAAAAGCAGAGACAGCGAAAAAATGACGAACAGAATCAGGCGTTGAGTATCCATGAAACTCAAGTGTCGCGAAACGCGACGGTCGATCAGGGAACCGGGTCGAAACCGCCCGGATGATAAGGGTGACAGCGAAGGATGCGACGCGACGCGAGCCAAAGTCCTTTGAGGGTGCCGTGACGGTCGACCGCTTCGTATGCGTAGTCCGAGCAACTCGGACAGAAGCGACAATTCGCGCCCAACATCGGTCGCAGCGCGTACTGGTACCCCCGAATAAGAAACAGGAGCAGTGACCTCATGGAGCTCTCGACTTCAAAAGCGCGTCGAGGACCGTGGCTGCTTCCGAACCGAGCTCCGCCAGGTCGGCCCTTTCACATGGGCTCCTCAGCCGAAGCACGATATCGAATCGCTCGATACCGGGCCTGCGCAAGCGCACCGCTTCACGCATGAGTCGTCTCGCGTAATTGCGGTCGACCGCGAGCTTGAGCTCGCGCTTCCCGATCACGAAGCCGACCCGGCCCACCGTTCCTTTAGCGGGTGTCGCGATCAATCGCACGTGTCGCGCCTCGAAGCGCTCTCCTTCGCGGAATACCTTGGCGAAGGACGCCTCCCCGGTCAGTCGATGTCGCCGATTCGAGCCGATTGTGGGCAGCGCGCCGCCGACCAGAATCTATACGGCAAGCCTTGTGCGCCCCTTGGCGCGGCGTCCGCTCAAGACCCGGCGTCCACCGGTCGTCTTCATGCGGCTGCGAAAGCCGTGGGTCCGTTTGCGCCGGATAACCGACGGCTGGAAAGTGCGTTTCATGGGTTCGCCTTCTTTGGAAAAAGCCTTTCATTAGAGCTTGTTGCGATGGTTCTTGTCAAGGTGATTAGTCGCCCTGGTTTCTGTGGATAACTGGCGGCGAAACGAGGTAAAATTTGCGCTCGCGGGCTCCTTCCGGCGCCCGCTATTTTTTTCCGCCTGGCTACCTTCGATTATGTCAACGCCCGCGTTCTGGCAGAGCTGCCTCGAGTCCTTCCAGCGCGAGTTGACCGAACAGCAATTCAACACCTGGATTCGCCCGCTCCGCCTTGAACTGGCCGGAGAAGGCCTGCGCTTGATCGCGCCGAACCGCTTCGTGCTGCAGTGGGTCAAGGAGCGCTTTTCAGGCCGCATCGAGGAGCTTGCCGCAGTGGCGATCGGGCGCCCCTTGCGGCTCGCCTTCGCGGTGGCCGACGCCGCGGAGGCTCAAGCCCCGGCGACACCCGTGCCGAGCGCACCGCAGCCGGCCCCGGCCGTCAGGCGTGGCGAGCAAGCGAGCCTCAACCCAGGTTTCACCTTCGAAAATTTCGTGCAGGGCAAGGCGAATCAACTCGCGCGCGCAGCGGGCCTGCAGGTCGCGGAGCATCCGACCTCATACAACCCTCTGTTCGTCTATGGCGGAGTTGGACTTGGCAAGACCCATCTTATCGAGGCTATAGGCAACCATATCCTCGAGCACAACCCGAGCGCGAGGATTCGCTACATCCATGCCGAGACCTACGTCTCCGATGTCGTGCGCGCGTACCAGCACAAGGCTTTCGACGACTTCAAGCGCTACTACCGCTCGCTCGACTTGCTCTTGATCGACGATATTCAGTTCTTCAACGGGAAGAGCCGCACCCAGGAGGAGTTCTTCTATCTGTTCAACACGCTGATCGAGGCGCGCAAGCAGGTCGTGATTACCTGCGACACCTATCCCAAGGAGATTTCCGGGATCGAGGAGCGTCTCATATCGCGCTTTGGTTGGGGGCTCACGGTCGCCCTCGAACCGCCCGAACTCGAAATGCGCGTGGCGATCCTGCTTTCAAAGGCAGCGCAAAGCGGCATGAAGCTGGACGAACAGGTTGCTTTTTTCATCGCCAAACATATCCGCTCCAACGTGCGCGAACTCGAGGGCGCGCTCAAGCGGGTGCTGGCGTATTCGAGCTTTCATGGGCTGGAGATTTCGCTACCGCTCGCCAAGGAGGCGCTTCGCGATCTGCTGGCGGTGCAGAACCGCCAGATCTCCGTCGAGAACATCCAGAAGACTGTCGCCGACTACTACAAGATCCGCGTCTCGGACATGCACTCCAAGAAGCGCTCCAGAGCCGTGGCGCGCCCGCGCCAGGTCGCAATGGCGCTCGCCAAGGAACTCACGCAGCTCTCGCTACCCGAGATCGGGAGCAATTTCGGCGGCCGCGACCACACCACCGTGCTGCACGCGTGCCGTCAGATCGCCAAGCTGCGGGACTCGGTTCCAGAGATCAGCCATGACGTCAATTTCTTGCTGCAGGTACTGCGGAATTGAGGTGTGGGCAAGGTAGGAATCGCCGTCAAACCGGTCTATAATTTGTTGATTGACCGCCACAACTTAAGGACCCGTGGGTTCATCCCCAAAGCGTCCACACGCAACACAGCCGTTCTCCCGTCCGCTGTATGCGCCGCAAGTTACGGGCGACATTAAGCATTAGCCACTTTTCCAAGGAAACCGTGCGGCTTTATTAGCTGTAATTATTTAGAACAATGCAATTAAAACAGACACCGCGGGACGCATTGCTCAAGCCTCTGCAGGCTGTGTCAGGCATTGTCGAGCGTCGCCATACATTGCCGATCCTTGCCAACGTTTTGCTTGAGCAGAAAGACGGACGACTATTCGTGACGGCGACAGATCTGGAAATGCAGATCACGTCGCACAGCGAACTGACAGGCAAGCAGGATCAGGCAGTGACGGTGGCCGCGCGAAAGTTGCAGGATCTGCTGCGCGCGCTGCCCGACGACGCGACCGTCAACGTCGAAACCTCCGCCAGCAGAATGGCGGTTCGCGCAGGACGCTCGCGTTTCAACCTGCAAACGCTGCCGGCCGGGGACTATCCGCGGATGAGCCTTTCCCAGGACAGACAGCAGACCATCAACTTGCCCCAAAAACAGTTTCGCGGATTGCTCAAGCTTGCCGAGTTCGCGATGGCGCAGCAGGATATCCGTTACTACCTGAACGGCATGCTTCTGGTCGTCGACAAGGGCTCGCTGCAGACTGTCGCCACGGACGGTCATCGCCTGTCCTACGCGAGCCTCGCCGTGCCTGGTGAATACACGCGCGAAGAAGTCATCCTTCCGCGCAAGACGGTGCTCGAGTTGGGTAAGTTGCTCGAAGACAGCGATTCCGACGTGTCCATCGATCTGCTCACCAACCAGGTGCGATTTCGCTTTGGCACCATCGAGCTCGTGAGCAAGGTGGTCGATGGCAAGTTCCCGGACTATAACCGCGTCATTCCGACGGGACACACGAAACAGATCGAGCTTTCTCGGGGTGTCCTGCTGCAGGCTCTGCAGAGAGCAGCGATTCTCTCGAACGAAAAATTCAGGGGCGTGCGCATCGTCCTCGGGAGCGACCAACTCAGGATCATCTGTACCAACAGCGAACAGGAGGAGGCGGAGGAGGAGCTCGAGGTCGTCTACAAGGGGGAGGCGCTCGATATCGGCTTCAACATCACCTATCTCGTCGATGTCCTCCAGAACCTGGGAACCGAGCAGGTCGCGCTCGCCTTCGGCGACGCCAACTCCAGCGCATTGGTCACCATGCCCGGGCGTGCTGACTACAAATACGTCGTAATGCCGATGCGCATATGAGATATGTGAGCGAGCCATGGAGTCAGCCAACGGCGCCGACTTCCACAGTCGGCGTCGGCGCTTTTGAAGGTGCCCCGAAGCAGGAACAGACTTAAATGACACAAGCCAATCCCAAGCCGCTCGACGACGCCGGCGATTACGATTCCAACAGCATCAAGGTCCTCAAGGGACTCGAGGCCGTGCGCAAGCGACCGGGAATGTACATCGGCGACACTTCCGACGGCACCGGCCTTCACCACATGGTGTTCGAGGTGCTGGATAACGCCATCGACGAAGCGCTCGCCGGCTACTGCAACGAAATCAAGGTCGTCATCCACGCCGACAACTCGATCTCGATCGTCGACAACGGCCGCGGGATCCCTATTGACATCAAGGAGGACGATGAGCTCAAGCGCTCGGCCGCCGAGATCGTCATGACCGAACTGCATGCGGGAGGCAAGTTCGATCAGAACTCGTACAAGGTGTCGGGCGGGCTGCACGGCGTCGGCGTATCGGTGGTCAACGCACTCTCCGAGTGGCTCCGGCTCAAGATATGGCGGGACGGCAAGGTGCATCAGATCGAATTTCGCGACGGTGTTGCGCTCGCGCCGCTCGCGGTGACAGGCACAACAGAGCGTCGAGGGACCGAAGTGCATTTCATGGCATCCCCTACCACGTTCGGGAAGGTCGAGTACCACTACGAGATCCTGGCGCGGCGCATCCGCGAGCTGTCATTCCTCAACAATGGAGTGAACATCGAGCTGGTGGACCAGCGCGACGGCAAGACCGAAAACTTCGCGTTCACCGGGGGCATCAAGGCGTTCGTCGAATACATGAATCGCAGCAAGAACGTGCTGCATCCAAGAATATTTCATGCCACTGGCGAGAAGGACGGCGTCACCGTCGAAGTGGCGATGCAGTGGAATGATTCGTACGCGGAGTCGATGCAGTGCTTCACCAACAACATCCCGCAGCGCGACGGCGGCACCCACTTGACGGGCCTGCGCCAGGCGATGACCCGCACGCTCAATAGCTACATCGAGAAGGAAGAGCTCGCGAAAAAGGCCAAGGTTGAAACTTCTGGCGATGACATGCGCGAGGGGCTGACCTGCGTGCTATCGGTTAAGGCGCCCGAGCCCAAGTTCTCGTCACAGACCAAGGACAAGCTCGTCTCCTCCGAGATCCAGCCCATCGTGCAGGAGATCGTCGGAGGGAGGTTGCACGAATTCCTGCTCGAAAATCCCACCGACGCGCGAATCATCTGCAGCAAGATCATCGAGGCGGCGCGCGCGAGGGAAGCAGCGCGCAAGGCGCGCGAGCTGACCCGGCGCAAAGGAGTTCTCGACAGCATGGGGCTGCCGGGAAAGCTCGCGGATTGCCAGGAGCGCGATCCCAAGCTCTGTGAGCTCTACTTAGTGGAGGGCGATTCGGCCGGCGGATCGGCAAAGCAAGGCAGGGATCGGAGATTCCAGGCGATCCTGCCGCTGCGCGGCAAGATCCTCAACGTGGAACGGGCGCGCTTCGACAAGCTGATCAGCTCGCAGGAGATCGTGACGCTCATCACGGCGCTCGGCACCGGGTTCGGAAAGGCGACCAACGGCGACAAGGAGGACAAGGACGCCTTCGACGCCGATCGTCTGCGCTATCACCGGATCATCATCATGACCGACGCCGATGTCGACGGTTCGCACATCCGCACGCTGCTGCTCACGTTTTTCTACCGACAGATGCCCGAACTCGTCGAGCGTGGTCACATCTACATCGCGCAGCCGCCGCTGTACAAGGCGAAGCAGGGCAAGGAAGAGACCTATCTCAAAGACGACCACGACTTGAAGCAGCATCTGCTCAAGGTCGCGCTCAAGGGCGCGGAGCTCGTTCCCGGCCAGGGAGTTCCGCCGCTGTCGATGGACGCGCTCGAGAACGTTGCGCGCCAGTATCTGCTGGCCGAAGCTGTCATCGAACGTGTGTCCAGGCTGATCGATCCCGCGGTGCTGTACGCGCTGTTAACCGGCGTGCGGCTGGATCTCTCGGATCGAAGCACTGCAGCAGGGAGCGCGAGCGAGCTACAGAGCGCTGTCGCCGACCCCGAAGTGAGCGTCGAGGCCGCTTACGACGGCCAGGCCGAGCAGCAGCGGCTGCTGATCGTGCGCACACGGCATGGGACGCGCCATACCACAGCGCTCGACACCGACTTCTTGAGAAGCGGCGACTACGCTCAGATTCGCGCGGCCGCGGACGTACTGCAGGGACTCATGCATCCAGGTGCGTCGGTTCGCCGCGGAGATCGCAGCGCATCCGCGTCGACTTTCAAGGGCGCGTTGGACTGGCTGCTTGGCGAAGCGCGCGAAGCACTGTCGATTCAGCGCTATAAGGGGCTCGGGGAGATGAACCCGGAGCAGCTCTGGGAAACGACCATGGATCCGCAGGCGCGGCGGTTGCTCAAGGTGCAGATCGAGGACGGCATTGCCGCCGAGGAGATTTTCACCACCTTGATGGGCGAGCAAGTCGAGCCGCGCCGAGAGTTCATCGAGAGCAACGCGCTGGGCGTTCGCAATCTGGACGTCTGATCCGGTGGTGATGCAGCGTTGGTGCCAGCGCCTTTTCGCGTGCTGGATTGTGCTCGCGGCGGCATTGGTCGTCGCTCCGCGGCCTGCGTGTGCCGCAGCCATCGATGCGCCCACCAAGCGCCTGATCATCAAATTCCGGGACGACGCGGCAGCGCCTCGTCGCAATCTACCGTCTGCCGAGCGTATTCGTCTGCTTTCAAGCGAAGGTAATGTCGCGCTGAGCGTCGTCCGGCCGATGGCGCTCGGTGCGCATGTCGTCGCTCTGGAGCGCGCCATGCCGCTTTCCGAGGCACGCGTCATCGCCCGCCGTCTTTCCGCTCATCCCGACGTCGAGTACGCAGAGCCCGACCGGCGCGCGTTTCCGCATCTGGTTCCGAATGATCCGCTGCTGAGCTTCCAACCGTACCTCGCGAATACCCCGACAGCAATCAGCGCTTTCGGCGCATGGGATATCACCACGGGAAGCACGAATGTGGTGGTGGCGGTCGTCGATACGGGGTACCGGCCGCATGAGGGCATGTCCGGGCGTTTCCTGCCCGGCTACGACTTCATCAGCGACATTGCAACGGCCAATGACGGAGACGGTCGGGACCCTGATGCTTCCGATCCCGGAGACTGGGTCACCGCAGCCGATATTGCCGGCCCTTTCAAGGGGCAGGGGTGCACCGTCGAGAACAGCAGCTGGCACGGGACCATGGTCAGCAGCGTGATCGCCGCCAACAGCAATGATGGCCAATGGAGTGCCGGCATTGATTGGAAAGCGATGATTCTGCCGATCCGGGTGCTGGGCAAATGCGGCGGCGACTTCTCCGACATCCTTGACGGCGTAGCGTGGGCGGCTGGCTTGAGCGTTCCCGGGGTTCCGGCAAACCCGCATCCCGCGCAGGTAATCAACATGAGTCTCGGAGACCCCGACGTGGGCCCGTGCACTCAAGGCGTCCAATCGGTATTGAACGCAGCGCTCGCTCACGGCGTGACGCGGGCCATCGTGGTGTCGGCGGGCAACGATGTCGATCAAGCCGCCAACCACATGCCGGCTAACTGCGCAGGCGTCATCACTGCCGCTGCAACCAACGACGTCGGCAGCAGGGCGACCTACAGCAACTTCGGTGCTGCGGTGACGATCGGTGCTCCCGGCGGAGATTCGAGAGCTTTGCACCCCGCGGATCTGGTCGAGACGTTGTCCAACAGCGGCGCCATGGCCCCCGTGGGTGACAACGCGGAGAAGGTGGAGGGAACGAGCTTCTCGGCCCCGATGGTCTCCGGAGTGGTTTCGTTGATGCTGTCGGTGGCACCCAATCTCACTGCCGGTCAGGTACGTTCCATACTGACCTCCACCGCCAAACCGTTTCCGGCTGGGTCGACATGTGCGGTGATGGGCTGCGGCGCAGGCATCTTGAGCGCACAGGACGCTGTCGCGTCAGCACGCTCGCTGGGCGGAACGCCCAACTATGAGGGCCTGTGGTGGGCATCGCCGGCCATGTCGGAATCAGGATGGGGTATCAACCTTGCACATCAGGGCGACGCTATTTTCGCGACGTGGTTCACCTACGATTCGACGGGAAAAGCGTGGTGGCTGACCATGACTGCGAACAAGGTGAGCGACGGCGTGTACAGCGGGACGCTCTACCGAACCAACGGCGCGCCGTTCTATGCTTTTACGCCGCCGGCCGCTTACATCGCCGTGGGAAGCGCCACGCTCACGTTCACCAGTCCGACAACTGGGACATTTTCCTATCAGGTGAATGACGGCCCGAACGTTGCGAGTCAAGTCAAGGCGATTGTGCTGCAGACCTTCGGGCCGCTGCCCACCTGCGTCTGGGGTGCGCAGGCGGATCTCAGTACGGCGACCAATTATCAGGACCTGTGGTGGGCCGCGCCTTCGGGGTCCGAATCCGGATGGGGCGTCAATATCGCTCAGCAAGGAGCGACGATATTCGCGACCTGGTTTACCTACGACGCGAATCACAATCCGTTGTGGCTTTCCGTGACCGCAGTGCAAACGTTTCCGGCCACTTACCAGGGGACGCTCTACCTCACGAATGGCCCTGCCTTCAGCGCAGTGCCCTTCAATCCGGCGCAGGTGAACCGCACGGCCGTTGGCACCGCAACGTTCACTTTCGGCGATGGCAACAACGGCACGTTTGCCTACAGCGTCGACCTTGGCGACGGCGTCAACAAAACCAGCCAAGTGAAGCAGATCACACGGCAGGTGTTCGCCGCGCCGGGGACGGTCTGCAGGTAGCCGCGCGAGAGCCCGGCGAGGGGCCCACGCGTAGCGTGGCATCGACGGGGAATTGCGAGTCGCGGCAGCGACCGACACCTTACCCCTGCACACTTCGGGAACGGCTTAAGGAGGTCGCCGCGGCACGAGAACACAGCGGGGATGCGAGCGACCGCGAGTGGCCGCAGCGGCCGACGCTTGGCGCCGCATTTTTCAGTGACTGCCCAGGGAGGCCGCTGGCGCGAGCAGCGTAGCGCAGCGTGCGAGCTTCCTAGGCCCGAGCAGCAAGAGCCGGGAATGCGGCCTCCTCAGTGGCCACCGGGCGATGACGCCGCTACGTCGTCTGTTTTCGAGCCGCCTTGACCGGCTTCGCCGTTCTCTTGGTCGTGGGCGCTGCGGCTTTTTTTTTGGCGGCAAGTAGCGCCACAGCCTCGGCAAGCGTCACCGCATCGATTCGATCGCGGTCTGGCAAGGTGGCATTGACGCCGCCGTGCTTAACGTAAGGGCCGTAGCGGCCGGCGTGAAGTTCGACCGGTTGCTGGTCCTTGGGATGGGGTCCCAGAACGCGTAGAGCGACGGCGGCGCGAGAGATGCGTCCTCCACGACCCTTGCCCTGCTCCTTCTTCTCGAACTCGAAGCCGATTTTGCCGTCCGGTTGACGCACCAGGAACGCGGCAAAGGGCCGCCTCGTGCGCGCCGACACGAACTGGAGAAGATCAGTCTTTCCCGTGGCGAGCAGCTTCTGCATCTGTGCCCGCTCGATCGGGCGTTGCAGGATCACCCTGCCTGAGCGGAAGTCGCAACTCTTATCGGATCCGACGGACTTCTCGCACACATACGCCGACCCGCTTTCGAACACCCGCGCGCCGCATTTGGGACAAGCGCCGAGCGGCTCCTGGGCACTGAAGTCGGGCGCTCCGGCATCGCCCGAATCTCCCGCGCCGTCACCGAAATCGAACTGTATTTCGTACGCGTCGTTGAGCCGGAGCTTTGCCGTGAAAGGGCGACCCTGTTTGCTGCGAAAACCCTCCAGCGGCCCCACTTCGCGCGCCGTCAGCAGCGCCTCGGCTTCCGGAATCTCGAGCTGACGCCCGGCCACGATCTTCCACATTCCGAAGTCGCACGACTGGCACTGGAACTTGCGGTATTTCTCGTGCACCTCGCCACCGCATTTCGGACAACGCACCGTGAGCGTGGCGAAGTCTCCAGGAATCGTGTCGCTTTCGTAGTTCTTCGCCTGCGCGACGATGTGCTGCGTCATGCGAACGATCTCGCGCATGAACTGCGAGCGCTTGAGCTTTCCGTGCTCCATCTGGGCAAGCTTGAATTCCCACTCGGCCGTGAGTTCGGGAGAAAACAGCTCCGGGATTCCCAGGCCATGCAGCAACGTCATCAGCGAGAACGCCTTCGCAGTCGGCGTGAGCTCGCGGCCGTCGCGATGGATGTATTTCTCCTGAATCAGTCCTTCGATGATCTGCGCGCGAGTCGCCGGCGTACCCAGGCCTTTTTCACGCATTGCTTCGCGCAGCTCGTCGTCTTCGATGAGTTTGCCTGCACCCTCCATTGCCGAGAGCAGCGTCGCCTCGGTGAAGCGAGCGGGGGGCTTGGTCTGGTTGGCGACGGCTTCGATCTTCTCGGTCTTCGCCTTCTCGTTCGGGCGCACTGGCGCTAGCGACGCCTCGGTGACGGATTGCGCTTCCTTGCCGTACACGGCGAGCCATCCCGGCGTGACCAGAACCTTGCCCTCGGTCTTGAATGGTTCGTCGGCCACACGCGTAATGCGCGTAGTCAACAGGTACTCTGCGCTCGGATAGAAGATTGCGAGAAAGCGCTTGACTACCAGGTCGTAGAGCTTGGCTTCGAGCTCGTTGAGGGCTTTGGGACGCTGCACCGTCGGAATGATGGCGAAGTGATCGGAGACCTTGCTGTCGTCGAAGATCCGTTTGTTCGGTTTCACCCACTTCGCCTTGAGGATCTGCCCGGCGAAAGCGGCGTATGGCTTCGACTCCCGCAGCCCCTCGAGCGTCGCCTTCACCGTCGCGATGTAGTCCTCGGGCAGCGCGCGAGAGTCGGTGCGCGGGTAGGTAAGGACTTTATGCCGCTCGTACAAGGCCTGGGCGAGCGAAAGGGTCGTGCGCGCCGAAAGACCGAACCTGCCGTTGGCCTCACGCTGCAGGCTGGTAAGGTCGTACAGCAGCGGGGCCGCTTGCGTCGACGGCCTGGATTCCTCGGAGATGATCCCGGGCTTGCCCTCGCACTTGCCGACGATCGCGCGCGCTGCAGCTTCGTCCCATATGCGTTCGGCGCGTGCCTCTGTATCGTCGTCGCGTTTTTTGAAGGCTTGGTCGAACCAGCGCCCGGAATACTCCCCGCCTGCGACGCGGAAGTTGCCGATTACCTCCCAGTAACCGCGGGGCGTAAAAGCGCGGATTTTTTCTTCCCGCTCGACCAGGATGGCAAGCGTCGGCGTTTGTACGCGACCGACCGTGGTGAGCTGGAAGCCGCCGGCTTTGGAGTTGAACGCGGTCATGGCACGCGTGCCATTGATGCCGACCAGCCAGTCGGATTCGGACCGGCAGACCGCGGCGTCGGCAAGGGGGCGCATCGCCTCGTCGCTGCGCAAGGCTCCAAAGCCGTCGCGGATCGCCGCAGGAGTCATTGATTGCAGCCACAAACGCTTGATCGGCTTGCCCGTTCCGGAGTACTGCACGAGGTAGCGGAAAATCAGTTCGCCCTCTCGTCCCGCGTCGCAGGCGTTGATGAGCGCCGTGACGTCCTTGCGCTTGAGGAGCCTGAGCAGAAGCCTGAGCCGAGCCTCGCTTTTCTCGATGGGTTTGAGCGCGAACTTGGAGGGTATTGCCGGTAGATGGGCAAAGGTCCACTTGCCCCGCTTGACCTCTTCCTCCTCTGGCATGCCGATCTCGAGAAGGTGGCCGACTGCGGACGAGAGCACATAGCGGTCGCTCTCGAAATAGTCGTCGTGGCGCGCGAAACCGCCCAGTGCGCGCGACACGTCAGCGGCAACCGAGGGTTTTTCGGCAATGATCAGATTCTTGGCCATCGGGTCGCGGCTAGGCCGCTGGCGAAAAGAGGGTGGATGATAAGCAAGCGCTTGAACGCGGGCAAGGAAGCGTGCGCGGTCCGAGGCCAGGGCTTCTAGCGCAACCTTTGGTACACACCCCCCGGAAGATTGGCGACTCGACCCTCGAGTTCAAGCTCCACAAGTGCGACGCACACCGCATCGACGGGAAGACCGCTGCGCTCGCTTATGGCGTCGACCCCTGCGGGATCATGGCCAAGCGCAGCGAGCACACGTTCCGCGTTCCCCTGCGCGCTTGCGGCCAAGGGTACTGATTTCGCTGCCGATGCGCCTTGCATCCCTAATTCCTCCAGGATGTCCTGGGCGGTTTCCACGAGCTTCGCTCCATCCTTGATCAGGCGGTGGCTGCCTTTAGAGAAAGGAGAGTGAATCGAACCGGGAATGGCAAACACGTCGCGGCCCTGCTCGGCGGCAAAGCGCGCAGTGATCAAAGACCCGCTGGCGAGCGTTGCCTCGACCACCAGCACGCCGCGGGATAGTCCGCTGATCACGCGGTTACGCCGCGGGAAGTTTCCGGGCAGGGGCGGCATGCCAACCGGGAACTCGGAGACGACGCCACCGGCTTGCGCGACGCGCTCTGCGAGGCTTCGGTTTGCGGCCGGATAAACACGGTCAATGCCGGTGCCGACGACCGCTATGCTGGAGCTGGCACCCTCGAGTCCGCCGCGATGCGCGGCTGCATCGATTCCAAGGGCCAGACCGCTGACAATGGTGAGCCCAGCGGCGGACAAGGCGGCCGCGAACGCCTCCGCGGTTTCAATGCCTTGCGGCGTCGCGTTGCGGCTGCCGACGATGGCCATCGCCGGGCTGTTGAGCAGCTCCTCGCGCCCGCGAAAGTACAGCACCGGCGGAGGATCAGCGACCGAAAGTAGCGCTTGTGGATAGGCGTGATCGTCCCAGGCGATGAGCCTGTGCCCCGGCTCGCGTAGCCATTCCAGCGTCTGATTCAAACCCGCAGGATCGGGACCGCGCTCGATCGCTGCGGCGACCTCCTCCCGAACGACACGCGCAAGGCTTGCCCGGGAAGCTCCAAGCACTTGCTGCGGCCCACCAAACACCTTGAGGAGCGCTACCAGGGCGCGGGGCGATGCCCCTGGAACTAGTTGCAGCGACGCCCAAGCCTCGACGCGAGCGTCGATTTGCATCTGACTTGAAATGCAACGCGCCTAGGGCTTGCGCACCATGTCGCCGACTTCGACCGGCTCTACGGTGTTGAGGACCACCGCGTAGGACACTCTTCCGAACACCTTGAACACGAACAGAAGTCCGGAGCGTTCGGGCGGAATGTTTAGATAGCGGCTCGGCGGTATGATGAACCGGGTCTGGTCAGATAGCTTGGACATGATGTCGGGTCCCTGATAGGGCCGAGGGTCCGGTATCACCGGGAGAGGATGGAAAATCGCTAGCACGTTGCCAGCCTCGAGCCCGTCGCTCGCGCCCCGGTCGAGTGCCACAATGAATCCCCGACCGGCTTCGGCGCCGCCGCTGTACAGCTCGATGATCCGCCCTTCGACTGGCGCTTCGGGTGCATGCGGAACGTAGTTGAGCAGAACTTCCCTCGGCGCCGGAATCAGCAAGTCATTGAGCAGGATTTCTTCCCGCGCCGAAGTGATCAGCATGCGGCTCACTTCGCCGAAACGCAGGACGCGCGCCGTGCCTAGATAGCGCATCTCATAGCCGAGAACCTCGTTACTGTCATAAGACCGGAGCACGTTCCCCTGCCGATAGATGTACCACTCGGTGCCGTATCGTTCATCGATGTCGACGGCGTACACCGAATCACCTTCACCGCGCACAACGCGATTGTCGCTGGCGGCGATGATCTTCGCCGCGCCCGGCAGCCCATCCGGGCCGGTGATGATTGGCTGAGTGATGTACGCGGCAAGGTCGCCCGCCGGTATGCTCGGAATCGCCTCGCCCTCGATGGGTTCGATCCGCACCGTCGGCGATACGCGGACCGTCTTGTCTGCGACCGAAAGCCTCCATTGCCCGTCGGGCCGGTCGAGAACAATGACATCGCCCGGATAGATCAAGTGCGGGTTCTTGATCTGGTCTCGGTTCATGCGCCAGATTTCCGGCCAGCGCCAGGGCTGCTTGAGAAACTTCCCAGAGATACTCCAGAGAGTGTCACCCTTCTGAACGGTGTAGCGGTCCGGGGGATTGTCCTGGAGTTGGACGTCCTCCGCCTTCGCCGGAGACAGCGCGAACGACGACACGCAGGCCGAAAAAAGCGCAATCGCTATGGTAGAATTCGAACGCATAGGGCCTCTCCGAAAACAATGGAACGGGGCTACTTGCAAACGTCCTAAACCACCACAAAATAAGGCGTTGGGAAGCATTCTGCATCCCAAGCGCGCATTTTGCAAGCTCTTATGGCAAGACTGCCGATTCTAGAGTACCCGGATCCGAGGCTGAGAAAGGTCGCCGCCCCGGTGCCGGCGGTCACCGCCGATATCCAGAAGCTGGTCCGGGACATGGCCGAGACTATGTACGCGGCGCCCGGCGTGGGCCTCGCGGCGACCCAGGTGGACGTACACAAGCGGGTCATCGTGATCGACGTCAGCGAGGCGCGCAACGAGCTCCACGTTTTCATCAACCCGCAGCTTCTCTCGGCGCAGGGAGAGACCGACGCTGAGGAAGGCTGCCTCTCGGTCCCGGGTTATTACGAGCGGGTGAAGCGTGCCGCCCGCATCACCGTTCGGGCCCTGAACGAGCGTGGGGAGACCTTCGAGCTAACCACCGAAGGCCCGCTCGCGGTGTGCATCCTGCATGAGATGGACCATCTTATCGGCAAGGTTTTCGTCGACTATCTATCGCCGCTCAAGCGGGCAAGACTGTCGGCTAAGCTGAGAAAAAGGCAGCGGCTGGCGAGCTGACGCCGGGTGGCCGAGCCATTCCGAGTGGGGTTCGCGGGGACCCCTGCTCTCGCGGCCAAGGTGCTGTCGGCGATTCTTGCCGCCGGGTTCGACGTGCCTCTCGTTGTCACCCGCCCCGACGCGCCGCAAGGTCGAGGGCTTAAAGTTTCGCAGAGCACGGTCAAGACGCTGGCGCTCTCGCGGGGGCTCAATGTCGTTCATCCCACGAATCTGCGGGACGCACCGAATCGAGAGTTGCTGACTGCGCACTCCGTGGACGTCCTGGTCGTCGCCGCCTATGGGCTGATACTACCGGCACCCCTGCTTAAATGGCCCCGCCACGGCTGCATCAACGTCCATGCGTCCCTGCTGCCGCGATGGCGCGGTGCCGCGCCGATCCCGCGGGCACTGCTCGAAGGAGACGTCGAGACCGGTGTCAGCATCATGCAGATGGACCCGGGTCTCGATACGGGAGCGGTCATCGCGACGCAGGTCGTGCCGATAGGGGCGCGCGAGACCGCCGGAACGCTCACCGACAAATTGTCGGCTGCAGGCGGTGCGTCCATCGTTGTGGTTCTGTCCGCGCTCAAACGCGACGGTCATCTGGACGCGCGGCCGCAGGAGCCAACCGGAGTCACCTACGCCCCGAAGATCGAACGCGGCGAGACGATCATTAATTGGACGGAAAATGCAGTCGCGATCGACCGCCGAATCCGCGCGTTCGATCCGGCGCCCGGCGCCTCAACGCTTCTCCGGGGCGAGTCGATCAAGATCTGGCGCGCACAGCCTGCAGCCGGCCGCTTCGGATCTCCCGGCAGCGTTATTCGCGCCGGCAGCGCAGGGATTGTGGTCGCGTGTGGCGACGGGGCGCTGGTCGTGCTCGAATTGCAGCGCGCGGGCGGCAAGAGGCTCTCTGCCGCCGCATTTCTTGCCGGGCGCCCGCTCGCAAACGGAGCACTCTTCGGCGGTTGAATCGCGCCCCAGCGCCTTGATCTAAGCTTTGTGCAAACCCGGAATTTCCGGGCGGAGGAAAACAATGTTTGGCAATTGGTTCAGGACTGGCTTGCTCATGGCTGCCATCATGGCGCTGTTTGGGGCGGTGGGCGCCGTGCTCGGCGGCGGGCAGGGCATGCTGCTCGCGCTCGGCCTCGGGCTCGTCACCAACCTCTGGGCGTACTGGTTCTCAGACTCCATGGTGCTGAAGCTCTACAACGCGCGAGAAGTTGACGAGGCTTCGGCGCCGCTTCTCTACGACACTGTGCGGGATCTCGCTCATCGCGCGAACCTCCCCATGCCCAAGGTCTATCTCATCGACGAAGCGCAGCCCAATGCGTTTGCAACGGGGCGCAACCCGGAGCATGCGGCGGTTGCAGCGACCACCGGCATTCTGCAGCTGCTAAGCGCGCGCGAACTCGCAGGTGTGCTCGCGCACGAGCTCGCTCATGTCAAGCACCGCGACATCCTTACCTCGACCATTACCGCGTCGATCGCGGGTGCGATCTCGACGCTGGCGAATTTCGGGATGTTCTTCGGGGGCCGCGACGACGATAACCGCAACCCGCTACTCGCGCTCCTGGTGCTGATCCTCGCGCCAATCGCGGCGGTGCTCATCCAGCTCGCGATTTCTCGTGGACGCGAATACGGTGCCGACGAAGGGGGTGCCGGGATATCGGGCGATCCGCGGGCGCTTGCGGACGCGCTGGCCAAGATCGACCGCTATGCCAAGGGACTGCCGTTGCCCGCTGCCGAAGCGCATCCAGCGACCGCACAGATGATGATCATCAATCCGCTGCACGGGGGCGGGATAGCCGGCTTGTTCAGCACCCATCCGCCAACCGAGGAACGGATTCGCCGCCTGCTCGCGATCGCAGTCTGACGAGCCCCGAGGGACGCCGCGATGGAGCATGCGCAGCGTCTCGCCGCCCACGTGGTGCAATCGGTATGCGCCGATGGCCGGAGCCTGACCACGGCCCTGGCAGCGGGCTCAGTCGCTCGGTCACCCCAGCGCGCACTCGTCCACGAGCTCGCTTATGGGACTTTGCGTTTTCTGGGGCAGCTGCGCACGATCGTGCGGACGCTCGCCGACCGGCCGACCACTCACGATAGCATCGAAGCGTTGCTTTGCGTCGCGCTCTACCAACTCTTGCATACCACGGCACCCACGCATGCGGTCGTCGATGGAGCGGTTCGCGCAACCGCCGGGTTGAAAAGGAGCTGGGCGCGCGGCTTTACCAACGCTATTCTGCGCAAGTTCCTGCGTGGGCGCGACACAGTGCTCGCGACCATCGCGCACGACCCGGTCGCGCGCTTTTCCTACCCGCGTTGGTGGATCGACCGCGTTAAGGTCGACTACGCTCAACGCTACGAGACGATCCTCGATGCCGGCAATGCCCGGCCTCCGCTTACTTTGCGGGTCAATCGGCGCGCAATGGCGCAGGATCGCTATCTTGAAGTGCTTACCGCGCATGGCATCGACGCTCGCGCGATCGGCGACGCGGGCGTCATCGTCAGCCCGGCAAGACCGGTAGCGGAGCTGCCAGGCTACGCCGAGGGCGCATTTTCCGTACAGGATGCCGGGGCGCAATACGCAGCGCCTCTGCTCCGAGTCGAAGACGGCATGCGCGTGCTCGACGCATGCGCCGCGCCGGGAGGCAAGACCACGCATCTCGCGGAGCTTGCGTCGATCGATCTTGTGGCGATCGATATCGACAGCTCGCGGCTCGAGCGCGTGCATCAGAATCTGTCGCGTCTTGGCTTGGCAGCGCGGCTCGTGGCCGCCGACGTCGCGGACACATCCGCTTGGTGGGACGGCCAGCAGTTCGATCGCATACTCATCGACGCTCCCTGCACAGCATCGGGAGTGGTCCGAAGGCATCCCGATGCCAAATGGTTGCGCCGGGAGAACGATGTCATCGCGTTTACTGAGCAGCAGCGCAAACTGCTCGACGCCCTGTGGCCGTGCCTTGCCCGAGGAGGAAGGATGCTTTACGCGACGTGTTCGATATTTCGCGCCGAGAACGGGAACAACGTGGATGCGTTTTGCGAGCGCTTTAGCGACGCGCAGCGCGAGTCGATCACTCTCTCGAGCGAAGTCGACGCCGAGGACGGACAACTCTTGCCAGCCGGACCCGGCGCAGAGCACAATCACGACGGGTTTTTCTACGCCCTCCTGCACAAGCGCTAGCCTTTCCGACAAAGATCGCACGCGGCCTGCTACGTGGGATGTTGCCAACGCACCGCTACCTCGCAGGCCTGCTTTGCACGACCGCGCTGCTGTGGCTGGCAATCGGGGTTACGCTCGCCGATACGATCGGCATTAAATCGGCGGAGCTCCTCCTCGAGGAGGACAACTATGTTCTCAACGCCCAATTCGACGTTGCATTCAATCCCACGCTAGAAGAAGCGTTGCAAAAAGGCGTTTCGCTGTACTTCGTTCTGGAATTCGAGCTCGGCCGTCCGCGCTGGTACTGGGTCGACGAGAAAGTCGCCGAGCTTTCGGTCCAGTATCGACTCTCCTACAGTCCGCTCACTCAACAGTATCGTTTGAGCAGCGGTCTTCTTTCGCAGCAGTTCGACTCGCTCGACGAGGCGGAGCGCTTGCTCTCACGCGTGGTCTCGCGACCGGTGGTTGCTCGTGATGCGCTGGTGCAGGGCGCCCGATACGACGCGGCGGTTCGCCTGCGCCTGGACGTGGCACAGCTTCCGAAGCCGTTTCAGATCAACGCACTTGCGTCGCGGGACTGGTCGCTGCAGTCGGAGTGGTACCGGTGGAGCTTCACGCCGTGAGCGGGATGCTCGCGCCGCGGGTGATTCGCTATGTGCTGCTGGGCATCGGCGCCCTCGGCACGATCTTCCTGTTCCTGCTGGCGACCGCGAGCGCGAACACCGCCCTGTTCGCCCGCAGCTACGACCTGTTGCTCGTACTCAACGGTGCGATGGTCGTGCTCCTGATGGGCCTGGTCGGCTACCAGTTTTGGCGCCTGCGCAGGAACTTGAAAGCCGGCGTTTTCGGATCGCGTCTCGCCGTAAGACTTGTGCTGCTGTTCGCGCTTGTCGCCATACTCCCGGGCGCACTTCTCTACGGCGTGTCGGTACAGTTTCTCGGCAAGAGCATCGAGTCGTGGTTCGACGTCCGCGTCGATCGCGCGCTCGAGGGCGGGTTGAATCTTGGACGCGGCGCGCTGGACTACCTCCTCAAGGAGACGACCAACAAGGCAATGCAGGTCGCACTTTCGCTTCAGGATACGGAGCTAGGCAGCATGGCGCAGCAGCTCAATCGCGTCAGCGAGCAGACAGGCATCTATGAGGCGACGTTGTTTTCAGTCTCGGGGAACGTGCTCGCGGTCAGCGGAGTGTCGGGGGCGACGACGACGCCGGAACCGCCGCCGTTACAAGCGGTTCGACAGGCGAGACTGCAGCAGCCCTATGCCAAGACCGAGCAGGGCGCCGATCAGCAACTGATCATGCGCGTCGTCGTTCCGGTCAACAGCGCGGACCCGAGGGAGCCGCTGCGTCTGTTGCAGGTGATCGAGCCAGTGCCGAAACAGCTCCAGCAGGACGCAGAGCAAGTGCAGACCGGCTATCACGACTACCAGGAAATATCTTTTTCGAGGACCGCGCTCAAGCGCCTATACGCTCTGACGCTCACATTGACGCTGTTGCTCGCTCTGTTAACCGCTCTCGGGCTCGCAGTCGTGCTGTCTGAGCAGTTCAGCAGCCCGCTTGGCCTTCTGGCCGAGGGCACGCGCGCCGTCGCGCAGGGAGACTTCAGCCGCAGGCATCCAGTCCGCAGCCGCGATGAGTTGGGTGTGCTTACCGAATCATTTAACACCATGACCGCTCAGCTTGCCGAGGCGCAGCACAAGGAGGAGGAGAACCGGCGCGCCATCGAAACGACGCGAGCCTATCTCGAGAGCATTCTGGTCAATCTTTCCGCCGGGGTTCTTGCATTCGACGATGCCTTCCGCCTGCGCACGGCGAATCCAAGCGCAGCGGTCATCCTCCAGCAGCCTCTCGCCGATCTGATCGGCGTTCCCCCCGCCGACTGGGGTCGCAGACTTCCGCCCCTCGCGGTCTTTGCAGATCTCGTAGCAGAGGGGTTTCGCGCCGCACGCGAGGGGCAGTGGCAGCAGCAGGCCGAAGTCTCGGTGTCCAGTCACACCAGGGTGTTGCTGGTGCGCGGGACGCGACTGCCGGGCGAGCCGGTGCCGGGGCGCGTGGTGGTTTTCGACGATGTAACCGAGCTTGCCGAGGCGCAGCGCGATGCGGCCTGGGCCGAGGTCGCGCGTCGACTCGCACATGAGATCAAGAACCCGCTGACGCCCATTCAGCTCTCCGCTGAACGTCTGGTGGTCAAGCTCGCGGGCAGGTTGAGCGGGCCCGACGAGGACACGCTGCTGCGCGGAACTCAGACGATCGTAGCCCAGGTGACTGCGATGAAGCACATGGTCGACGACTTCGCGATTTACGCAAGGCAGCCGCGCCCGGGACGAATGCAGGCCGTGGATGTCAACGCCCTCTTGCTCGATGTCCTCGCCTTGTATGAAAATCTGCGGCCGCACGTGACGGTCAAGCTTGTCGACGACAATTCAGTCATCCATGGCGAGCCGACGCGCCTGCGCCAAGTGCTCCATAATCTCATTCAGAATGCAGTCGATGCGCAAGTTGACACGCAGGACCCCGGGTACGATATCCGTTCCGAAATCCGCAATGGGGAACTGGTGTTGTCCATAGCCGACCGTGGAAGCGGCTTTCCCGCGGATATCCTCCACCACGCTTTCGAGCCGTACGTTACGACCAAGGCCAAGGGCACCGGTCTCGGACTCGCCATTGTCAAGAAAATTGTTGATGAGCATCACGGTCGGGTCAGCATCGAGAACCAGCAGCCGCGTGGAGCGATCGTGACGCTGTTTTTCCCGCGTGAAGGGGCCAGCACGTGATGGTGCAACCGAAGGAAATCCTGATCGTCGACGACGAGGTCGGGATTCGTGAGCTGTTGTCGGAGATTCTGCAGGACGAGGGCTACCGCGTCAGTCTCGCCGAGAACGCAGGAGAAGCGAGAACCTACCGTGCAAGAGTTCAGCCTTCGCTGGTGTTGCTCGACATCTGGATGCCGGATACCGACGGCGTCACGCTGCTACGGGAATGGGCGGCCAATGGACAGCTCACCATGCCCGTGGTGATGATGTCCGGCCACGGCACCATCGAAACCGCGGTCGAGGCGACCAAGATCGGGGCCTTCGATTTTCTCGAAAAGCCGGTCGGCCTTCAGAAGCTGCTGTCGACCGTGACGCGCGCGCTCAAGACTGCCGCACGCCAGGGACCACGCCGAATCTCGCTTGCTATGCTGGGGACGAGCACGCCGGTCATCGAGGTCGAACGCGCAATCGAGCAACTCGTGCGCGCCAATCGGCCGCTGCTTCTGGTCGGAGAACCGGGGACCGGGCATGAGGTCGTGGTGAGAGCGCTCCACGTCCCTGAGACTCCCTTCGTGACGGTTTCCTCGGGTGCTAGGCTTGCAACCAATCCTTCGCAACTGCTGGAGGAAGCCAGAGAAGGGACGCTCCATTGCGTCGAGATCGGTGGCTATTCGAAGGCCGAGCAAAAGGGGCTCGCGTTCGTGCTCTCGAAGCTCGACAGGCAGAACACGATCTTGGTCTGCAGCAGCAGCGAGCAACTGGGAAACCTCGCGGCCGAGGGACGCTTCGACTCGGCGCTGCTCGCCGGCCTTTCGCTTGGCACGGTGATGTTGCCTCCGTTGCGAGAACGCCGAGAGGACATTCCCGCAATGGTCGACCGGTTCTGGCGTGAGATCACTGCAAGCCAACGCACTATGGCTACGCTGCACCCCACCGCGGTTTCCGCTCTGTCGAACGCGTACTGGCCGGGAAATCTCGATCACCTGCACAACGTGATCGCCAACCTGGCGCTGACCGTGGACAGCGAAATCACTGGTGAGCACGTGAGGCGCCTGCTTGGCGAGAGCGGGATGCCGCCGCCGTCGGCGATCGCGCCGGAGGTGACGGCGCGCTTCTTCGAATTGCCGTTGCGGGAAGCGCGAGAGGCTTTCGAGCGCATCTACTTCGAACAGCTGCTTGGCAAGGAGCAAAGCAACATGAGCCGCGTCGCCGAGCGGGCTGGCCTCGAGCGCACTCACCTGTATCGCAAACTCAAGCAACTCAACATCCGTTTTTCGCGCCGGAACGACGAGGTCGTGTGATGGCGGAGCCCGGCGCAGGCGTCGGGACTACGGCGATCGGCACGGGCCACAAGTCGCTGGCTCCGCTCATCATCGGCGCGATCGGTGTCGTTTACGGCGACATCGGAACCAGCCCGCTGTACACATTGCGGCAATGCTTCACCGGGCCTCACGGACTGCCGCTGACTTCCGCCAACGTGCTCGGCATCCTGTCTCTGATCTTCTGGGCAATCACGATCATCGTCACCTTCAAATACGTCACCCTGATCATGCGCGCGGACAACCGAGGCGAAGGCGGGATCATGGCGCTTACGGCGCTGGTCTCTGGTGGCCTTCACGGTCCGCGATCGCGGTGGTCGCTGGTGGGCTTGGGCATCTTCGGCGCCGCCATGTTTTACGGCGACGGCATGATCACTCCGGCGATCTCGGTGCTTTCCGCAGTCGAGGGCCTCGAGATCATTGCGCCGGCGCTTTCGTCTTATGTCGTCCCGGTGACGCTCGCGATCCTGATCGCCTTGTTTTCGATACAGCGCTATGGCACCGCAAGCGTCGGTGTGATGTTCGGCCCGGTGATGTGCCTGTGGTTTGCCACGATTGCTGCGCTTGGGGTGCTCGAGGTAGCGACCGATCCCAGAGTCCTCGCCGCGCTGAGTCCCGCCTATGCGGTCGCATTCCTGCGCGACAATCCGCTGGCGGCCTTCCTCGGGCTGGGGGCCGTTGTCCTGGCGGTCACAGGCACCGAAGCGCTGTACGCGGACATGGGCCACTTTGGGGCAAGTCCCATTCGGCGGGCCTGGCTCTTGTTCGTGCTACCGGCACTGGTTCTCAATTATTTCGGCCAGGGCGCGTTGCTCATTCACAATGCTTCGGCCGTCAAGAACCCGTTCTATCTGCTGGCCCCGGAATGGGCTCTGTTGCCGATGGTCGTCCTGGCGACTTGCGCAACAGTCATCGCGTCGCAAGCGGTGATTTCCGGCGCATTTTCGCTGACCCGGCAGGCGATCCAGATGGGCTATTGCCCTCGGCTGACCATTACCCACACCTCCTACCGTGAAATTGGCCAGATCTACGTGCCTTTCGTCAACTGGACGTTGCTTGCGGCGGTGATGCTGCTGGTTGCCGGATTCCGGAGCTCGAGCAACCTGGCCGCCGCCTATGGCATCGCCGTGACCCTTGCCATGGCGATCGATTCGCTGCTCATCTACATCGTGTTAACGCGGCTCTGGCGATGGAATCGCGTAGTCTCGGTTGCTATCGTCGCGCCGTTGGTCGCGATCGACTTCTCATTCCTCGCTTCCAACGCCCTGAAAATCCCCGAGGGCGGCTGGTTTCCAATCGTCATCGGCGCGGTGGTGTTCACTCTGCTCACCACCTGGAAGCGCGGTCGCTCGATGCTTCTTGCCCGCCTTGCGCAGGAGACCATGCCCATCGACGCGTTCGTCGCCGCTATCGCCGCGGCGCCGCCGGCCCGGGTTTCGGGGACCGCGGTGTTTCTTACCAGCACCGCGGGCCGCGTACCCCACGCTCTTCTGCACAACCTGAAGCACAACAAGGTGCTGCACGAGCGCGTCGTGCTTCTCACCATGATCACTCGCGACATCCCGGTCGTTCCGCTGGCGGAGCGAGTGCGCATCGACGATCTCGGCTGCAACTTCTGGCAGGTCGAGGCCTATTTCGGCTTCAAGGAGGATCCCGATATCCCCTCGCTGCTGGACGAGTGCGGCCGGCGTGGGCATCCCTTTGACATGATGGACACGTCTTTCTTTGTTTCCAGGGAAACGCTGATCCCCACGGTCGCGCCAGGAATGGCCCTTTGGCGGGAACGGCTGTTCGTGTCCATGTCCAAGAACGCGACCAAGGCGACCGAATTCTTCAATGTGCCCACCAACCGGGTGGTCGAACTGGGGACGCAGGTCGAGCTGTAGAAACAAAAACGCCGGCGCGAAGCCGGCGTTTCTGCTCGGGGTTGCAACTTTTTAGGAAGCGCCAATGTCGCTGCGCATGGTCTTGAGCGCCTTGCTCTCGATCTGCCTGATGCGCTCGGCAGACACGCCGTACTCGTCGGCCAGATCCTGCAGCGTCGCTTGGTCGTCCTCGCGAAGCCAGCGGGCTTCGATAATCCTGCGGCTGCGATCATCGAGCTTGGCCAGCGCCTTGTGCAAGCCGCTGCTTCGGTTGCGAGCCGTCTCCTCGCGCTCGAGGATCTGGGCGGGCTCCGCTTCCGCGTCGGTGAGATACCCGATCGGTGCCAGGGTTTCGCCTTCGTCACTCGCCTGCGGGTCGAGTGCGATATCCTGACCGCTCAAGCGCGTCTCCATCTCGACGACCTCCTCGGGCTTGACCGCCAGCGCCTGCGCAATGGTCTTTGCCTCCTTGCGGGTCAAAGATCCCGTGCCAGTCTTCATGCTGCGCAGGTTGAAAAAGAGCTTTCGCTGCGCCTTGGTGGTCGCAATCTTGACCAGCCTCCAATTGCGCAGGATGTGTTCGTGGATTTCCGCCTTGATCCAGTGTAGCGCGAACGAGACCAGGCGCACGCCGCGCTCGGGATCGAATCGGCGCACGGCCTTCATGAGCCCGATATTGCCTTCCTGGATCAAGTCGCCTTGCGGCAGACCGTAGCCCAGATAGTTGCGACTCACTGCCACCACTAGACGCAAGTGGGAGAGCACGAGCTGGCGCGCAGCGTCGAGATCGTTATCGCGCTGGAGCCGGCGACCAAGCTCAATTTCCTGATCGGCCGAGAGCAGCGGGAATCGATTGACGGCCTGTATGTAATGGTCGAGGCTGCCGAGAGAGGCAGGGGTCGGGAAAGCCAAAGTGGTTCCGGACATTGCTATGGGGTCTCCTTAGGGTTTGGTATTTTAGCACTCGCAACCTAAGAGTGCTAACGAGCCCCGAAGTTCCCACCATCTGATTCTAAAGGCGACTTAGCGCTAGTGAGCGCTAACCTGGCCCCCGGGCGCGCGGTGGCCGTCGATTGATCACCCATTAAGTGGACCCGGCCAATCCCCGAGCCGGGCGATCAGCCGAGCAGCGCATCGACGAACTCGTCCGCGCGAAATGGGCGTAGGTCCTCGATGCCTTCGCCCACCCCGATCAGCTTCAGTGGCACGGGCTTGGATTTGGCGATCGCTGCCGCCACACCGCCCTTGGCGCTCCCGTCAAGCTTGGTGAGAATCAGCCCCGTGAGACCAATGGCGTGGTCGAACGCCTCGACCTGGGCGAGCGCGTTTTGCCCGGTGTTGGCGTCGAGCACCAGCAGGGTTTCATGCGGAGCGCCAGGTAGAGCCTTGGCGATGACCCGCCGCACTTTGCGCAGTTCCTCCATCAGATGGACCTGCGTCGGAAGCCTACCTGCCGTGTCCGCGATGAGCACGTCGATACCCCGCGCCCGCGCTGCCGCAATGGCGTCGAACATCACAGCTGCAGGGTCACCGCCACGCTGCGCGATCACCGCGACATCATTGCGTTCGCCCCAGACCTCGAGCTGCTCCCGAGCCGCCGCCCGAAAGGTATCGCCGGCGGCTAGAAGTACGGAATGGCCGTGCGCCTGGAGGTACTTGGCCAGCTTGCCGATGGACGTCGTCTTGCCCGTGCCGTTCACGCCCGCGACCATGATCACAAAAGGCCGCTCGGCACCGATTTTGAGCGGAGACTCGAGCGGCGCCAGCAGCGCGCGAAGCGAGGCCTTGAGCGCTTCGCGCGGATCGTCTGAGTTCGTACGCTTGCGCCTCTGCTCCATATCGGCGAGCAGGTGCGCGGTAGCGTCGATCCCGATATCGGCCGAGATCAGCGCGCTTTCGAGCTCCTCCAGCGTCTGCTGCGAAAGCGCCTTTTGAGTAAATGCACTGGTGAGGGGTCGTACCAGACGCTCTCGCGTGACGCTCAACCCATTTTTCAGCCGCTCGGCCCACGAAGGAGTGGCGGCGGCGCTTGCTCTTTTGAACAGGGACACATCAAAGGCGGGGCAAAAGGCGAAGCTATAATTTTACCTTCCAGCCCGGTTTTGAGATCGTACGTTCCTTGCCCCTCGCCAACCAGATCCGCATCATCGGCGGGCAGTGGCGCGGCAGAAGACTGCACTTTCCGGCGCGCGAGGGCGTGCGGCCGACGCCGGACCGCGTGCGCGAGACGCTGTTCAATTGGCTCGGGCAGGATCTGAGCGGCGCATCGGTCCTCGACGCGTTCGCCGGCAGCGGCGCGCTCGCACTCGAAGCGCTCTCGCGCGGCGCCGCTCTCGCGGTCGCCGTTGACCGCAACCGACTGCTCGTGCGCGCGCTCGACGCTACCGCCGCAAAGCTGGGTACGACTCGTCTCGAAACGCACTGCGCGGACGCGTATGCATTCCTGAAAAGCGAAGCGCGTCGCTTCGATGTTATTTTTCTCGATCCGCCCTTTGCGGACGTCCGCTGGCCGGAACTGCTGCAGATCGCCGCCGATCGACTGGCGCCCGGCGGTGCGCTCTACGCCGAGGCGGGCGACGTGATTGCCAGCGTGTCAGGCCTCGCAGTTGCTCGCCGCCACAAGGCCGGACAGGTGCATTATCATCTGCTGCGCCACGCGTAACGCTCAAGCGCCCGCGCCGCCGCCGATGCTCACCGTCGTCTATCCGGGGACCTTCGATCCCTTCACTCGCGGCCATGAGGATCTCGTCCGGCGTGCGACCAAGATATTCGATCGCGTTGTCGTCGGCGTTGCCGACAGCGAGAGCAAGCGTCCGATGTTCACCGCCGACGAGCGCATCGCCATGGCGCGAGAAGTGCTTTCCGCCTATCCCGGGGTGCGCGTAGCCGGCTTCTCCGGCTTGCTCATGGATTTCGTAAGTTCCGTCGGCGCGGGCGTGATCCTCCGCGGCCTGCGCGCCGCCTCGGACTTCGAGTACGAGTTTCAGATGGCCGGCATGAACCGCAACCTCTATCCCGAGGTCGAAACGTTGTTCCTTACCCCCTCCGAGCAGTATCTATTCATGTCGGCGACCATCGTTCGAGAAATTGCGCGCTTTGGCGGCGATGTGAGCAAATTCGTGCATCCGGTGGTCGAGGCGCGGCTTAAAGCCAAGATCGGCAAGCGCGAAGCATGAGGGCGTGCGACCCATGGCCCTGATCATCACCGACGAATGCATCAATTGCGATGTCTGCGAGCCGGAGTGCCCGAACGGGGCGATCTCGCAGGGTGCGGAGATCTACGTGATTGATTCGACCAAATGCACCGAGTGCGTAGGTCACTTCGACACCCCGCAATGCGTCGAGGTCTGCCCCGTGGATTGCATTCCGGTTAACCCGGATTGCATGGAGACGCGCGAGCAGCTGTTGCGCAAATACGAGGGACTGATGGCGGCCAAGGCCGCCGAAGCGGATTCCGAACAGCGCTAAAGCGGCTGGAAGCTCGGGGCCCCGCGCCGGGCTCTCGCGCGGCGGCCTCCGTGAACGGTTTAGAGATGTGGGCCTGATCGCGTCGGCCGCTGCCGCGACTCGCAATTCCCCGTCGATCCCCCCGCTTTGCGTGGGGCCCCGCGCCGGGCCCTCGCGCGGCTATGCGTTCGCGGCCAGCGGAAGCGCTTCCGGTTGGTCGATAACGACGTCGATCGCCGCGATTTCCTGGGCGAGCGCCTCGATCTGACTGCGCACCGCGGCTTCCGCCTGTTCGAGCTCGGAGATGCGCTCCTCCAGCTCATCGCTCGCGCGATGGATTCGCTTGACGCTATCAAGGCGCCGGCGCAGCTGGAGGTGATGCTCCCGCACCTGCGTCTCGAGCGGCGCCATCACCCCTTTGAGCCAGCTCTCCAAGTCGCGATTGGCGATGTCGTAAACGTGCTTCACACGGATTGCGATGGTCTCGAAGAATCGCTTCATAAGCGCGAACTTTGCCTTGCTCACCATGTTCCACAAGGTATTGAAGTGCACGTTGTAGGTCCGCTCCAACCGCTCGATCTCCTTCTGGTATTTGAGCATCGAGAAGGGCGGAGGCATGAAAGGCTCGAGCCCGTGCTCCTTGGCGAAGCGCGCGTACATCGCGCGCATCATGTCGTGAATCTCGACTGTCTGGCGCGCGGTGTCGCCGAGACTCGAATTGATCCGGGCGAAGAAGTCGTTCATCGCCAAACGCACGCCGCGCGTGAAGGGGCTCGCCTCTATACGCTTGCGTGTATCGCGCGCCGTGGCGCGAAGCGTCTCGAGCCCGATGTACTCATAAAGAGCATTGGTGTGCTGGGTGAACACCGTCCGCAGCGCCGTGTAGCGCTGCATGCCGCGCTCGAACAGCTCCTTCTCCTGCTGGATTCGCAGCATCATGTGCTCGACCACGTCCTGGTTCTTGCCGCGCAAACCCTTGAGCTCGGCCAGCTGCTCGAGAATGCCGGCGGTGCGGCTGTCGAGGATCGCACGCACGCTCCCGGCGAGAGCGCGAATCTCCCCCTTGGTCGCCGAACCGACGATGTGTCGCTTGGCGGGGATCAGCTCCTTGGACAGCGCCAGCTCAAGCTGCGGCATGCGGCTTTTGGCGAGCAGCGCGTCGTCGCCATTGACCTTGGCTAGCAGCGCCTTTTGCGCCGACACGGGGAAAACCTGCGCCGGCGGGATCGCCAGGAGCTGCGCCGTGCTGCGCGCTTGCCGCGCGATCTCGGCGTCGACTTCGGCGCCGGTCTTCAATTCGTCCCACAGACCGTCGATCTTGTTCAAGATGACGATGCGGCCTTCGCGCGAGCTGGGGCTTTCCCCGACCAGATGGTTCTTCCAGACCTCGATGTCGGTCTTGGTGACTCCCGCGTCGGCAGCCAGGATGAACAGGACCGCGTGCGCGTTGGGCAACAGGTTAAGGGTGAGCTCGGGCTCGGTCCCGATGGCGTTGAGACCGGGCGTGTCGAGTATCACCAAGCCTTGCTGCAGCAGCGGATGCGGAAAGTTGATGACCGCGTGGCGCCAGCAGGGAATATCCACCACCCGCCCCTCAGCCGCGCTTTCGGTAGCGAGCATGTCGCCGTCGTCGTAAAGCCCGTATTTGCGAGCAAGCGCCACCGGCACTCGCTTGGTGTGCGACACCTGCGACAGCACTTCGCTCATCTTGTCCGCCGAGGAAAGGTCGAGCGCCAAGGTGACCCACTCATCGGCGTAGTTCTTGAACTCCGCGACCGTTCCGTCGCGAGAGCGCGTCTCGATGGGCAACAATCTGATCGAAGGTGGCCGCGTCGAATCGTAAAGGAGCTCCGTAGGACACATGGTCGTGCGTCCCGCGGCCGAAGGCAGGAGCCGCTGCCCGAAATCGGCGAAAAAGATCGCGTTGATCAGCTCGGACTTGCCGCGCGAGAACTCGGCGACGAAGGCGACGACCAGTTGGTCCTGGTGCAGGCGTTCGAGCAGCTGCTGGATCGACAGATCGGCCTGCGCGTCGGCGAGCTCCTGCTCCGATAGCCATTCATGCAGATCGGAGATCCTGGCCGAGAGCCGGCGTCGCCAGTCGCTGTATGCTTCAAAACGCGCGGCCAAGTCCCTGGGTTGCATGATGCTGCCGCCTCCTCCGGCGGTAGATCTCGCTGGACGGCGCCTGAAACCCGGCATCACGAGAGGGCCCGATCAAGGTCGGATCGCGCCTCTCGGAGCGGCGCCACGGCGGGCAATGTAGCACGAACCGCGCCAAAACAAGGCCATGCTTTGCCCCTGAAGCGCCTAGCGTTGACACATCGGGCAGTAAGTGGTCGCGCGCCCTCCTAGGCGCACCGTTCGGATGATCGATCGGCATACGCGGCAAGGCTCGCCTGCTCGCCCATAAACGTAATACTCCAGCTGAAAACGTCCCGACTCGCCGTCGCTGTCGACGTAGTCGCGCAAGGTGCTGCCGCCCTTGGCGATGGCATCGTCGAGCGTCGCTCGTACAGCGTCGACTAAGCGTGTCAAACGAGCCAGTGACAATCGACGGGCTCGCGTGGTCGGACGGATTCCCGCGCGGAACAGCGACTCGTTGGCGTAGATGTTCCCGACACCGACCACGACCCTGCTGTCCATGAGGGCGAGCTTGATCGCAGCGCTGCGACTGCGCGTGACGCGAAAGAGGTACTGCGGGGTGAACTCCGGCGACAGAGGCTCCGGCCCCAACGCGGCCAGCAGCGGATGGTCGCGCACCGTCCGCGGCGACCAGAGCATGGCGCCGAATCGACGCGGATCGTGATAGCGCAACACCACGCCGTTGGCGAATTCCAGATCGATGTGGTCGTGCGGTCGCCGCGCGGGAGGGTCACGGTAGACCCGCAAGCTGCCGGTCATTCCAAGATGAACGATCAGCGTACCGGCTCCGATACGGAACAGTAGATACTTGCTGCGGCGATCGACGCGGTCGACCATGCGGCCAACGAGCCGGCTAGGAAGGTCGTGCGGAACCGGCCAGCGCAGGCGAGGGTCGTAGACCCTGACGGCCGTCACTTTCTGCCGTTCCACGTGAGGCGCGACGCCGCGCCGCGTCGTTTCGACCTCGGGAAGCTCGGGCATCGTGGGGGGACGGGCGGTGTTTGTTGCCGCGCCCAATATACCCTAAGATTTTGCTTTAACTCCGGCTGTCGAGCCGGAGACAGGAAAGCGATCCTAACGTGCCGTTCATTAAGCATTTTTGGCCCAGCCGACTCTTGTTGCTAGGGCTGACCGCTGCTCTTTGCGCCGGACCGGCAGCTGCCCAGCCGGCGACACCCGATACTGGTGCATCCGGCTCAGTCTCGCCCGCCCTCAGCGCGGATGTGATCTATCGCATCCTCGTGGGAGACATCGCACTCCAACGGGGCGATGCCAACCTCGCTGCGCGCGCCTATTTTGAAGCGGCGCGCGAGGCGCAGGACCCGAGGCTGGCAAGGCGCGCCACGGAAATTGCCCTGTTTGCGCGTCAGCGCTCGCTTGCCCTGGAAGCGGCGAAGCTCTGGCTCGCACTCGACCCAAGCGCGGAACGTGCGAAGCAGATGGTCGCGACGCTCACCCAGGCCGGTGCAGGTGGCGAACTCAAGACAGACTTGGAGCGCGTGCTCGCCGAAGCCGCTGCCAACGGCAATGCGCTGGGCGATGCTTTCCTTCAGCTCAATCACGCGCTCTCGTCGCAATCGGACAAGGGCGCGGTGTTTCGTCTGATCGTGGAGCTTGCGAAGCCATACCCCGATGTGGCCGAGGCGCATTTCGCGGTCGCGCTCGCCGGCTACAACACGGGGCTTGCCGATCCGGACATCGTCGCGGTCTCGATCCACGCAGCCGACCGCGCGCTGGAACTCAAGCCCGGATGGGAGCGCGCGGCGCTGGTCAAGGCTGACATATTGACGAAAAGCTCGCCTGATGCGGCAATCAAATTCTTAAACTCGTTCCTCGAAGGCGTACCCGAGTCACGTGCCGCCAGCGTCGCGATCGCGCAGCTCTATGTCGAGCAGAAGCGCTACGCCGAAGCGCGCGCAATATTTCAGCGCTTATGGGCTGAGGATCAGTCGGATCGCGAGCTGGAATTCGCAATCGCCGCGCTATCGGTTCAGATGCGCGACTACGCCACCGCGCAGAAGCTCTTCGAAGAGCTCAAGGGAGCCGACTTCGGCGAAGCTGGCGCCGTGAATTTCTACCTTGCGCAGATCGCGGAAGAGACCAAGCGATACGACGACGCCATTGCTCTCTATCGGGAGATCACCGAAGGCGATCGGGCTTGGGCGGCAAAGCTGCGAATCGCGATGGTGATGGGGAAGAAGGGCGACCCTGCGGCCGCCATTCGCTATCTTGCTTCGCTTGAACCCGAGGGGAAGGATCAGCGCATCGAACGCGCGCAAACTCAAGCACAGGTACTGCGCGATGGCGGCGACTACCAAGGAGCGTACGCGGTACTGAACACGGCGCTCTCAGGAGAACCCGATTCGAGGGAATTGCTCTATGACGTCGCGATGGCGGCGGAAAAGCTTGACAAGCTCGACGAGGTCGAAACGCGGTTGAAGCGCCTGATCGAGCTCAAACCCGACGATCCGCAGGCGCTCAACGCGCTCGGCTACACCCTCGTGGATCGCACGCAGCGCACAGCGGAAGGGCTCAAGCTCATCGAAAGGGCGCTCGCCCTTGCACCCGCGGATCCTTTCATCCTGGACAGCATGGGTTGGGCGCAATATCGCATGGGTAACTATGATGACTCGGAGAAGTACCTGCGCCGAGCACTTGCTGACCGCGCCGATCCCGAAATTGCAGCGCACCTGGGCGAAGTGCTTTGGGCGAAGGGCCAGCCCGACCGCGCCAAGGAAGTCTGGCAATCGCAACTCAAGGAAACGCCGGACAATCCCGTGCTGCTGGAAACAGTCCGCCGTCACTCGCCCTAGAACGGGCCGCTTTCGATGCAATGGCGTCGCGGCAGTGCTTCGCCCGCCGCGATCGTCGTCTGCTCGCTTGTGTTGGCGAGCTGCGCAGAGTTGCCACAGAAGGGTTCCGCCCCGGTCGCATTTCCTCCGGTTCGCGCGGCGTTCGACATCGCGGGGCGCCTGTCGCTCAAGCGTGGCGACCAAGCGTTGACCGCCAACTTTCAGTGGCAGCACAAGGCGGTGGCGGACACGATCGACCTGGCTTCGCCTACCGGGCAAACGGTAGCTCGTCTCCACGGGGCGCCCGGGAGCGCGATCTTGCAGACCGCCGACGGGCGGGTCGAAACCGCAGTTGATTGGAATGCATTGACCACACGCGCGCTCGACTGGTCCCTGCCGGTTGGGGGCCTCGCATACTGGATACAGGGTGTGCCGCGCCCAGACGCACAATTCAGCGTCGAGGCCGGCACAGGAACCGAGCCGGGAGTGCTGCGCCAGGACGGCTGGACCATCGTGTATCTGGCCTTCGCGCCCGACGAAAACCACGTGCCGCGGCCCGCACGAATGACGCTTTCCTATCCCGATGTGGAGGTGCGCTTAGTGGTCGACACATGGCGATGAGCGCTGGTGCGATTGAATTACCGGCTCCGGCGAAGCTCAATGCGTTTCTGCACGTCACCGGGCGCCGTGCCGACGGCTATCACACACTGGAGTCGTTGTTCCTGCCGATCGACCGCTGCGACATGATCTCGCTCGTGCTGCGCGAGGACGGAGCGATCCTGCGCACGTGCGGTCCGGATGAGGTTACCGCTGCCGAAGATCTCGCGGTTCGCGCCGCGCAATTGCTCCAGAACCATTCCCGAACGCGATTCGGCGTGGCGATCGCGGTCGACAAGCGATTGCCCGTTGCCTCAGGCCTAGGTGGTGGCAGCTCCGATGCAGCGACGGTTTTGTTGGGGCTCAATCGGCTGTGGGGTCTCGGCATGCCTCGCCCCGCACTGATGGAAATCGCGCTCGAGTTGGGCGCCGACGTTCCATTTTTTGTTTTCGGAGAGCCGGCGTTTGCGCAAGGTGTTGGCGAGGAGCTTCTGCCCGTCACGTTTCCGCCGACGTGGTTCGCGATCCTGACACCATCGACACGCGTGGCGACATCGAGCGTTTTCGCCGCGCCTGAATTGACACGCAATAGCGGGTCCGCGAAAATGGTGGTCTTTTCCGAAGGGTATGGCCGCAACGATCTTTACGCCGCTGCGGCTGCGCGGTTCCCGGAGATTGCGCGTCATCTTGACGCGCTTGCATGCGAGGCTCCGCAATCGGGTGCACGCATGACGGGTTCGGGGGGATGCGTCTTCGCCGCCTTCGAATCCGAGGATGCCGCGCGACGGGCGCTGCTGCGTATGCCAGACGACATGAAAGGCTTCGTTGCGCGGTCGCTGGCTCGTCACCCGTTGTGGTCGTTCGCTTGATGCGGTCGACGCTGCGGTTTCCCTTGGGGAGTCGCCAAGTGGTAAGGCACCGGATTTTGATTCCGGCATTCGTAGGTTCGATCCCTACCTCCCCAGCCAATCCAGCGCAGGGCAGGTCCAGCCGATCCGGCGGCCCGCCCGCGCTCTACATGGGCGAACGCAATGGCCTTTGAGCGGATGAGGGTGTTCACGGGCAACGCGAACCCCAAGCTCGCCGAGGGGGTGGTTCGCCACATGAACATCAGCCTCGGTCGCTGCATCGTCGGGCGCTTCTCCGACGGCGAGGTGATGGTCGAACTGCTGGAGAATGTCCGGGGGCGCGACGTGTTCATCCTACAGTCGACATGCGCGCCGACCAACGACAATTTGATGGAGATCCTGGTGATGGTCGACGCGCTCAAGCGCGCGTCGGCGGGTCGCATCACGGCCGCGATTCCCTATTTCGGCTACGCGCGGCAGGACCGCCGTCCTCGCTCCGCGCGAGTGCCCATTACCGCCAAGGTCGTGGCCGACATGCTGATGACGGTCGGCGTTGATCGCGTCATGACCATGGATCTGCATGCTGACCAGATCCAGGGCTTCTTCAACATTCCCGTCGACAACATCTACGCGACACCCGTGCTGCTCGGCGACCTTTGGAAGCAGAACCACGATAACCTCCTGGTCGTCTCGCCAGATGTCGGCGGTGTGGTGCGCGCCCGCGCGATCGCCAAGCGCCTCGATTCCGACCTCGCCATCATCGACAAGCGCCGTCCCAAAGCCAACGTCGCGGAGGTCATGAACATCATCGGCGACGTCGAGGGCCGCGCCTGCGTGATCATGGACGATATCGTCGACACCGCGAACACCTTGTGCAAGGCCGCCGCTGCTCTCAAGGAGAACGGGGCAAAGAAGGTGCTCGCCTATTGCACGCATCCTGTGCTCTCAGGAGGCGCCGTCAAACGTATCGCTGAGTCAGATCTGGACGAGATCGTGGTGACCGACACCATTCCGCTCTCCGATGAAGCGCGCGCCTGCAAACGCATTCGGGCGCTTTCCTGCGCCCAGTTGCTCGCTGAGACGATGACCCGGATCTCCAACGAGGAATCGGTCAGCTCGTTGTTCACGGAGTAGCGGCCTGAGCAGCGAGCCAGGTCCCGCTCGCGAAGCGAGTGGGTGCGAGCAATCGCGAATGGCCGCGGCGACCGACACTTGAGACTTATTCCACTTGCGGAGGTGGTCCAAGGAGGTCGCCGGTCTGAAAACGAGCAGCCGCCATTGGCCGCAGCGAGCGATGCCCTTAGTCATCATTGGTCCACGCAACGTTTGCGAGGTCCTCCGGTTTCAGGTTAAAATTCAAAGCTTTCCCGTAACCAGCCCGACGGTTTAGCGGGGTGTCGCCACCGCGGACGAGTGACCGGGTTTCGTCAAGCCGGGACCACAAGGCCGCAGACAAGAGGAGTCGCCCAAAATGCAATTCGAATTCACAGCCTATCCCCGTGGAACCGAAGGTCGCGGCGCGAGCCGGCGGCTGCGCCGCAGCGGACGCGCGCCCGGGATCGTCTACGGAGGGGTTGCTCAGCCCGAGCCGATCGAGCTCGACCACAACGCGCTCGTCCACGCGCTCAAGAACGAGGCATTTCACTCCTCGATTCTCACGATGAAGCTGGACGGGTCGTCCCAGCGCGTCTTACTCCGCGACGTGCAGATGCATCCGTTTCGCGACGAGATTCTGCACGTCGATTTTCAGCGCGTCGACGAGAATCGCAAGATTCACATCAAGGTGCCGTTGCACTTCACTCACGCTGAAGACTCGCCAGCTTCGAAGACGACCGACGCGATCATCAGCCATGTGCTGGCCGAGCTCGATGTGTCATGTCTGCCGAAGGACCTGCCGCAGTTCATCGAAGTCGACCTCTCGACGCTCGCAGTGGGGCAATCCATACACGTGTCCGATCTCACGCTTCCGCCGGGAGTGGTCGCGGTTGCGCGGGGACCGGTGAGCCCGGTGGTAGCGACGGCGGTCATCCCGCGCGTCATCGCAGAAGTCGAGGAAGCGCCGGTTGCCGAAGAGGCTGCACTCACAGAAGAGGGAGCGGTCGCAGAGGAGGCCAAGCCCGGCGAGAAGGAGCCCGAGAAAGCAGCCGAGAAGCCCGAGAAGGGCGCGGAGAAGGCGACCGAAAAACCCGCCGGCAAGGAGAAAAAGTAAGCAGCTCCGGGCGCGAGACGGCAAGGGGCCCGCCTGGCTGTTTGCGGCGGGCCTTTTCGTTGAGGATTCCTTTCGCGCAAGAGCGCTTCGAAGCCAACCATGGCGACACCCTTACGCTTGGTAGTCGGCCTGGGTAACCCCGGTCGTGGCTATGTTGCGACCCGGCACAATGCGGGCGCTTGGTTCGTCGAGCGGCTCGCTCAACGGATTCCGGCGGAATTTCGTGCCCAGTCCAGATTCCATTCGCTGGTCAGCGCGACCGAACCGCGGCTCGCGTTACCGCAAACTTTCATGAACCGCAGCGGACTTGCAGTTGCCGCGCTCACACGCTTTTACCGTCTCTCGCCCGGGGAGATCCTCGTCGCGCATGATGAGCTGGATCTCAAGCCGGGAAGCGTCAAGCTCAAACACGGCGGCGGCTTCGCGGGCCACAACGGATTGAAAGACATCGCAACGACCTTGGGCACGGGAGATTTCTGGCGGTTGCGTATTGGCATCGGGCATCCGCGCGACGGAGCGCTGTCCGAGCAGGAGGTCGCCGATTACGTCTTGCGCCCCCCACCCGAGGCCGAGCGGCTCGCTATGGAGGATGCGATCGCGCGTGCGCTGGCAGTCTGGCCTCGCATCGCGTCGGGTGAAACCGAGCGGGCAATGCACGAGCTGCATACCAGGCCGCAGACCGACGTGCCAGACAACCCGGCTTCTGACCGGCCAGCGAGCGCATGAGTCTTAAGTGCGGCATTGTGGGTCTGCCGAACGTCGGCAAGTCGACGCTGTTCAACGCGCTGACACGAGCCGCTGTTGCGGCCGAAAACTATCCGTTCTGTACCATCGACCCGAACGTCGGAATCGTTGAAGTGGCCGACGCGCGGCTCGGCGCGATCGCGGCGATCGCCAAGCCGGAGCGAGTCGTGCCGGCCACCGTCGAGTTCGTGGACATCGCCGGACTCGTCGCCGGCGCTTCCAGAGGCGAGGGCCTCGGCAATCAGTTCCTTAGCAATATTCGCGAGACGGACGCCATCGCACACGTTGTGCGCTGCTTTCAAGATCCGAATGTCGTCCATGTTGCGGGCGATCTCGATCCGATATCGGACATCGAGACCATCAACACGGAGCTCGCACTCGCAGATCTGGCGACTGTGGAAAAGCAGCTTACGAAGTATGTAAAGCCCGCTCGCGCCGGCGGTGACAAGGAGGCGCAACGACTGGTTGCTGCTTTGGAAAAGGTCGCACCAGTGATCAACGAGGCGAAGCCTGCTCGCTCGGTGGATCTCTATCCTGAAGAACGAGCAGTGCTCAAGCCGCTGTTCCTGCTTACCATGAAGCCGACGCTCTACGTCGCCAACGTTGCCGAGCATGGCTTCAAGGACAACCCATACATCGCGGCTGTTGAAAGGTACGCGGCTCGCGAGGGAGCGCCGGTCGTGGCGATCTGCGCCGCGCTGGAAGCGCAGATCGCGGATCTGGAGCCGCAAGACAAGCAAATTTTCCTCGCCGACATGGGGCTTACCGAGGCGGGACTGGATCGCTTGATCCACGCTGCCTACAAGCTGCTGGGACTCGACACCTACTTCACCTCTGGACCGAAGGAGGTGCGCGCGTGGACCGTCACGCATGGAAGCAACGCGCAACAGGCGGCGGGCGTCATTCATACCGATTTCGAACGCGGCTTCATCCGCGCCGAGGTGATCGCGTTTCCCGATTTCGTTGCATGCAAGGGAGAGCAGGGAGCCAAGGAAGCCGGTAAGATGCGTCTCGAAGGACGCGAGTACGTGGTGAAGGACGGCGACGTCATGCACTTCCGGTTCAATGTTTAGGCGGCTTGACCCCGCGCCTGGCACTCCACTCTGGATGGGTATCATCGCAAAGCTGCCACCGCGTATTGCGGCCGCCGTTGGGTGCGCACCCGCGAGCCCGTTCGCAACAACTACCGGATGGAGTGAGTGATATGAGCGACTTTACCTGGTTGACCGATTTGTTTGCCGCGGCAGCAACAATGCAAGGCACGACGACCGCCCCAGCTTTCGTGAGCGCGAACGTGAGCCTTGTGACCAACGAGATGGGGGGGAATGTCGTCACTGGCGGAACGGTCACGCAGGCGGCCGGATCGATCGTCTACGTTCCGGCGACTGCGGGGGCCGGCAGCAACGTTGGCGGAACCCCAACGCTTAAATCGAAGCAGATGGGCAGCACCCAATTCTTCAACTCACTGTTCCGTCTCAAGGATGGCCGCGTTATCGACCAGGTCGTCTTGTCGGTAGCCAAGCCCGCGAGTCCTACCACGGCTCCCGTCGTCACGGTGAGCTATCTGGACATATTCGGAAATCCAACCATCGGAGCCCAGACATTGACCGCGGTCGGCTCCGGCGCAAGAGTGCTCTACGGGGTCGCGCCCGACGGCATTGCGACGCCCGAGAGTCCGCAAAGCACGAGCGCTCTGTTCGCGATCGCACCGTTCAACCTTCAGGTCCAGCCCGGGACCTGATCAGTGGAAGACGGCGAGCGCGGTCAATCGGATCGCTTCGAACGAGGGCTGTGACGGCGACGTGTCAAAGCATGCGCTGGGCGTAGGCTTCGCAGCAGGCGCCTTGCTTGTCGCAGCCTGCGCGATAGTCCCTCCGCGACCTGATCCGCCACTCGTCACGCTTGAGGCGGTTAAGGTTCTGCGCGTCGCCGAATCCAAGGCCGATATTTCGTTGCGTCTGCGCCTTGGCAATCCGAATGACTTCGACCTGAAATTCGAGTCGATCGCATTCGACGTTAGCCTTGACGGGCGTACTGCGGTCAACGGCCGAAGCGCGCGTATCGACACGTTGCCGGCGCGAGGGGAAGCGAGCGTTGACATCGCCGGACGCGTCGATATCGGCGCGATTGCGACCGCGCTGATGACGCTCGGTTCGCAGCTGCCGGTGGACTACGTGGTCAGGGGTAGCGCCACGCTCGCCGGGGGAACCGTCCTCCAATTCTCGCGCAAGGGCCAGATTCCCGTGGCTCAGTTCGATCGCGCGTTTGGTCCACGCCCGCAGTGAGCTCAAGGGTTCTTCGCTTCACCAAAATGCAAGGACTCGGCAACGACTTCGTCGTGCTCGATGGCGTCAGCCAGTCGGCCGACCTCGCGCCGGAGCAGATCCGGCGGTTGGCCGACCGTCACTTCGGGGTCGGTTGCGATCAGGTGCTGGTAGTCGAGAAGCCGACACAGATGGGTATGGACTTCCGCTATCGCATTTTCAACGCCGACGGCGGCGAAGTGGAGCAATGCGGAAACGGCGCGCGCTGCTTTGTCGAATTCGTGCGCGCCAGAGGCCTTACGTCCAAGCATTCGATCAGGGTCGAAACGCTTGGCGGAATCATCGAGCCACGGCTGGAGGCCGACGGACGAGTCAGCGTTGCAATGGGCGTGCCCATATTCATCGCAGCAGACGTTCCCTTCATCACCACCTCGAATGAACTCGTGCAACCGCTCGAAGTCGGCAGCAGCGTCGCGATGATCGCCGCGCTGTCAATGGGTAACCCGCACGCCGTCCAAGTGGTGCCCGATGTCGCTACAGCGCCGGTGACGGTGCAGGGCCCGCTGATCGAGCACCACCCACGCTTTCCGCGCGGCGCCAACGCCGGTTACATGCAAGTGGTCGATCGCGCTAAGATTCGCCTGCGCGTTTGGGAGCGCGGCGCTGGCGAGACGCTCGCCTGCGGAACCGGGGCGTGCGCAGCCGTCGTCGTGGGAATCTGTCGAGGCATGCTCGATTCACCCGTTGTCGTCGAGACACGAGGAGGTTGCCTAACGGTGGCGTGGGAGGGCGCTGGCTCGCCGGTCACCATGACGGGTCCCGCGGTCACAGTGTTCGAGGGCGAATGGCGCGTACCCGATGAATGACGAGCGCAGGGAAGATTCGATGGATGCCAAGGCGGTCGCGGACTATCTGCAGGCGCACCCTGAGTTCTTCGCGGAGTACGCCGATTTGCTCGCTGAGATCTATGTGCCACACCCCCACGGGGGCCACGCGATTCCCATAGCGGAGCGCCAGATCGTCACACTGCGCGAGAAGAACAGTCAGCTCGAAGGGCAGCTCCGCGAGCTCATTGGCTTTGGCAGCGACAACGATGCGATCAGCGAGAAGCTGCATCGCTCAACGCTTGCGCTGTTCTCGGCGACTGATCTCGAGACGGCGCTGGGCGTGCTGTATCACAGTCTGAAAGAGGATTTTCAGGTCCCGCACCTGGCGTTGCGGCTTTGGGGCCGAGTGCCCGAGCAATCCTATCTGCCGGAGCTGGCGGCGACCAGCCAGGAACTGCGCGATTACGCATCGGCTTTGGGCGCTCCTTATTGTGGTGCGAAAGCGCCTTTCGAGTCGCGCGAGTGGTTCGAGGGTGCACCCGCCTTGCAGTCGTTCGCGTTTCTGCCTCTGCGGACGCATCAGACTTTCGGCCTCCTGGCACTGGCGAGCGACGATGCCACGCGGTTCTACGCCGGGATGGGAACGATGTATCTGACGCGGCTCTCCGAGCTTGCGAGCGTAGCGACCGCTCGGTTCCTTCCGCAACCCTAGATCGCCATGGGTTCCGAGGGCAGCGCGAGAAGAGAAGTCCCGCTGCCCGACACGCCGCTGCTCGCAGCCTGGCAAGCGCATCTGGCAACGCGACCTGCCCATACGCGCGAGGCGTATCTGCGCGACTTAAGCATGCTTCACGCGCTCGCTGGTGGCACAGCACTGGAGCGTCTGTCGCCCCCTGAGCTTCGCCGCATACTGGCCACGCTCCACGCGCGCGGGTTGTCCGGCCGCAGCCTGGCCCGCATGCTCTCGGCCTGGCGGGCGTTCTACCGCTTCGCGCTGGAAAGAGAACCCGAGTTCAAGCAGGACCCGTGCGCCGGAATCAAGCCGCCGAAGTCAACACGCCGCTTACCGTCAGCGCTCTCTCCGGACGAAGCCGTGCAGTTGGTCGCCATCGACGGCGACGAACTGCTCGAGGTGCGCGACCGCGCCCTGTTCGAGCTGGCATACTCTTCAGGACTGCGTGTATCCGAGCTTGCCGGGCTCGATGTAGCGGCGTTGGACTTGAACGCTGCCGAGGCGCGGGTCATGGGCAAGGGCTCGAAGGAGCGCGTCGTCCCCATCGGGAAGCCGGCGCGGGAAGCGCTGGGTCGGTGGCTCGAGCGCCGGACGGAGCTTGCACCTCGCGATGCCGCCGCTGTTTTCCTAAGCCGTTCGGGACGCCGTCTGGCCCCGCGGGCGATCGAACAGCGGCTCGCCGCGTGGGCGGTGAAGCGAGGGTTGAGCCGCCACGTGCATCCTCACATGCTGCGTCATTCCTTCGCATCGCATCTGCTTCAGTCTTCTGGGGACTTGCGCGCCGTGCAGGAGTTGCTCGGCCACGCCAGCATCGCGAGCACGCAGGTATACACCCACCTCGATTTTCAGGCACTCGCCAAGACCTACGATCGAGCGCACCCGCGGGCCAGAAAGAAGTCTCCGCGGTAATACGCCGGACGGCGCTTCAGCCGACGACCTCGACCAAGCCCGGCAACCAGGGAAGATCGGTCACGCCTGGATCGACGCCCGCCTGCTTGATAAGCGTGGTGAGCTGTCCGCGGTGGTGGGTTCCGTGATTGAAAAGGTGGACCACTGCAACGGCGCTGGTGAGCCGGCGCGTCTTTCCATCGACGCGGCTCGCGTATTCGAGCGTCGAGACGAGCCAGTCCGGCGTGATGGTGTTGGCCCAAGCGACCAAGCTCTGATCGGTCAGCCCGCGCTCGCGGCGCAGTTCGTCAAACGCTTCGTACATGTCGGCGCCGAACGACGGGTACGTGCAAGGCGGCCCGATGAACCGCCCGAGCCACATCCTGTCTCCCCAAAGCAGATGGTTGAGCGTCCCATGGATCGACGAGAAAAAGGCGCCACGATCGAGTCGCCGCGCGTCGTCGGACAACTCTGCGCAGATCGCGTACAGACGCTCGTTCATCCACCGGTTGTACTTCGCCATGAGCTGGCAATACTCGCGACTGATCATTGGGCCAATGAGACGCTGAAAAGGACTTGCAGAATTCTAACTGCGAAGGTCGTCCCCTGGACGCCAAAGAAAACGGGGCGCCCTGGAGCGCCCCGAAAGCCACTGAGGAGAAACCTAGGCCAGACTTCGCTTCTGGGCCTACTCCACTCGCTCGCCGTGGAGACTTACATCGAGACCCTCGCGCTCCTCTTCCTCGGACACGCGTAGGCCGATGACCATGTCGATCACCTTCAAGATGATGTAGCTGCCCACGCCGCTCACCACCAGCGTGGTTGCGACGGCGCCGATCTGGACCATCATGTCCGCGTCGGACTTGCTGATCTCCTTGACGTTGAACACGCCGGTCAGTATCGCGCCGACGATGCCGCCGACGCAGTGCACGCCGAAGGCGTCGAGCGAATCGTCGTAGCCGAACGCCCTCTTGACCGTCGTCGCTGCGAAGAAGCACAGCACGCCCGCTGCGATCCCGATGACAAAGGCGCCGGTAACTCCTACGAAGCCCGAAGCCGGGGTGATCGCGACCAATCCCGCAACGGCACCCGACGCGATGCCCAGCACCGACGGCTTACCTTTGGCGATCCACTCCGTGAACATCCACGCGAGCGCTGCGACTGCGGTGGCAAGCTGGGTCACAGTCATTGCCATACCCGCTCGCGAGTCTGCAGCTACCGCCGAGCCCGCGTTGAAGCCGAACCAGCCTACCCACAGCAACGAAGCTCCGATGATCGTCAGTGTTAGGTTGTGCGGCGGCATCGCTTCCTTGCCGTAGCCGATCCGCTTGCCGAGCACCAGCGCGCAGACCAAGCCCGCGATGCCGGCATTGATGTGCACCACCGTGCCGCCCGCGAAGTCGAGCACGCCCTTGGTGGCCCAGAACCCGCTGGTGGATTCCCACATCATGTGCGCGATCGGTGAATAGATGAGCAGCGACCACAGCCCCATGAACCACAGCATCGCCGAGAACTTCATGCGATCGGCGAACGCCCCGCAGATCAGGGCCGGCGTGATGATCGCGAAGGTCATCTGGAAGCACATGTATACCGATTCGGGAATGGTTGTGGCCAGGTGGCTGACGGTCACTTTGCCCGCTTCGTTCTGGAACAGCATGCCGTTCAGGAAGAAGCGCTCCATGCTCCCGAAGAAGGGACCGCCGGGGATGAATGCGATGCTGTATCCAACGATGACCCAGAGCACCGTGACCAGGCAGGTAATGGCGAAGCTTTGCATCACTGTCGCGAGCACGTTTTTCTTTCGCACCATTCCGCCGTAAAAGAGCGCGAGCCCGGGGATGGTCATCATCAGCACCAGCGCCATCGAGGTAAGCATCCACGCCGTGTCGCCGCTGTTGAGCTTGTCGGTCGCGATCAACACCGGATGGTCTGGCGCGGGTGGAGCCGCGGGAGCCGCGGCGGGCGCTTCGGCCTTCGGCGCTTCGCCGGCTTTGGTTTCCGGAGCGGGCGCAGCGGGTGTCGCTGCGGGAGCCGCAGGAGCCGCGGCCGGAGCGGCTTTCTGATCCGCGGCTTTGTCCTGCCCGTGGACGCCGCCGACAACCCCGAATGCGGCGCAGAACGCGATCAACGCTAGCAATCGCTTCATGATGTTCCCCTTAGAGCGCATCGGCACCGGTTTCGCCGGTCCGGATCCGCACGACTTGCTCGAGCTCGAAAACGAAGATCTTGCCGTCGCCGATCTTCCCCGTATTGGCGGCTTTCTCGATCGCCTCGATGACTCGATCGAGCAAGTCCGATTTGATCGCGGCTTCTATCTTCACCTTGGGTAGGAAGTCGACGACGTACTCGGCGCCACGGTAGAGCTCCGTGTGACCTTTTTGCCGACCGAATCCCTTGACCTCGGTGACGGTGATTCCCTGCACTCCGATCGCCGACAGGGCCTCGCGGACCTCGTCGAGCTTGAACGGCTTGATGATTGCAGTGACCAGTTTCATTTGTGCCCCCGGTGAATACGCGGCCTTCGATTCGAAGGCGCGCGAGGATCAGAACGTCTTCTGAACAAACGCCGTACCTGTGGACTTACCGATATTCTTGCCAGCGATGGTGTAGACCGATCCGTTCGTGTTCGTGTCGGTCCAGTAACCGCCGAAGCTCCATCCGTTGATGGAATACGTGGCA